>NZ_JAZQPV010000095.1:0-15936 GCF_045628685.1 Acinetobacter sp.
CTTGTCTTCCTAAGACCGCTTGGCCTCCGACTTAAGAAAGAATCAATGCCTGAGAATGGCGTCGAGACTGAGTTCTTCCCGGTTCAGACCTTCGTTCGTGACTTCGTCGCAGGGCAAACTTACGCAGTTGAGATCGCTCACGCATACCTGAGCTACGGGCCACCTGCACATGGTATCCTCTACACGTCCGAGAAGCCGATCTACGACTTCGTAAAGGAGCTCGTTGACAACTTCGGGAACGCCGAGGTTTACTCGATGGTTGGCTTCGCGATGAAGCAAACCTTCGACTACGTGAAGAGGGGTGAACGCCTTAATGCAGCGAAGGCCGTACTAGCCGTTGTCGATAAAGTCGTGAAACCATTCGCTGGCTTTGCGCCTGGTTCGATCCCTGAACCACGACTTGACACGATCCTCGGCGAAGCAACCGTGCTCGAACATCTCGTGAAAGCTACTGGCCTCGAGACCGAGGTGCTGATGGGTGGTAACAAGCCCCAGAATAGCCTGAAGTTGAACGGTCGCAACTACATGGAGTCGACCACTCTAGCACACTTCCACGAGCAGGTCGTCAAAATGGTGAAGCAATTCGGTGATCGATCGAATGCTGCAGCCGAAAAAGAAGTGGACTACAAGTCGCTGTCGCACGCAGTACGGGTGTATGAGCAGGCGATCGAGCTCCTCGAGACGGGTAAGATCACGTTCCCTCGGCCGAACGCTGACTACCTGCGTAAAGTCAAGCAAGGCGAGGTGCCACTGGACGACGTGAAGCTGAAGCTGTCGATGCTGGATGAAAGCGTACAGCAAATGATCGAAGTTTCGACCATGCGGAAGAGAACTCCAGAACTGGAGAAAGCAGCGGAAGATTGGCTGACAGAAAAGTTGATGGATCTGTACAAATTGAATGAAGCTTAATCGCGGCTGATTGGGGTTGGAGCTGTTCGCTTCAACTTCACTTCTACTCCTGCTGGAATCATGCTCACGCGGCGCCTCTTAATCTTAGGAGGCGCCGCGATTTCGTATCTAAAATCATTTCCAATCAGACGCGTAACATGCGCAAGCTCAAAGTTCTTGTAAATGCGATTGGTTAAGTGTGCTAACCCCAATCTAGAGAACTCAAATGACAGTGGATACCTATACGATCCCCGATAAAACCAACACGTAGCTATGCTAATCAGTTGCCTTAAGTTAATTCCTTCTTGTTGTGCAAAGTCGAGAACATAGGCGCCAATTCCATCTTCTGTAATATTGTCAACAATGACAAGGTACGTTTCATTTCTAAACTCTAGTACCGATAGGAAAAAATAATTTCCTTGCTCCTCTGCTCTCTCAACTACCAGCTGTGGGATTTTTCTTTTTGACATGATTGCTCCTTAAACTTGATCCTATATTTACCGCTAAGCGGGTACAGGTTGACTACTAAGAAATTTCTTTAAAAAATTAGTGAACCTGTATGACGCGCATCATATAGCAATTCGCTTATAAGCATATAATTTAATTACACCAACCGAAACTAAAAAGGAAATATCGAAAGAGTTCCAGAAGTTAACGACCGGTGTAAAGAAATTTCCCTTAAGTACATAAAGGAGTTCATCATGGCAACCCCGATCAAGGCAGGTTCGAAATCCCCAACTAAACGCAATGGCGATAAAGAGACCCCGAAGGCGAGTCTGCCGAAGGGCGCGTCCGCTAAGCCGGCGGAGCCGGCTCCGGAAAAACAAACGCCGAAGTACGTAGCGCAACAGGCTAACCGCAAGCGCTTCGCCTTCGGCCCGGTTTGGAACGCCAACGTGCTGGAAGGCAAAGTGAAGGACAAGATTAAACTGGTTGCGCAGGCCGATGCAATGGGCCTTGGAACCACGAAGGACCTGGCGAACAAGGAACTGAAGGAACTGATCGAAATGGTCGCGGCGGCACTGCGCGATGCCGAAGAACAGACCAACCAAGGCGCTCATCACTAAGCAACACGCCAGTTCATAGTCGCTTAGTTTAGCGAAGTTACCTACAGGTAACTTCGCTAGTTCTGTTTTAAGGGGTTATCATGTCAATGAGACAAGCAGAAACTGGAATTAAAACCGTATACTACATAGAAGGAAAGAAACCTAAAATCATTCACTCAAAGAACGCAAACCGTGCAGTGCAGCTGTGCGTTGCGCACATGCAGATCAATCACTATGGTTCAAGGTTTGCTGAGGTATGGGACGCTGAAACTGGAGAACTTCATGCCTCAATCAAACGGAGTATTCATGGAAACCTAACAATCCACCTTGCACGTGATGCGAGGAAGTATGAAACGAAGTACGCTATAGGCTATCTTTTAGGTGTAGATGTTAGACAGAACTGACGAACCCTTACGGTGATTTAATCATGCAAATAGTGAAAAAGTTGTGTACATTCAGCGTCGGTTGGAATATAATACATCTATACCAACCAATACTGAAGGAAATTTTAAAATGGCTACCAAAATCGAAACCGCAGCAAAAACCACCGCAGCCAAAGCAAAGACCATCAACGAAAACAAGGAAAATGAAATGACCAACACCGCGACCGCAGCAACCAAAGCCGAAATCGATCAAGCCAACGCCGCAACCGTCATCACCGACGACGCCAACACCGGCGCCACGGCTCAAACCGCGACCGTCGAACCGGCCGCACCGAAAGCCCTGCCGAAATACCTGATCCAGCGCGAAAAACGTCAGCGCTACAGCTTCGGCAACACCTGGCTGAACGCGGTTCTCGCCGGCGTGGTCAGCGACAAGGACAAACTGGTCGCCCACGGTGTTCACGTCAAAGCCGGTACTGAAGCAGAACTGGCTGCCCTCGACATGGAAGCCCTGCTGAAGCGCGTGCAAGACGCGATCTACGCTGAAGTCTACGTCTCGCCGGCCGATCAGCCGCAAGTTGATCCGAAAGCTGAAGGCGATACCGAAGCAGAAACCCTGGTCAAAGATGCAACGGCAGCAACTACCGAAGAAACCCAGCCGCAAGCTGAGGCGGTAACTGCCTAAGGACGACAAGAAGAAGGTCAGTACGCCAGATCGATCAACTATCGACGCGTACCGACCGCCTTAACCAAGGGGAATGAGATGAGCGAACAGAACAAAGCAGGCTGCGAGCGAGAAGATGGTTTGCTGAACATCCACTCGGAAGACACGACTTGCGAAGTGTGCCACTTTCTCGCACCCATCCCCGAGCAGGCATCGGGTGTTGAAGGGCTAGCCGAGGAACTTGAGCGTATTGCGCAGTCGTGGGATGGCTGCGAATACGACGCCCCCGGCGAAATACTCGACATCGGGGCTAGTTTGCGCAGAGAGTTTTCGTCTCTCACCACTCAATCAGCGAAGCAAGGCGCACAGGTGCCGAAGGTGATTCGAGAAGCCATTGAGGCCGCATTCGAGGAGCACGGTGATTGGCGCTACAAGATAGCAGCCGCCGTCCGTGCTATTGGCGAGGTTGTTCCGGCACAGGCGTCAGTCGAGCAAGCTACCGGAGCGAAGCAAGGCGCACAGCCAGACCTGCACGATGGCTATCTGAGCAGCATCATGACGCATGGTCCCGATGGATCGAGAGTCGTTCTCCATTACGATAGATCGTCCCAGGCTGAAGCTGCACACGCGGCGTTGTGCAGCTTCATCGACGCGGCACTGTCTCCAGACAAATGACCGACGAGTACAAGGAGTAAGCAGACCTCTCCAGGCATTTAGAAATTTGCAATAACAGTGTACAATTTTCCAGGTTAGTGTATAATAATCATATACCAACCAATACTGAAGGAAATCAAAATGAACCCAACCATCAAGTCGATCATGGCCCAAATCGAAACCCTGCCTTTCGAAGATCGCCGGATGTTGAACAAGCTGTTGGTTGCACATCTGAATGCCGAACAGAAAGTCAGCGCTGCTGAGAACGCCATGAAGTTCCGCATCAACGACATGGTCAAGTTCGATGCAGGTCCTCGCAAGGGCGGTATCGTCACCATCCAGATCACGGGCTTCTCCCGTGACCTCTCCTCGATCAAAGGTATTCAAGTCGGCGGTGCTCGCGCCGGCACCAACTGGACTGTCTTTGCAAACCTCTGCGAAAAGGCATAATCATGATCAAGAAGTTTGTGATGAAAGCCCTGGGAATTAAGACGCCGGAGCAACGCCTTGAAGACGTTCTTAAAATTCACCGTGAAAACGTCGTGAAGTTGAAGCGCTTCGACGAGCTGATCATGAAGCTTGCAGCTCGATACCACGATCTGCCGGAGGGGGACTTTAAAGAAAACGTCGCAAAGCACATCGAGTACGCGGCGGCGCGGCGACAAACCCTTATCGATTCGCACAAAGAGAACGCGTACCTGGTCTCGTGTGCTGAAGCGACGCTTAACGCTAAAAGCGGTGCATTTATGTAAACCCAGTCGTCTATCACCTAACCTACTGTAAAAATCATGAGACCACACATCATTGAAGCAGCAAAGCACATCGCCTACGACAATGGCGCCATCAATCGTCTCACAACCGAAGAACAAGTCATCAACCAGATGTTGGCGACGCTCAGCGTGTACACACCTGAGGAACTAGATGACGTCGAGAACACTCTGGCCCACCTGAGCGATCAAGACCTTATTATGTTGTGCATTGGCGAACACGGCATGATCCTCACCACTGAACTGGTGGAATCGGTTCTCGAGACGTTGTTTGACAACATGTAATCTCTGCAAATGAGTGTACACTCTAAGGTCTATGTGGTATAATAACCTTACAAGATCAACTTTGGAGTGAATATGAATTTCGTGGATGTCCTCAAGGAATGCCAAGACGCAAACGGCGCCGGCTCGAAGAAGGTGATTCAAGGTGCCCTTGTAAAGCTTGACGAAAATGGTCGTCGTCTGATGCGGTACGCAATGGACCCGTACAAGGTGTTCGGCGTCAAGAAGTTTGATCGCCCGAAACACTACGCGGATACTGACGGCGACCTCGATCGCTTCTTTATCGCATGCGATGCCCTCGCTGCTCGTGAAATCACTGGTGATGAAGCTCGGCGCACTGTGACTTCGATCCTTAGCGACTTCACCAAAGAAACTGCTTCTTTTCTTGAGCGAGTCCTCGACAAAGACCCTCGTGCCGGCTTCTCGGCAGATACCTTCAACAAGGTCTGGCCGAAGGATCGTATCCCAACCTTTGAGGTGATGCTTGCTGACAAGTGCGAGGACGCCGAAGAGTTCGAGCAATACATCACCTTTCCCTGCCAGGCCGACTTCAAGTACGATGGTCAACGCACGATCGCGATCGTGAAGGAAAGCCAGCCGGTGGAATACCGCGCACGCAGTGGTAAGGAATCTGAACACCTCAACGGCCTGTTCGATGATGAACTCCTTGCAATTCGCGCATCAATCGGCTACGACTTCATCATGGACGGCGAAGCCTTCGCCTCGAACTTTACCGAGACCATCAACGCTAAGAAGTCCGGCAACGACGCAGCAAAAGGCAACATGAAGCTGCGCGCCTTCTTCATGATGCCGCTGAACGAGTGGATCGCGCAGAAGACCGACATCACGATGAAGCAGAACCGCGAGGTTCTCGCGGACCTGTTGACCGACACCAAGAAGGTCATCCTCTCGGAAGGCCGCATCGTGACCGACTACAAGGACATGATGGAGTACTGCAACCACGTCATCGACGTGCACAATCAAGAAGGCCTGATCCTGAAGCAGCTCGATGCAGTCTACACCTGGGACCGCTCGATGGCATGGTGCAAGGTCAAACGCTTCTATCCAGCCGATGCACGCATCCTCGGCTTCTACTACGGTCGGCCGAAGTCACGCCTGGAAAAGACGATCGGCGGCGCCATCGTCGCTGGCTGGACCGAGGACAAAGTGTTCTTCGTGACGGCGGTCGGTTCGGGCTTCCGTGACAAACCGAGCGACGACTCGCCGATGCCGCTGCGTCATGAAATCCTGGCCGACCTGCGGAGCTTCGTCGGCAAGACGGCTGTGCTCTCCTTCCAGGAGGTCTCGACTAGCAAGTCGAAGGCGATCGCCTCGCTTCGCTTCCCAACTATCACAGACATCCGCGACGACAAGATCGTGGAAATTCCCGATGACATCGACCTGGAGTTTATCTTCAAGGGTCGTAACATGATTCCCATGTAAACCACCGCCTCCGAAGGGAAAGAGCCCCGCCGTAGGCGGGGCTCTGTTCGTATGAAAAAACCTCTCATAACTTACTTCATTAGTTTGCCCCACGCGCTAGCAATCATTAAGAAGATGAGCATTAAGAAGCACCGTGCCGCTGGTTATTCCTTTGTGGTAGAGGAAGTTCCAAACCAAGAACAGGTATGGAGGAACCCAGGTAAAAAGTTCTACGCTGACTATGCATCAAACACAGTAATCTTCAAGATGAACATCTTCTATGAAAAGCCAAAGCCGGCTGAAAAACCCACCAAGCGTAAAGGCAAAACATGAATCGCGCCAAGTACAATGACATGATCCGACAAGCCTCATATAAGATAATGAGGGCCCTTTCTGTTTTTGACGGGCTTGACCCGCAGCTCAAGGCACATGCAGAACAAGAGATTCAAGCTCGCGTACAGCGAATGAGGATAGGTGACAGAGGGATAATTGAGGGCGCTGGCCTTATAAGGGAATATGTTGAACCAGCACCTGAACCAGCACCTGAACCAGCACCTGAACCAGCACCTGAACCAGCACCTGAACCTGAACCAGCACCTGAACCAGCACCTGAACCAGCACCTGAACCAGCACCTGAACCAGCACCTGAAGAAAGTGTAGTAGGGGATAAGACTTAAACCGCAGACCCCATAAATACTCTTGAAATGTTCAAGGGAGGTGGAATGTGAAGTTATATGATTTCTCTGTTTATGCCGAAAGGCGTAACGCGATTCGCAAAGAAGATGCTGCTGCACAGGCAGTCATAGAAGTCATAAGTCACATTGAAAATCCAGGTGCTATTGTTGAACTTAAACATAAGGTGAACGGGTGGTTTGCTTTGCACCAGGAGGTGTCAAAGCGATACTCCTGAATAATGAGATAAGATATGAAACCAAAATACATTCGCGTGGCGAGCGATCTGCATTTGGAAGGGTTGGCAGGTCAACGTGAAGAGTTCCTCGCCTTGACCGTTCTTCCAGCTGATCCACGAGATGCAGAAAGCGTCCTAGTTCTGGCAGGTGACATCAGTTCCAAACCTGAGCAGCTGATTGCCTTCCTTGGGTTCCTCAAGGACCGCTTCCTCAAGATCATCTACATCCCTGGTAACCATGAATGGTATGGTCATGAAATGGCAAAGTGGACCATGGATATGATGGCGGCCCTTGGTGGTTACTTCGAAGGTGAAGGAGTAATCGAGTTCTCAGGCTGCGGCGTTGGGTGCATTGAGCTAGAAGGGGTGCGCTTCATCTTTACCACTCTATGGGCTGATGGCGGAAAAACTCTAGCTGATCACGCGAACGTAAGCCGCTACTTGAATGACTTCCGCGTCATCAAGCTAGGTGATAAGAAATTCACCGTTGGTGACATGAAGGTTCTACACAGGGCACAGAAGGAAAAGCTTGTCGAGTTCCTCAAGCTTCCATTTGAGGGCAAGACTGTTGTAGCTACGCACCACTTGCCGTCATACCGCCTCTGTCACCCGCGTTTTGGCGGCGATGCAAATGGCGGCTTTGCATCGAATTGCGATCCGATCCTAGTAGGCGACGCTGCTCCACATCTGTGGATACACGGTCATACTCATGACACCATCGACACCACGCTGTGGAAAACCCGTATCGTCTGTAACCCAATGGGCTATCACACTGAGTGGGGCAGCGTCCACACCGTTTATGGCCCCAAGTTCATCACCATTGAGACGATGGAAGAGCTCGAGCCCGTTCGACCGGCGGCATTTGAACCGTGACGAATGTAATCGATATCTCCTCGCGCTTTAAGAAAACTCCAGAGGCACCAACTCTGGAGTTTCTTGCTTTGCGGTGCGTGGATGAGATCAGCGAGAACTGGGAAAGGTTCGCGAAGAACAATCGGCTCAATGATTATTTCATCTCATCTGTCCCAGTTTGGGCCTTACCGAAAGTCAATTACCTTTCAGACTTGAATGCGATCTCACTCATTGAGAGCAAGATAAATCTTGCACCAATTATCTATTCGCCCGGCTCATCTGCGACCTCACGTCTAGGGTGGGTAGCTGTTTTCATCATCAATGGAACACATGTTGCAACGCCTGTCATGATGTGTGAGGCCTATGCAAGATGTTTTAGCATACTACTCTTCCTTAAACTTTGCCGTGCCCTTGTTGAGAACGGCATTCAACTAAATTAACACTCAATGAACACAATTTCCCTCTATGCCATTATGCGCGATTCTGACAACAAGTTCTTCGGTGGCTTCGACCCAGCGAAAGGCGAAGCTATCATCGTCGACGACGTGATTCAAGCAAAGCTCTTCTCGAATAAGTTTGACGTCAATCTTCGACCAGATGAAAAGATGGTCGAGGTAGTAATTACATTGACGCCGGAAAATACCAAGGTCACACAGGCATTCAAGCCGCGTCGTCGCGTCGATCGTCTTGAAGGAGCTGTCCCACGTTCAGAAAGTGTTCCTGGCGCTCGTCGCTCTACTGACTGACATACAGACTCGCACGGATACAGCATTAGTTAGCAAATAGCGGCCGCCCTCGAGGCGGCTTTTTTGTGACCTACGATTGACGGTGTTCAACCTTTGTGCTTGGTGTTACAATGTGGGTATAACAACTTTTTACAATGATCATGCACATCTACTATCATGAGTTAGGTCTTACTGAAGGTTTTCAAGTTTTGGATAAAGAGAACAAGGAGGACCGCCTGATTCGGGGTCGTCGTGTTTCTGCATGTTCGGGATGGGAACTCTTCAAGAGGATGCGTGACCAACCAATCAAGTGTTGGTGCTGCAGCTGTGAGGCTGATCGTTGGATAGCAGATCAGGGACGCAACAACAAGGTGGGCTACCCTGTCGTGAACCTCTATGGGATTCGTAATGGGCAGTTGGTGCTCATGAACCGCGATCACATCATTCCTAAATCCTTGGGCGGTCTGGACATGGTGGAGAACCTTCGCCCGGCGTGCGCGGCCTGCAATACCGAACGCCAGAACGTGATCACTCCTGAGGAGCTGAAGTTCCGTCAGGATAACCCGCACCTGTGGAGCCAGAAGCGACTGGATGAGGGAATGAAGAACGCGCGCAAGCGGTTGTTACAGGCAAAGAATGAGGATGAGGTGCGCGCCATCTGGCATCCATTCAACTTGATTGACGAGGTCCTATGAGCCGCTCAAAAAAAGCAAAGTTCACCATGTGAATGATTGTTCGCCTGAACAGCTTGTGTTCCGTGGTAAGTTGGAAGGTCTTAAGGAGGCCATGGAAAATGCGGAAGCTGCGTACCATGCAGCAAAGGCTGAGTGCCTTCACACAATTGAGTACTCGTACGACACTCGCTGGGGCAGCAAGGAGTTTCCCGAAGGGCGCACATGGTGTGCTGACTGCGATGAGCACTTTGGTCACTACTGCCCAAAGTGCCCTGATCACGCGTGTCATTATTTCACAACTGACGGTCTTCACGTTAAGCTTGTTACAGGAGAAGTAGTGCAAAAAAGAATTTGGCCGGTGGACCCTGTTTGGGACGTCGTAACGGTCGAACAAGACTGCAGAGGATGGGAAACGGACGACACCTGTCTGTTCTGCGGACAACCACAGGAAAGAAAATAAGGAGAAACACATGGGTCAAACTACCAATCTGCAAGATATGTACGAAGGCATCGAGCAAGCTCAGAAGATGAATGAGAACCTCACCAAGCACGACACGATCGACACACCTGCAGAAGTCGCACAAGACCTAAAAGCACAGGCTGCGAAGATGAAGCGCGAACAGCTCATCGCAGAAGCCATGGCTGACGGCCGTAAGCTGGTAACTGTTCGCAAGATCGACGCGATCGGCGACATCCCAGGCGCCGACCTAATCAAGGTTGCAACTGTCGAGGGATGGAAGGTCGTCGTGAAAGCTGGTGAGTTCAAATCCGGTGACCTCTGTGTGTTCTTCGAGGTCGATTCGTACCTGCCACTCGACGATGAGCGTTATGCTTTCCTCGACAAGAATGCAGTCAACTGGGAAGGTATCCGCGGCGCCCGCCTCAAGACCATTCGCCTGCGCAAGCAGCTATCGCAAGGTCTAGCTTTACCTCTCGAGGTGTTCCCTGAAATCATCGATCATTTGATTGGCCTGGGCATTGGCAAGTCGGAAGTTGAAAAGATTCGTGAGATCAACTTCACTGGCGTTCTCGGCATCATGAAGTGGGACAAGCCGATAAACGCGCAACTGGCAGGCATGGCGAAGGGCAACTTCCCTTCGTTCCTCCGCAAGTCAGACCAGGAACGCTGCCAGAACATGGGCAACCAAATCTTCGGCTACGAGCCGACCTACTCGGCATTCGACACTGCCGGCATTCCGCCCGAAGCATTGCTGGCAATGTCAGATCGTGGTGAAGCACGTTACCGCACGATTGATCTGAACAGCGGACAGTGGGAACGCGTCCGTCCTGCACAAGCTAGCCGTGATACACGTTACGAAGTGACGCTGAAGATGGACGGCAGCTCGATGACCGTGTACCGTCACGGTGAAGGCGACGAGGTGCAGGAAGGTGTTTGCTCGCGCAACCTCGACCTGAAGATGGAAGGCAACGACGAGAACGCATTCGTTCAGATGGCAAATGAAGGCGTGCTGCAGGCCATGCGTGACATCGATGCCAACGACATCGCCTTGCAGGGCGAGCTCATGGGGCCTAGCGTGCAAGGTAATCAAGAACGCTTTTCTCTTATGCGTTTCTTTGTGTACAATGTCTTCGATATTAAGAAGGGAGAATTTATGAATCCTTATGATCGCCAACAGTTCATGAAACTAATGAATGATATGGCGATCAGCCTAGGAAATTTGCCGGTTGAACATGTTCCAGTTCTCCATATGAATGTAACTCTAGGAGAACTTGGAATCACCGATATGCAAAGCCTTCTAAAGTTTGCAGATGGCCCAAGCATGAATAGCTCAGTCCGCGAAGGTTTAGTGTTCAAAGCAGTAAACGGTGAACATCAGTTCAAAGCTATTTCTAACAAGTGGCTTGAGGCTGAAAAATAACCTCCCAACCAACACAATTTTGAGTTTGTTGGGTTCCTCCTGAAAAGGGCGTGATTTGTCCTTGATCAATACTTCGATACATTTTTGATCTACTCAAATCATGCTCTACGCAAAATTTAGAAAATTCTCCAGTAACATGAAAGTGAATGTTATTAGGATTAATAAATTTGTAAGATTTTGCTGAAGGATTATTTGCGCCTGTTGTTGCTTTTGATACAGAAGATGCAATCTTAAGTTTTGATTCTTTTGTGTGATTCTTATTAAAGAATGGATTAGTTTTGCCTATTTGTCTAATAGATATTGCTTTTCTTTGCTCTAGCGTTCTTTGTTTTCCTGTATTAGCTTTTGAAATTTTTAATCGTGCATCAAATGTGTGTTGTTTTTTAAACAGTGGATTTGCTGCTCCTTCAAAACATGGAAACGCAGGAGCTTCTCTTCTGTTTAGCCAAGTCTCACTTCTAGCAACGTGCATTCGTTGCAAAACCTTTACTTCCCATTCTTTTGCTTTATCTGTGTTTTTAAAAGTTCTTCGAACTTGAATAATATCTGGTTCTCCGTTCTGTAATCTAAATTCTGCAACGTCCTTTGAGCTCGTGAAATATGTGTTCCATAATGTTGTAGGATGCGCATCTTTTCCATATCGTACACCATAATAAAATTTCTTGTGCTTTGTCCAACCAATTAAGTATGTAAATGGTATTCTCATAAATCCTCCTAATTGATATTTATGGGACCAGAAATTCATAAACTTGTGTACATCCCGTGGCTTCTGTTGTATAATCTTTCTATCAACAAACCACGGGGGTTTCACATGAAATTTGTTCTCCGACACAAAGAAACGCAGCTTCTTTGCATGCTTGTACCGCTGGTCTTGATGTCGAGGAACAAGCACGAGACCTTCCCCTTTAAGACCTGGACGAAGGATGTCGAAGAAGCACATTGCATCGACATCGAAAGCACCGGTGGTCTGACTTGGCACTTGCACGACAACATGGAGTTTGTTCCAGTGATCGATGGCAAGGTCATCCCAGCTTTCGTGGGTCCAATCAAACCAAAATCTTTAAGGGAACGCCATGAAGAATACTTCAAGCACATGCAGAAAATGATGATGTTTTTGATGAGGAGCCCAGCATGAAAACACTTTATCAGCTTTGGTGGAATGGAAAGTTTCACCAGTATCTGCCCTTTGCAGTGAACGCACATCAGCGGCGAGTAATCATTCGGCGTCTTTCACGTGAAGGCTACGACATCTTCAAGTACAATGTAGATACACACGAAAAAGCTTTACATCGCGCGACAAAGAAGAAATTACCGAAACTTTCTAAGGACCTGAAATGACCAATACCGACCTGCATATCGTCTTCACCCGGGAGATGATGGTTGAGGAAAATCCTCAACTGTTCTCCCTCGACACCAAGACGTTCTCGCCTCTACCGGAAGAGCTTTCGCACTTCGGTAACGGAACCGTTCTGAAGAAAGTCGACGGCAAGTTTGTTGAGAACCCGCTCACGGATGATCAGCGTGATGTCTTCTCCACGGATAAATCCATCCGCACCGCGATGGACGAATGCATCGTGAAGTCCTGCACCGGCGGAACCAACTACGAAGTCGCATGGTTCGCCTGCGACTTCAACCCGTTCATGCAGGCCTTCACCAAATTTCATTTCGAGGTGTAAATGAACATAACACTCCTCTGGCTTCTCGCCTTACCAGTCGTCTGCGGCATCGTCGTGTGGATTCTTCAACGCGACAAGCAGGACTCCTACATCCCGGCGGGCATCTACGTCCTTACAGCGCTCGTGGTTGTCTGTTCCATTTTCTTCATCTCGAAAGGCTCGAAGACCTGGGATACAGAAATCTGGAATGGCCAGGTGGTTTCCAAGGAACGGGTCCACGACACCTACCAACGCTCGTACGAGTGCAACTGCACAACATCCACGGATTCGAAGGGCAACACGACACGAACGTGCCAGACGTGTTACGAGGATCACTACACGGTAACGTGGAACTGTAACACCACGGTTGGCGACTACCGCATTGACCACGAGGACTCAACGAGCAGAAGGGTCTACATGACGCCTGACCCTCACCGCTACACGGAGATTCAGAAGGGTGATCCCGTGGCGAAGGAGCATCGCTACACGAACTACATCCAGGCAGTCCCTAACTCGCTCTTCACGCCGGCAGCGGCAGACCTGAAGAAGAAGTTCACGAAGTTGATTCCAAAGTATCCTGACGAGGTGTATGACATTTATAAGATCAACCGCTTCATCACTCCTGGTTGGGCGCCGGCTGATGCCGCTCAGTGGAACCAAGACATCTCACTTGGGCTCCGTGAACTTGGTCCGAAGAAACAAGTGAACGTCATCATTGTCATTGCGAAGACGAGCGACTCGAACTATGAGTACGCTCTACGAGATGCATGGGAAGGTGCGAATAAAAATGACGTGGTGCTCATCATCGGCTCCACTGAGTACCCCAAGATCGACTTCGTTCGTGTCTTGAGCTGGACAAAGAATGAAACTTTCAAGGTCCAGTTACGAGATGGGGTGCTTGAGAAGGGTGTTATCGACAGGAGCATCGTCCCGATGCTGATGACACAGATAAACACGAACTTCCAGCGTCGTCAAATGGCCGAGTTCGAATACTTAGATGGTGAGATTGACCCACCAGATTGGTTGGTGTACACGCTGATCTTCCTGTCAATTGCTGGAGCAGTTGGAGTTTGGTTTTTCCTCGAGCAATCGGGCGGTAGCAGAATGAGACGCAGGTTGCGCTAAGGCCAAATTAATGTGTACAACCTATGTCAGTTAGAGTATAATGTTTCTATCAATTTAAAAGGGAATAAAAATGGCAAATTCGAACCTGATCCGCAACCTGGCAATTGCCGGGGCAATAGGCGTGGGTGTCGTGGCAACAATCGGCACCTACGTGAGCGCAGCAAACTACGGCAACCGCGCTGAGCAACAGCTCGATGCGAAGTACGACGATATGCAACAGACCCTATCCTCGGGTTACCAGCAGCTGAAGGGCGTGGCTGGTGTCACAAAGATGGCCACCCAGGATCAGATCGAACTGTTCAAGGCGGCGGTAACGGGCCGCTACGGGGCTGATGGTTCGAAGGCAGTCTTCCAGGCCATCACAGAGCACAACCCCGTCCAAGACCCCCAACTGTATCGCAAGGTGCAGCAGGTCGTCGAATCGACACAGAAGGAATTTCAGCAGGCTCAGACCGAGATGCTGGACATGAAACGCTCATACAAGACTGAGCTGGGCTCGGTATGGAAGGGCTTCTGGCTCGGCATCGCCGGCTACCCAAAGCTGGACCTGAAGAAGTATTCGATCATCTCAAATGAAGGTGCAAGCGAAGCCTTCCGCACCAAGAAGCAAGCAGCTCCGGACTTCGGTCGTTAATCCCCAACTCAAGGAGAGATCATGGGACTGTGGGACAAAGTGAAAGGTGCCATCATCGAGGATGATGGCAAAGCAGCGGTTGTGGAGGGCCCGAAAGGGTCTCCACAGGCCGCACAACAAGCACCAGATGTGAGAACAACGGCAGGTTCGGGCGTGACGTTCCAACCGTCGACGAGCCTGAATCAAGACATGGTCGACATGATTCGCAAGCAAACTTTTGGACGAAACACCGCCTTGACGGCGTTGATCGGCGCTGCAGACCAGCTAACTGACATCATCCCCGACCCGGTCATGCGACTGAAAGCTGCACAAAAAACTGCAGGTGCTGGCCGCAGCGCGAAGGAATTCGCTGACGCAGTCACGATCCACCTGAGTGATGTCGACGGTGCTGAGATGCAGTTCGGCCAGGCGCTCGAGAGCAAGATCAAGGCCGAGGTCGGCGGCCTGCAGAACCAGGCGAATGCATCAGAGCAGCAGGTAGGTGCAATGAATGCTGAAATCCAGAACCTCCAGCAGCGCATCGCCCAACTACAGCAAAGTATCGCGGAACAGTCGACCAACATGGTCAACCTCCGCACCCAGGCAGCGACGAAGGAAGCGGAACTTCGTCAAGCAGATGTCGAGTTCAAGGCAGCTGCAGCACATGTCCGCAATGAGCTGAATGGTCACAAGGCCACGATTCTCTCTACCCTCGGTTAAAGGAAAAGTAAAATGACCAACGAATTCAAACCTAAGTCGTTCTGGGAACGGCCAGAAGGAACCACTGGCATGGTTGCCCTCGCGCTGGGTGCCCTGGGACTTTACTTCTCCCTCGACTTCCTGATGAACGCCTTCACAAAGGCGATTCACGTCGTCGGCCAGGCCATCACCCTGACCATCCTCGGTGCCATCCTGTTCGGGCTCATCATGATCCTGACGAACTCGAAGTTCCAAACGTTGATCGCTTACGGCTTCAAGAGCGTGATGCGTAAGATCACCGGTGCCTTCGTTGAAATTGACCCGATCGGGATCATGAAGTCGTACATCGACGACCTCAAAGGCAAGCGGGCCACGATGGAGGAATCGATCGGCAAGCTTCGTGGCCAGATCTCGGTCTGTGAGAAGCAAGTGAATGCAAATGATGCCGAGTATGAACGTGAGATGTCCAAAGTCAAGGTGGCACGTGACAAAGGCATGACATCACAGCTCACAGTGGCGAGTCGACAGGCCGGCCGTCTCGAGAAGCTGAACAAGGAATCGCTAAAGCCGCTGCTGCTCCAGATGCAGGTCCACCTGAAGGCCCTCATGAAGTACTACGAGGTGACTGGCACCGTGATTGATGACCTGAACAACGAGGTCAAGGCGCAGGAGATGCAGCGACGAATGATACAGGAAT
>NZ_JAZQPV010000096.1:0-104208 GCF_045628685.1 Acinetobacter sp.
CCAGTGCGGCGCTTCCTGTGATTTTTCATCTGAAAGCAGGAAGAAGGTTTTGTCTTCAGTCACCGGCACATTTAACGGCGCACCCTGTTCTTTCCAGTCCGGGAACAGCTCGTTCATGGCACGCGGTTCAAGCACCGCACCCGACAGAATATGTGCACCGACTTCGGAGCCTTTTTCCACGACACAAACGGACAGATCATTCAGGTTGTTTTCAATTGCAAGTTGACGGATCTTGATCGCTGCAGACAGACCGGCCGGTCCTGCGCCAACGATGACGACGTCAAACTCCATCGATTCACGTTCGATGTGTTCCATGTAGGACTCCTCATGTGATTTGAAGGTGGCAACCGTAGTGATTTCACCCGGTGCTGCCATAAGTGCTCTTAATGCCCAGACACAATTTTATTATCATGTCTTTTATATTGTGGGCTAGTATAGTTTTAAACCTTGATCTAGCCAATTGGCTGAATCATATTATTTTTCCGTCAACAGGGGTATTCGGTATGGCTAATCAAAATAATGCACCAAATCAGACGAAAAATGTCGCGATTCCTGATGATAAAAATTTAATGGGTATTACACAATACTTAAAAGATGCACAGGTTGGTCACAAAAGGTCAATCCCCCCATTGGAGCAATTTCATCCAAAGCATTGCGGTACAATGGATTTGAAGGTAAAAGCCAATGGAGAGTGGTGGCATGAAGGTCAATTGATTAAACGGCAAGCTATGATTGACCTGTTCTCAACCGTACTCTGGAAAGAAGATGGCAAGTTCTATTTAAAGACGCCGGTTGAGCAAATTGAAATAGAAGTTGAAGATGAACCTTTATTGGTCAATCAGGTGGATCAGGTCGAAATTGGGGGTAATAAATATATCCAATTCACCACTACCACACAGGATGTGGTGATTGTGGACCGGGAACATCCAATTTTTATGCGTGAATATTCAGGTGAATTACGCCCTTATGTTCATATCCGTTTTGGCATCAACGCCTTAATTCAACGTTCTGCTTTTTTTCATTTAATTGAAATGGGAGAGCTGCTTGAAAATGACAAAAATGAAACCATTTTAAACTTACAAAGTGGTGATTTTCACTTGCAATTAGGCACCTGAGGTTTAAGCTTTGTGCTTCCAATTTCCTGAACTGCTGAAAGTGAAACTATGACAGCCATTCATCCTATTTATCCTTTAACAAATCCCATGCCCAAGGCGCAACCTGATGCCCCGATTGGGATTTTTGACTCTGGAATAGGTGGATTGTCGATTGCACAGGACATTGCAAATTATTTACCCAAAGAACACATCCTTTATTATGCAGATACTGCAAACGTACCTTATGGTCCACGTGATGATCAAAATATTCGTGAGCTCACCGCTGATGCAATTGAATGGCTGTATCGTCAGGGCTGTAAAGTGGCAGTGGTGGCGTGCAATACCGCTTCTGCTTTTAGTCTGGATTATTTGCGTGATCATTATGGCGCAGACTTTCCGATTATCGGTTTAGTGCCTGCGTTAAAACCTGCTGTACTACAGACAAAATCTAAAACCGTGGCGGTTCTTGCAACCCCCGCAACTTTTCGGGGCAAGCTGATTCAAGATGTGATGCAGCGTTTTGCCCTGCCTGCCCATGTAACTGTCATTCCTGTGACCTGTCTGGATTTGGTGCCCTTTGTGGAAAGGGGTGCACAGATGAGCGTGGAATGTTTAGCGACCTTAAAAGAAATATTACAACCTGTGGTTGACCAAGGAGCCGATTATTTGGTTTTGGGTTGTACGCATTATCCCTTCTTAAAACCTGCGATTGAGTCTATTTTTGGTCAGAAACTGACATTAATTGACTCTGGTGTACCAGTTGCGCGACAAACAGCCCGAATTTTGATTAAAAATGAGTTATTATTTGAACAAGATCAAAAAGACAGCTTAAGAATCGAATGTCATGTCAGTGGCAATAATGCAGAAAATTTAAAAACTGTGTTGCAGTGCCTGATTCAGGAGAATTTAACTTGGGATATTCGCAACATTACTGTTGAATAAGCCAACAAACGCAGCTAGTCTTTTGAAATATAGTAAAAAAAATTAAATTTTAGATTGGGGTAGCCGATTACAGCCGAACTGATCAGCATAGCTACAGTTGGGAATGTAATGTGCAATTGGAAGAGGATAACCAATGCTCGATAAGCGTTATCAGGTTTTTATTTCTACGTCTGGCAGTGAGATGCAGCCCGAACGTATCGTTTTAGCTCAGACTCTGGTGGGAATGGGGTTCTTTTCTTGGGGATTAGAACAACGCACCCCCTTGAGTACGGCATTTGCACGTCGTCAAATTGATGACTGCGACTATGTGGTCATTCTTTTGGGCAGCCAATACGGTGAACAATCTGTGTCAGGTGTCGGGTATATGCACCTCGAATACATTTATGCGGTCACCAAACAGAAACCGATTATTGTTTTTATGCATGAAGACCCGGCATCTAGGGGCTCTGCTTTACAGGATCAAAAACCGGAACTTCGGGAAAAATTCTTGGAATTTCGTAAATTATTACAACAAGAAGCGGATCAGATTTTTACTTACCGTAGTATTCGTGATTTGGAATTGGCAGTACGTTTTAATATGCCACAAATGCTTGAACGTTATCCTGTTTCAGGCTGGGTTAGACCACAGAACACCCAATCCCTGCACGATGAAATTGATCAACTCAAGGCTAAAATCGAGCAACTGGAAACAGAAGTGGGTAAGCGAGAAGTCGATCCTTTTCTGTCTTTACCCAAAGTTTCAATGCATGAATTATTTTCTTTTGAATATCGAATGCATGCCTATCAAGATGGCAATTTCAAGGAACTGAAAATTCAAAAGAAACTGACTTGGGCGCAGTTGCTGAATATTTTGGGCACCATGTTTGTCAATCCGACGCCAGAAGAATATTTTTCTAAATATATGAATGACTATTTAAACGACACGGGCCTAGAAGATGCACGGGTGGAAATGCCGCGTGCACATGCAGTGGCACGTGCACAAATTAATATTCGCGCCTTGCACAGTATTAAAATGCAAATGCGTCAAAATGACTGGATTGTGCAATCTGGACGTGACGACCGTCAACGGATGTTGTGGCAAATTACCTCCAAAGGACAAAAGCTTTTAGAAAGCAATCTGCTGGATAATAATCGTGTTTTTCAATTTAAATCACAATATTAATCTATATAGAGAAAGTGCAGAAAACTGTTAAAGTAAAGCCGTTGATATATGTTGGAAAAGCGTTTGATGTTTTCTGCACCTAAAGCGAAAGTCACCATTATTTTAGCCAATTTGGGTACGCCAGACGAACCCACTGTTCCGGCAGTGCGCCGTTTTCTGAAGCAGTTTTTATCTGATCAGCGGGTTATTGAAATTCCAAAACTGGTTTGGCAAATCATTTTAAGACTGTTTATTTTGCCATTTCGTCCTAAACGGGTGACTCATGCTTATGCAATGGTATGGGGACAAGATTCACCGATGCGTGAAATTGTCTTTCAACAGGTTAAAGCAGTTAAACAACAATTAATTGAGCACTATCCGCAATTTGAATTAAATATTGTCCCTGCCATGAGCTATGGTAATCCGGGCATTCAAGAATTGCTGCAAAAATTAAGTCTAAACCCACAAGATCATATTATTTTACTTCCTTTATTTCCTCAATATTCGGCAACTTCGACAGCTCCCCTCTATGACGCATTGGCAAAGTGGATACTCACCCAGCGCAATTTACCCGGCTTGTCGATTGTTCGTGATTATTATCAGCATCCTTTATATATTCAGGCTTTGGCACAAAGTGTACGGGACTATCAGGCTGAGCATGGCGTTGCAGAAAAACTGTTGATGTCATTCCATGGTATTCCACAGCCTTATGCCGATAAGGGCGATCCCTATGCAGACCGTTGTCGTATTACCGGTCGACTTGTGGCACAGGCTTTGGGTTTGCAGGATGATCAATGGGGAATAAGTTTCCAGTCGCGTTTTGGCAAACAGGAATGGATAAAACCTTATACCGATCAGCTGCTGCAAGAATGGGCAGAGCAAGGGGTAAAATCGGTGCAGATTATGAGTCCGGCATTTTCTGCAGATTGTCTCGAGACTTTAGAGGAACTGGCTTTACAAAATGCTGAAACCTTTAAATCAGCGGGGGGTGAACACTATGCTTATATTCCTGCACTAAATGCTCGCGCAGATCATATTGCATTGCTCACTATGTTGCTTCAAGCTAATCTTGATGCGTTAACGCAAACATTCGCCCACTAATTTCATCGAGGTTTCGTCATCATGTTGCAAGTCAAAATTGTTCCTGTCACGGCATTTCAGCAAAACTGTTCAATTGTTTGGGATTCAGAAAGTAAAGAAGCAGTTCTGATTGATGCGGGTGGTGAACCTGAAAAATTGGCCGCTGAAGTTGAGGCACTCGGTTTGACTGTAAAAGCTTTATGGTTGACCCATGGTCATCTGGATCATGCCGGTGCAGTAGGTGCATTAACCAAACTGTGGAATGTTCCTGTGATTGGTCCGCATAAAGAAGATGCTTTCTGGCTGGATATGATTCAGGAAGTATCAGCGCGTTATGGTTTTCCAATTCCAGAAAAGGTAGATGTTAGTCAATGGCTTGAAGGCGGTGAAGTATTAAAGCTAGGGGCTGAAAAATTTGAAGTGCGCTTTGCCCCAGGGCATACTCCCGGCCATGTGATGTTCTATAACAAAAATTATGGTCTGTTATGGACAGGTGACGTGCTGTTTAAAGGTTCTATTGGGCGTACCGATTTCCCACGGGGTAATCATCAACAGTTGCTAGATTCAATTCAGCATGAATGTTTTAGTCTGCCAGATGAAACTCAATTTATTTCAGGACATGGCCCAATCAGTAGCATTGGTTTTGAAAAACAGCATAATCCTTTTGTTGCGGGTAAAGCGGGTTAAGGTGAGCTTTTCAGAGATTGATGAATCAATTTTATCAATCTCTTCTAAAAGGACTACTCAGCAGCTGCTTTAATTCTAAAACAATAATAATTGCTGTAAGAGTAAATAAGATACCAATTGAAATAACAATGACATCGTAGGCATAAAATCCCAAACCCAGACTCACAGTGCTGAGTAAGGCAAATAGAAAAAATAGAATTTTTAAACACCATAGTCCCATGGGAAGGGTCCTTTTTTATAATTATTAAAATTTATAATTTTGTAGATTTAAGCTATAAAAAGAAATTTTTTATGGGTATTTTTATCCTAGCAGGATGGTTTGAAAATTGAGCAATAATATTTTTTTATCGGAAAATTAAGAATTTTTTGATATCTGATAAAGAATTATTTTTCTTGGTTAATTTTATTTCTCTATTACACAAATAAAAAACAAATTTAATACAAAATACTAGACACAGGCTCTTTTAGTGTATAAAAAGCTTTAATAAGTCACATTATTTTAAATTTATTCTAAATAATTGGGGGGTGGTGTGAAGCTTTGGTTTACACGAGTAGTATTATTCATTTTTAGTCTGAGCGCTTTAGTATGCTTAGGTTTAGGTTTTTACAGTCAAGACCTAATCATTATCGCAATTGGTATCCTTCTTGTTTTGGGTATTATTCTTTTAAGTTTGGAATACAAAAAGATGAATTCTAACCCTTTTGGTTCAGATTGATGAATGACTTTCATCAATCTATTATCCCTTTTTTCTAAAAAAGCATTTTAAAACTCATCTTCTTCACGGCCGTCATCAGCTTGCGGTGCATCTTGAGTTGGCAGTTTATATTCATCATTTGCCCAAGCGCCCAGATCAATCATTTTACAGCGTTCTGAACAAAAAGGACGGAACTCGTTGCCTTCCCAAGTCGAAGGTTTGCCACAACGCGGGCAAGGAAAAGTGCGAGGCATCTTATTACTCCGGATAAAAATGATGATTCGATTAGTCAAACTCAGTTGCTCTTGCTAGACTTGAGCCGATTTTTGTTAGTTTGATCTGATTATGCCAATTCGTCAATTTCAAGCACAGCGTATGCATGCGCCGCGTGATTTTCAAATGATTCAGCCAGAGCCGATTTGTGTGGAAATTGGTGCCGGTAAAGGTAAACATGCTTTGCTTTTTTCGAGTCAGCATCCCGAACATAAATTGATTGCCATTGAACGCACCCGTGAAAAATATGTGGCCATGCAAAAACAGCATGCCTTAGAAGGACAAAAAAATTTACAGGCGATTCATGCCGATGCCATGCCATGGATTGTGCATGCTTTATTGCCTGCACAAGTGCAGCAATTTTTTATTTTATATCCTAATCCTGAACCGCATAATCCGGCACAACGCTGGTTGAATATGCCGTTTTTTGAATTTTTAATATCACGTTTACAGGTCGGTGGAACGGTGACTTTAGCCAGTAATATTCCTGACTATATCGCAGAAGCGCAACAGCAGTTGATTGAGGTGTGGAAATTATCGTTTGTTAAAGAAGTGATTCCCGCTACTTCTGCACGTACCCATTTTGAAATCAAATATTTGCAGCGCGGTGAACTCTGTCAGCAACTGATCATCACCAAGCCAGAAGGCTATACCACCCGTTTTGATGACTTTATGCCGTTACAAGGGCAAAATGTGGTGATCGAAACTGCATCAGAAACTGATCCAAAAGATGCCGAATGAGTGGGTTATGAAAAAGCGTGTCGCAATTATTGGAGCAGGTCCTGCAGGGCTGATGGCTGCGGAAGTGTTAAGCCATTACGATTATGAGGTGCAGGTTTATGAACAGAAACCCTCAGCCGCACGTAAATTTTTAATGGCTGGAAAAACAGGCTTAAATATTTCCCATGCCGAGCCTGTGGCACAGTTTGTTCAGCGCTATGATCAGGCAGACTGGCTTGCAACCTGGATACAACAGTGGGATGCGAAATGGATTCAACAATGGATGAAAGATTTAGGCATCGAATCCTATGTCGGTTCATCCGGTCGGGTATTTCCAGTTGATATGAAAGCTGCGCCATTATTGCGTGCCTGGTTAAAACGCTTAACTGAGCATGGTGTGATTTTTCATTATCGCCATCAATGTCTGGATTTAAATGGTTCCGAATTACAGCTTAAAAACCTGGTCACGGAACAGGTTGAAACCGAGCAGTTTGATGCCATTGTGCTGGCCTGCGGTGCGGTGTCATGGTCACGGCTTGGCAGTGATGGTGCATGGCAACAATGGTTATCTCGGGATGAAATTGAAGCCTTTCAGGCGAGTAATGCCGGCGTAGAACGGTCCTGGTCCAAGTTTATGCAACCGGTATTTGGTCAGCCTTTAAAACGGGTTGAAGCATGGGTGGATGGTCAAGTCAAAACCATGGGTGATATTGTGATTAGTCATTATGGTTTAGAGAGCGGTTTGATCTATAAACAGGGACGTGCATTGCGTCAGCAGCTTAAAAATGGTCAGGCCATGCAACTATATTTGGATTTAATTCCAGATCAGACGGTTGAGCAGCTCGCGCAAAAATTACAACCAAGTAAAAAGCAGTCTTTAAGTAATGTCTGGCGTAAAGCTGGTCTAGACCATGCCAAAGCCAGTTTAGTTCGTGAACTGGTGGCTAAAGATGTATGGAATGATCCCTTGGCTTTAGCACAGCAGATTAAGCATTTGGCTATTCCTTTAGCGGGCTTGCGTCCGATTGAAGAAGCAATTAGCTGTGCGGGTGGTATCAAACGTGATGTCTTGTCTGAACGACTCCAGTTAAAGTCAAATCCGCAGGTGTTTTGTTGTGGCGAGATGCTGGATTGGGATGCACCGACCGGCGGTTATTTATTGACTGCATGTTTTGCCACAGGCCGTGCCGCAGGTGAAGGGGTGCATGACTACCTGGCTGCAAAAATAGAATAAGGACGATTTTGAACTGTGATTTAAAGCATGCTAGGGTGAAAGTTCAACCATTATAAAAAATGCGAGTGTTATGTCTAAAGAAAACCAGTATAGCGGAAGCTGTTTATGTGGCGGTTTACGCTATGAAATTCAGGGCGAAATTGGTGACATCGTGCAGTGTCATTGCCAAAAATGCCGTAAAGCCAATGGTACAGCTTTTGCCAGCAATGCTCCAATTCAAAAAGCAGATTTTAAAATTGTGCAAGGTGAGCATTTGCTGAAAAAGTTCCAATCTAGTGATACGACTCAGCGCTGTTTTTGTGCCGATTGTGGCTCACCAATTATGAGTATTAAAGCCGAAACACCGGATCTGTATCGTTTGAGAATTGGCACACTGGATACACCACTTCAGCAAAAGCCGACCCAACATATCTTTGCTGCCTCCAAGGCAGAGTGGGATAGTATTTGCGATGGCCTGCCTCAATATGATGAGCGAGCATAAGTCACTCCAATCAAGAGACGGGATCAACTGCCCTTCTTTATGAGGCTGATTTTACGGTTTCCGCTTTACTCGCTTCAGGATATTGTGACCGCCAATATTCCAGTTGTTCCTGGGCATGCAAAAACTCGCCGAGCCCTTTGATCTTGTCTGCCGAGTTTTTAACAGGTTCGGTTTTTTTATCTTTGCGCCCCTCATACAGTCTGGCTTGATTTTGCCAATATTCAGCAATCAAGCCTTGAATATAGCGTCCTTGTTCAGTTTTTAAATCCAAATCTTTGAGCATGTTTAAAGCCGAGCGAATGTTGTCACGTTTACGGTTTTGTGCAAATTCATCCGTCAGTGAACCTTCCTCCTCCATTTTGATCAGTTCGTCTTCCATCTCGTCACTCATTTGGCTGAAGCGCTTATCAAAGTCAGTCAGTAAGGCAATATCATGTTGATCATCTGGCGTTTTCTCAAAAGATTTGACCGGTTCAGTAATCAACTCCTGCATGACTTTATCTTCAGGTTGAATTTTATCATTTTGAGTTGCGCTATTTTTGCTGTGATCACACGCACTCAGCAATACACTTGAACACAACAACACCGGCAGCCCAAGTTGTTTCAGTTGAAGTTTTTTCATGATGATTCCTTATTTTTGATCAATTTTTTTAAAATCATAAGCATGGGTCAGATAAGGGAAAGCAATTTCATCGTGTGGATCTTTACCAGTGTAACTGAAGACAATCTGTTCAAATAGGACTTTTAATTGCTGCTGTTCCTGCTCAGGCAGGGCTGCAATAAAACTGGTCGACAGCAAACGTTTCGACACCACATTTTCTACTGTACCGACATGCTGCTGCTGAAAATTCTGGATATGTTCCAGCTGAAATAACGATTGTTGCTGGAACACATCTTTCCACTTTTCACTATGATAACGAGGTGTGTTACCCTCCAAAGGTTTAATCAGGTCTGCCAATGCCTTGACCCAGTCAACGTTTATATCACGCTGATTCCAGATCAGGACCAAATGTCCAGAGGGTTTCAAGACTTGATGAATTTGCTGTAAAGTCTCCAGATTGGCAAACCAGTGGAAGGATTGCGCACAAATCACGGCATCTATGCTATTTGCAGTGACGGGCAAATATTCACTGCTGGCTTGCAGGGTTTGAATTTCTGGATATGCCTGTTGCAGCTGTGCCAGCATTTCCTGAATCGGTTCAATCGCGGTTATATGTGAGGTAATTTGCTGTAAGTAGGGTAAGAATTTGCCAGTACCGGAACCCAGATCGATGACCTGCGATTTTTCACATAGTTGCAGCTGATATTGTAGCCAGTTCACGATGTCCTGTGGATAATTGGGACGGACCTGTTGATAAAGTTCTGCAGCAGAACTAAAGCCTTTTTGAGCAGCTGGATGGAGTGATTGTGTCATATTTTGCGCTTTTTAATATTCTTGGCATCTATAAAATACCATAGTCGCTTTTCGTAAATAGGCAAGGTGTCTATTTGTTCTATTGACTGTAAAAAAACAAGGGCCGATTTGCTTCGGTGTGGAAATGGATAAACACATTATTTTTGAAGACGAACAAATTCGTGCAATATTTTTAAAAGGCTCATCGGATGAGCTGATTTTCTCTTTTGGCGATTTAATTACCCGCGCCAAGGGGCTGTCGATTAATGCTGAAAAATCTTTGCATAAACATGATTTTAATGTGATCGGGATTATGCCGAAGCAGAAATCGTGGTTTCCTGAAAGCTCAATGCGACAGATGTTTGCCGAGATACAGGAGCTGATTGCGCCGTTTAAAACCCGGATTGGCTATGGCGGTTCAATGGGCGGTTATGCTGCCATCAAGTATTCCAATTTACTCGATTTAAAGCGCGTGGTTGCCTTGGTACCGCAGTATTCAATCAATCCTGAAGATGTCGAAGACCCGCGCTATAATATGTTTTTCCATGCGGAATTAAATGCCAATATGCAGGTGCAGCCTCAGGATGTTTCAGCCGAGCGTGAATACATTCTAGTTTATGACCCTTACTATCCTGAAGATCGTGCACATTATTTAAAACTTGAACAGGTTGTGCCGCAAATTCGGACCTTGAATCTGCCTTTTACCGGACACGATGCGATTGCTGTTTTGGCCAGTTCAGAATTGCTGTATGACTTTTTAATGCATGAGTTTGATGAAACTTATTTCTATAAGAAGATTCGTCAGGTGAAAAAGAGCAGTAAGTTCTATTATCGTAAAGTCATTGAAAATTTATTGCCGCGTCACCGCAATGCCTTGGGCTCGATTTTAATTAACAATGATTTACAGCTGGATAACCAGTTTTTTGATGCAAAGTTGAAGCAGAACTTACTGCGAGAATTGCTGAGCAACAAGCAGGTCAGTCAGCAGGATTTACAGAAACTGGGTATTCAGGTGAATTTGCCTCAGGAAAACCGCAGTCATTTACTGGACTGTTTCGGTCATAGTCTGGTATTCAATGTCATCAGCCAGAAAATTGAAAGCTATGCCGCTGGCGCAATTGCCTTAAATCATAAATTTTTGATTCCGATTTTTGCCAAGGGCACTGGTTTGGTACAGATTAATTTGAATGACGAACGCTATGTAGTGGCAATGAATGATCGACAGGTCATGAAGCTGTTTAAGGAACAAGAACCGTTATTAACAGGAATGCATCCGATTGTGATCAAGAAATATAGCGATTTTTACTTGCTCAGTTATAAGCAGTTCAACTTAAGCACGAATGAGTATGGCAGCTATGATTTTATTGAAGACACATCGGAAACTGCTCAATTTATTACTCAACCAGAATTGTCTTAAGCAGGATTGAATAGCCTTTAATTGTTTAAAATAAACTCGACTTTGGTCTGATTTTTGAACGCTTGCTTTATATTTTAATCGGTCTAAGATAGAAAATATAAGGCAAGTTAGATTTGCTAAAAGTTGAACAATAAACAAATAAACCATACAGGGTGCTTAAGGATGAAACATGATTTTATACCGGCTGTGCTTTTAACCATCATCTCTATATTCATACCTTCCTATGCTTTGGCCCAGAGTCCAGATCCGACTTATATCATTATGGGCGGGGGGTTGCTTGTTGTTTTTGCTCTAGCAATCTATGTATTTTATGAAATTCGGAAGTCGATTCAAGTCCATATTAACAAACCCACTAAATAGTGGGTTTTTTCATATCTCATGGCTGAATTTGGTTGAAAAAGCATATAAATCTAGCTTTTAATGTAGGGCAAAATAATTTCAGCCCCTATCTAAACTAGCCAAGGAATGCATGATGAAAGCCGTATTTTTAGATTATGAATCACTCGATCAAAATGATTTGGATTTTAGCGCACTCGAAGCGGCTTTTGATGAATTAACCCTATTTCCAGGCATGAGCCCAGCACAGGTTTTAGAGCACGTACAGCATGCAGATGTCATCATCAGTAATAAAGTGGTGCTGGATGCAGCAACGATTCGGCAATGTCCAAATTTAAAACTAATTTTAATTTCCGCGACAGGTACAAACAATGTTGACCTGATTCAAGCGCGTGAACAAAACGTTGTGGTATGTAATTGTCAGGGCTATGGCACGTCTGCGGTGGCACAACACACCTTGGCTTTAATGCTGGCTTTGGCCACTTCACTGCTTAAATATGACTGCGCGGTGAAGCAGGGTGAATGGAATAAGGCCTCACAGTTTTGTTTGCTGGATTTTCCGATTATTGAACTTGAAGGCAAGCGTTTAGGGGTGATTGGTTATGGTGAATTGGGACAGGCGATTGCAAAACTGGCTGCAGCGTTTGGCATGAAAGTTTTGGTTGGATCATTACCCAATCGTCCAGCTGATGCCAGTCGTATTCCTTTTACAGATTTACTGCCACAAGTTGATTTCCTGACTCTACATTGTCCTTTAACCGAAGATACCCGTAATTTGATAGATACCGAAACCTTCGATGCCATGAAATCTACAGCATTTTTAATTAACTGTGCACGTGGCGGAATTGTCAATGAACAAGCACTTGCCGATGCTTTACGCCAAGGCAAAATTGCCGGAGCTGCAACCGATGTGCTCACCGTTGAACCGCCTAAAAATGGCAATGTGTTATTGGCAGATGATATTCCAAACCTGATTATTACCCCGCATAGCGCGTGGGGCAGTGTCGATGCACGACAACGTATTGTGCAACAGATGCTAGATAATGTTGCAGCGTTTAAAGCCGGGAAGCCGATTCGACAAGTGAATTAATCGGCTTTCACACGAACCTTCTGCCAATAGGGAGAGGGCATATTTCTTATAAGTGTGTGGTTTCATTGTTTTGTACCGGATGTGTTTGAGTAGCGGGTACTTGCTGAACGGGTGCAGAATCAACCCCGGTCGATGACTGGCTCAAAGGATGGGAAACAATAGGCGCAGACTGCTCTTCTGGACTGCCAATAAGACCATCTTTGGTTTCATTTAATTTATTATTCACTTTTACTGCCGCATTTTGAGTTTTTTCTATCGCGATTACTGATTTTTCACTGGCAAAATCTTTGGTTTCTTCCCAGGCATTTTCAACTTTAGGTTTTACTTTCGCAATTCCTTTTTGCGCTGCATGATCAAATTTTTCAGCCGTATTTTGCACCGTTGTTTGCGCCTTTTGAGTAAGTACTTTAAAGATATTCGGGTTATCGCCATAAGATGCAGCCTGACGCTGTGTTGGAGTCACAGTTTCGCTTGTCGTCGTCGTTTGGGCAAAAAGCGGAGTTGAAGCTAAAATTGCGCTAGTAATTAATGCAGCTTTTATCTTTTTCATTGTGGGTTTCATTCCTGTTTTAATACTCATTTGAAGTCATTTCATCTCTATTTAACTTGATTCTAAAGGCTAAGTTTGCTGGAAATATGAAGTTTGATGAAATGGCTACAGATTCATAACATTAAAATAGCTTCTTGATGCACAGCTAAAGGAAAAGCCCATAGAAATGAGCTTTTTTAAATATAGGGCTTAAAGACAAGATTTTAGTTTTCATCAGCAACCCAGACTTCATTGGGCGAGGGTGTATGCGGTCTTCCAGCCAGATTATTCAACTCAGCATGCGTTGTACCGTTGATGTCCATATTACTGGGATGTGAACTTGTCTCATCATTGGTTTGACGTTTTTCATTGGCCGAATGGTCACTATTTCCTGAAGTATTTTTGCCAGCTTGAGTTTTATCGCTACCTTTTTCTCCAGCCTGATCGACTTTTGGAGTACTTGGTTCTACCTTTGCATCCTTCGCTGCCTGTACGGCAGTGTTTGCAAAAATGAAAGAAGAGATTAAAAGAATCGCTGCGGTCAATTTTATTTTCATGCTGTTCATAGCGCGATTTATCCTATATGACAGAACCCGATGAAAGTCGAGTTTTTAGACTGAAATATCATATTAGATTTAATAGATAAATCATTAACTTGAGAATAAATTCAAACGTTTTAACAACCTCGAATGAACAATTTTGATGGATATGTGAACGCAATTTTTAGCTGTCATTTTTTTAGTTTTTGAATTTTAATTATTTTTCAAAAAGAAAAATTGAGCTTGGATACAAAGTATTTATATGTGACATTTTAGAATAAATATCGATAAACGGTATTTGACTGGAAATCAAATAATAGATGGTTTTATATTAAAAAGGGGACAAGAATCACCGAATCAATATTGAGTCAGTGATTCCGAGGGGGATTAGTTACACTGAGCTAAAGCATCTTCATGAAAATGATTACGGAGTGCAAGGAAGTTTTTTTGCACTTCTGGCGCATGCAGATCAAAATTGTTTGCTGTACTTGTACCATCTTTGGCAAATGTTGCCGAGCCACCTGAAATAAGGGTTAAGCCTTTAAATACCCATTGTTCTACCGATTTCCCTGCTTCCAGATTACCGGTAAATTCAATCACGCATTTTCCAGGGAATTTGGTGATTTTGGCTTTATTGTTGGTCGTGTCCGGATAGACTTCCAGGTTTTGAACTTCCTGTAATACACCCGTTTCAAGCTGTGGAATTTTGGGTGCAGATGTACACGCTGAAAGAGCAATACCCGCAAGACCAGTCAAAATAAGAGCTTTAAATTTCATATGATTCTTTCTTGTTGAGTGTTGTTAAGTTGAGTATAGGGAAGTAGGGAATAGTTGGCTATAAATTTAATTAAAGTCTTTATTGTTTTAAAGTGAGTAAAATTAGAATAAAAGAACCACCATAATAGGTGGTTCTTTTATTCCTATACGTAATTAAGGTGTGTATCTTAATTCATAACTTTTTTTACGGAGTTCAAGCTGTGTTTTTCGTTCAGCTTCATTAACGAGTTTTATTCCACTCGGCAATTCATTTTTTAAATCTACCAGTTTTACTAGTTTGAGTAATGCTGTAGGTAAGGCTTGGTTAGGATTGCCTGATAGACCTTGCCAACGTGGATTTAAATAGCCATGGTTTAAGCCATCTGTATCAATCCAGTTATAAATACCAGGGTCTTTTTTGGAAATGACATAGGTATAACTACCATCAGCATTTGCTAAAGATTGTGCATTATTTAAGGTTTGTGTTTTGTGTATATAATTGGTGGTAATAAACCATTGATTATAAACTGGTAAAATAAAGTAATTCGCATCTCCTAATGTTGTTGTGAAAATAAGTGCTTCATCATCTTCAATATGGAATGGGCTATACGTAGCAGCTTGTGTCGAGAGTCTTCCTTCCGTTCCACCTAGTGTGAGTTCGGGTAAAGTATTAACTGATGGAGCATTCGATAGTTTGTAATAATAATTATAGGCGGGTCCCGCACTCGTTAAATTTGATAAGAAACTCTTATATTGATCATCTTTTGTAATAATTGGAATGCGTTTAGAACCCTCCGCACGCTCGATAGAAAGTTTATCGAATTGCTGATTTTTCCAATCGTTAATTGTGTTTCTAATAAAAATAGAGGTTGCCGTATCTTTTAACTGAATATAGTTAGCATATGTTGAGGGAGCTGATTGTTTACTGACGTAAATTTCAAATGAGCCATCCTTATTTCGGACTAAATCACTTGTAGCAAGATTGGATAAAGTTTGGTTATTCTTATCCCATAATGAGAAGTTGACATCTAGTGGTAATTTGCTATTAGCTGTGCCTTTAATCACATAGCTTACATTTGTATCGATTGGAATCGTGCGATAAGTAGTATCTGGATTATCAAACACAGTGCGAGAGCCTAATGCATTTACACCAAACCAAGTATGGGCTGCAGCTAAAATTGAGATGATTTTTTCATTGCTTTTATCATTATTATATAAGCTCAATGCACTTGCGAAAGTCGTTTCTTGGATGGCTTGATCAAGTAAGGTTAGATTGTAATCATCTATTTCTGTTCCATTCGATTTTGCAATTTGAAGCAAGTCTGCTGCTTTTAATTTTAATGCAGCTTGAGATTCAGGAGTATTGATAAATTCGAGTGCTTGCTTTTCAGCATTGATTTGATCTTCACTTGCTAAACCAGTAAGGCTGGATGAAGGGGTAATAACAGGTTGTGTAATCACTTTATTATCTTTATCTGAATTATCATTACAGCCAGTTGCTAAGATGACAGTGCTACTTAATAAAAATGGTAGAACAAACTTTTTATTCATAGAAAAATACTCTTTTATTTGTGGTGGATAGTAGTAAAAGAGGAGATTAAAAAGAAATAAAAAAATGTGAGAAGCTATACCCAAATAGTGCTATTCAATTTGAAATAAAAAACCCGCTCTAAAACGGGTTTTTTATCAGCTAAATTTCTTAGTGCTGTAACACCGAAATGTCCGCAACACTCGTAAACAAGCCACGTAACTGAGCAAGCATACGTAAACGGTTTGCTTTCAGGTCTGCATCATCTGCCATCACCATTACACCGTCAAAGAACGCATCTATAGGCGAACGAAGCGCAGCAAGTGCAGACAGGGCAGCAGTGTAGTCTTTGGCAGCGAATAACGGCTCCACTACTGGTGTAATTTTCGCAAGTTCAGCGAACAAAGCTTTTTCGGCGTCTTCAACCAGATTTGCTTCAACCACAGCGCCTTCAGGTGCAGCTTCTTTTGCAAGAATGTTGGCAACACGTTTGTTTGCAGCAGCCAAAGCAGCAGCTTCAGGAAGTTCACGGAAATGATTTACTGCATTGACACGCTTGTCAAAATCAAGCGGTGATTTTGGAGACAAGGCTTGAACCGCCTGAATCACATCAACCGCAACGCCCTGATCTTCATATTTCGCACGGTAACGACCCTCAAGGAATGCCACTGCATCTTTTAGCGTCTTGTCGTGATCTTTCAATACATCTCCATAAGCAGCAAGTGCAAGTTTGATCAGGTCTTCAATTGAAACATCAAGCTCGTTTTCAGTTACAAGACGCAAAATACCAATCGCAGAACGACGCAGCGCAAACGGGTCTTTAGAACCTGTAGGTGCCTGACCAATACCGAAAATACCTGTGAGCGTATCTAAACGGTCAGCAAGGGCAATGGTTGTGCCTGTTTTAGTTTTCGGTAAAACGTCACCCGCGAACTTAGGTAGGTATTGCTCACCTAAAGACTCAGCGACTTCATCATTTTCGCCTTCAATGCGTGCGTAATAAGTACCTGCAATCCCTTGAAGTTCAGGGAATTCACCCACCAATTCAGAAGTTAAGTCACATTTTGCAAGAAGCGCAGCTTTTTCAGCATCAGAAGGCGCAGCACCTGTAATTGGCGCAAGCGCTACAGCTAGTTTTGCAATACGAGTCGATTTATCCCACAAAGTACCCAATTGTGCCTGGAATACCATATTTGCCAATTTCTCTTTACGAGACGCAAGCGGTTGCTTTTGATCTTGCAAGAAGAAGAATTCAGCATCAGACAAACGTGGACGAACCACTTTCTCGTTACCTTCAATAATTTGAGTCGGATCTTTAGACTCAATGTTTGAAACGGTAATGAAGTAAGGCTGAAGTTTATTGTCACTATTCACCAAGCAGAAGTACTTTTGGTTGTCCTGCATTGTAGTGATCAGTGCTTCTTGAGGAACCGCAAGGAAGCGTTCTTCGAAGCTCGCGCGAAGTGCAACAGGCCATTCAACCAGTGCAGTCACTTCGTCACGAAGATCCGCAGGGACAATCGCAATTGCATTTACTTCATCAGCCAAGGCTTTGACTTGCTGGTCGATGATCGCTTGACGTTCTTCAAAAGAAGCCACAACGTGCGCTGCTTTAAGCTTGCTTAAGTATTCATCAGCATGTGTCAACGTAATCGCTTCAGGTGCATGGAAACGGTGACCAAAAGTCACGTTGCCTGCTTTATGGTCCTGAATGGTTGCATCAATGACAGCATTATCCTTAAGCAATACCACCCATTTTACAGGACGCACGAATTCAGTACGGCTTGCCGCAGAACGCATACGTTTTGCAATTGGAAGGTTGTCTAAAGCGGCTTGCAAAATTTGCGGTAAAAGCACGTCAAGGCTTTGACCTTTTACATCTTTTAAGTAGCACACTTTTTCAACTTTACCAGCTTGGAAAGTTGAAACTTGATCAACTGTAATGCCTTGACCACGCATAAAGCCTTCAAGGGCGCGTGTTGGTTTGCCTTCAGCATCAAATGCAGCTTGTTTTGCAGGACCATCAAAACGTTTTTGAGTGTCTGCTTGAGCGCCATCAACGTTGACAATTTTAAGTGCCAGACGACGTGGTGCTGCATATGCTTCGATCGAATCGAATGCCAGACCTGCATCTTTTAAGCCTTTAACGGTTTCAGCGTGCAACGCATCACGTAATTTTTTTAAGCTTTTTGGTGGAAGTTCTTCACAACCCAATTCGAACAAAACGGTATGTTTAGACATTATTTGCTCTCCTTGTGGGCTTCTTTCGCTTCTGCTTCAACTTGTGCTTTTAACTGTGCCAGAACTTCATCACGTAACTGTGGTTCAGCCATTGGGAAGCCAAGCTTCGCACGTGCTGCTACGTAGCTTTGTGCAATTGAACGTGCCAAAGTACGTACACGTAAAATATAACGCTGACGTTCAGTCACTGAAATCGCACCACGAGCATCAAGCAGGTTGAAGCTATGTGATGCTTTAATGACTTGTTCGTAGGCTGGTAATGGAAGTTCAGCTTCAATTAAACGTGTCGCTTCAGCTTCGTAGAAATCGAACAGTTCAAACATTTTTTCAACGTTGGCATATTCGAAGTTATAGGTCGATTGTTCCACTTCGTTTTGGTGGAATACATCGCCATACGTTACTGTACCGAACTGACCTTTGGTCCAAATCAGATCGTAAACTGAATCCACACCTTGCAGGTACATGGCAAGACGTTCAAGACCGTAGGTGATTTCGCCTGTTACTGGGTAACATTCGACACCACCGACTTGCTGGAAGTAAGTGAACTGCGTCACTTCCATACCGTTGAGCCAAACTTCCCAACCCAAGCCCCAAGCACCTAGTGTTGGAGATTCCCAATTGTCTTCCACGAAACGAATGTCGTGTACCAGCGGGTCAATACCAATCGCTTTTAACGAGTCAAGGTACAACTGCTGGATGTTGTCCGGGTTTGGCTTCAAGACTACCTGGAACTGGTAGTAATGCTGCAGACGGTTCGGGTTTTCACCATAACGGCCATCTTTGGGACGGCGTGATGGCTGAACGTAAGCTGCATTCCAGGTTTCAGGCCCCAGTGCACGAAGGAAAGTCGCAGTGTGGAATGTCCCTGCACCCATTTCCATATCATAAGGTTGCAAAATGACGCAGCCTTGCTCCGCCCAGTAAGTTTGTAAGGCAAGAATTAAGCCTTGGAAGGTATCAATATGCGATATGGCGCGACTCATGGTCATCCACTTAAAATTAGAGAAAAATTGTGCTCAATTATAAGGACTTTGCAGGGGAGTGGCAAAGGGTTAATGTGAGGATCCTTTTTTGAAAAAAACAAAAGAGACTGAAACGATGCGAGCATGGATCGGCATACTGTAATTTTGGCTTTAATAGGTCGATGGCGGCGGGTCTGAAAATCAGGAATAAATCGGATGGATCGCATTCCTCTATTTCAGCAGATAAATGAAATTGTGATAAAGATAAACTGATCTAATACGATTGTTTGCATGAAATTGGTTTAATCTGCATACAGTAAAATAATGCTTAAAAATAAGGAAGTTCATGACCACTTACCAAATTCAATGCCATTTAAAATACAAGATAGTGCAGCCTACAGAATTTATTTTTATGGTTCAGACGGCGCATCATTCCGATCAGAATATTCTCGAAGAACAACTGAGCTTTAACCTGCCGGTGGCATGGCATGAATTTCAGGACTCAAATCATCAAAACCGTCATATTCGTTTGCATGTCGAACCTTGTGATCATTTTGAAGTGAACTATAGCGCGACAGTTGAGCGTCATCCTGCTATCAATGTCGAACTTCAGCAAAACCTTAATGAAGTGGTTGTTTCCGATTTACCAGATGAAGTGCTGCCTTATTTATTGGCCAGTCGCTATTGTAATTCAGACCTGCTGGTCGACATGGCAAACCGCTCATTTGGCTGGATGACATCGGGCTATCCGCGGGTCAAAGCGATTGAACAGTGGATTTATAACAATATTTTTTATGTGTCGGGCAGCTCTGACCAGTTTACTACCGCAACAGACGTACTTATCCATCGGGCGGGAGTCTGCCGTGACTTTGCCCATTTGGGCATTGCACTGTGCCGTGCTTTAGGCATTCCGGCACGCATGGTGGTGGGTTATGTCGAGATAGAAAAATTTTTACCGGATTTTCACGCGATTTTTGAAGCTTATTTAGAGGGTGGATGGGTGTTGTTTGATCCAACCCGCTTGGCGCCTGTAGAAAATTTGATTCGAATTGGAACCGGTATGGATGCAGGAGATGTGGCTTTTTCGACCTTCTATGGTGAAATCGAGCTGATTAAAATTGAACCTGTGATTACTGAGCAGTTGGTTCGTTAGCGATGATTAAAAGACATTAAAATTTTACGTAGTTTAACCCTAGTTACGGATAAGCTAAATTTCTAACGACATGAATTTTTGGCTTATTCTTCTGACAGAGTTGATAGGCACATAGAGAAGAAAATATGCCTGCTAGGAAACCGTAAATAGCCCGATGTTTACTGTTTACTAAATGGTATTTTTCTTTCAATAAGCCAATTAAAGTTTCAATTCTTTTCCGCTGTCTCAAGTGGTATTCATCAGAAAAAGGCAATAGACTTACTCGCATATTCTTTCTAGGATAAGTAATTAAATCGATATCTTGCTCTAATAATTTGGTTTTTATCGATTTTCCAATATAACCTCTATCTCCATAAACAGTTGCCAATAAGCCATCAACTAATTCTTCGATTTTTCTAATGTCTGCAATGTGTCCAGCGGATAAAACTGTATTCACAATTTGTCCTTCACTATTCATGAGAAGGTGTAATTTGCAACCATAAAACCAGTCTATAGAACTTTTGCCACGAGAAGCAATATCGTCCAAAGCATGGTGACCTCTAGGAATTCTTTTGTTTTTACAAACAGGTAAAGGTGTTGAATCAATCCATAGATATTGACATGCTTGTCCTTTGCTTAAAGCACGGTGTAGTGCATGAATCGCAAGCTGATGTTGGTTAATCAGGCTGAGCATATTTTTATAGCAAGGCAAAGACTTAAATAATTTACTCTCAAATTGATAAAGCAATTGAAAAAATGTTTTAAAGTTATTTACTTGCGAGGTTTTATAACAAATTGCAATCGTCACAATTTCAGAGAGGGATAAGGTTGCTAATCGAATTCGTTTACGCTTATTTTCCTGCTTGAGAAATTGCCAATAGATAGGTTCAAATTTCTTAAAAAAATCATCAATGGCACAGAAGATTTCTGTAAAATCAGACATGGTGGTTAGAGTCTTTGGTTTGTGTAGTAACTTTCTAAATGGCTCTAACCATCTTTTTTTCAAGCGGTTTTCTTATCCGTAATTCGGGTTAGTTTAATGATTTTAAATGAATATAGGGCATAAGTTGTTGATCGTGCTTCGGTTTAAAGCGCCAGGCATTAAAAATTTGCAAAATCATCATAAATGCTACCAATGAATGTAGACATTTTTATTTTGGAAATCATCAAAAAATTGATAATAAAAAGATATAAAATAAATACATCTTTATGCAGCATCACTCTATAATTCACAGCTTCAACTCGAAAATAATAAAAGGCGTGCTGTGTTCCATCCTCAACTTGAATGGCTCAATACCTTAAAACCCAATTTCAAAGTCCTGCCGCTCAAAGACCGTCTGCTATGTGGCATAGGCGCATTTTTGGGACTTGCACTTTCCTCACTGATCAGTGGATGGGTGTTGGGCGATATCAATGCTTGGTATATCGCGCCAATGGGTGCATCATCAGTGCTGCTATTTGCCGTACCTGCTAGCCCCCTGGCTCAACCGTGGAATATGGTGGTCGGCAATACTATTGCAGGTATTGTTGGGGTGACCTGTGCGATATATATTCCTAACTTGACCGAAGCTTTTAGTGTTGCGGTGGGTCTTTCAATTATCTTAATGATGACCACAGATTCCTTGCATCCACCCAGCGGGGCAGTGGCGATTACCGCAGTTCTGGGCGGGGAAGCAGTCCAGCAGCTTGGATATAACTTTATTTTCTATCCTGTTTTATTGAATTCATTGTTATTGCTGAGTATTGCAATCGTATTTAATCGCATGCTGGGTAAACAGTATCCGCAAGTCGTACAAATCAACCAGCGTTCCAAAGATCCAACACCCACCCAGAAAGTCACGATTCAACCGCAAGATATTCAAGACACTTTGGATCAACAAACCGAGCTGTTAGATATTAGTGAATATGACCTGCAAAAAATTATTTTAGCAGCGCAAGAAAAAGCCAATGCGAGGGGAGTAAGCCAGTTCAAATGCCAGGATATTATGACCAAAGACGTCATTAGCCTGAATGAAAATGATGATATCCATTCCGCTTTGGATAAATTTAAACGTATGAATTTAATGAGCTTGCCTGTGAGCGATGCTCAGCATCAATTGGTGGGAACATTGGCTTTGTATGAAGTGGTGGAATGGTTTAAGCGAGCGACCGATCTGCGCAGCACTTGGGAGCGTCAGGTGAAACATATTATGGTACGTCAAGTCGTCACAGTGAAACCGGAACAACCGATCCAGGATTTGATACCTTATTTTGTGGAACGTTCTTTTAATTATATTGCTGTGGTGGAAAACCAGAAAATGGTCGGCATTATTAGCCGTGCCGATATGATTGCTGCATTGAATCAACAGTTGAATCTGGCAGCTTAAAGTTAAAAAATGAGCAAAAAAAGACTACGACTCATTGGGGTAGAAGTCGTAGCATAAAACTTTAAAATATCAAAATTTTAACTGTTAACGGTAGGGATTAGAATCCTGATTTACCGTCCGAACTGAATTCTGATAGCCGGAAGCATCTATTTGAAACTGTTGCTTAGGCATAATAAGCCATAAAACCAAATACACTAAAATGCCTGGAAATGCTGCGCTCATCAGAGAAACCATGACAAATATAATGCGGAGTAAGTTTGCATTCCAGCCAAATCGTTCAGCAATACCACCCATCACCCCTGCAATCATATTCTGTCGGTTAGAACGATATAAACCAACATTTGCCATCTAGTTCTCCTGGAAATTAGAAAATATATGAAGTTAAAATAACTTGCCTATAGGTAGAAAATGGTGGTGAAAAAGACTTTTTAAAGGGATCCGGAATAGTAAATCGTTAAGTTATGTAACTGAGTATGCCGTATTAACTCTGCTGCAAGATAAGATGTATTTATATTGAAAAAAAGTTAATTTATATCAATGAAAATCAATCTGCTCTCTGAGTTATTTTATAAGGAAATAGATTCAACCAGATTACTTATCCAATAAATCATTGAATGTACAACTAAAAAAATCTAGCATTTAGGGGTAAGTCAATGTTTCTAAAAGTAGATCATCGTAAATATATGCTGGTGGCGGTTGTATGGGGTCTTGTGGGCTGCAATCAGCCATTCGAAGAGCCTGTAGCTGAACAGACAGAACGACAAAATCAGGTAGCCAACTCGTCTACTATAGATACTCAAGGCAATAAACTGACCGAGGTTGCCGGAAAGATACCTATGCCTGTAGCAGATACAACAACCGAACCTCAGAGAAAAATTGCAGAAAATGCCAAACCTTATGTGGGGCGCTACCAGATTGCAATTAGCTGTACTGATCCTATTGTAAAATGCAAACAGGGGAGTGCAGATTTAGTTATTAATCTATTAGCAGATGGTACGGCATATCGCAGTATTATTCATTTAGGTAAAATCACCTTTGCTTCGAACAGTTATCAACGTCAAGATTATTGGTCTTATGATTCAATACATCATCAAGTGATCGTGCATCGATTGAATGGGGTAGACTTTTTTTATAATATCGATCAAGACCAAAACCTGGTCATGGAGCTGGATAAAATTGCGCATGCATCGGCACTAAACGAACAGTATTTTGCTGAGGGTAATCCATTTCCACGGCAGCCCTATTGTTTAGTCAAAGAAACTACCTCACTGAAAGCCCACGAATCCTAAAATTTAGGCAAAAAAAATACTCCTAATATGGAGTATTTTTTGTTCAATACAATTGAAATTTTATTGTGATCGTTATAGTTGAATTTGGTGGGTTGTGAGGGGTTCGAACCCTCGACCAATAGATTAAGAGTCTACTGCTCTACCAACTGAGCTAACAACCCAGAACGCATCTAAAAACACTGTTTTAAATGAATTGCAAGATGAAGCAAAATTTCGAGAATGGCGAATCTACCGAAGTGGTATGGTTTGTCTTGGTCGGAATATTTGCAAGTTTCATTTCTATTATAGTACAGAAAGAAGCCTTAAGAAAGATATGGTGGGCCGTCCGCGACTCGAACGCGGGACCAATGGATTAAAAGTCCACTGCTCTACCAACTGAGCTAACGGCCCTTAACCAGCATTCAAGCATTGCTTGGATGCACAGTGTAAGAAAATAAAAGAATTTTCTAACACCACTTCGTTTTGATGGGCGTATTGTAGCAAGTTATGAACCGAGCGCAAGTAAAAAATAGCAAACTTGTTGATGTTTGATTATAAATGCAACAAATTTGCTATATCTACTCAAAAAACAGCCGTTTTGGGTTAGAAACGGTATTGATAAGCTTGAATATTGTTGAATATTTCTACTGTTAAATCACAGTATTCCGTGGCATTCGGCAGTAAAACCAGTAAACGTTCGTCTGTTTTATGGGGGTCAAAAGCTTGTTCTTTCAACTTGTTCTTTTGGTATTTAAAAGTACCCGTGGTTTCTACCTGTGCTTGAACACGCAAGAACACGGGAACAGCATAAGCAGGCAAATGTTTTTTAAACTCGGTTGCCATTTGCTTTAAATCTTGCGCTGTTAATTCTGCACCCTCTGCTAGCGTAATTGCTGCCATACCGGCACGGCCATTGGTGTGGGGGATTTCTACCCCGTAAACTACAGCTTCAGCAATTTTTTCATATTCACTGACCACATTTTCAACTTCAGTGGTAGATACATTTTCACCTTTCCAGCGGAACGTATCACCCAAGCGGTCCACAAATTGGGCATGACGAAAGCCAATATCGCGCACCAGATCGCCGGTGTTAAAGAAGGAGTCCCCCTGTTTAAACACATCTTTCATAATGACGGATTTATTCTTTTCCGGATCGGTGTAGCCATCAAAAGGTGAGCGACGAGTAATTTTACCAATCAATAAACCGATTTCACCTTTTTTGACTTTCTTGAACCAGCCTTTGGCATCCTTCACCGGTGCATTACTTTCTTTATCAAACTCGACAATGGCATAGGGTGTAGGGGAAAAGCCGACCGTATTATCAAAGTTAAACACGTTGCTAAAACCGACATTTCCTTCGCTTGAAGCATAAAGTTCAAGAATTTCTTCGACCCCAAAGCGTTCCTTGAATTTGTCCCAGATATTCGGACGCATGCCATTGCCGATCATTTTTTTGACACGGTGACCGCGTTCAAGTTCAGAAACAGGTGCGTCCATGAGGTAACGGCACAATTCACCGACATAGCCAATCGCAGAGGCATCGAATTTTTGTACATCTTTCCAGAAACAAGAGGTGGAGTATTTGCGTCTTAATGCCAGTGTGGCACTGCCGGCAATGACGCCGCACCAACAGACTACGATGCCTGTTGCATGATAGAGCGGCAAGGTCACGTACATGACGTCATCTTTATTCAGGTTTAAAACATGTCCATAAGTACCATAGGCCAAAGTCCAGCGGCCATTCGTGAAAATGACTGCCTTGGGTAAACCGGTCGTACCCGAGGTGTAGATGTAAAATAAGCCGTCTTTACCTTGAACACTGTGCGTAGTAGGTGTATTGAATTTTGGGAAGCTGTCTATTTTACCTGCAAGATTTACCCAGTTTTGGGGTGCGTTACCTGCATCAATTCGAGTTGCTTGATCTGCAAACCAGTAAAAACGATCTTCTGCAAGCACTAAGTCTTGACGGACTTCTTCCACAGCATGACGGCATTCTTCACCGACAATAACTGCAATCGGTTTAACCAGATTAATACTGTGCGTCAGTGCCTTACCGGTTTGTGATGTATTGACCAAAGCTGAAGTCACACCAATTTTCGCCAAAGCGACCACTGTTGCCACCAGTTCAGGGCGGTTTTCTATCATCACCGCAATCACATCGCCTTTACGCGCGCCAAGCGACAGATAAAAGTGTCCGATTTGGTTGGCCCATTCATTCAGCTCTTGATAACTGAATTTCTGATCTTCGAATAATAGCGCTGTACCCTGAGGATTGCGCTTGACGGCCTTTTCAAAGGCAATGCCCAAGCCCGCAGGAGTGTTGGGTGTACGTAAATAGGCTTGTTTCAGACCACTCAATAGATGAGGGACTTTGCTTATAAATTTGGGTAATTTTGCTGCGATATCAGCAAGACCAATAAGATCGCTCGGTGGGGTGTGGTTCATAAGAATCCTATTTATTTTTTCATAATTCAATATGTCTATTTGTTTGCGCTCATTTGTACAGGTGTCTTTTTAATCGTTTAATCCTAGTGCAATCAACCTAATTTGACAAAAGTATCAAAAAAAACCTAGTCACCGAAATGACTAGGTTTTTTTTATTCACTGCATTAGAGCTAATTATGACTCATTTGCAGGAGTAACTTTCTTTGGAGGGCGACCGCGCGGACGACGAGGACGGACAGGTTTGTCAGCATCATCATCGGCATCCGGTGTGTCTGGATCAGCTTTTGGCTCAGCCAGTGCCTGTACGTCTTGAGTGACCTCTACCGGTAATTCAGATTGTACCTGTTTTGGCTGCTTTACCGGCTTTTCAACACGGGCTGCTACATCTTCCTTGATCGGCTTGGCAACCACTTCCGACGCTGCGGCGACTTCAGGCATTTCCGTTACAGGCGCATCTTCAGTTACAGTTTCTGGTTCTGTCACTGGAGCAACTTCAGCAGTTGTGGTTTTAACAACTTCCTTTGCAGCTTCAGGTTCGCTATGGGCTTGCTTGGCTTGCTCTAAAGCCTGTTCCGCAGCAAGTTTGGCCAAACGACGACGTTCACGTGGATCATTGGCAACACGGGTGTCTGAAACAGCAGCAGGCGGTGTTAAGGCCAACACTGGTGCAGGTTCAGCCTCCGGTGCAGCTTTAGCTACCGCAACATCACGGGTTACCGGCTGTGCTGGTGCTTCGGCCTCAGTTGCCTGATGCACGAGAGTTGCCGCATATTGCTCAGTGAATTTCACCAATGCACGGTTGAAGGTTGGGATTAAACCAAATTGCTCGATTAAGACTGAACAATCTTCACCATAAACATGGCGAATGAGGCTACCCACGGTATATTGACCCAAAGTTGGAACCTGAGATGGGTTCAATTTTGGAGCTTGTGCCTGTTTTACCTGCGCTTCACGTTTTTGGCGACGACGCATACGCGGATCGTTGCTGGCACGTGTATCAGCAGAACGTGGTTGATGTTGCTCGCGAGTTTCAGGGGTTGCAGCAGGTTTTTCTTCCTTCGCAACAACGGGTTTCTCAACTACAGACACTTTGGTTTCTGTAACCGTGGCAGGTGCAGCTTGAGCGATCGGTGCTTCAACTACAGCGCCTGATGCACTTAATGCAACAATTTCACTTTGTGCCTGATCCACATTGACCAGCAATGCAGTTGGAATCACATCCTGACGAGGCGTATCAATCACTTCGACTTTAGGCTGTTGTTCGTTAACTGCAGGAGCAGCAATGGCCTGCTGAGGAGCAGCAGCTGGTTCGTTCAATACGCTTTGATCGCGGTGGCGATTTGGGCGATTTGGGCGATTTGGGCTATTGCGGTCACGGCGTGGAACTGCATTTTGCTCTGGTTGAGTTTCAGAAGCCTGTTGTTCAACATGTTGACGTCGAGTCGGGCGCTTGTTGTCACGTTGATCTTGGCGTGGCTCTGGGCGCTGGTCTTGACGTGCTTCTTGGCGCTGCTCATGACGTGGTTCTTGACGCTCATGACGAGGAACTTGAACGATTTCTTCATGCACTTGATTTTGTTGATTGTCGTGCTGAACTGGTTCACGTTGCTCTTTAGGCTTGTTGCGCTTTTTATTGTGACGTTGCGCTTTTTCTTCTCGATCAGAATACTTATCCGCAACTTCACGCTGTTCCTGTTTTGGTGTTACAGGCGTGCTTGGCGTTAAGTAAACATTATTGTTTACGGTTTCTACCGGTACGCTTGCAACAGGTACAGATGTAGCCACCTGACCGAATTGACCACGACTTACAGCACCACCATTCACCATTTGTTCAATGGCAGCAGCAGCATTGTTTGCAGTACGCGCTTGATCTACTGTTTTTGCCTGTTTTTGTACAAACAGGTTTTCTAGCCAAGCACATGGGCTTGCTGAAGCTTGGGCAGCAGGCGCAACTTGAACGGGCTGAGGTTGCTGTACTTCTTGAGCCACTTGTTGTGGACGACGTTGCGGCTTGTTGTTTTGATTTTTAGCCTGTTGCTGAGCAGGTACTTGCGCAGCAGCTTGAGCAGCCTGTTGCTCACCTTCCAAATGCCATTCAGAGGATTCGTAACCCAACTCTTTTTCACTTGAACGGGTTGCTTCGGTACGTTCGTAGCTGGTTGGCGCAAAACCTTCAGCATTATAAGTAATTTCGTAATGTGGGGTTTCCAAGTGCGGATGTGGCAACACGGTTACACGGACATTCGAAGTTTGTTCTAAATACACCAGCGTATGGCGCTTTTCATTCAGCATGAATGCTGCGATTTCAACCGGAACTTCGACCTGAACTTCACCTTGACGTTCACGAAGTGCAATCTCTTCCACTTTACGCATAATTGAAAGTGATAGAGAGCGTAAGTCACGTACCATACCCGTACCGTGACAGCGAGGGCAGACGTAACCAGTTGCTTCTTCAAGTGAAGGACGAAGACGTTGACGGCTCATCTCCATCAGGCCAAAACGTGACAATTGACCAAACTGGATACGGGCACGGTCGCTTTGGGTAGCTTCACGCAGTTTTGCTTCAACCATACGCTGGTTGCGGTCTTTGGTCATGTCGATAAAGTCGATCACTACCAAACCACCGATATCACGTAAACGCAGTTGACGTGCAATTTCTTCCGCAGCTTCTAAGTTGGTATTCAGCGCGGTGTCTTCAACATCATGACCACGGGTTGATTTCGCCGAGTTAATGTCGATTGACACTAAAGCTTCAGTTTGGTCGATCACGATTGAACCGCCAGAAGGCAGTTTTACTTCACGTTCATAAGCCGTTTGAATTTGGCTTTCAATACCAAAATGAGCAAATAACGGCTCATTTAAAGTATAGGTTTTAAGTTTTTCTAACTGGCGCGGCATGACTGCTTTCACGAAGTTATAGGCTTCGGTATAGGCCTGTTCAGAGTCAATTAAAATTTCTGCAACATCGTCACGTAAATAGTCCCGAATGGCACGTGTCACTACGCCTGCTTCTTGGTGCACCAGCATTGGTGACGGACCAGAACTTGCTGTGGTTTGAATTTGTGCCCAAAGATCCATCAGGTGTTGCAAGTCAAGTTGTAATTCTTCTTGTGAACGACCAATACCTGCAGTACGGACAATTACGCTCATGCCACGCGGGATATTCAGTGATGACAACATTTCTTTCAATTCTTCACGAACTGAACCTGAAATTTGACGACTGATACCACCACCTTTAGGGTTATTTGGCATAAGCACCAAATAACGACCGGCAAGCGAGATAAAGGTAGAGAGGGCAGCCCCCTTATTGCCACGTTCTTCTTTTTCCACTTGAACAAGAAGTTCTGTACCTTCCGTGATCAATTCGCGGATGTTTGAAGTTTGACGAGGATCTGCCTTGTAATATGAGTTTGCGATTTCACGCATAGACAGGAAGCCTTGACGACCTGCACCATACTCAACAAATACAGCTTCTAAAGAAGGTTCGACGCGAGTCACGTGACCTTTATAGATATTGGATTTCTTTTGTTCACGGGTACGATTTTCTAAATCAAAATCGTAAAGACGCTGACCAGTGACAAGTGCAACGCGAATCTCTTCGGCATGTGTTGCATTAATCAACATACGTTTCATGGGTGTAACACCTAATAGTGATACACAACAAAACATCGCTATTCACGTAGCGAACATCATACATTACGGATCAATACCCAGATCTCAAATAAACGCTTGTGGTCTGAGCTTTTTTACCGGCCTTTTTTTGGGCTTCGGTGTTTGATTCACGTATTGATGATGGCAATACGGCTTCAATCTTTAAACGATTAAAGTCACCTGAGCGCTTCACTGGCGGACAAACGGTGCATTGGATGTGAGTAACTTTCACTGTCATGCAGCTTGAAGATCATCCCTTCATTAAGATAGAGCGTCTTGATACGGAATTATCATCGTATCTTTGCTTTATGTGCAGATCCAATGCATCAACGTTGTAGCCTGAATGCGACTTCAGGGTGCGACTAATCTGATGTGTATCAGTTTACGTTTAAAAACCAACTTTAAGTTGGCGACATATTTTTTAGGGCAGACTGATTTATGTACATAAGTACAATTAAACGCAACAGTTTGCTTTTTTGCCGATATAATAAGCCTTCGGCGTCGGCATATTCTTTAGGGACCTTTCCGTGTTTAATGTGAATAGTCAAATTTAATATTCAGCTTCAAAAAGATTGAAGTGATTAAATTTTTTCACACTAACGGTGGTATCCGTGAGCTGACTATATCAAACCTTGCATCATCTGCCTATGGGTTAAGCTTATGTTTCTTGTGTAAAGCATAGCCTAAGTGATCAGTTTTTAATCAATTTTAGTATTTTTTTGGGTCATAGTAACTGTATGAATTCTACGCAAGAATGGCAAAGTGTCACTTGGTTTGAAGTTGACGAGCATCAATCAGGCCAACGCATCGATAATTTTTTATTTTCCAGACTCAAAGGCGTGCCTAAAAGTCGTATTTATCGTTTGATGCGTGAAGGACAAGTTCGGGTCAATAAAAAGCGTATTAAGGCGGAAACCAAACTCGCAATCGGTGACCAAATTCGCGTTGCGCCCATTCGTTATGAGCCTAAAGATGAAACGCCGGTCCCGGTATCGGACAAAGTGGCTCAAAGCCTGCTCAGCCGTGTGATTTATGAAGATGAAGGCCTGATGGTGGTGAATAAACCTTCTGGTATTGCCGTGCACGGTGGCAGTGGCGTGGCATATGGTCTAATTGAAGGCTTGCGCGCAGCAACCGGCAAGAAATATCTGGAACTGATTCACCGTATTGACCGTGATACTTCTGGTCTGGTGATGATCAGTAAAAAACGCAGCACCTTAAAAACCCTGCAAGATTTATTGCGTGAACACAAGATCAAAAAAACCTATGCGGCGATTGTAAAAGGCAATGTTGTGATCGATCGTCAACTGATTGATGCACCTTTACACCGTTATGAGCTGGCCAATGGTGAGCGTCGTGTATGTGTGTCACCGAAAGAAGGTAAAGAGTCTAAGACGCAGTGGAATGTGGCTGAGCGCTTTATGCATGCAACGCTTGTATATGCATCACCGCTTTCAGGTCGTACCCATCAGATTCGTGTGCACGGTTTAAGTATTGGTCATCCTTTAGTTGGCGATGAAAAATATGGTCATGAAACTGCATACAAAGGACCTAAAGCACGTCGTTTATGTTTGCATGCAATGCGTCTGGAAATTCCGGGTTATGAGACGATTGAAGCGCCATTGCCTGAAGATATGCAGAGTCTGGTGGCACAGCTCCGTGCACAGAAGAAAGATAAAGAACCGGCTTTAACGGATCGTGACGAAGACTGAACGCTCTTCTCTCAAGCAGCGGGAGTATTGATGAATAGCCCCGTTACTCAAGAATATGGATAAATAACGTTGATCTCTCCCTTGCGCACTCAGAATATATTCTGAGGATGCTCATCTCCTGAAAGGGGAGGAAATGTCAGGATAGTGAAGGAGAGGAATGAATTAAATCTGGTTAAACATATCTCCCGATATTTAGTTCGTTCCTTGAGCTTGAAAAATAATAGCAACTCTCTCTTCTGAGGAGAGAGGCTGAGAGAGGTCAATTTCAAGTGATTATTCACTCTGAATCAAATATTGGATTAATTCATGAACAAAACTTTAGAACTTGTTATTTTCGATTGGGATGGGACTTTATTTGATTCAGTTGGGCAGATTGTTCAAAGCCTACAATTTGCTGCCAAAGAATATCAACAACCCTTAACGGATGACGCTGCAAAAAGCATTATCGGTTTGGGGTTGCCTGAAGTTGCACAAGTCTTGTTTTCAGATGTACCTGAATTGCATGCTGATATTTTGCAATGCTATGCGACGCACTATGTTGAAAATTCGAAAGGTGATGCATGGTTTGAAGGGGTAGCTGAGATGCTGCAAACATTAAAAGCTGAAGGCATCAAACTTGCGGTGGCAACCGGAAAAAGCCGTAAAGGTTTAGACCGGGTATTAAGTCAAACCCAGAGTCATGAGCTTTTTGTCGTAACCCGTGCGGCAAGTGAAACCAAATCCAAACCTGATCCATTGATGCTCGCAGAAATTTTGCGTATTACCGGTGTTAAGGCTGAAAATGCGATTATGGTCGGTGATACTTCCTATGACTTGGAAATGGCACAGAACATTGCCATGCCACGTATTGGGGTGAGTTATGGGGTGCATACACCTGAAACGCTGGCTCAATACAAGCCAATTGCCATTGCTGAGGATGTCGCAAATCTGCATCAGGTCCTCTTAAATCAGGTAAATTTGAAACAGGCAGTTTAAGATCCATCAGATGCTTAAAAGGGTGATTTAAAATCACCCTTTTTTAGACTTATTCAATTCTAAATTGACTTACTGGATTCTAAATTTTTGCAGATCAGGTTTGTGGTTACCCCAACCGGTCCAGTAATTGACCATAGTGACGGTTCCATTTTGCATAATTTTATAAAAATTATTACGTGGTGGTGAAATTTCATTGGGACGAATGACTTCAGTCATCATAAAAATCTCTGGTGTAATCCAGGTAATACGCCACGCATCGGTATTGGAGTCACCACGGCTACAGTCCATTTCATTTTTCCAGGCAGCGGCGGTTGCTTGAGGATTAAATTTCAGTCCGGCACAACTTGCGCTATTTAAAATTAAATATTTGTTTTTAAGTTGATTTTTATAGCTTTGTGCAAAGGTTGTACTACATAAGGTGCTCAGTAAAACCATCAATATCAGGGTTTTAATTTTCATTGCTAATATTTTAAGTCCTTGTTTTTAATTATTTAAAAATATCATGTTGATTGAGCAATGAATATATTGTTTTTACTCAAAATATAATTGTCGTCTCATCTTTTAGTCGTAGGCGTGATTGATTGTTAAAATGAATCGCTTGTATTGCAGAGTTGATTACTCGGATATCATGAAATATCTATGCTAAGTGCTTTGTTTCACTTAAAAAATAGAATGCCATTTATAGCTAATAGCTATTGTAAAAAATAAAATAAGTATTGGCATAAAAACCGCATTTTTTAGATTCTAAATCAGTTTATACATATACACGTTTCTCAAGATGGACAGCACCCATTTGCTGATGGGTTTGATCATTTGCATAGAATTTTTCTGATTGTTCATTCCATTTCCATCGATCACGGTATAAGTCCAATTTTTTTGCAGTTTAAGGAAACATTGATGTCGAATTCTGCTGTTGTTGAATCAGTCGCATTGGCACTTAGAGAAGCTGAGTTGTCACAAACTGCGATTGCACCGGTTCGCCCACAGTTGGGTGGTGAAAGTGCTGATGTAGATATTGCTTACGCAGTTCAAGAATTAAATACCCAACGTGCCTTAAGCGAAGGACGTCGTTTAGTTGGCCGCAAAATCGGTTTGACTTCAAAAGTTGTACAAGCTCAACTCGGTGTAGATCAGCCTGACTTCGGTATGCTGTTTGCAGACATGTCGTATGGTGATGGCGAAGCTATCCCGGCAGGTCTATTGATTCAGCCTAAAGTTGAAGCAGAAATCGCATTAATCATCAATAAAGATCTGACCAAGGAACATCATACCTATGCAGACATTATCAGTGCGACTGAATATGCCTTGCCAGCGGTAGAAGTGGTAGATAGCCGTATCGAAAACTGGAAAATTTCACTGATTGATACCGTTGCCGATAACGCATCTTCTGCGGCTTTTGTGTTGGGTTCACGTCCGGTAAAACTCGAAAACCTAGATTTGGTGAACTGCAAAATGACCATGACCCGTGGTGATGAGGTGGTATCTCAAGGTGTAGGTAAAGCCTGCCTTGCAAACCCGCTCAATGCTGCAGTTTGGTTGGCTGATGAGATGGTTCGTCGTGGTCGTCCGCTTCTTGCCGGTGACATCGTATTGACCGGTGCATTAGGTCCAATGGTTGTTGCACACCCGGGTGATGAATTCAAAGTTGAAATTGAAGGCTTTGGTTCTGTTGTTGCTGCATTCGCTGCTGAATAATCGAGATTCTAAGAGAGTACATTCATGAAAAAGATTAAATGTGCATTAATCGGTCCAGGTAATATCGGTACAGATTTGCTTTACAAACTTCAACGTAGTGAAGTTTTAGAACCTGTATGGATGGTGGGGATTGACCCAACGTCTGAAGGTTTGGCACGTGCAGCGAAAATGGGCTTAAAAACCACTGCTGAGGGTGTAGACGGTTTATTGCCTCACGTTTTGGAAGACAACATTCAAATTGCTTTTGATGCAACGTCTGCATATGTACATGCTGAAAACAGCCGCAAGTTGAATGAACTTGGCGTACAGATGATTGATTTGACGCCTGCAGCGATTGGTCCATTCTGCGTGCCACCAGTTAACCTGGAAACTTTGCTTGAACAGGGCGAATTGCCAAACGTTAACATGGTGACATGTGGCGGCCAGGCAACCATTCCTATGGTGGCAGCGATTTCACGTGTTCAAGCTGTGAACTACGGTGAAATCATCGCAACGGTATCAACTAAGTCTGTTGGTCCAGGTACACGTAAAAACATTGATGAATTTACACGTACCACTGCGGGTGCAATTGAGCAGGTGGGTGGCGCGAAACAAGGTAAAGCCATCATCATTATCAACCCTGCTGAGCCACCACTGATGATGCGTGACACTGTACACTGTCTTGTTGAAGGTACGCCGGATCAGGCTGCAATCACAGCATCTGTGCATGCCATGATCCTCGAGGTTCAAAAATATGTACCAGGTTACAAACTTGTAAATGGTCCGGTATTTGATGGCAACCGTGTTTCGATGTTCCTGGAAGTTGAAGGCCTGGGTGATTACTTGCCTAAATATGCCGGTAACCTGGACATTATGACTGCAGCTGCTGCACGTACTGCAGAAATGTTTGCAGAACGTCTCATCGCTAACCAAGCAGCGCAAGCTGAAGCAGAAGCTTAAGGAGCAGACCATGTCAAAAATTATTATTAATGATATGACGTTACGTGATGGTATGCACCCAATGCGCCATCAAACTACACCAGAGCAAATGGTTGCAATTGCCACTGCACTTGATGATGCTGGTGTGCCGCTAATCGAAGTAACCCATGGTGACGGCTTAGGCGGTAACTCGGTGAACTATGGTTTTGCAGCTGCAACAGACGAAGAATATTTAACCGCAGTGATTCCAAAGCTTAAGCAAGCCAAAGTATCTGCGCTTTTAATTCCGGGTATTGGTACGGTTGACCATTTAAAAATGGCGCACGATGTAGGTGTAGCAACCATTCGTGTTGCAACTCACTCAACTGAAGCGGACGTTTCTGAACAGCATATTACTGCTGCGCGCAAACTGGGCATGGACACTGTGGGCTTCTTGATGATGGCGCACATGGCGACTCCAGAAAAACTTTTGGAAGAAGCGCAAAAAATGGTGTCTTACGGTGCAAACTGTATCTATGTCACTGACTCTGCAGGTTATATGCTGCCGAATGATGTGACTGACCGCGTCGGTATTTTACGTGCCAACTTGGGTTCAGACATCGAAATCGGTTTCCACGGTCACCATAACTTGGGTATGGGCGTTGCTAACTCTGTTTCAGCAGTTCAAGCTGGCGCAACCCGTGTCGATTTGGCTTCTGCCGGTTTAGGTGCAGGCGCAGGTAATACCCCACTTGAATTGTTTGTTGCGGTTGCTAACCGTATGCAAATGGAAACAGGTGTGGACTTGTTCAAAGTTCAGGATATTGCTGAAGAACTGATTGTGCCAATGATGCAGCAACCGATTCGTGCCGACCGTGATGCAGCAACTTTAGGTTATGCCGGTGTTTACTCATCATTCCTGTTGTTTGCTAAACGTGCTGAAGCGAAATATGGTGTTTCTGCGCGTGAAATTCTGATGGAATTGGGTCGCCGTGGTACGGTTGGCGGTCAGGAAGACATGATTGAAGATTTGGCATTGACCATGTCTAAAGCACGTGAGCTACAAGCTTAATTTTAAAAATTTTCTTTTAAATTAAGTGTTAGAAAGCACCCCATTGAGGGTGCTTTTTTATTACTTTTGCTTCCATGCATATTGTTCAAATAGCGGTAGTAAACAGATCCATAAAAAGAGAGTCCCAAAGCCATTCACGCCAAAATACCATGAGGGAAAAAATAAAAAGAGGGTGAAGAAGAGCAAAAGGAAGCGCAATTGGAATACCCAAGCAGTTTTAAAAAATAAAATGAGGGGAACGCAAAGGCTGGTAATAAAAAAAGGAAGAAAATAACGCCATTGTACCCATTCAAAAAAATGTTTCTTTTGCATCCAGTCGATTCCTTGAACTGAGTAGAAATAATATTCCAAGGCCGTGTGAATGTTGTTGATGATTAAGCTGATAAATAAGATAACTACCCAAATTCTAATACTGGGTTTTTGCCGCCATAAATAAAGTGCGAAAATAGGCTGATATTTTAACTCGATATTTTGATTTAATAATTGGGGTTTCATTTTATTGTCTTTATAAGATTGTTTTTAAACATAATAGTAAAAAATAAGTGAATAAAAAAGTACTTTAATACATGCTTTTTTTATGGCTAAATATTTACATTTATAGATAAAAAATATCATGATATATGTAGAATATATTAAAATAATCAATTATTTAAGATACTTTAAAAGCTGTTTAAACCTAAAAACGATTAATAAAAATAATTTAAATCCAAAAAAGTGAAATTTTCTTAAAAATAGGCACTGCAACAAGGGCTTAAAAATAATGCCATAAAATAAAGCGCAAATATCTTATTGTTTAAAGTTCTTAAAAATCGTTGATGGCGAATCTTAAAAAACAAAAAAGCCGGATGCATGCCCTGAATCTTAATACTCTGGTCTGATTTTTTTTGGCTGTATTGTTGAGCATGATGGCGTCATAGCTTAATTTGATTACTGGGAATAGGCCATGCGTCGTCAAACTTTATGGAAAGCCATCTGTGCTGCGACTCTAGCATTAGGTACAACTGCAACGAATGCAGAATTTATTGACGACAGTAATGTCCAATTAAAATTTAAAAACTTTTATTTAGACCGTCAGTATGCGGATCTTCCACAAAATAACTGGGGTTCATGGTCTCAAGGCATTACCCTGGATGCAAAATCGGGTTATCAGGATATCGGCGCTGGCATTCAAGTGGGTGCAGACCTTTTGGTACAGCACGCATTTAAATTGAATGGCCGCGATAAAAATGCCGACTTCGTTTTACCGCATGACGGTAAAGAATCCAAAGACAACTTCGGTAAAGTGGGCGCGACTTTAAAAGCCAAAGTTTCACAAACTGAATTAAAAGTGGGTGAGCTGTTACCGGTATCTCCAGTACTGGTCTTCGATCCATCGCGTCAGTTGCTGACGACTTTTAGCGGTGCGTGGTTAGAATCTAAAGACATTAAAGATACCAAATTGACCTTGGCATATATTGATAAGATCAATAACCGTTATGACAACCAGTTCCGTGACTTAACCTTGTTTGCACCTGCTAAGGGCAAAAAGTATTACGATAATGGTGAAGCTTCTGATGGAATGTGGATTGCCGGAGTAGATCATCAATTCAATAAAGAGATTGGTGCGAGCTACTGGTATGCAAATGTTCAAGATATTTACCAGCAACACTATGTGGGTTTAAATCACAGCACAACATTAGGTGAAAAAACCAAACTCACCAGCCATGCACGTTACTTTGATAACTCAGAATCAGGTAACAAACTATATGGCGACATTGATAACCAAGCTTTATCACTAGGCACTAAACTTAATCATGGTGCGCACACAGTAGGCTTGGGCTATCAGCAAATGTTTGGTGATTCAGCATTCCCTACATTGGGCGGCTGGGTGCCACAGCCTTATCTTGTAAACTGGGGTGTTGCGACTTTCACTGCTGTTGATGAGAAATCAGTAGGTTTAACTTATGGTTATGACTTCTCTGAACTGGGTGCAAAAGGCTTAAATGCTACTGCGGTGTACATGATGGGCTTTGATGCTGAAGCAAATGGTAAGAAAAACCAAGATTCAGATGAGCTTAACTTAATCGTGAACTACACAGTGCCTGAAGGTCAGTTGAAAGGCTTAGGCTTCCAGGCGATGTATATCGATGCTGACTTCGATTATAAATCTGATCTTAAAGAGTATCGTGTAGCAACCACCTATACTTATAAGTTCTAAATCATTGAATCAAAAAAGAGCGGCTGTTGATCAGTCGCTCTTTTTTTTACCTTCAAAATATTTTGGCTTGAAATACCTTCAGCAGATTATAGCTATGATTTTATTTTAATTTAATTAAAAACAAAGACATAAATAATCGTTTTTTTATAGGTTTTGATCGTAATTTTGTATCAGTTTGCTGATGGTGAACGGTTAATATAAAGGTGTAAAAAGTCATTTTAATGAGTCAACTTGACGTCGAATTCTTGTAATAGAGGGACACGCAAGCTAAAGACTGTAAGAGGAATCAATATGAGCACTGTTCAAATCCCTGACTATCAAACAGATCCATTCTTTGGCTTAGAAGACAAATGGATTGAAACTGCTGAAGGCGAGTTGACGCATTACCACGAAATTGGTGAAGGTACACCTATTCTATTCTTACACGGTTCAGGTACAGGCGTATCTGCTGCTGCAAACTGGTGGTTAAACTTGCCACAAATTGGTGAGCAAGCACGTTGTATCGCAATTGATACCATTGGTTATGGTCAAAGTGTAGTTGCACCGGGCACTGCTTATGGTATCCGCGCTTGGGTTGATCATGCAGTTCGTACTTTAGATGCTTTAGGTATCGAAAAAACCTGGTTAGTGGGTAACTCTTTAGGTGGTTGGCTCGCTTTCCAAATGGCACTGGATTACCCTGAACGTGTTTTGGGTATCGTGTCTATGGGTACGGGCGGTGCGAAACAGACTGCTGCACTTAAAGCGCATGCAAATCCAGTGCTTACTGAGGAAGGGATCAAGAAAACCCTATCTATGTTTGTCGTGAACAAAGACTTGATCACAGATGAACTGGTTAAAGTGCGTTTTGATTCTGCGAAAAACGACTATGCTTCTGACCGTCTAATGGACGTTGTGGGCGCACGTGACCGTGACCGTTTTGAATTTCCGCTTGATTTCGAAAAAATGAAAGAAATCAAAATTCCTGTACTTCTAATTCATGGCGTACAAGACGTGGTAATTCCTGTGTCTCGTTCATGGGACATCTTGAACATTGTTCCACATGCTGATGCACATATTTTCAGCCAATGTGGTCACTGGTCTCAAGTTGAAAAATCTGACGAATTCAACACTGTAATTAAAAACTATTTAACAGCTCGTGGTGTTTAATCACACAGTTTGAATCAAAAAAGGATGACAAGAGTCATCCTTTTTTATGCCTTTAATTAGGTATTCATCATTAGATACTCTCATAGTTAAGTACTAATAAAGTTGGCTGTAACATTGATGCTGATGGCTAGAATCGTGGTGTTAAATCCATAGGCCAACAGCAGGTGTAAAGTATTTAATATCCGCATGGATTGATTGGTAGTTGAAACATCTGCCGTTTGCGCTGAAGTTCCTACGACATAGCTGAAATACAAAAAGTCCGAATAAGCCGGTTCAGGAGTTTTTGGAAAATCCAACCCTCCATCTTTATGTCTTTCTAATGCCAGATAAAAGTCATGCGCATAATGAATGGCAAAGATGGTATGCATAAAAAACCAGGCAGAAACCAGAGTCAGGATGGACAAGCTTAAGTGACCTATTAGAATTGAGGAATTAGGGGAGGAATGATTAATTTCAATCACGATAGCAATAAAGCACATGACCAAAGTTAGGATCACTAAAAATAGAATCAGCCATTTACTTGCATCCTGTTGTTGGGCACGCTGCAAAATCTGGGTATGTGGTGTACGCCATAATTTTTCTAGGGTTAAGAATAAATAGCTATAGATCGCTATATTCCAGCCAATTAAAAGACAGGTAGACCAAGCCCATTGTGTTAGAAAATGTAAAAAATAATAGAAAATAGCGATTGCCGGGAAAGTAAAAAAGAAATATGGATGGTATCGAATACCGGTTTTTATACCATGCAGCGGTTGAATTTTCATAATTTTGCCTATAGGTGTTATTATTTTTTACAAATATTTAAAAAAAAATTGTGTTGGGCTTATTAGACTTAAGTTGTAATTTTATGATTATGAGATATTTTTATAAATGAGTAAAACAGAAGTTATACGTTATTTTCCATAATATAGCGCTTTAAAAGGGTATTTTTTTATAAGACTTCCGTCTAATGTGGTGAAAAAATAATCAAAATAGTGCAAAAAAAGACACCATTATTTATCAGGGAAATAATGGTGTACTCAATTTCAAAAGTAAAGTTGTAAAAAACTGATCAATCGCGATTGATATTCAGATAAAACACACGGGTCAGTAATTCAATAAATTTCTGTACTGCCACAGAGCTACTGTTTTTATGGTAACTGACATACAGGTCGAGGTAAGGAAGCTCCACATCCAAAGGGCGAATCACAGTATTATTCATGGTCAAGGGTGCTACATAGCCGGGTAGGATTGTGCAGCCTAAACCCATACCAATCGAGTTGATATTAAACAAGATATTGTCGGCTTTTTGCACAATATTGAATTCAATGCCATTGGCTTTGGCAAAATCCTGAATCGTATTGTGTAGCGTCAGAGACTGTTCAGCAGCCGGAATAATAAAATCGATTCCATTTAATGCCTTTACCGGAATGCGCTCATACTTCGCCAAAGGATGGTTTTCTGGCAAAATGAAGATCAGTGGTTCGCGTAAAACGAATAAACTTTCTATTTCATCACTATTGGAGTTGTGGCGGGTAAAGGTGACATCCAGTTCACCTTTTTTCAACATTTTCATTTGCTCAGTATTGTTTAAGCTAAGCAATTCAATTTTTAAATCAGGGTTTTGTACACGTAAATTTGGTAATACATAAGGGAAAATTTTCATTTCCGCAACGGGTACAAAGCCAATACGCAGCATTTGCTGTTTGGCTTTGGAGACTTGACGCGCCATAGCAATGGCTTTGTCTGCCTGTGCCAGTGTCAAACGGGCTTGTTCGAGAAATACTGCACCTTCTTCCGTGAGTTCAACTTTTCGCTTGGTACGATAAAGCAGTTGTACGCCTACATCTTCTTCAAGGTCTTTAATTTGCTGACTTAAAGATGGTTGGGCGGTATACAGCTTTAACGCAGCTTTACTAAAGTTCAGTTCTTCTGCAACGGTGATAAAATATCGAAGATGTCGTAATTCCATATAACCAGTCCAGTGAGTAATCCAAAAAATGTCTTACTATAATTTATGAAGAGTATAATCTATAAACAACTATGGCGTGAAGTTGATTCTGCCATTTAGAAAATAAATGGTCTTGAATTTTTCATGATCGTTTTAATATAAGAAAAATGTCTGCTACTAATCTCTAAAATATCTTAATTGAAACAAAAAAAATATTTCACTAAAAGCCACTATAAAACCATTATCCACTAAAAGTTGAGTCTATTTACTTTGTGACAGAGTACGTCACAGGAGAGCTTCTCATGAGTGGAAAAATTGATGTGCGCGAAATCGATGCTTTGGTCGATGCACAAAATGGTCGTATCTCGCCATATATCTACACAGATCCAGATTTATATGAATTAGAGCTTGAACGCGTTTTTGGTCGTACTTGGTTATTCCTTTGTCATGAAAGCCAAATTCCTAAAGCGGGCGATTTCTTCAATACCTATATGGGTGAAGATCCGATTATTGTAGCCCGTCAAAAAGATGGCTCAATCAAAGCATTTTTAAATCAGTGCCGTCACCGCTCTATGCGTGTGAGCTTCGCAGACTGTGGTAATACGCGTGCATTCACTTGCCCATACCATGGCTGGTCTTACGGTATTGACGGTTCACTCAAAGACATTCCATTAGAAGAGCGTGCCTTCCCGCAAGGCGCATGCAAAGAGAAATGGGGTTTGGTTGAAGTAAACCGTGTTGAATCTTACAAGGGCTTAATCTTTGCTTGTTGGGATGAAACCACACCAGATTTAATCGAGTACATGGGTGATATTGCTTGGTATCTTGATGGCGTTTTAGACCGCCGTCCAGGTGGCACTGAAATCATCGGTGGTGTGCACAAGTGGGAAATCGATTGTAACTGGAAATTTGCAGCTGAACAGTTTGCATCTGACCAATATCATGCATTGTTCTCTCACGCATCTGCAATTCAGGTGTTGGGTGCAAAACCAGATGACGAATCATCGAAAAAATTAGGTGCTGCACAAACGGCCCGTCCAGTTTGGGAAACCGCTAAAGACGCGATCCAGTACGGTTCACGTGGTCATGGTTCAGGCTTCTTCTTTACTGAAAAACCAGACGCTAACGTTTGGGTCGATGGTGAAGTTGCCAATTACTTCCGTGAAACGTATGAAGAAGTAAAAGAACGTCTGGGCGAAACGCGTGCACTTCGTCTTGCCGGTCACAACAACATGTTCCCGACCATGTCTTGGTTAAACGGTACTGCAACACTTCGTGTATGGCACCCGCGTGGTCCAAACAAAACTGAAGTGTGGGCATTCTGTATTGCCGATGCTGAAGCTTCGCAAGAAGTGAAAGAAGCGTTCGAACGTTCTGCAACGCGTGCCTTTGGTCCTGCCGGTTTCCTAGAGCAAGACGACTCTGAGAATTGGATTGAGATTCAAAAAGTATTACGTGGTTATAAAGCACGTAACAACAAACTCATTATGGAAATGGGCTTGGGTAACGAGAAAAAACGTGAAGATGGTATCCCTGGGATTACCAACTACATTTTCTCTGAAACTGCAGCACGTGGTTTATACCGCCGTTGGGCAGATTTGTTGATCCATGAAAAATGGGAAGACGTAGAGAAAGCAGCTGACGAATACGAGAAGGAGCTAATGAAATGAGTCAGATCAGTTTAGAACTTCATCATCAAATTAGTCAGTTTCTCTATCGTGAAGGCAAAGCACTAGACGACTGGAAATTCCGCGATTGGCTGGACATGTTGGCAGAAGACATTTCTTACACGCTACGTACCACGCCAAATGCACAAACCCGTGACCGTCGCCGTTCGGTTGAACCACCGACGACTTGGGTGTTTAACGATACCAAAGACTTGCTCGAACGCCGTGTTGCGCGTCTTGAAACCGGTATGGCATGGGCTGAAGAGCCTCCATCACGCACCACTCACATGGTGAGCAACGTGATTGTAGAGCCGACTGAAGTTGAAGGCGAATACGATGTGTACGTAACGTATTTATTATACCGTACGCAAAAAGAGAAAGACGTAACGATTTACTGTGGTAAGCGTCACGACAAGATCCGTAAAGTTGAAAGTGATCTGGGCTTCCAGATCTTCAACCGTAAAATTACGTTAGATCAAGTGACCTATAACTCACATAACCTGAGTGTATTTTTCTAATGAATAAGATTTTTGTTTGCCAAGTTGACGAATTGGACGAAGGCGAAGCGCTAAAAGTAGATTGCGGTGTAAACGGTATTGAGGCACTTGCAGTGTTCAACAATGGCGGAGAGTTCTTCGCCATGAATGACCGCTGTTCACATGGTAATGCTTCTATGTCTGAAGGTTATCTTGAAGATGACGGTACGGTTGAATGCCCATTGCATTCAGCACGTTTCTGCTTGAAAACAGGTGAAGCTTTATGTCTACCTGCAACTGATCCAATCAAGACTTTCCCTGTGATTGTTGAAGATGGTCAATTGTTCGTAGAAATGGCAGGAGAGTAATCATGGGTTGGCTACAAGGCGAAGTTGCACTTATTACCGGGGGCGGTTCAGGCTTAGGCTGGGCTTTGGTTGAACGTTTTCTTGAAGAAGGGGCACAAGTTGCGGTTCTTCAGCGTTCACAATCGAAAGTCGATGCTTTAAATGAACACTTTGGTGGTCGAGTTCTTGCGATCGCTGGTGATGTTGCCAACTATGAAGACAATGTCCGTGCTGTTCAGGCCACCGTTGAGCGTTTTGGTAAGCTTGACTGTTTCGTGGGTAATGCCGGTATCTGGGATCATTACGCTGATATCGTGAATACCTCTGGCGAGCAGCTGGAAAAAGCCTTTGATGAAATCATGGGCATTAACACCAAGTCCCTCATTCTTGGTGCCAAAGCTGCGCTGGACGAGTTAGTGAAATCTGAAGGTTCAATCATCTTCACATTGTCAAACTCTGCGCTGTATTCAGCCGGTGGTGGTCCAGTTTACACCGCATCTAAACATGCCGGTGTGGGCATCATGAAAGAGCTTGCTTACGAGCTTGCACCTAAAGTACGCGTTAATGCAGTTGCCCCATCAGGCATGAACGTGAATATCAAAGGTGCGGCATCGCTCGGTCAGGAAAATCTTGGTCTGCTGGATGCGCGTGATCCCGAGAAAATTGCCCGTGGCATGCCGTTGAATTTCTTACCAGAACCTGAAGATATGACGGGTTCTTATGTATTGCTGGCGTCTCGTGCCAATAACCGTCCATTGACCGGTGTTTTAATTAATGCTGAATGTGGTTTAGGTATTCGTGGTTTGCGTCAACCGCGTGCAGGCTTCTTTGAAGACTAAGTCTTTAAAAGATTAAATCGTTTAAATACAAAGAACTATACTCGGCAGCCTTTTGGCTGCCTTCCGTTTAGGAGTCCCCCATGGCCGTTAAACTTATTTGTGCTTCACACAGCCCATTAATGGAATTTGCTTCGCCACAACGTGCAGAGCAGGAAACTAATGTTCGTGCCGCGTTTGATAAAATGGCAGCTGAAGTCAAAGCCTTTGATCCAACTTTAATTATTACTTTTGGACCCGACCATTTTAACGGTTTCTTTTACGACTTAATGCCAAGTTTCTGCGTGGGTATTCGTGCCACAGCCGCAGGGGATTGGAATTATGGTGCAGAGAATAACAAGATTAACGTGCCTGAAGATACTGCACTTGACCTTGTGCGCCGCGTATTGGATGAAGGTGTAGATGTTGCTTATTCTTACCGCATGCAGGCCGACCATGGCGTGACTCAACCTTTGCATTTCCTATGCGGTGGTCAACTCGATCGTTATCCAACGATTCCGGTGTTTATTAATGGTGCAGCAGCACCTATGCCAACCACCAAGCGTACCGTAGCTTTAGGTCGTGCGATTGGCCAGTTTATCAAATCTTTAAATCTTGAAAATGAACGTGTTCTTATTTTAGGAACTGGTGGTCTTTCACATGATCCACCGACACCACAAATGGGCTCAGTTCCACCTGCAGTGGAAGAATTCCTGATTTGTGGTCGTAATCCTAGTCCTGAAGCACGTACAGCACGTCAGGAAAAAATTATTGCAGTCGGTCAAAAGCTGGCAGCAGGGGATACCTCTGTAGCCGTGCCTTTAAATGCTGAATGGGATATTGCATTGCTTGAAACTTTCAAGAATGCCAATTTCGCAGCGATTGAAGCCATGACTGAAGCAGAAATTCGCCGTGAAGGTGGCCGTGGTGGTCAGGAAGTTCGTTCATGGATTGCGGCATTTGCAGCACTTTCTGAATTAGGCGAATACGAAATGACCACGCAGGTCTATGAAGCAATCAGTGAATGGATTGCGGGCTTCGGCATTGTATCTGCAGAATTAAAAGGGTAAAGCACATGAGTAACATCGAAACCATCGTTATTGTAGGTGCAGGTCAAGCCGGTGCCAGCGCTATTTTAGAACTTCGTGGCAACAAGTATGAAGGTAAAATTATTCTTGTAGGCGATGAAACCCATCTGCCTTATGAACGTCCACCTTTGTCTAAAGATGTAATTCTTAAACCTGAAGACACCAAAATAGAAATCCTGTCAGAACAAAAACTGGCAGATTTGAATGTGCAAACTATCCGTGGCAATGGCGTTAAAAAAATTGACGCGACTGCGAAAACGGTTGAACTGCAAAACGGTGATGTGGTTGCATACGACAAGCTGCTTCTTGCAACTGGTGGTGCAGCACGTCGTTTACCAACCTTCGATGCTTTGGGCAAACACGTTTATACCTTGCGTAACCTTGAAGATTCTCAAGCGCTGGTTCCTGTACTTCAAGCCGGTCGTCGTTTAATTTTGATCGGCGGTGGTGTGATCGGTCTTGAACTTGCATCATCTGCACGTTTCAAAGATTGCGATGTGACTGTGATTGAAATGGGTCCAATGGTGATGGGGCGTTGTTCACCACGTATCCTCAGTGAATTCTTGCTTGAACAACACCGCGCTAAAGGGGTAGATGTTCGTCTTTCAACCCAGATTACCGGTTGCCGACTTGATGGCGAAGAAGTGGTGGTAACTTTGGCTGATGGCGAAGAACTTCGTGCTGATGCTGTGGTTTACGGTATTGGTATCGTGCCAAATGCCCAGCTTGCAGTCGATGCTGGCTTGGATGTTGACGTTGCGATTAAAGTCAACGAGAACTGCCAGACTTCAAATGCTGACATTTATGCAGCGGGTGATGTAGCCACTCAAATTCGTGACTGTGGTAATCACCGCCGTGTCGAAACTTGGGAAAATGCCAACCTGCAAGCTGGTATTTTTGCGCGTCACGTGATGGGTGTTGAACATCCAAAAGCCAATCCAGCCTGGTTCTGGACGGATCAACTGGACATTAACTTCCAGTTCGTGGGTGATATGGCAGCAGAGCAATGGCTGGTTCGCGGTGAAATGGATGTAGCCAAAGGCGCAGACAATTCATTTGTGATGTACGGTGTGACGGATGGTCAAATCGTTGCCGGTATTACGGTTAATGCTGCGAAAGAAATGCGTCATTTGAAAAAAATGATCAGCAAAAATACTGCTTTTGAAGCTGAAAAACATTTAGATTTGGCACAAGATTTACGCAAAATTGCTTAAGTTTTATTAAGATATCTTTGGACAGACCTATGTTTTGCATAGGTCTGTTTTTTTACGTCTTTTGCTTCCTTGTTATGACTATCCTTGGCTTGGTGATTTAGAAATGTGTTTGTGCAGATATATTTGGCTTTTAAAAGATGAGCCATATATGGCGCAAGGTAACAAAAATCTTCTGATTGTTTGAGGGTGTGTCCATATACCCCAGATCAGCGGGTAACCTCCTTGTCACTTTTGACCTCCTGTCGATAATGGGAAATAAGCGATTGGCAGTCTTATCTATTATTGCAAAATCAAATTGAGCCATTTATGAATTCAAATTCATCTCCCATGCTGGTGACGGCAAGTATTTATGCCTTACTAGTCTTGATTTGGGCAACTACACCTCTGGCGATTGTCTGGAGTGTGCAGGAAGTCCACCCAATGTGGGTGTTGCTGATCCGTTACTTCGGGGCATCCGTCATTGCGCTGTTTCTATTGAAGCTGATGCATGATCCCTTGCCATTTGACCAGACTTCCATGAAAAGTTACCTCGCAGGGAGCTTGAATTTAATTGGCGCTCAGCTATTTATCTATCTTGCAGCCAATTACCTGACCTCGGGTTTAATGGCACTGATTTTTGGTTTTTCACCGCTGATTGCAGGTTTGATTGGACATGTGATTTTAAAAACCCATAAGCTGGTCTGGTTGCAATGGCTGGGTATGGCGATTGCCGTTTCCGGTTTAAGCTTTGTTTTTGCCGATTCAGCAGACAGCAAGATCAATCCGATTGGTGTGGTCTTAATGCTGATCAGTATGGTGTCCTATATCAGCTCGATCTTTTGGGTAAAGCAGATCAATGCACCTTTAAGTCCAATGTCCCAAGCCACCGGCTCTTTGATCATTTCAGCCCTCGGTTCCTTGTGTTTGTTGCCCTTTATCTGGCAACACATGCCGACTCAAATGCCGGGTATGCAAACCATCATCAGTTTTGTGTTTACCATGATCATGTCATCCATTGTGGCGATGCTGTGTTACTTCTGGCTGATTCGCCGTTTGGCTGCTTCTACCGTGTCGCTGAGTAATGTGATGACACCCATCATTGCTTTGGTGCTGGGTGCAACCTTAAATCTTGAGCATATCAGCGCGAATGCTTTCATCGGCATTGCAGTGGTAATGTTTGGGATTGTGATGTATTTCTGGAAAGAATGGCGCGAGCAGTATTTTTCCAAACTTTAAATCGAGAATTTGAACATTGAAAAAGCAAGCTCAGATTTTCTTTTTTCACTCTTAAATTTGAAATGCAAAATCGGTTAGAGATGCTTATCAGTATCAGCTTTACAGTGGTTCTTCGTCTTAAAAATTGAATGGCTAAATCTGATGTCATTACCGGGATGTGCTGATGGGTCTTGCCTAACGATTCGCCGTTTAAAGCATGCAACAACAAAATGTAAAGAATTTATCAGTGCAGTTTGGTTAATATGAAAATTGGATATAGAGAAAAATCAAATAAAGCTATTTGATAAGAATAAATTTAGGACAAATTTGAATGTCTGATTCAAATAAAGTGGTGGTCTATGCTGCACTGGCAGGCAATTTGGCGATTGCCTTGGTCAAATTCGTCGCAGCATATATTACCAATAGTTCGGCCATGCTCAGTGAAGCGATTCACTCGGTCGTCGATACGCTAAATGAAATTTTACTACTTTACGGCATGAAAAAATCGCAACAGCCCGCCAACTCCAGACATCCTTTTGGCTATGGGCGTGAACTATATTTCTGGGCGTTTATTGTTGCATTGATGGTGTTTGCACTAGGTGCAATTGTATCTATTTATCAGGGCATACAACATGTGCGCCATCCTGAAGAAATGCTCAATCCCACCATTAATTATGTAATCCTAATTGTCGCAATTCTTTGTGAAGGGGCCTCCTGGTTGGTCGCCTTAAAAGCTTTCCGTAAAATTAAAGGCAAGGAAAGTTATTTTCAGGCTTTTAGACGCAGTAAAGACCCGACCACTTTTACCGTATTGTTTGAAGATACCGCAGCTTTATGTGGTCTGTTCATTGCCTTAATCGGGATTTATCTGGCACATAGGTTAAATATTCCCGAGTTGGATGGGGTCGCTTCTATCCTGATTGGGATTGTATTGGCGGTCTCGGCTATTTTACTGGGACGAGAAACCAAGGGCTTGTTACTGGGTGAAACAGCAGCTCCCGAGTTGCGTAATAATATCTTGCTGATTGCCCAGGAAGATATCGCTGTACTCTCTGCCAATGGCGTATTGACTGAACAGATGGGTGCTCATCAGGTACTTGCATCACTCAGTCTGGAATTTGAAGACAATTTAAGTTCAGATGACATCGAAGCCTGCGTCAACAGAATTGAAGCGAAAATTAAACAGATTCATCCTGAAATTGTGGCATTGTTTATTAAACCGCAAACTAAAAAAGTGTGGTTGGAACGTATGAAAGGACGTTTGGAATAAAAAACATGATATATATGTCGCAACATTCAAAATATCGGATTTTGAATGTTTACGTCACACTAAGAAATTGAATGTACATGATGCAAAAGCCCGAGCAATTACACTTTCGACTCCCGACTAAAGAATGCTGGTCCCATACCTGGCGTCAGCCTTCATTTCAATTTATGCATTCGAATCATTATGATGGTGAAAGATTCTTTAATGCCTTACCCCGGCCTTCGGGGCGTGGTCGTACAGCCTTGATAAAATGGTTACTCACCCGCAAGTCATCGACCTGGGATGTGGATATTGATAAAGAATATGCTGAATTGCATGCCACGAAACGGGCGATTCCGCAAGATCGTCCCGAGGCAAGTATTGATGACTGGCAAGTGTGGTTTGTTGGACATGCCACGGTCCTGTTACAGATTGGTCCGTATAACCTGCTCACCGATCCGGTGTGGTGTGAATATGTCAGTCCCAAGCAGGGCAAAGGTCCGAAACGGGTCATGCCTGCAGGGATTGCCTTAGAAGAGTTACCCACCATCCATGCGGTGCTGCTCAGTCATAATCATTATGACCATATGGATCTGGCTACTTTACACTGGCTGCATGACAAATTTGCCATGCCGATTTATACCGGGCTGGGTAACTCATGGTATTTGCCAAAAAGTTTCCATGTGCTGGAAATGGACTGGTGGCAGTCCTCCTTATTGCATGATTTAAAAATCATTTATACTCCGGCACAACATTTTTCCGGTCGAGGCTTGCGCGATAATAATCGGGCACTTTGGGGTGGTTTTTCAGTGCTTGCTGGAGCAGATCACTGCTTCTTTGCTGGAGATACCGGCTATGCACCGCATTTTAAAGAAATTCAAAGCCGTCTGGGGCGTCCTCGGGTGTCGCTATTACCGATCGGGGCTTATGAACCGCGCGAGTTGATGAGTTATATGCATATGAATCCGCAAGAGGCTTTTCAGGCGCATCAGGATTTACATTCAAAATGTTCGCTTGCGATTCATTATCGGACCTTTCAATTGACCGATGAAAGTCGCGAGCAACCTGAAATCGATTTAAAAGTGGCGATGAAAAATACTTCCAAATTGATGACGCCGTTTTATTGTGTGCGAGAAGGCCGGCGTTTGGTGGTTTGATCTTTTCAGATTGCTGTGCGGAGCTTTAGAAGTTGAATGGCCAGCATTGAAATGACAATCATGGCAGTATTCATCACCACTGGATTAAATGCAGTGCTGAGCTGTATCGGATCTGTGAGCATAATCAGCAGTAATAATCCACTCAAGCCGACAATGTTCAGCTGATGGATGAAGACTGCTCTTTGCCAAACCAGAAAAGTACAGCCAAACATGATTTCAATCAGGCCAGATATCGCAACACACATTTTTGCCAGAGGCAGCTCTAGGCCCATGTTCTGCCAAATGGCGATTTCCGCAGTCGACTGAAACAGTATTTTGGGTAGCAATCCCTGATAAATCCAAAGTCCAGCCAGCGTGATTTGAATCAGTCGAAGGGGTTGATCTAACTGAAGCTTATGATTCACGAATGGCGTGCTCCAGAAAATGACTTTTATTTTCAGCGGATGGAAGCAGGCAATTATCGGTGGTTCCAAAAAGTTGATAGCGATTCAATGCCACACGTCTGTAAAGAAAATCCCGGATAAAACGCGGTATCAGATAGCCTGAATTCATCAGGGAAAATGGCAGCCCGAGATGCTGCATGACTTTAAGCAGTGCAGTGGATTCGGTATAAAGTTGCCCATCTTTAATCACCAGCATGGTGCTGTAATGCTCGGTCGACATCGCATAATATTTTAGAATTGCCTCACCTAAAAGCGATTGTGCAGAAACCAGTTTAAATTTTGCATGTTTATCGTGTCGGATTAAAAACTTGGCCCAGCCATTACAAATCACGCAAATGGCATCAAATAAAATGATGTCATATTGCTGAATGATATCTTCAATTTTATGCTCCATTTTTAATACTTCTTTTTCGAGTTCTGTTTAATATATCTTTTTAAATGAATAAAAAAACCACCCGAAGGCGGTTTCTTTATGAGCTTAAATTAAAGAATTAAAGCCAGCCCGGATTGTTTTGACCTGGATCAGTTGCGCGTGCAGCTTGAGCATCAGCTACAGTCATGCCCAAAGCTTTTGCTACGCCTTCGCCATAGGCAGGGTCACAGGCATAACAGTTGCGGATATGACGGTATTTGATGAAATCTAGCGCATCGCCCATCGCACCCGCGGTGTTGTTAAACAATGCCTGTTGTTGTTCAGGGGTCATTAAATTAAACAGGGCACGTGGCTGGCTGAAATAATCCGCATCATCTGCGCGGAAGTCCCAATGTGCTGCATCGCCGGAAATTTTCAAAGGCGGTTCTTTGTATTCAGCCTGTTCCTGCCATTGGCTAAAGCTGTTTGGTTCGTAGTGCGGCAAACCGCCATAGTTGGCATCGACACGGCCCTGACCATCACGATGGTTGGAATGAACCGGGCAACGCGCGGCATTGACTGGAATCTGCTGATAATTCACACCCAAACGGTAACGCTGCGCATCGGCATAGTTAAACAAGCGAGCCTGCAACATACGGTCTGGAGAAGCACTGATTCCTGGAACCAGGTTACTTGGTGCAAATGCCGACTGTTCAACATCCAGGAAGAAGTTTTCCGGATTGCGGTTTAATTCAAACTCACCGACATCAATCAGCGGATAATCCCCATGTGGCCAGACTTTGGTTAAATCAAAAGGATGATACGGTACTTTTTCAGCATCGGTTTCCGGCATGATTTGAACTTGCAGTTTCCATTTCGGGAAATCGCTCTTTTCAATGGCATCAAACAAATCATGCTGATTGCTTTCACGATCTGCTGCAACGACGGCTGCAGCTTCAGCATCGCTTAGGTTCTGAATGCCTTGTTGAGTACGGAAATGGAATTTAACCCAGAAACGCTCATTATTGGCATTGATGAAACTGTAAGTATGGCTACCGAAACCATGCATATAACGGTAAGACTTTGGAATACCGCGGTCTGACATCACAATGGTCACTTGATGCAAGGCTTCTGGAAGCAAGGTCCAGAAATCCCAGTTATTGGTGGCACTGCGTAAATTGGTTTTTGGATCGCGTTTCACCGCTTTGTTTAAGTCGGGAAATTTACGCGGATCACGCAAGAAGAACACCGGGGTATTGTTGCCGACCAAGTCCCAGTTGCCTTCTTCAGTATAGAATTTTAAAGCAAAACCACGGATGTCACGTTCAGCATCGGCTGCACCACGTTCGCCTGCAACGGTGGTGAAACGGGCGAACATTTCGGTTTTTTTACCGATTTCAGAGAAAATTTTCGCGCGGGTATATTGGGTAATGTCATGCGTTACGGTAAAAGTACCAAATGCACCTGAACCTTTGGCATGCATACGGCGCTCTGGAATCACTTCACGGACAAAGTTCGCCAATTTTTCATTGAGCCATAAATCTTGGGCAAGTAGCGGACCACGTGCACCTGCCGTCAAACTATTTTGGTTGTCCGTAACCGGTGCACCAAAAGCAGTCGTGAGGTGGGAGACGGGACATTTTTTAGGGTCTTGGCTCATTGTGTTTCTCCAGGAGGAGCAGCAAGGGGGGAACCGTTCGCGTTATGGAACTTCAACGCTGCGGTTTCAAAGCTGCGATTAACCGTTTTATTTATCCAGACTTACAGCATAGCCATTTCAGTCCATCTGTCATTTGCCAATAGATTCAATTTTCTATGAAAATTAAAAACTTAAAGAGGAAATGAGTAGAGATAAACAACGTTCTTGATCGTTAAAGACTGTAAAGCGGAGCCTCAATAAAAACAAATGGATTAATCTGCTGTTGGTAAAAGGAATATTCGATCATTCAAATATCTGATTTTTTGCTCATCTTATGAGAAATCACAGCCGGATTCAGATTGCCGATAAAAGATTGTGCAGCGGCTAAAATATCTTGGGTTAAATCATCCCAGTCTTTGAAATCAATATTGACAAGCAGGGTTTGAGAAATGAATCCATAACTGATGCGATGCAGGTTTAATGCACTGCGTTGTCGGAGCTGTTCTGGTTGAATAAAAGGTTTCAGAATGTCATTCCAGAGTTCTGTCATTAATTGATAATGTTTTTGATAGGCATCCTGACTCGACACTTGTCGTTCCAGTAAAAAAGTTTGCGCCCATAAGAACTGCTGAGCCTGAATCTGCTGAATCTGATAATGAATAATCTGCTTTAAATAATTTTCTAAAGCCATATCTGCGGATAACTTGATCAGATTTTGTGCATAATTTTTTAAGTTCTCGGCATTGTGTTTTACCTGCCTGTGAATGGTCAGCGCGATCAAGTCTTCCTTTTTTGAAAAGTATTCATAGAACGTGCCTAAGCCGACACCGGCCAGATCGGTAATTTCCCGAATGGTAATCTCGGGTGCAGCACGTTCATGCAAAAGCCGAACAAAACTTTCCTGCAAGGCTTCCTGAGTCAGCTTGGCTCTGGACTGACGTGGTTTTCGACGCGCTTGGACTGCTGAAATTTTCATCTAAGAAAGCCGAACATCCTGTGTTTGGTTTTTCTCTATACTGAAGTGAAATGCCCAGAACAACAAGCAGGAAATATAGATGATGAATACATGCATGACCCATCGGATCAGTAACCAGTTTGATGAACTGCAAGCCTACAACCTGTTTGAAACAGATCTGGTGTTGCAGGAAATTTTGTCCCGTTATGGCAGTCAGGATCAGGCCACCTTGTCACAGATGGGTAAAGTGGTCGGTTCGTCTGAATATTATCAATATGCCGGTTTAGCCAATACCCACACCCCCATTTTGCATGCCTTTGATGCCCGGGGTCGCCGTAAAGATATAGTAGAATTTCATCCTGCATGGCATCAATGGATGGCTTTAAACCGCAAGTTCGACAGTCATGCTCATCCATTTAATCATGCGGAATCACCTACTAAATGGGTGGAGTGGGCAGCACGTTTTTACTTAAGCGGGCAGGTTGAATGTGGCAGTTTATGCCCGACTTCCATGACACTAGGCAGTATTCCTCTCATTCAACGTGAACCTGAACTTTGGAGCAAAACTGGCCAAAAATTATTATCCACCGAATACGATGAACGTGACTTGCCAATTGCTCAAAAGAAATCGATCTGGCTCGGGATGGGAATGACTGAAAAGCAGGGTGGCTCAGATGTCCGTGCCAATGAAACCATTGCCATTCCAGTTACCGAGTCAGGTCGTGGTAAAGCTTATTTATTGACAGGACATAAATGGTTTTTCTCGGCACCGATGTGCGATGCGCATTTAGTCGTCGCTAAAACCGAGCAGGATGGTTTGGCCTGTTTCTTTGTGCCGCGCTGGCTGGAAGATGGTACGAAAAACAAGATTTACATTCAGCGACTCAAAAATAAAGTCGGAAACCGCAGCAACTCGAGTTCAGAAGTGGAATTTCAGGAAGCCTGCGGTATTATGATTGGGGAAGCAGGGCGCGGGATTCCAACCATCATTGAAATGGCCAATTACACCCGTCTGACCTGTTCCGTGGGTAGTACAGCCATGCTGCGTCAGGCACTGGTGCAGTGTATTGCCTATACCCGTCAGCGTAAGGCTTTTGGTAAACATTTGGCCGAGCAGCCATTAATGCGTGCTGTGCTGGCCGATTTAGCCTTGGAAACTGAAGCGGCAATGCAATTAAGTTTTCATTTAGCTCATTGTTATGAATCTGATGATGCGTTGGCTCTGGCATGGAAACGCATCATGACACCGGCCTCCAAGTTCTGGATTTGTAAGCGTGCAGTCGAATTGACTGGTGAAATGATGGAAGTTTTTGGCGGTAATGGCTATGTCGACGACGGTATTATGGCGCGTATTTTTAAAGAAGCGCCGGTCAATACCATCTGGGAAGGGTCGGGCAATGTGATGTGTCTGGATGTATTACGTGCCATTCAGCGTGAATCTGAATCTATCGAGCTACTGTTTCAAGATTTGGCTTCTACGGCCATGCAAGATGAAACCTTGCAAAATGAACTAACGAACCTGTTTAAGTTGTTCCATCAATCACCTGATGATTTACAGTTTATGGGGCGTGGTTTGGTGAGCCGCCTGGTGATTTTGACCCAAGCGGTTTTATTGAAACGTCACGCTCCCGATTTTGTTGTCAATGGATTTATCCAGTCTCGTTATAGTGGTTTTCATGGGCAAGTGGTGGGTATGTTGAATCCTGAATATGTGGATGTGGAGCAATTGTTGGAAAGGGTATTAGCATCTTAATTTAACTCTCACACGTTCTCTGGCGTGGCAATGCTGTCACTCTGCTGAAAAAGGAGAAGGAGTTTTCCATTTATAATTTCTTTCTTAGTCTTGATTTAAAAATAAAATGTTCCATCCAAGGGAGGGTATTTATAAGCTTGGGTTTAATGAGTCTTTGCCTTGAGGAATCAAAATATATTTTGAGATTCTTCATCTCCTCATAGAAGAAAATATTAAGTTATAAAATCAAGGATTGAATTAGTAATGGAGTCTTCTTTCTGCGAGAGTTGAGCAGTCTACTATGCAAGGGAGAGGATTTTTAATTAACCTTTAAAATCTCTAAACCCATCCCCATAAATATGCTTGTAAACTGTTCTAAAAGGTATATGATCGCTTTCCCACGTAATTGGTGGAAAAGAGTACAAAAAATCTTGACTTAAAAGGTGAATAAAATGGCGAAACAACATAAACAGCCAGAGCTTGTGATCAACAACTTTGTGGCAAAACACATGCACGAGGTCAACAAAAGCCAGGTGTTTGTAGATCGAAAGAAAAATGCAAAACGGGGTTATAGCAAACATAAACAAGGGCGATATTCTGATGATTATCGCCCTTGTTGTTTCTATGCGTTAAATTTTATTTAAGCCTGCATTTAAGCACCGACAATGCGTGTAGCAGATTTCACCATGTCCGCCAGACCATGGGTCTTAAAGTAATATTCCATCCAGCTTTTCACGATCAATGGATTATCCATTTTCAAGACATGTTCCAGCTGTTGTAATGCCTCGGTCATCGGAACATGACAAATCGCCTTACGTACCCGCAAAATATTACTCGAACTCATCGACAGCGTATTGAAGCCCATCGCCATCAATAATATTGCAGCCAATGGATCACCGGCCATTTCACCACAAATGCTGACCGGTTTATTGTACTTGTGACATTCTTTAACCAGCCGGGTTAAAGCACGTAATACCGCCGGATGGAAATGTGAATAGACATTGGCAACACGTGGATTATTGCGGTCGACCGCCAGTAAATATTGGGTTAAGTCATTCGAACCCACCGAGAAAAAATCGACTAATTCGGAAAATTCTTCAATTTGTAAAAGTACGCTCGGTACTTCGACCATAATGCCAATTTTCGGCTTGGTGATTTTAACCTGTTCTTCTTCTTGAACCGCTGTCCAATCGCGTTCAAGCAAATACAGCGCTTCTTCAACTTCACTGACACTGGTCACCATAGGCAACAAAATGTGCAAGTTGTTCAGCCCGATACTGGCCTTGAGCATGGCACGAATTTGCGAAGAGAAAATTTCAGGATGATCCAGGGTAAAGCGGATACCACGCCAGCCGAGCGCCGAGTTTTCCTCTTCTATGGAAAAATAAGGCAGGTCTTTATCTGCACCAATATCTAAAGTACGCATCACCACCGGTTTATTAGCAAAGTGACTCAGCTGTTGACGGTAAATGGCACGTTGCTCTTCTTCGCCCGGGAAGCGGTCACGCAGCATAAATGGAATTTCAGAGCGGTATAATCCGACACCTTTGGCACCCCGTTGTACCCCCCGCACCACATCAATCATTAAACCGGTATTGACGAACAGTCTAACCGCAACCCCATCAGGAGTAATGGCATCTTTGGTTTCGTACTGTTTTAAATCTTTGGCCAGTTGTTCTTCTTCTTTTTGAATTTCTTTATAGCGGGTACGCAAGCGACGTGGCGGATTGATAAAAATCCGGCCCTGATGTGCATCGACAATCATTTCGACATCATCCAGGGTATTAATCGGCAGTTCGGTTACACCGACCACGGTTGGAATGCCGAGTGCGCGTGCCACAATCACCATATGCGAGTTCATTGCACCTTCGGTGGTAACAATTGCGGCAATTTTATCCACCGGTAATTCGACCAATGCTGCCGTGGAAATTTCTTCACCAATCAGAATACTTTCATCAGTCAGTTCCCGATGACTAGCATCCGCTTCTTGCAAGAACGCTAAAATACGGCGTCCGAGATCTTTGAGATCGGAAACACGTTCGCGTAAATAGCCATCTTCCATTTGTGCAAACAGGGCAATATGCTTGTCGATCACAATACGAACCGCACCTTGTGCCCAGTTGCCATCCCGAATTTCCGCTTTAATCTCGGCAGGCAGTGCATTTTCATCCAGCATGCGTAAGAACACACTAAATAAAGCACGTTCATCCGCCATTAAGGCATCTTGCATTTTGTCATCAAGAGATTTGATTTCTTCACGCACAGAACCAATCGCATGATCCAGCAGATCCAGTTCTTCACTGATATCATCTGCTTCACGGTCCGGTACAGAAGACAAGTCGGCAGGAGGATACAGAATTACAGCACGCCCTAGGGCAATGCCGCCAGAACCAGACACGCCTTGGAAGGTCTTATAAGCTGGCAGGTTGTTGGGTTTACGGAACACATCAATATTTCCGACCGCATGTGCGTGAGCAATCACTCCGGAAAGCTGTGCACACAAGGTGACGAGAAAAGATTCCGCCGCTTCACTAAAATCTTGCGATTCTTTATTTTGAACGACCAATACGCCCATCACCTTACGACGGTACATGACCGGAACCCCAAGAAAAGAATTATAAATCTCTTCACCGGTTTCCGGCAGATATAAAAAGCGTTCGTGCTTGGGGGCATTGTCTAAGTTGACGATTTCTTCACGTTGCCCGACTAGACCGACCAAACCTTCCCCAGTATGCAATGAAACGTGGCCTACAGCTTCCGCCTTTAAACCTTTAGAAGCCATGAGCAGGTAACGCTGGTTACGTTCGTCAAGCAGGTAAATGGAGCAGACATCAACCTGCATGGCATTTGCCACCTGATTGACCATAATGTCGAGTGATTCATGCAAACTGGTGGACGCATTGATTTCTTGTACAATGCGTCTTAAGGTGTCCAGTTGCATATTCGACATAAAATCTGCTCCAAAAAAAAGTATAAATCCATTTTATTTATAACAACATACTAATAAAAAATCTGTATTTTCATACGATTTTTTTATGCTTCTATGGAAGGTAACTGGTTACACAGTTCCACCATCGCTTTTCGGTATACATCGCGTTTAAAATTCACGACCTGTCCTAATGGATACCAATAACTTACCCATTGCCACTGGTCAAACTCGGGTGGATCAGACAAATCCAGCTGAATATTTTTTGCTGAAGCTGTCAGTTTGAGTAAAAACCACTTTTGTTTTTGACCAATACACACCGGGTCTGAATCCGAGCGTATATACCGTTGAGGCAAACGATAACGTAGCCAACCTTTTGTTTGTGCTACGATTTGAACATGTTCGGGCAATAAGCCAACTTCTTCTCTCAGCTCACGATAAAGTGCCTGTTCAGGGGTTTCTCCATACTGGATACCTCCTTGTGGAAATTGCCAAGCATTGTGTCCAATGCGTTTTGCCCATAAAACTTGTCCAACGTCGTTTGCCAAAATGATCCCGACATTCGGTCGGAAACCTTCTGAGTCGATCATTTGGCTACCTAAATCATATGTAATGTATGGCTTTATTTTCGGGGACTGTTATTTCTATATCCATCTCGAAAAAAAACACAGCTTAAATGTTAAAAATTGCTATGATCTTAACGAATTTCTATCGACTAGCGGAGATAGATTTACAATTTTTTTCTTAAATTGCAGTTTTTACGAGTATTTTCATGAAATTGGCTTTATTTGACCTCGATCACACCTTGCTAAACACCGATTCGGATTATTCATGGGGTGAGTTTCTTGTTAACGAAGGTTTAGTCGATCCAATCCGACATCGCCAAATGAATAACAAGTTCTATGAAGACTATAAAGCCGGGCAACTTGACCCGATTGCTTATAACGAATTTGTATTTGAGTTTTTAACCCAACATGAAAATGATTACTTAACTGAATTACATGAATTATTCATGAAAAAAGTGATTCGTCCACAAATGCGTCCTGCAGGTTTCACCGCGATTCGAAAACACAAAGAGGCAGGGCATGAGTTAGTCGGTATTACGGCTACTTCTGATTTTATTACTGCACCGATTTTTCATGAGTTTGGCATTACTGAAATTATTGCTACCAATGCAGAAGTCATTGACGGTAAATATACCGGTAAAGTCATCAATACCGCGTGTTATCAAAAAGGTAAACTGATCCGTTTGAAACAATGGCTTTCGGGGCGAAAGGTGGAAGAATCTTGGGCTTATTCAGATTCAATCAATGACCGTTTCTTGCTGGAACATGCCGACCATGCGATCGCGGTCAATCCGGATGAGCGGTTGGCGGTTTTAGCCAAAGAACAAAATTGGGAAATTCAGGACTGGTCGATTTAAGCATCTAAATCGTTCAAATCTGTGCACATATAAAAGCACAACTCAGGTTGTGCTTTTATATGTGCACAGATTCAAAGTGAAAAATCACCTATTGTCACATTACCTTGCTTCAGCTCATGCTAAGCTTAATTTGAATAATGAGAACAAGGGAAACTCAGAGGTAGTTGAAATGAACAAAGTTAGACCACGCATGACGCACCTATTTGAACAGTTGGGCCTGGATGCCAGCGAAGAAGGAATTGCGGCCTTCATTAACGATCATCAGCTGCATAAGGATTTTAATTTGCTGGATGCACCGTACTGGTCTGAAGCACAGCGCCAGTTTCTCGCTGAAAAAATCGCATCTGATGGTGAATGGGCCATCGTGGTGGACCAACTGAATGAATCCCTGCATGAGGATGTGATCAGCGAAATCTGAATGCACCTTAAAACCTAAAAAGCCAGTTCGATGATCTGCACCCCGAAAGTTGGATACTTCGTCTAATTTGGAGGGTGCTTTTCTATGGCTAAATATTCGAAAGAATTCAAACTTAAAGTTGTTCAATATTACTTATCAGGTTTTGGATCAAAAACAAAAACTGAAAGAGTTTGCTGGAAATAATGATGATTACGATGCAGATATTTTTCAGGAATTAGATGAAGGTGCTCCAGTTGTGTTTAATGGAGCGGTATTTCTATTTGGATCACTTTGGTTTTTTTACCGAAAAATGTTCCTCTTGGGCAGTATTATTCTGGTATGGCCGATGATCGCATTCGGGGTAATTTTATTTTCTCCTCACCAATATTCCGGTGAACTATTGTTTATTTTCTATATTGTATATGCTCTCAGTCATATCTTGCTGGGATTTTTTGCGAATACCCTGTATTGGAAAAAGTGGTCTGCCTATTTAAATTACATCTTCCTATGATCGACCCTCAAGCATAAGGTTAGGTACAACGCGAAGTTTGCCTGTATTCATTAGTATCTTTATCTATATTTATATTGTGGGTATATCTATTATTTTGCTTGCCGGGATGCAGCATTAACAGCCGTAGCCTATTTTACCCGCCGCCATAAAGTCACTTGCGATAAGGTGTGTTGATATTTACGTGCTGTTTCACGAATAACAAAGGCAATATCTTGAGGCTCAGCAAGCATTTCAAAATGCGCCTGTAATAATTCACGAATTCCATCCAGCGTGCCAAAATTTTCCCCGTTTTTTTTAAAGCCACCCAGCCATTCACTATACGCAGTATGTTCCTCTAACCAGGTATAAGGTGAACTCAGCATTAAAATCCCACCCACAGTTAATCGGGTGTGAATCTCGGCTAAAAAATCTTTTGGATGATGCAGGCGATCAATCAGATTCGCTGCAAGAATAAAATCATAGCCGCTAAAATGAGCTTTCAAGTTGCAGGCATCGGCCTGAAAAAAATCCACACGATTGGCATAGGCATCTAGCCCCAGTTTTTTTAAGCTGCAAGCTTTATAGTCGACCAGTTCGCCTTCGACTGGAAGGGTATAATGTAACGTTTCACCTTGTGCCAACTGTACCGCTTGCTGAATAAAGCGTGCGGAAAAATCCAGTCCGGTGACTTGATCAAAATAGCGTGCCAATTCAAAGCTGGCAAGGCCTGTAGCGCAGCCGATATCCAAGGCTTTATGGGCCGTAAGATGCTTGAAATAAGGTTGGGCAAGCTCAACCAGGCTTTTGGTGAAATTGGGAACATTAAAATATTCCACACCGTACTAAAATTCTAGATACTGAGAGATCAGCTGGTCAGTTTCATAGTGGGAGTGGAATTGCTTCAATTCTTGTGATGCAGCGACATAACGGAATCCCGCATGCTGGAAGAAATGCCGCCGAAAGGCATAACGTGCACTATGCAAAGCCTCATTGCCGGCAGAAATCCAGGAGCCGCCTTTGATTAAATTATGTCGTCCATCAAAAGTGGGCGTGCTGAAGTCATCATAAATGGGATGCACCTGAAAACCTTCAAAGGGATAAATTGGAGTTTCAGTCCATTGCCAGACATTGCCCTGAATATCGAAAAAATCACCTTGCTGAAAATAGTCCACCGGACAGGGCTGAGGTCCATATTTCAGTTCAATATTGGCCTGTGCAGGACTGGGCAGCTCAGGATCTAAACCGGCGACGTCATACAAACGGTACCATTCATCTTCGGTAGGCAAGCGAATACTTTGACCGGTTTTCTGTGCTTTCCAGTTACAAAAGGCTTTGGCCTCATGATAGTTAACTTCTACTGGCCAATTCCAAGGCATCGGAATCTCTTCCAGCATGATCCGGAGTGACCAGCCTAAAGCGGTTTTACGCCAAAAACTGGGATGTTCGACTTGGGTAAACTGTAACCAGGCTAGTCCTTCTTCTGTCCAGTAGCGGTCAGTTGAATAACCGTTATCTTCAACAAAACTGAAGAATTCCTCATTGGACACCAGATATTGCGATGCTGCAAAACTGGGTACTTCAGCTTGGTGTTGACCATATTCATTATCCCAGCCATAAAAGCAGCTGTCTAAACTCTTATTTAAGTTGATTTGCCCTTCGGGAACGGTAATTAAGCTGTTTTCTGGTGCAATACTGGTGGTGATATTGGCACGCCATTGAGGATGATTTTGGACATGCTCCAGTTGCTGCTGGCGAATCAGTACTGATGAGGTTTCAAGATGAATCCGTTCATGTTCAATACTCATGATGATGGACCACTAGGGATGCTGCCAGTTGATGGGCAAGCTCAATGGCGCATGTTCAATCACATTTAGCACTTCTGAACGAACCCGATGCCGATAAGTGCGAACCTGTTCTACACTTGGCCACTCATAATGGGCATCATTTAAGTCATCCCAGCTCATTTCATCGACACCCACCGCAAAAATATTTTCTAGCTGCGGATTTACACGTTCACTCATCAGTTTGCTTAACAGTAGTTTATTAATAAAAAAAGTCGCCGTATGACCAAAATAGAAAATCAATGGATGTCGTAAATTAATCGGTCTAAGGGAGTAAGCTTCCTGATTTTTCAGGCATTCAAACAACAGTTCATAGGTATTAAAAGTATTCAGGAAATATTCACGCAATGTACACCGTGCAGTCGCTTCGTCTGGAAAGTTTAAACTCGGGGCAGGCAGTAGCGAGGCATGGGCCGTTTGCCAGAGATCGGGATTGCGCTGTGAGCTTAAGGCTTGGCTTTTCTTGCAGGTTACAGATAATGAATCCATCCACATATGGCCATACTCCGTTGAGTTCTTTTTCTAGACTTGAAACTACATTCTTCATGTCTTCTGTCTAAAAGTACTCGAAAGCAAGCTGTCTGTTCTCAGGATTTAGGTAACAAAATGCTGCATCAGCTCAGATGCAGCAATAACAATTTAGATTTAAATCGTTTGTTGCATCATAGTAACCAGCTCTTGAGCTGCACGGGACTGGGTACGACCCGGATGCCAAACCATGCCGAGTTTGCGATTCATTTCAAAGTTGATATCCAGTTGCTGTAAATCCTGATTCAGCAAAGTTTTGGGCAATACAGACCAACCCAAACCAATGGAAGCCAGCATTCGAATTGATTCGAGTGGGTTATTACTCATGCTGATTTTTGGCTTCAAACCGCGTTTTTCAAATTCAGCCAAGGTAATTTGACTGGTATAGGTCTGCGCAGCCGGTAATAAACTTGGATAAAGCGTCAGATCTTCCAGTTGTAAATCTTTCTGATTGGCTAAAGGATGAAAAGGCGCTGCCACAAAAACCAGAGGATCGTTCCAGATGGTGACATAACTGAGACGAGCATCGCCCTGTGGGGGAAGGGTTAAAAATGCCAGTTCCAACTCACCGGCAAGCACTTTTTCATGCGCCTGTTCTGAATCGACAAAATGCACATCCAAAGTTACATTTGGAAATTCCTGAACATAATTCCGCAGATGGTTGGGTAAATGATGCAAGCCAATATGATGACTGGTGCCAATTTTAAGTTTGCCTTGAACCTGTCCTTGTTCATGACTTAAGGTATGGTGAATATCACCCAGTTCATTTAACCAGTTTTTGACTTTGGGTAACAGCGAATGCGCAGCATGAGTCGCTTGAACGCCACGACCTGCAGATTCAAAAAGTTTCACCCCGAAATATTCTTCTAGACTATGAATCCGTTTGGTCACTGCCGGCTGGGTAATAAACAACAGATCGGCCGCCATGGAAATCGAGCCGGTTTCCATGACTTTAACAAACGCTTCAAAAGCAGCAAGATTCATAGTAATAGTCTGGTTATGCAATAATGAAATAATTATAAAATATTTTTATACTGAAAGTGAATGAAATGATAAAAATCTGTACATAAAAATGTATAAAGATGTAAATTTAACTCGTAGAAATAAAAAATTACCCTAATTTGTTAGAGTGATTTTGATAAAGATGAGAACACCAGAACCCAAGATTTATATGTTTTAACCTCGGTTTAGCTGAGCATATTCTTGCTTTTCGGTATTCTTGGATGTTTTTGCTTCCCAAACTTTTTCATGGAAAAAGAAAGCAATGGCCTGAATAGATGGTTCAAGCAAGCTCAAGGTGAGGGCCATCCAGATACTTCCTGTCACGAAATAGCCCACCAACATGGCAATCGTGATGTGCATAATATAATAGCTAAATGTTTTCTTAAACATACGTTGGTTGTTGTCAATGAATTTTTGAATATACGCCATAGGGCAAGGTCTCAATCTTTACTCGGGATATGGATAAATGATAATCAGTCTTATTTAACTTGTAAAAACAAATATTTTGGATTTTTTAATCGGTTTTATAAATTGGAAGTGAGTTAATTAAAAACATAAATAAACAGTATCTACTACTGATGTACGACTAAAAGGATGTGAATGATGGATATTAAACATATTAAATATTTGCTGGATAGTTTTGAAGAAGCGGTTGAAAAACGCATGGGTGTCTATGAACTTGCAGATGACGAAGGGGATGAAAACAGAGCCGCTGCTGAGTGTAGCCAAGCCAAGGCTAAATTAATCAGGGCGATTGAACAGCTGGCAGAGAGTAAAGAGCAGTCTTCTAAATAGATGAGCTTTGTTAACGTATCTATTTTATAAAAGTTAAGTTTTTTCTATGAAGAAATAATCGATCTCAAATGGATCAAAAATCATGTGTAATTAGGGTTTTGGCTGGAAAAGTATGGATATGAAATTTTGCAGTAATGCAGGCTTTTATAGACTAAAAACAAATTCCAAAAAGTTTTCAAACTAATAAAAATGATAAATTAGATTTATGTTAATACGTGGTTATAATCGAAGTTAATGAAAGCATTACCCAGTTCTATGGAGCGCGTCGACATGGCAGGCAATACCCAAAAAGCAAAGACTTTGTATGACAAATTGTGGGATGACCATTTAGTAAAACAACGAGATGATGGCTCAGCCTTACTTTATATCGATCGTCATTTATTACATGAAGTAACGTCGCCCCAAGCTTTTGAGGGTTTACAGCTTGCAGGTCGTAAACCTTGGCGTTTAAGTGCCAATGTCGCAACTCCAGACCATAACGTGCCAACATCAAAAGCTGAACGCGATCAAGGGATTGCCGGGATTGAAGATGCAACTTCACGTATCCAGGTACAAACTTTGGATGACAACTGTGAAGCTTTCAATATTGTTGAATTTAAAATCAATGATATCCGCCAAGGGATCGCGCATGTGGTTGGGCCTGAACAAGGTTTGACTTTGCCGGGTATGACCGTGGTGTGTGGTGACTCACATACCGCGACGCATGGTGCATTTGGTTGCTTGGCACACGGGATTGGTACTTCAGAAGTTGAACATGTATTGGCGACTCAATGCTTGGTTCAAAAGAAAATGAAAAACATGTTGGTTCGTGTTGACGGTAAATTAGGTCAGGGCGTCACTTCAAAAGATGTCGTATTGGCGATCATTGGTAAAATTGGTACGGCTGGCGGTACAGGTCACGCAATTGAATTCGGTGGTCAGGTATTCCGTAACATGTCGATTGAAGGTCGTATGACCGTGTGTAACATGGCAATTGAAGCCGGTGCGCGCGTGGGTATGGTCGCTGTCGATGACAAAACGATTGAATATGTAAAAGGTCGTAACTACGCACCCAAAGGTGAGCAGTGGGATCAGGCAGTTGAATACTGGAATACCTTGCATTCGGATGAGGGCGCACACTTTGACACTGTAGTGGTAATACAAGGTGAAGAGATCGAACCGCAAGTGTCATGGGGTACATCACCTGAAATGGTGATTCCTGTTTCAGAAGCTGTACCGACTTTAGAACAAGCCAAAGATGACGTACAACGCAATGACTGGACCCGTGCTTATCAATATATGGGTTTAAATGCAGGTCAGGCATTGGCAGACATTCAGTTAGACCGCGTATTTATTGGTTCATGCACCAACTCTCGTATTGAAGATATTCGTGCTGCCGCTGAAGTGATTAAAGGTCGTAAAGTTGCCGCTTCAATTAAACAGGCGATGGTGGTTCCCGGTTCTGGTTTAGTGAAACAGCAAGCTGAAGCTGAAGGCTTGGATCAAGTATTTTTGCAGGCTGGTTTTGAGTGGCGTGAACCCGGTTGTTCAATGTGTTTGGCGATGAATGCTGACAAATTGCAACCGGGTGAGCATTGTGCCTCAACCTCTAACCGTAACTTTGAAGGTCGTCAGGGTAATGGCGGTCGTACGCACTTGGTGAGCCCAGCTATGGCAGCAGCAGCAGCCATTGCCGGTCATTTTGTTGACGTGCGTTCATTCTAAGTTTAAGCCCTCATTCCAGCCTTCGCCCTGAGCCATGAATGGCGCAAGAGAAGGGGTTTCCTCTTCTTGTAGGAGAGGGCTGGGGAGAGGTAACGGATTCATTGGGAAATAAACATGAAAAAATATACTGTTGAACAAGGTATCGTTGCACCATTAGACCGTGCCAATGTCGATACAGATTTAATTATTCCAAAACAGTTTTTGAAATCGATCAAACGTACCGGTTTTGGTGAAAATCTGTTTGATGAATTGCGTTATTTGGATGAAGGTTATTTGGGTTTAGATAATTCTAAACGTCCCAAAAATCCAGATTTTGCTTTGAATCAACCGCGTTATCAAGGTGCTTCTATTTTGATTTCACGTGCCAACTTTGGTTGTGGTTCAAGCCGTGAGCATGCGCCGTGGGCACTTGAGGAATACGGTTTCCGTACGGTAATTGCGCCAAGTTATGCAGACATTTTCTTTAACAACAGCTTTAAAAACGGAATGTTGCCTGTAATCTTATCTGAACAGATTGTGGATCAGTTATTTAAAGAGTGTGCTGCAACTGAAGGTTACCAGTTAACTATCGATCTTGAAGCCCAAGAAGTACGTACACCATCGGGTGAAAGCTTTAAATTTGAAGTTGATCCGTTTCGTAAACATTGTTTATTGAATGGTTTGGATGATATTGGTTTAACTCTTCAGGCAGCTGATGATATTCGTGCCTATGAAGAAAAAACCAAACAATCGCGTCCTTGGGTATTTCAGGAAATTCGCGGTTAATTGCTTGAATTTTCAGCCCTAGTAGTATCGGAGCCTAACTCTTGCTAATATCGAGTCCATAAAAATATCTCGTTGGCTTTAATTGGTGAGGGGGGACTCGAACAATGGCAAAGGTTTATGGTCGGCTTGCTGTACTTGGGCTTATGGTCGCATCATTAAGTGCATGCCAAGCCATTGATACAGCGCGTATTAAAAATGTGAAAGAAACAAAATCGACAGAATTGAATGCCTTGATTTTCTGTACCGGTACAGAACAATGCGAATTTGAGCGGTTGAATCAAATTCACATTGTTGATGCACAGAGTCATCGGGTGAGTCGTGAAGCCATTCAGCAAGGTCTGGTCCGTTTGCAGGCCAAGTCCTTAAATGAAGCGAATCCTTTATTTCTGTCAGTACCCGCAGGGCAGCATGAATTGGTGATTCGTTTCTATCCGATATCCAAGGATCGCGCTGAAACTTTGCATGTATTCCACAATTTCACGTCGCAAAAACCCTATACCTTTAAGATGTATCGTGACCGAACCCATCATAAAGGTAATTTGTTGAATGCATCTGCACCAGATCCACTCTGTGTTGAACTTCATCAAGAACAAAAGACCATTCGGCGTTTCTGCAAACCGTATAATGTCCTGAATGGCTTAGGCGAGTTTGTGGAACAAAAAAATTTAAAATCCCCCTCAGTCAAATGACTGAATTGAAAAATGGAAAATCTCATGTCTAAACATATTTTGATTTTAGCTGGTGACGGCATCGGTCCTGAAATTGTTAAAGCCGCAGAGCAGGTACTCACACGAGTAAATGAAAAATTCAATTTAGGTTTGACTTGGGAACAGGGTTTATTGGGCGGTGCAGCGATTGATGCACATGGAGCACCCTATCCTGAACAGACATCCGAACAGGCAAAAAGAGCAGACGCAATTTTACTCGGTGCGGTCGGTGGGCCTAAATGGGATGCCATTGAGCGCTCAATTCGTCCAGAACGCGGTCTGTTGAAATTACGTAGTGAACTCAATCTTTTTGCTAACTTGCGTCCTGCAATTTTATATCCGCAATTGGCTGATGCTTCAAGTTTAAAACCGGAAATCGTATCTGGCTTGGATATTCTCATCGTTCGCGAATTGACGGGTGGCATCTATTTCGGTCAACCTCGTGGTATTCGTGAACTCGAAAACGGTGAAAAACAGGGCTTTAACACTGACATTTATTCAGAGTCTGAAATCAAGCGTATTGCCAAAGTGGCGTTTGAGCTGGCAGGTCTGCGTGGCGGTAAAGTATGTTCTGTCGATAAAGCCAATGTGCTTGAAGTGACTGAGCTTTGGAAACAAACTGTGACTGCAATGAAAGAAGCAGAATATCCAGAGATTAACTTGTCACACATGTATGTGGATAATGCAGCAATGCAATTGGTACGTGCCCCTAAACAGTTTGACGTGATTGTGACCTCTAACTTGTTTGGCGATATTTTGTCGGATGAAGCGGCGATGTTGACCGGTTCAATCGGCATGTTGCCATCTGCATCACTAGATGAAAATGGTAAAGGTATGTATGAACCTTGCCATGGTTCGGCACCAGACATCGCAGGTCAAAACCTGGCGAACCCACTTGCAACGATTCTTTCGGTTGCCATGATGCTTCGTTACACTTTCCGTGAAGAAGCTGCAGCACAGGCCATTGAAGATGCAGTAGGTCAGGTCTTGGATCAAGGTTTGCGTACCCCAGATATTATGTCTGAAGGCATGAATAAAGTCGGTACGGTTGAGATGGGTCAAGCGGTAGTTACTGCATTGAACTAAGTTGGTTTTGATTAAAAAACGCAGCCTTGAGCTGCGTTTTTTATAGCTGGAATTTCGAATCTGAAAATGATTAACAGGTTCGACCTGAAGTACGGACAGCTGTTGCAATATTATTTTTTAATAAAAAAGTAATTTTACACTGTAGATCAATGTCATAGCTGTCTGCAGGACTGATAGGGATGGGGGCAGGTCCACTCCCTGCCGAAGGCAAAGGAATAGAAATAGGACGTTGTACCACATAGCTTAATTGCTTGGCGCTAAGTTTGGGGCCACTGACCTGTTGATAACCTAGGTGTTTCAGATCCAGATTTTGATCGATGAACTGGCTACTTTGTCCAATAAACTGTTGCAAGTAAGCTTCCCGTTCAGTTGGGGTAGTGGTTGGTGAATGTGTACAACCGGTCATGCCGATAAATATGCCCAAGAGACTCAGGGATACTCGATGAGATAACAACATAATTCACTCCTGCACAGGACTGACTGAAGACCAGTTTAGGCAGAAAATAGCAGGGTTATTGTTGTAATTTGACACGCGGTAGAGAGGACTATAATGAGTTGGGTCCCTCATTTAATCCAAATACAGGCTCTGAACTTCACTGAATGCAGTTCAGCAAGCTCTACCGGTATAACGAATGTCTTGAACAATTTCATCTTTCAAGTCAAACCAGATTTGGCATTTCATCTCAATATTATAACCCCCATTCGAGGGTGTCGGCATTGGTGCACCTATCGAGATGCTTTGACTAATATTAGGCGTACCCATCGGAATATTCATATCCCGGAAAATAGTGTAGCTGAGAAATTCTGTTGTCTGAATCGGTGTCTGGGAGGTTTTGAATCCCATTGCACGAAGATCAAGCTGGCTGCGAACCTGTACTGCAGTTTGACCGACATAGGGCTGTAAAGACTGATACAGATGCTGATTTCCGCCTGTGGCACATGCAACGAGAAACAAGCTGGGAAATAGGGTCAAGCACTTCATATTTATTGTTTTTATACAGGTTGTTTTAATTAAATGAATAGTCGTGAAATTATCGCCCTGTGTCAAATTGTTTTATTCATCGGTAAATAATTAAAGTCATAAAAAAAGCCACTAAAAGTGGCTTTTGCTTGCGCTAAAACTTAGCGTGCACGATAGGTGATACGACCTTTAGTCAAATCATAAGGTGTCATTTCAACCTTCACACTGTCGCCAGTTAAAATGCGGATATAGTGTTTACGCATTTTACCAGAGATGTGGGCAATCACTTCGTGACCGTTCTCTAAACGTACACGGAACATAGTATTAGGAAGCGTCTCGGTGACAACGCCTTCGAACTCGATGAGTTCCTCTTTATTGGCCATAGCCTACCTGAATGAATAAATTGGAAAGGCGCAAATTATAGTCAATTTTTTTGCATAAAACAAGGCACAATGCGGCTTTGCTCGATCATCTGTCAGTTAAATAAGCGAACCGTCGGTTTAAATTTTTTCTACAAAAAATTGTATTGTTCTGTTGTCAGTTTGGTCAATCACAGTTAATCTAAAATTAATCTTTTTAAATATAAATGAATAATATATAAGGAAGGTCTTTGCGTGGGTCAGTTAACTGATGCATCGGTTATTTTACGATTGGGTTACCAGGCCATTCGTCGTTCAGGTTTGCCAACTGAAGAAATTTTAACGAAAGCTGGTGTGGCATTAAATCAGGTCGAAACGAATGATCGTACTCCGCTCAGTGCCCAATATGCATTTTGGGTGGCTGCAGAGGAGGTGAGTAAAGATCCTGACATCGGGCTGCATTTAGGTGAACACCTGCCTTTATATCGCGGACAGGTGATTGAACATCTGTTTATTTCAAGTGAAAACTTTGGGGAAGGGCTAAAACGTGCCTTGGCCTATCAACGACTGATTAGTGATGCATTTCATGCAAAACTGATTATTGAAGATGACCGTTGCTATCTTACTAATGGTGAGCAGGGTGCTTGGTCGGACAATTTGGTCAATCGCCATTTTTCTGAATGTGCGATGTCTGGGGTATTGCGCTTCTTTAAATTTATTACCGAAGGTCGTTTTCAGCCGATTTATATTGACTTTAATTTTAGCCAGGGTGCATTCGATGAAGAATATTTTCGGGTTTACGAGTGTCCGGTGAGTTTAGGACAAAAGGAAACACGTTTATATTTTGATCCTGCCATTTTGGATTATCAATTATGGCAGGCAGAACCTGAATTATTACAGTTGCATGAGCAACTGGCGCTTGAAAAACTGCAAGAACTTGCACGTTATGATTTGGTCGGTGAGGTTCGCCGTGCCATCGGTTCAACCCTAGAAAGTGGTGAAACGACTTTAGAGACCGTTGCAACGCATTTGAATATTACACCGCGCCGTTTACGTACCCAGCTGAGTGAAGCCAATACAAGTTTCCAGCAAATCCTGTCCGATTATCGCTGTCGTTTGGCAAAAAAACTGTTAGCCAATACAGCGGAAAGTGTAGAACGGATTGTATATCTCACCGGTTTTTCCGAGCCAAGTACTTTTTATCGTGCCTTTAAGCGCTGGACCAATGAAACGCCAGTGGAATATAGAAAGCGTAAGCAGCGTTAAGATTAATATTTAAAAGAACCCTCCTAACCTACCTTTTTAAAAGAGAGGAATTCCCCTCCTTTCAGGAGGGGTTAGGGGAGGTATATATTCTAAAAAATGTAAGCTAAGCCTTATTCCGGCATATTTAACCAATGTGGTCCAAGTGGTGTTTTGGGTAAATCAAACTGTTCTGGGTAATGGGCTTGGATAAAATAAAGCCCATCGGGTGGAGCAGTGATCCCTGCAGCTTTACGATCTTCAGCTGCAAAAATTTCGTCAATATGGTCAATTTCATACATCCCCTGACCAATTTCAAGCAAGCATCCCATAATGTTGCGTACCATATGATGTAAAAAACCGTCTGCCTGAATATCTAATACCAAATAACAACCGTGACGGATTAAACGGCAATGGCTGACATGACGAACTGGTTGATTCGATTGACAGGATGCAGCACGAAAGCTCTCAAAGTTATGTGTACCTTCAAATTTCTTTGCAGCCGCAATCATCTTGTCGACATCAAGCGGGTAATACACGTGCGTCACTTGTTTATAGAGCAGTGCAGGGCGACTGGGCGAATTGTAAACGACATAGCGATAACGGCGTGATTGTGCTTTAAAACGGGCATGGAAGTCCGTATCCATCTCTTTAATCCACTGGATGGCAATGTCTTTAGGCAAAGTACTATTTGCGCCCATCAACCAACCCCGCAGTGGACGAATGGCAGAGGTGTCAAAATGTGCGACCATATTGGTGGCATGCACACCTGCATCTGTACGTCCAGCGCCATGTAAAATAATGGGTTCGTTGGCAATTTTGCTGAGGACGGTTTCAATCGTTTCTTGCACGCTACGCACGCCAGTTTGCTGGGTTTGCCACCCTCGATACTCAACCCCAGAAAACTCAATACCGACCGCAAAACGCTGCATATTTACCTCTATTTACACTGAATCATGCCAGTGAGCATGCCACTGGTCTACGCTGTCGTATTGTAAATACATTTTCAGTGCTTTTGCATAAAGATCTGCATGACCTAGGCAATCGTTTATCATAATATTGGCATGCTTTATCCATTCACTTACCGCATAGCGCTGGTCCATGGTGCCAAAAGGTACTTGAGTAGTGAGAATAATGGCACAGCCTTGTGCGTGTATATCATGAAGCGTCGCGAGCAATTCTTCATTCACCACCAAATTACCTGTACCAAAGGCCTGCAAAATCAGAAAATGAGGAGGATGTTGTTGTAAGTTTTTTAAGTTTTTAATCTGTTGTTCGATGGCGATGGGCTGTGCCATTAGGCTTAAACAGTTAAATGAGTATGCTTTCTCAATATCATGTTCATGAACGAGATAGCTTTGCTGATGTGTAATTAAGATTTCTTTGGCGTTTAATCCCGTGAATGCATCTAATTCAGTTGTATGCTGTTTCAATGCAGTTTGAGCGTGAATAAGCTGGTGATGAAAAGCCAAATAGACCCCGACAGAACTTTTTGCCACCGCATCGAGGGAAAAATTAAGGTTATCGATGGCATCAGTAAATTCACGGCTATTCGTTCCATTTAAGTTCAGTAATGGATATTGGCTACCGGTCAGTACCACATGCGCAGAGTGCCCGATAAAGCGTGCAAGTGTTGCACTGGCATAGCTGAGGGTATCAGTACCATGAATCACGACAAAATGTTGATAATTTTTAAGTTGTAAATTTTGAATTAGCTGAATCAGTTGCAACCAGTCAGTTGCAGTACAGGCACTGCTGTCTTTTATGCTGGGCGCAACAAAACATTGAATATTAAGATGCAAGGGAAGAATGCGTTGTAACTGGGGGATAAAATTTTCAGCAGGCATCGGACTCAGTGGCTCGCCAATACAGCCAAATGTACCGCCCATATAAATTAAAGCTATTTTTTTCATAATAAAAAAGCAGTCAATGATGACTGCTTTATAGTAGAGCGAAATAACTCAAGAAGCTATCTGGTTGCGTAACTGATTGGCTTGCTGGCGTTGTTCAGCTGTATATTCAGCTTCTTGCTCTGTTAATAATTCACGTGCTGACTCAAAAGCACCCAATTGAATATATTGCTGTGCAAGATCTAAATTCAGACTAATTTCATTGACTTCAACCAGTTCCGGAAAGGATTGAACCAGTGGATCATTTTGGTCTGCTTTAGAGGTAGATGAGCTGATATTGCTAATATCAAAATTCACACCTGAAGCTTTGACTGAAGCGGGTTCTACAGATTGTTGCTCGGTTGTCGTTGCTGGCTCTAAATTAAAGTCTAAATCTAAACTTGGTTTGGTTTTTTCAACTGCAATTTTTACTTCAGTCGGTGCAACAGCTTCTGCAGCTGAAAAATCAAAGTTAAATTTAGGTTTCTCATCAAGCACCGGTTCAGCCGTAATCGCTGCATCAGCTGTGGTGGTTTGTTCTGCTGCTGGAGTATCTAGACTAAAAGAGAAATCTAAAGGCTTGATTTCTTCTGCTATGGGAGCTGCTTCTTGCGTGGGAGCTGCTGCCGCAGGATTAGGTTCTAAAGAAAGTGTACTGAAGTCTAAAGGTTTGAACTCTTCAACTGTAGAGGCAGGTGCTTCTGCTTTTGTGTTATCTAAGGCAAAGGTATTGAAATCTAAGGGCTGAATTTCTTCAATTGCTTCGGTTTGGGTTAAAAGCGATTCTTGCTGTAATTGATCGAAAGATTGAGAAGGTACTGTCGCAGTTGGTACAGTAGTCTTCATGAGCGCATCAAAATCAGCCGTATTTTTTGGTTCAGTCGGTGCTGTATGCGTAGGCGCTGAAAACGAAACTTCTGGTTTGAAATCAATGGTATCTCTAGAACCTTCTGCTTCTTTGTCATGGGCTGCTTTTTTAGCGAGCGCTTGTTCTAAAAATTCATCTAGCTCTAATGAGCGGAGATGGTTAATCAGTTGGCTAATTGCAAACTCATCTTTTTGCAAGATGTGAATTTCGAGTAAAAGTAAATACAACTCATGCTGTGAATTGTCTCTGTTTAATGCCTGATTAATCTGTGCTTCAGCAGAAAAAAAGTTACGCTCACGGATTAAAGCTTCAATTTTATTGCGTATATCAGCAGCTAAAGGGGTGGTTTTTTTCTTTTCAACAACCGTATTTGCCACAATTTGAGTTTTTTGCGGGGTCTTTTTTGTTGAGTTTACTTTTTTAGCTTTGGTCTTAGATGTGGACGTTTGCTCTGCCTGTTTATTTGTGTCACGCTTTTTTAATACAATTGCGATCACTAATAATAATATAAACGGAATCACATAAAGCAGCATGTTGTTACCCCTTACAGGATTGAGTTTTTATCAATGAAACTCATCCAAAAAATCAAATTGTATAACACCTTAGTGTGTTGGCTTTTTCTCTACTTGTTGTGCTTTCAATTGTTGTTGCAATTGCGCAAGACGAGTATTTAATAATTGAATTCTGTGATCCTTGTGACGTAATGCCAATTCTAACTGTGTTACGTTTCTCTGTAATTTAACGGTTTTTTCACGCGATGTCATAACTTTTAATGATAACTCGTTCGATGTTTGATTTTTTTTTGTGTTCTTTTTAGCAGAACCACTGACTGAATCTTGTTCTTTCTCTGCAACCAGACTCATCTCCGCCTGATTTAGGCGGTATTTGGCTTTACCCGATTGGTTAGACGGCGTTTTTGCCAAGTGTGCAACACTGACTTTCTTGTCTTCTTTTTGACTATGGAGGGTATTTAGACTCAATGCCGCACCACGACGTAAGCGATTCATATCTCCCTGAATAAAGGCGTGTTCATTGTTCGCTTTAATCTGCTTCATGACTTCGCCGATTGGACGGTTCTGCTCAGTTGCAACCCGTGAAGCGATCGCCCAAAGCGACTCATTGGATTGCACCACATGTTTTGTGGTTTGAGCTGTAACTACATCTTCATTTTGCTGTTTGGGTGGCTTAGGAGCAGGCGCAGGTATTTCCGGTTTAGTTTTTGCAGCCGCTTGTTCTGCTGCTTTACTCGTTATTTTATTTTCGGCTATTTTTTGAGTGGGTGATTCTGCAAATTTCTTCACTAATGGGTCTGCAGAAGACATTGTATTAGACGTTGTTTTATTCGATGCAAGAGGCGTGTCTTTAATCTGATTTTTTGTCGTGATTTGTTCGGGTGCTGATGTTTTTATTTCAGCTAAAGCCGTGGTATTGGGTTGCGCAGAAGGCATATTCATTGATGAGATGACCACAGGTGCTGGAGTCATGGCATTTAAGCGAGGCGGCGCTGCTTTTTGCACCATCAATGGGGCTTCAAAGGATTGATCAGCTGCTGGTTGTGCTTTTGCAACCTGATATTGAGTGCTTTCAGGCAAGTGCAAGGCAATATCTTTTTCACTGACAATGGTAATGGGAGCTAAAGGTTTTTCATTGCTGGCAATACGTGCCTGAGTAGGGGTGCTGCCACGTTGTAACGGTGTTTTAATATGCTGTAAGCGCGTGGCATTGCCTTGCTGAATTTTGATAATAATATTCAGTTCAGCTTCAGTCAGTGGACGGGAAGAGGTAATGGTAATTACACCATTGCCAGAACCATCACGACGAGTAAAAAAATTAAGATGTCCAGGTGGTTGGTGTGCTACGCCTAAAGTGGAAATATCATCTGAGCTGGCTAAGCTGGCTTGTATTTGTGAATTAGGATCAGCTTGGCGGAAATTCATTTCTGCATAGAGTAATTCGCCTGGTGCAGATTGAATTTGAATAGGGTCAAGAGTAATCGCATGAATATGCTGTGAAGTAATAATGGCTAAAATGGCAATCTTTAATTTGTTATATGCAGTCATCTTAATTTTTAGCTCAATTTTGTATCGCATTGCGAAAGTTGTAGATTAACGAGATGTTGAATAATTGTAAAATACTAACATAAAGAATACATAAAAAAAGCCGGTCAAGGGTGACCGGCTTTTCGTTTTTTTAAACTTTAACAATTAAGCATTTTTATAATCAATAAGAATGCGAAGCATACGGCGTAAAGGTTCCGCAGCGCCCCACAGCAATTGGTCACCTACAGTGAATGCACCCAGGTATTCTTTGCCCATATTCAGTTTACGCAAACGACCCACTGGAACAGACAATGTACCTGTTACCGCGACAGGAGTCAGATCCGTCATCGATGCTTCACGGGTATTTGGAACCACTTTTGCCCATGGGTTGGATTGTCGAATCATGTCTTCAATCTCATCCAAAGGTACGTCTTTCTTAAGCTTCAAAGTTAAAGCCTGAGAATGGCAACGCATTGCACCAATACGCACACAGTGACCATCAATCGGAACAATTTGTTGGTTGCCCAAGATTTTGTTGGTTTCAACTTGCGCTTTCCACTCTTCTTTTGACTGACCATTATCAAGTTGTTTGTCGATATATGGAATGAGTGAGCCGGCTAAAGGCACACCAAAGTTGGCAGCAGGGAAGCCTTCACCACGTTGCAAAGATGCAATTTTAGAATCGATATCTAAAATTGGTGAACGCGGATCATCGAGCAAATCTTTGGTATTGTTATATAAATACCCCATACCCGTGATCAGTTCACGCATGTTTTGTGCACCTGCACCTGATGCTGCCTGATATGTCATTGCAGTCATCCACTCTACCAAATTGTTTTGGTAAAGCGCGCCCATGCTCATCAACATCAATGAAACGGTACAGTTACCACCGACAAATGTTTTAGTGCCATTCACCAAGCCATCTTTAATCACGTTCATGTTGACTGGATCAAGCACGATGATCGCTTCATCATCCATACGCAGTGTTGATGCCGCATCAATCCAGTAACCGTTCCAGTTTTCCCCTTTTAATTTAGGAAAAACTTCAGAGGTATAATCACCACCTTGGCAGGTAATAATGACATCCATCTGCTTCAGACTGCTAATATCTGATGCATCCATAAGTGCTGGGGCAGTCTTACCGCCAAACGCAGGCGCTTCACCACCGGCATTACTGGTAGAAAAATAGAATGGCTCAAAATGAGCAAAATCATTCTCTTCAACCATACGTTGCATAAGGACAGAACCAACCATCCCGCGCCAACCGACCAGACCTACTTTCATGTCGCTTTGCCTCGGTGCGTAAAAAATAAAAAGGGGGCTTGAGTGTATCAAAAGCGACCACAACTGCAAGTACTACACAATGAAAACATCAATATTATTGAGCGAAATATCTTGTTTATGTTACATAGAAAATTGATAAAGTTATTTCATCATAGAAAAACTAAAAGCAATACAAGAGCAGAGACTTATGATTTGGGTGGAGTTAATTTCGGTTTTTGTCATCTGGCTGACATTTTGGTCATTAATTCCGCGGGATGAATGGTGGATTCGAGGGACCGATTTTCCACGCTTGCAGATTTTAGTTTTAGGACTGATTTCTTTTGTGCTGTTATTGATCTGGGATCAGCCTTGGGATCTATGGCGTGAAATTGTCTTTATTGCGTTGATTGCGGCACTCGCTTATCAACTTAAAATGGTGCTGCCTTATACCTTTATCTGGAAAAAGCAGGTTAAAAAAGTCCGTAGGCATCAACTTCATCCAGATAAGCAAATTTCTTTGATTGTTAGCAATGTACTGACGCCAAATGATAAATACCATTTGCTGATTGAACAGATCCAGAAACATCAACCTGATCTGGTACTGACATTGGAAACGGATCTAAACTGGCAAAAAGCACTTTCCGTGATTGAAAAAGATTATCCTTATCGCGTGCCTGTGCCTTTGGATAATCTGTATGGGATGCATCTCTACAGTAAGCTTGAACTGAAAGATACTGAAGTGAAATTCATTTTAAGTGATGAAATTCCTTCCATTTATACCACAGTGATTTTACGTTCCGGCCAACCGGTTCAACTCTATTGCTTGCATCCTAAACCGCCAAGCCCAACCGAAGCCAAAGATTCCACTCTCCGAGATGCGGAACTTTTAATGGTCGGTGATCAAATTAAAGATTTGGATGAGAGCTGTATTGTAATGGGGGACTTGAATGACGTGGCGTGGTCAAGAACCACACGATTATTTCAGCGGATTAGTGGGCTGCTTGATCCGCGTGTAGGGCGACATTATATCAATACCTTCCATGCAGATTATCCATTGTTGCGCTGGTCTTTGGATCATATATTTCACAGTACCGATTTTGCCTTGGTTCATATGGAACGGTTGCCGCATGTCGGTTCAGATCATTTCCCGGTGTATGTCGTACTACAAACCGGTCGTGTTTTTGAGCAAGTTCAGGATGAGCTGGAACAAACCGATGCAGATGGACAAGAAGCTCAAGAAGCGATTCGGGAAGGCATTAAAAAAGCTGAAAAAGAAGGAAAGTTAGTCACCGATAAAATTGCCCAAGTTTATAAAAGTAATGCTCAACTACATTAAGGGAGTTAGGGGAAAAGTGTACGAAAATGCTTACATGGATAGAGGTCAGTTACGAATAGTTCTTTTTTCTATTTTAGCCTAACCTAGACTTATCAGCCAAGGAGTTGGGAACGGAAAATCCCATTATGGAAGGTGATATTGATAGGCTGAGGGATAGCCATCATGGATGATGCAGCAATGGATCGCACTAAAAAATAACAATACTAAGATTTGAAAGCACAACCTTATACACCCGAGTTTTGCAGGATGCAGAACTCGGGTTTTACTTTATAGAACATTCTAAAAATAAAATTTCAGCTCTGTATTTATTCAAATTCCAAGCACTTAAATTTTAATTGCTCAATTTACTGATTTGTCACGTGATGCTTTTGATATCTATGCAGGGTTATTGATATTTTTTTATAGGGACCTTTTTTCATTATCGTCAGTTGCAATTACACTTTGCCATTTGGGCTGGGGTGATTGTTGCTATCAGTGCAGAATTGTTTGATGCCCGAGATGATTTAATCAATCATGGGTTTTTGCGTATTGGAGCCAGTATGAACAATATTATAAATACCATTTTCTGGCCTTTGGCGAGTGGGTTAATGGTGAGGTTTAGAGCGTGGAAGGACTAATCACGTGATGACTTTTGAAATATCAATGCATGATCAGATTCCTGAAGCAGAAGTTTTAGAAATTTATCGGGCAAATGACTGGTCATCAGCGCAAAAGCCAGTTCAGCTGATGGCAGCATTACGTCATTCACATAGTCTGGTCACAGCCAGACAGGATGGACAGCTTATTGGTCTGGGAAATGCAATATCTGATGGGTATCTGGTGGTGGATTTTCCGCACCTACTCGTGCATCCCCAGTTTCAAAATTTGGGTGCGGGCCGCTTAATGATGCAAGCAATGTTGTTTAAATATAAAGATTTTCACCAAAAAATATTGGTTGCTGAACATCAAGCCATAAAATTTTATCAATCAATGGGCTTTGTTCGCGCAGGACAAACCGAGCCTATGTGGATCTATGCAGGAACAGAACATTGATCATTTTTAGATGATTTATTTAAGCTTGTATTTTATGCCCAACCTGTTTTTGTATGTCACGAAGACGTCATCCATAGACTGAGCTGAACAAATTTAATTTGAACTTAAAACCTGTTTATATAAATCAATGGTCTGATCACACATTTCTTTTAAGCTAAACATCGTGACTGGCTTAACTTCTTGAGGCTGATCAATATGATGCTTTACGGCATTTAAAAGTGCAGATTGATCATCTACCTCAATTAAGCCTTGCGGATAAACCTGGGATAGAATCTCTGCCACACCGCCACGATTCCAGCCAATCACGGGTGTACCTACCGATAATGCTTCTAATGCGGTACGACCAAAGGTTTCCGCCTGATTTGAAAGAGAAAGGACCACATCACTAAAGGCTAGCCATTCACGAATATCCGAACGATGACCAACAAAAGTGATATTGTCGCGTAAACCTTTGCTCTGAATGGTGTCTTGCATTTCTTGTAAGTAAGCAACCTTTTTCGAATCCGCGCCACCCACCACTACCGCATGCAGATTTGGATATTGGTTTTGCAGCTGTTGCATTAATTCAATTAAAGTTTCATGGCCTTTTAAACGGGTAATACGCCCAGGCAGGCAAATTAAAAACTTGTTTTCCAGTTGAGGGAAATCTTTAAAGCTTTGATTAATCCACTGTGCAGAAGGTTGATAGCCGTGAGGAAACTCTTGCGGTGAAATACCCCGATAAATTCGCACGATATTTTCAGGCGGACAGTTTTGATAATGCTCGGTAATGTATTGCACCACACTGTCGGAGACCGCAATGACTTTTTCCGCTTGCGTCATAATTGCGCTATAACGATTGGTCGAATAAAAGCCGTGTACTGTTGAAATGAGATGCGGGCGTTTATGTGCCGGAATGCCTTTTAAGGCAAAGTGCGTCAGCCATGCAGGTACGCGTGAACGGACATGCACGATGTCAGGTTGATGCTGTTCAATCAGTTTTCGCAAAGGGCGTATTTGCCAAAGACTGGATAAAGACTTTTTATGAATCGCTAAAGAGAGATGCTGTGAACCTTCTACTTCAAGTTGAGCGACCAGACGTCCACCATTGGAAACCACCATAGATTCGTGACCGTCTGCAACCAGTGCACGTGCAATTTCCAGTGTGCCACGTTCAACACCACCACTGTTCAATTCAGGAAGAAGCTGCATAATTTTCATAGATGTTATCTTCATTATTTTAAAGGGTGGGAACCATCAATAAATATTGTCATAGCCTTCAGGACGCGTTTTAAAGCGACGGTGAAACCACATGTATTGGGTGGGTGCAATGCGCAGCTGGTTTTCAATAATCTTGTTAATACGTACAGCATCATCGACTTCATCTTCACTTGGTAGATTTTCTACCGGAGCTTCAATTAAGACTTTGTATTGTGGATTGGCAATATCACCATCACGGTAAAAATACAGCGGAATTGCGGCGGCTTTGGTCATCTTTATTAATCGACGATGTGCAGTGACTGTTGCTGCAGGTATCCCAAAAAAGGGCGCCATCACGCCTTGTTTTAAACCGAAATCTTGGTCGGGGCTGTACCAGATTGCACGGCCATTTTTTAAATGACGAATCAGACCTCGCATATCATCATGGTCAATTTGATGGGTATAAATGGTAGCGCGGCAGCGGTAGATCAGCATATCCAGCAGCGGATTGTTTTGCGGGCGGTAGACTACATCTGGATCAAAATATTGGGCACACAAATAACCTCCTGCATCGAGTAATGTTGAATGTGTGCCTAACAGTAAAACACCTTTGCCTTCAGCTTGTGCTTTCTGAAGATGTTCCAAGCCTTCGATACTGACACGGCCTTTGAACCACTGCGGGCAATACCATGCATTTAAAGTTTCAAAAATTCCCATCATCTGATCGACAAAAACTTGTCGGGCATTTTCCTGAACCTGTTCGGCGGTCCATTCTGGAAAGCATAGCTCTAAATTCCGAATTGCTGTTTTACGACGTGATTTGAGCTGATTGAATGCAATGTTGCCTAAAAAAGTAGCTAAACGATTCTGAATGGCCCACGGTAAAATTGCCAGAATCATTAAAAATATGATTCCAATCCAAATGCCCCAATATTGTGGAAGAAGAAAAGACCATTGAAACTCACCCGGTTTGTAGTCTGGCTTTTTACTCATAATGACCGTTTATACCAAAAGTTATCTGCAGTTTAACATGAAGTTATTTTCTAAATAAAAAAGCACCTGCAAAATACTTTACAGGTGCTTTTATCACGCGGCTAAATTAGTTACCTTTGGTCAGGTTCTCTAATTCATCCCAACGTTCCAATTTTTCAAGCAATAGCTCGTCAATTTCAGCTAAACGTTGTGATGCTTGCGCTGCTGCATCGGCATCTTTAACAAACAAAGAGCCATCTGCAAGCTGCTCATTCAGCGCGGTCTGTTCTTTCTCTAATGCTTCAATTTCAACCGGCAACTGTTCTAAAGCACGTTGATCTTTATAGCTGAGCTTTACTTTTTTTGGCACTGCTGCTTCGGCTTTGGCAATGGCTTTCTTGGCATCGCTTTTCAGACCGACAGCAGTTTGATCTGGGCGTTGTTCCAGATAATCCTGATAACCACCAATGTATTCATCAATGTTACCTTTACCATCAAATACCCAAGTTGATGTGACCACGTTGTCCATAAATGCACGGTCATGCGAGATCAACAGTAATGTACCGGTATAGCCACCGAGCATTTCTTCCAATAGTTCAAGCGTTACCATATCCAGGTCGTTGGTTGGCTCATCCATCACAATTAAATTCGATGGTTTAAGCAGTAGCTTGGCAAGAAGAATACGGTTACGTTCACCACCCGACAACGCTTTAACCGGAGTACGGGCACGTTCAGGCGAGAACAGGAAATCTTGAAGATAACTGTAGATATGACGACGACCACCGTTAACATCGACAAAGTCTGAACCTTCAGAAATGTTGTCTTTAACCGATTTCTCTAAATCTAGTGCATTCCGCAGCTGGTCGAAATAAGCCACTTCCAGCTGTGTACCCGTTTTAACTGTGCCACCATGCTCAAGCTCACCTAAAATGGCTTTGATCAGGGTTGTTTTACCCACACCATTGTCGCCGACCAAACCAATACGGTCGCCACGAAGTACCAATGCAGAGAAATCTTTGATGATGGGTTCCTGATCGCCAAAAGCAACACTTAGATGCTCAATATCAAAGACCAGTTTACCCGAGCGGTTGGCATCTTGCGTTGCCATGCTCACTTTACCTTGTTGTGAACGACGTGCTTTCGACTCTTCACGTAAATCTTTCAGCGCACGTACACGACCTTCGTTACGGGTACGACGGGCTTTAATGCCTTGGCGAATCCAGACTTCTTCTTCAGCCAAACGTTTATCAAACAAAGCATTCTGCTTTTCTTCGGCTTCCATCTGCTGCGCTTTAAGCTCAAGGTAACGTGAATAGTTACCTTCATAACTCCGTAAAGTACCGCGATCCAGTTCGACAATACGCGTTGCAATGCTGTCGACAAATGAACGGTCATGTGAAATAAATAATAAGGTTAAATTATTTTGATCGAGCAGGAATTTTTCTAACCATTCAATACTTTCTACGTCCAAGTGGTTCGTTGGTTCGTCGAGTAAAAGTACATCGGGTTGCGTAAGTAAGGCACGTGCCAATAGGACGCGACGTTTACGACCACCGGATAAATCGGCTAAATCGGCATCCGGGTCTAAACCCATTTTGCTTAAAATAGAATTTACCTTGGTCTCCAAAGCCCAACCATCGACCTGATCGAGTTTGTGCTGCAGGTTGCCCATGCGGTCGCATGCTTCCATATCGCCAAGTACGCAAGCATCACTGGCTTCGTGATAGGCTTTGAGTACCGCAGCAGCTTCACCTGCGCCGTCGGCTACAATATCCGCAACTTTACCGGAATCCATGGGTACATCTTGAGCCAGCATGGAAATGGTGATGCCATTTTGTATAGAAACTTCACCACGATCTGGCAGTAAACTTCCCTCAATGAGTTTAAGTAAAGTAGACTTACCTTCACCGTTACGGCCAATCAAACAAACTCGTTCACCGCGTTCCAAATTAAAGTTCGCGCCGTCGAGCAGGGAAGGTCCGCCAAACGCGAGTTGGACATCCCTTAACGTAATATAGGCCATACTGTTTCCTGAAATCCAAAATGAGGACTTAAAATGACTAAACAAAAAAATCTTAATGATCAGGCGTCATTTTCCGCACCCATAGAAGATTTGCAAGTGCGAATTACATTTTTAGATGATTTAGTTGAACAATTAAATGCACAGGTATCTCTTCAACATGCCGAAATAGCTGATTTAAAGAAACAAATGCAGTTTTTGTATCAACGGATCGAGGCTGCCGATTTATCCGAAGGAATTTCTGCTTTTGATCCAGTGACCAATCGACCACCGCATTATTGAGTCAATGCTCATCGGGTTTTTTGCTGAATTGATTTGACCTTTTCATCTAGGCTCGCTCTAATGCGGGCTCACAGTTACCTTACTTGTCTATTGAGATTATGTCCAACAAAGTCGTTCTTCTTGATCTTGAAAAGAATATGCCCACCACACAACTGTTGCGTGACATTATTCAACACTATGCTGTAATTTACTTATTTAACTGCCAAGGAAAGTTTGAATACTCACTTGAAGATTTAACCGAGTTTTCAAGTTGGGTCAGCAGTGGACAAGTGGTGATTTTAGAAACCGCAGAAGTTGATCAAAAAGAGTTTGAATATGCTGTGGTCGTGGGACAGTTAATTGCACTGCTAGAACCTGACACGACCATCGAAGTCATTTCTGCCATGCCAAGCAGTGAAATCCTGATTGAAATGATGCAATCCTCAAACATGAACTGTCACCTGATTCAAATTCAGGCAGAAGCATCCTCTTTAAATTCAAAATATAAAATCCCAAGTGTCGAAACCATTAAGCAAAAACCAGATTTGCTGTTAAGCAAAAAATATTGTGATGCCTTGGCTAAAATGAAGGGCAAACCGAACTCGATTGAGAAGCTCAAAAACTCGATCAGTAATATTTTGCAAGTTGAAAGCGAGCAGACACAGCAGCTGATTGCTTTGCTGATCAATCTAAAAATTGTGAAATGTTATGATGAGAAAATTAGCTTCCGCAAAAAAGTTTTAAAACAATGGACGGAACTTGATTTAGAGCAAGCAACACCTTCAAAAATAGCACACAACATTTCTCCGATTTTTGCTCAACTACAGACAGAATCTACCTCAGATGAAGAACTGGAGCATTCAGATCCCGTTCATCATGCGCAAAAAGATTTATTTAAAAACTTCTCTAAAATTGATCCGGTTCAGGTCATTGTTGCGCGTAAATTGCGCGAATTAAAATCGGACAAGCCGAAAGATATTTATGCCTTGCGGGATTTACTGGAGCAGATGTTCCCGAAATCGGATGTCAGATTATTGCTTAAAGAATTGATTGAAAAGGGATATATCTACTGGAATGGCAGTGAAGTGCTGTATAGTCACGAGATGTTCTTGAATTAATTTCATCGTTGCAACTTGCGTTTTATATTCAGCTTATGCAACTCTAATAAAGGAATAGACAAGGTTGTAATATGGAAAACACCGGTATTTGGGTCATTGGCTTCATCATTCTATTTGTTTTGGGTTCGATTTTGGGTCTTCGCGTCAGTCCGCGAGAAAAAGCATTAGGCATGATGCGTGAGAAAGCACGCAAGATGGCGCTGCACCCACGTTTAGTCGCAGCTCCTGATTGGACAAAAATTCCAATGGCCTCTGAAAAGCGTGCCAGTATGGTGGCCTATTACAGTGTACTTATTCCAGATGCTCGCCTGCCTTTAATGCGTGCGCGTGTTGAAGATCAAAAGCTAAAACTTGTGCAGGGTGATGATAAGTTTAACGATTTTCCCATTGCATTAAAGGGCATTTATGCTATTGATATGCAGGCAAACTGTGTAGGACTCTATTGGGATGAAGAATCTGACCTTCGAGCAACTCAGTTAGATGACATCAAAACCTATTTACAGTCTTTGGCTGAACTTTAATTTATATACGAAACAAACAGGATTAACGGTTAACTATGGCGAACGCTCCTCGGTCTACATCCAAAAGCACCACAGCAAAATCACCGAGTGCTGCGAAAAAGCGTGCCTTAGTGATTGTGGAGTCGCCTGCAAAAGCGAAAACAATCAATAAATACCTCGGCTCAGATTACATTGTGAAATCATCCGTTGGTCATGTCCGTGACTTACCGACCGGTGGTTCTAAAAGTACAGAAAAAAAACCTGTATCACGTGTCAAACTGACCGATGAGCAAAAAGCTGAAAAAGCACAAACGGCTTTGGTTAATCGTATGGGTGTCGACCCTGAACACGATTGGAAGGCTCACTACGAAGTGCTTCCCGGTAAAGAGCATGTCGTTGCTGAACTGAAAAAACTGGCGTCACAAGTCGATGAAATCTATCTCGCAACGGATATGGACCGCGAAGGGGAAGCGATTGCCTGGCATTTAAAAGAAGTGATTGGTGGAGATGATTCACGTTACCAACGTGTAGTCTTTAACGAAATTACCAAAAATGCGATTCAGGAAGCCTTTAAACACCCATCACGCTTAGATATTGATAAGGTTAATGCCCAACAAGCACGCCGTTTCTTAGACCGCATCGTAGGTTTTATGATTTCCCCCTTGCTGTGGGAAAAAATTGCCCGCGGTTTATCGGCAGGTCGTGTGCAATCGGTTGCCGTAAAATTAGTGGTAGAACGTGAACGTGAGATTCGTGCTTTTATTCCTGAAGAATACTGGCAAGTGTTTGCAGATACCAAATCTTCAAGCGATGACATTCGTCTAGAAGCAGTCAAACAAGGTGGTAAAACCTTAAAACTGCAAAACAAAGCCCAAACAGATGCTTTATTAAAAATTCTGAACAATGCCCAATATAAAGTTAGCACGCGTGAAGACAAACCGACCAAGGTTAATCCTAGCGCCCCGTATATCACCTCGACCCTGCAACAGGCAGCAAGTACGCGTTTAGGTTTTTCTGTGAAGAAAACCATGACCATGGCACAGCGTCTGTATGAAGCAGGTTTTATTACCTATATGCGTACTGACTCAACCTTCTTAAGTGATGATGCGGTCAATATGGTACGTAATCATATCGAATTGGAATTTGGCGAGAAATATCTTCCTGCCAAGCCAAATCGTTATGGCAACAAAGCCGGTGCGCAAGAAGCTCATGAAGCGATTCGTCCATCCAATGTGGCTTTAAAAGGTGATCAGCTGGTAGGTGTCGATCGTGATGCACAACGTTTATATGACTTGATTTGGCGTCAGTTTGTTGCGTGTCAAATGACACCGGCAGAATACCTGTCTTCAACGATTTTAGTTGATGCCAATGGCGTGGAACTGAAAGCCAAAGGTCGTACTTTAGTTTTTGATGGTTTCACCAAAGTGCGCGCTGCAAACAAAGCAGATGACGATATTTTGCTACCTGCAGTTAAAGTGGGTGAAGTGCTTAAACTTGAGAAGCTTGATCCGTCTCAACACTTTACTAAACCGCCTGCACGTTTTACCGAAGCGTCATTGGTTAAAGAATTAGAGAAAAAAGGCATTGGTCGTCCATCAACCTATGCGGCAATCATTTCAACCATTCAAGATCGTGGTTATGTGAAGTTGGATAACCGTCGTCTCTTTGCCGAGAAGATGGGTGAAATCGTGACCGATCGTCTCGATGAAAACTTCAATAATCTGATGAATTATGCTTTTACGGCCGATCTTGAAGGTCAGCTCGATAAAGTGGCTGACGGACAGCGTAACTGGAAGGAATTACTGGATAATTTCTACGGTGACTTCAAGAAACGCTTAACCACGGCACAGGGCGAAAACGGCATGCGTCGTAATCAACCTGTTGAAGTTGAAGCGGTGCATTGCCCTGAATGCTCACGCCCAATGCAGATTCGTACCGGTACAACGGGCGTATTCTTAGGGTGTTCAGGCTACAACTTGCCGCCAAAAGAGCGTTGTAAGGGTACCTTGAACCTGACTCCGGTTGAGTCACTTGCTGCCTTGTCTGATGATGACGCGGCAGAAACTGCTGACTTGATGTCGAAAAAACGTTGCCCGATTTGTGAAACGGCAATGGACAGTTATGTGATTGATGGTGGTCGTAAATTGCATGTCTGTGGTAATAACCCGGACTGTGCCGGTTTTGAACTTGAAGAAGGTGAGTTCAAAATTAAAGGTTACGATGGACCAACCATTCCATGTGACAAATGTGATGGTGAAATGCAGCTTAAGACTGGACGTTTTGGACCTTACTTTGCCTGTACCAGTTGTGATAATACCCGTAAAGTATTGAAGAGTGGTCAGCCAGCGCCTCCACGTGTCGATCCAATTAGAATGGAACATTTACGTTCAACCAAACACGATGATTTCTTTGTTCTTCGTGATGGTGCAGCCGGCTTATTCCTGGCAGCCAGCAAATTTCCGAAAGTTCGTGAAACACGTGCACCGAAAGTCTCTGAACTTCGTTCTGTGGCTGAACAGCTTGATCCGAAATATCAGTTTATTTTGCAAGCTCCCGATGTAGACCCTGAAGGCAATCCGGCATTGGTAAAATTCAGTCGTAAGAATCAAGCGCAATATATTGGTTCTGAAAACGCTGAAGGCAAACAAACCAAGTGGAGCTTGGTTTACCAAGATGGAAAATGGGTTGAAGCCTAATTTTTAAGAAGTGAAAAAATGCTGACGAAAGTCGGCATTTTTTTATTTGTTGATAATGCGTAATTCAGCGGAGTCTTCTCGGTGTGCAATTTAATGCTTGGAGCTCACCTGTTACTTTGGTTTCGCCCAAATGTATATTTTGAGTTCGCAAGAAAGGCATTTGTCATCCACAAAACTCGTCAGATTTCTTATTTTGTCTAAAAAATCGCAGAAACATTATTTATAATAATTCAGTCTGCCTCGGACAGTTGCAGATGACTTTTTGCGGATCCAATTTTTGGATGGATTTTTAAAATGTTATTGCTTAATAATGAGAAAAAATAATGTGGAAAAAAATTCGGGTACTGTGTTTACTTATTATTTTATTTATCGTGGCAGTCAATGCTTACCGTGACCAGAACCAAGATTGGTCCAAACCTATTATTGTGATGCTGCATCCCATTAATGCCGATGGGCAGGTGGCTACCCAAAACTATATTCAGTCGCTGAACTTATCTGAATTTACCGATGCACAAGAATTCTTGAAACAGATGTCGACTGAATATCGTGGACAACCAATTTCTCTGTATTTTCAAATGGGTCGTGAACTCAAACAAACGCCTCCAAAAGTTCCTGAGCATACAAGCTTACTGAAGACCATTTTATGGAGTTTAAAGTTCCGTTTTTATGCATGGAAACAGCATGAAAGCAAAGATGGTGCACCCAGTGTAACCTTGTTTTTAAACTATTATGACCCTGCACAAAGCAAACAATTAAAGCATTCAACAGCCTTGCAAAAAGGGCGGATTGGTTCAGTCAATTTATTTGCATCAAAAAAACAGTCTGAACAAAATAAAATTGTACTGGTGCATGAATTACTTCATGCCTTTGGTGCGACAGATAAATATGATTTGGCGACCGGACAACCCCTGTATCCGGTGGGTTATGCGTACCCAAATCAAAAACCTTTATTTCCTCAAACCAAATGTGAGTTGATGGCGGGGCATATTCCGGTCTCACTCGATAAAAGTAAGATGCCAGATACTTTGCAACAGACATTAATTAATGAAATTACCGCGATTGAACTGGGCTGGAAAAATAAAACTGGCGGGTGACACTTGATTTATCCACAGTTTAATTTACTGAGGTAGATAAAAATGTCGCATATTCATAACAGACATATGTTTTAAAATATTGAAAAATAAACATGTTCCTAAACAAAAGAATTGAGAAGAATCATGAAAACTGTAGGAAATGACTTAGTTCGACATCAGCTGCATGAAAATCGAAAGTGGTACTTAGCTCTGGGTATTCTGCTTGTCCTATTCGGAATTGTATTACTTGTTTCTCTACCTTTTGCCACCCTTTCAGTGGTTTTTCTGTTTGGTATACTGATGATGATCGGTGGCGTTATACAGGTTATTGCAGCATTTAAAATCTTTGAAGGAGGATATCGCTGGTTGTGGGCATTATTCGGTGTACTGTATCTTGTAGCCGGATATTATGCTTTTACTACCCCCGTAAAGACTGCAATTGTATTGACCAATCTTTTAGCCATTGTGTTGATTATTGCGGGTGTGATTCGTATCGTGAGCGCCTTTGTTTTTAAAGTTTATCAAGGTTGGGGTTGGGTATTATTTTCCGGCATTCTGACTTTGGTGACAGGGATAATTATTTTGATGTCACCTGATGCACCGTTCTGGGTGTTGGGTCTATTCCTTGCAATCGATATTCTGTTTCAGGGCATTAACTATCTCACTTTGGCTTCTTATATCAAAAAGGAAGTGCCTAAAAGTTCTGCCGATATTTAAACCTAATTCGACTAAAGAGCGCTATATGCGCTCTTTTTTTATTGTATAAAAGATTATTCATTTTATTTTTTTCAAAATCATGCCTAAAACTTTTGTCCTTGCTCCTGATTCTTTCAAAGAAAGCATAACCGCTGAACAGGCTTGCCAGGCGATGCAACGCGGTATTCAAAAAATATTTGCAGATGCATATTTTATTCATGTGCCGATGGCAGATGGCGGTGAGGGGACAGTCGATACCTTGGTTTCCTGCTTAAATGGGCAGATAGTTGATTGTGAAGTTACCGGACCTTTACCGAATCAAAAAATAAAAACTTATTTTGGTTTAGTTGAAGATGGGCGAACTGCCGTGATTGAAATGGCTAAAGCCAATGGCATTCATTTGCTCGAGCTTTCCCAAAGAAATCCCTTGCTGACTAGCACTTTCGGTACAGGAGAAATGATTAAAGCAGCTCTGGATTTAGGGGTGTCTAAAATTATTATAGGCTTGGGCGGAAGTATCACCAATGACGCCGGTGCAGGTATGGCTCAAGCATTGGGAGCAAAATTTTTAGATGAAAATGGTCACCAGGTTGCAGTAGGTGGCGGGCAACTCGATCAAATTCGAATGATTGATATTTCAGGCTTGGATGCACGTTTAAAGCAAGTTGAAATCATGATTGCCAGTGATGTGAATAATCCTCTTACTGGAATAAACGGGGCATCGCATGTGTTTGGACCACAAAAAGGTGCAACGCCTGAAATAGTGCAACGGCTTGACCAGAACCTTAGGCATTTTGCAGAACTCATTGCTAAACAATTAAACATAGATTTAAAAGATATCGCGGGTGCAGGTGCGGCTGGTGGCTTGGGTTTTGGCTTGATGGTATTTGCCGGTGCAAGTATTCGTTCAGGTGTACAGCTTGTCATTGAACAGACCAAATTGGCAGAGAAAATTGCCCAAGCCGATTATGTGTTTACCGGTGAAGGCGGCATCGACTTTCAAACCAAATTTGGTAAAACCCCTTTTGGTGTGGCACAAGTGGCGAAGCGATTGAATAAACCTGTGATTGCCTGTACAGGCTATATTGGGGAAGGTGTAGAAGACCTTTACAATGAAGGTGTTACGGCAATTTTTGGCATTGTTGATGGGGTGTGTGATTTGCCAACGGCATTAGAAAATGGGGAGAGAAATTTAGAAAGACGTTGTGAAAATATTGCACGTTTGCTTAAATAATTTAATTAAAACAAAAACTTTTATTCTAAGGATAAGACATGAAGGCTTTATTGTTAGGGACGTTATTATGCGCTATTTCAGCATCTAGCTTTGCACTGCCTGAACATCATGAAAATATGCGTAATTATTTAAAGGAAGGCAAACGGATCTCTTTTAGATTCGATGATATGACAGTCCAAACATTGGTTTTTTTACTTGAATCAGAGAAAAAGGTAAAAGTTGTGTTGGACCAAAATATCGATACCCAACAAGGAATTCCTGTAAATATTCGGGACTTGCATTTTCTTGCTTTCTTGGAAATCAGCCTCAAAAAACTGGGTTTAAAATATGAGGTACTTGATTCTAAAACGATTCGGATTTACCGCTAGCATATGGGCGTGAATGGGCTTTGCTTATGTTAATATCTCATTTTTAAGCATTTGAGATTTGAAACGGCATGTCACTCGCACAGCTCATTGATGAATTAAACCCTCAACAAAAGCAAGCCGCAACCACCGAATCTAAGCACAGTTTGGTACTTGCAGGCGCAGGCTGTGGCAAGACCAAAACCATTGTGGCGCGTGCAGCTTATCTGATTGATCAAGGTGTGCCTGCCAATCAAATCCAGATTCTGACCTTTACCCGTCGTTCAGCCAGTGAAATTGTCTCACGTGTGGAACTGGCCTTAGGTGAACAAGCCAAAGGGCTTCGTGCGTCGACTTTTCATACCTTCTGTATGTACTTGCTGCGTCGTATTCCGAAAGCATTTGGCTTAGAACAATTCTCAATTATCGACCGTGATGATCAGTTGATGATGTTCCGCCTGATTCGGGGTAAAGATGACAAGAAGAATCCCAATGCCCTGCCAAAGCCGAAAGAGTTATGTGATCTCTATTCTTTTGCTCGGAATACGCGGCAAAAATTAAGTCTGGCTTTAGAAAAGCAAATGCCAGAATTTCTGGAATATAAAGACCAGATTGCGGAAATCATGAAAGAGTACGAAGCCCGCAAACAGGCGCGTAGCTTTCTGGATTATGACGATATTTTGGCGGTTGTTGCTTCAGCACTGGCACAATCAGAAGGTTTGGTGGATTACGTTTCATCCATTTGTCAGCACATGCTGGTGGATGAAATGCAGGATACCAATCCCTTGCAATGGGCTTTGCTGGAACCGCTGAAAGATAAAACCAGTCTGTTCTGTGTCGGTGATGATGCGCAGTCTATTTACGGTTTTCGTGGTGCCGACTTTGAAAATATTCACCATTTTAAAGAGCGTGTGCCCAATGCACAGATTTTTAAACTGGAAAAAAATTACCGGTCCACACAAGAAATTCTGGATTTATCCAACTGGTTGCTCGATCAAAGCCCAATTCAATATGACAAGCATCTAGAGGCTTATCGTGGTGAGGGCATCAAACCGCGCATGCATATTTTCCCAAATGAATTTGATGAAGCCAAATGGATTGCCATTGATATTAAAGAGCGGCATTTACTGGAAGGTTCAGCATGGCATGAACATATGGTTTTGGTGCGCTCAAGTTTTGCTGCGCGGCATATTGAAGCGGCATTTATTCAGGCCAATGTACCTTACCGCTTTATTGGCGGCATGAAATTGCTTGAAACTGCGCATGTAAAGGACTTGCTCAGCCTGCTACGTGTGATTGCCAATCCATTGGATGATATCGCTTGGATGCGCTTCCTGACGCTGTGGAATGGTGTAGGTGATGTCGGGGCAAGTAAACTGGCTCAACAGTTATTGCTTGAGCCTGAGACCGACCGCATTTTTGAAAAGTTAGAAAAATTTGGTCGTATTCCAGATAATACTTTGCTGATCATGAAACAAATGCTGGTGTTGAAAGATCATGTTCAGGCTTGTGTATCTCTGGGTATTGAAGCGCTAAAAGACCAGCTGGAAGAAAATTATGCCAAGAAGGACTGGTCAAAACGATTAGGTGATTTTGATCTGGTCAAACAATTGGCCTCGAAACATGATCAGCTGAGTGAGTTCTTGGAAGAATACGTTCTCGATCCCGTGTCGATCAGTGAAATTGAGCGTCAGTCGCAGGATGATGTGGTCACACTCATTACCATTCATTCTGCTAAAGGGACTGAACAGAAAGTCTGTTATGTAGCAAATGTCTCGCCAGGACAATTTCCACATGCACGTGCGCAGGGCAATTTTGATGAAGTCGAGGAAGAACGCCGTGTCTTGTATGTGGCCTTAACCCGTGCCAAAAATGAACTGATTTTAACCAAGCAGAATTTGAATTTATGGACACGTGATCAGGTGGATGATCAGGGCCGAAAGATTGAAAGTTATTTTCTCAATGAATTAAGCCGAAATTTGTGTATTACCGAAACCCATTACAAGCAACGTCAGCAAACCGTGAAAAGTGCTTTAATAGAACGGCAGTCGATTAATTTAGATTTTGGCATTGATCTCGATTAAACTATAGCAATTGCGTTATTTTGTTTTTTATTGCGAAGTTCAAAAAGTCGAGTAGGCGAGTGCTTTTTGATGATTTTGCCTATTTTAAGGTTGTAAGATGAAAATTTTAGTTCGTAGTTTAGAACGTACAGTAACAGAAGCTGAATTATTGAAGCTATTTCAAGATTTTGGCACAGTTGATTCATGCAAGTTGGTGCTTGACGCGACAACAGGTAAATCGAAAGGTTTTGCCTTTGTTGAAATGCCACATGGTCGTGAAGCGGTGAAAGCGATTAAAGGTTTAAATACGCTTCGTTTGCACGGACATGGTATTCGTGTAAAACAGGCTGATGATAAGCCTGAAAATGAAAGTAAAGCTGAAAACAAATAATCAAAGGAGCGAAAGCTCCTTTTTTTATCAATAAAATGAAATGGGGTTGAGGATTTCCCTAGGGGGTGTGAATGGAAAACGTAGCACTCACGGGACTAAGAGAATTAGAAGTTTCATCACAAGTAGGCTCGAACTTGCTGCAAATTGTAAAATCTATTTGATTGAAATGGATCATACATAATTTTTATTGTGAATTGACTTAAATAAAGTTTAATCTTAAGCATGTAACAAACGCCAAAATTTAGGAATATCGCTATGTCCCGTGTTGCTCGTTTCCATGCTGACCGTACCAATCAGAAATTGTATTTTGCACGTCTTTCATGCCAACAAGCTGAGCAAACTGACAATATTCAGCAGGTACAGGCACATCGTGAAGCTGCTGTATTCCATTTGCATGGTGCAGTCTTGGCATTTCTACAGGAACTGGTTCGTTATTATCGTTTAAATGACTTTATGCCGACACTCAAGTCGATTGAAGACAATATGGCGGAAAAAGGACAAGTATCTCCTGAAGTCAGCGTAATGCAGCAATTGTCAAAGCAGGGTTTTATTGCTGAACTAAAACGTGCATATCGGATGTGCCAATATGCACCGGAGCCAAGTGCCCCTGAACCGGAACATGAAACATCATCCAACTTAATTATTAAAGTGACCCAAACGCCTCAAGCCTGGTTGCCGGATACCAGAATTTTACGTGAATGGCATCGTGATTTAACCCAGCTGATTGATGGCTTTCGTAACGAGATGGTTGAGTTTTAATCTTTTTTCGGCTCTTGAAGTTTTTACTATCGGCCTTATATAAATAGTCTACGTAATGCAAAGTGCAACTGCCTTTGCCACCATGTTGAACATGGAGGAACTATGTCTATAGAACAATTGAAAGAATTATTTGGTAATCAAGAAGCTATTTTAGAATTGGTTCAACTTGAAGGTGGTGAGTTGGCATTGCGAAATGCAGGCTCTCAAAAAGAACCCTTGGTTAAAATTCAGTTTAATGATGAAGTGAAATCATTACTGGGTGATCAAATGCCTGAGATTGCACAGCATATGGTGCAAGCCGCTTTGTTTGCCATGATGGAAAAACAGGTTAATGAATGGCAGGCCGAGATTGTAGAGGATCAACCTAAGTATTTGAGCTGATATCTTCCCAATAAAAAAACGCACTCATGAGTGCGTTTTTTTACGATAAGAGTTTAATGGGTTGGATCTTGATGGTGAGCAATCTGGATTTGATTGAGAATATGATTGGTCATATTTTTCGCCATTTCCTCTTTGGCAAAATAGACTTCGCCAATCCCATCACGACGAATCACTTCAGCTTCCTCTTTACTCTCTGCCGAAATTAAAACCTGAATTTGCGGATTCAGGGTTTTGGCAATATCCACAATTTTATGGATATCTAAAATATCCATAGGTGACAGGACTAAAAGACGTGCATGTTGAATATGTGCTTGAATGAGTACACCTGCTTCAGTGGCATGACCGGAAACTGCAGCAATCCCCTTTTGTCGCAGGCTTTCTACAATTTCCCGGTTCTCTTCCGCAATGACCACTTTAATATCTTGAGCCATCAGTTCTTTGGTAATGCGACGACCGACTTCACCATGACCGATAATCACTACCTGATCACGTAAATACTCTTGAGATACTTCATCGGGCAGCATGGAAAGCGGGTCACCACTACGTTCCAGTAAACGCGCCAGATGTGAGCGTTCACGAATCCAGTTTTGTACCGGTTCTATAGCAGAGAACACAAATGAATTCAGCGTGATTGAAATAAGTGCGCCTGCCAGAATCAGGTTTTGCCCTTCAATTGAAAGTAAATTGAGTGAGAGACCCAAAGTCGCCAGAATAAAAGAGAACTCGCCAATTTGTGCAAGGCTTGCACCCACGGTTAATGCGGTATTAATCGGGTAACGGAAGAATAAAACCAAAGCCATCGCTGCAATGGTCTTGCCAATCATGATGATGCCAACCACAGCAAGTACATGTAAGGGTTGCTCAATCAAAATGCGAGGGTCGAACAGCATGCCGACAGAAACAAAGAATAAAATCGAAAAAATTTCACGCAGCGGTAAAGTTTCTTCTTCGGCACGGTGACTGAAATCAGATTCTTTAACCACCATCCCTGCGAAGAATGCCCCAAGTGCCATTGATACGCCAAAAACTTTATAAGCACCAAAGGCAATTGAAACTGCAGCTGCGACTACAGTTAAAGTGAACAGTTCACGTGAACCCAAACGTGCGACCATTTGCATAATCCAGGGAACCAGACGTTTACCGATAATCAGCATAAAGGCAATAAAGCCTGCAACTTTAAGCAGAGTAATTGCTAAAGTCATCCAGATATTGGCATCGGGATTGGAGCCTGCAACAGGTGTACCGCCAAGTAACACTGCCATGGCAGGAAGTAACACCAAGACCAGAACCATGACCAGGTCTTCAACCAATAGCCAGCCTACGGCAATTTTTCCATTTACAGAATTGAGCAAACCACGGTCGCTTAAGGCTTTAAGTAAAACCACCGTGCTGGCACAAGAAAGACTTAAACCAAACACCAGTGCAGAGCCAAAACTCCAGCCCCAGATCATAGAAACGCCTATTCCCAATAAGGTGGCTACGGCAATTTGTAAAACAGCACCTGGTAAAGCGATTCGACGTACTTGCATCAAATCATTTAGGGAAAAGTGCATCCCGACACCAAACATGAGGAACATTACCCCAAGTTCAGCCAGCTGGTTGGCAAGTTGAATATCTCCGACTACACCAGGGGTGTTCGGACTAATCAGGATGCCGGCAATGAGATAGCCGATCAGAGGGGGGAGGCGTATACGGGCTGCAATATAGCCAAAAATAAGCGCCAGTCCAAAGCCAACGGCTAATAATATAATGAGATCTACGTCATGAGGCACTAAAAACTCCTTAAGCCTAAGTTAAGGGTAAGATACAAAAGCACAAACGGTGCCAAAAAAGTAGCTAAAGTGTAGCAAGCCGGATAAAAAAAATGCAAAAAAAAACGACCCAGAAGGTCGCTTTTTTAAAGAAGGAAAAATTATTTAATTTTAGCTTCTTTGAAAATCACGTGTTGACGGATTTTTGGATCAAATTTTTTGATTTCCATTTTTTCCGGCATAGTACGTTTGTTCTTAGTGGTGGTATAGAAATAACCAGTGCCAGCTGAAGAAACTAGACGAATTTTATCACGCATGGTTCGAACTCCTTAGATCTTTTGACCTTGAGCACGTAGGTCAGTAACAACCTTTTCGATACCCAATTTGTCGATAATACGCATACCTTTAGTGGTTAAACGAAGACGTACAAAACGTTTTTCGCTTTCTAACCAGAAACGGTGGTGATGCAGGTTCGGCTCGAACCGGCGTTTGGTTTTGTTATTGGCGTGCGAGACGTTGTTGCCAACGACTGGACGCTTGCCGGTAACTTGGCAAACCTTAGACATGGTGAACTCCATTGCTAGACAGCACCAATTGTGCGGCTAGTCATTAAAAGTAAACGGATGAAATCATTCAAGGGGCGTTTTATATCAAAAATACGCTTAAAAGACAAGCGAATTTAATAAAAACCCGGCATGAACACGTGCAATAGCTCATGCCTTGATCAGTTAGCGAAGAAGGGTCTTCGAAATCAATTTATGAATCGGCTTGTTAAATGGTGGGAGAATGAATTTTAAGCTATAGAGCTTAGGATTAGACATCACCGACCGTTCATGAGACAAACTGAAGAAACCTTCTGGACCATGATACTTGCCCATGCCTGAAGCACCTACGCCACCAAATGGTAAATCGTCTTGTGCAACATGGGTTAATACCGTGTTTTGCCCAAAATGCCCTGAATGAGTATGCTGTGCGACATAGTCAGCACGCGCCTGATCAAAGTCGAAATAGTATAAAGCAAGTGGACGCGGACGGCTATTAATAAAGTCAATAACATCGTCAATTTGATCATATTCCATGATTGGCAGGATCGGACCGAAGATTTCTTCTTTCATAATCTGCATTTCAGGAGTTACGCCCGTCAATAAAGTCGGTGCAATTTTTCGAACTGCGGTCAAATTTTCATGTTGAGGATTAATTTCAATGGTTTTGGCCCCCTGAGTACGGGCATCTTCCAAATAACCTTGCAGGCGATTGTACTGTTTGTCATTGATAATTGAGGTGTAATCCTGGTTGTAGGCGATATCTGCATACATCTCTTCAACATACACTCTAAAGTGCTCAATGAATTCGGCCGTTTTGCCTTTAGGCAGGAACATATAGTCGGGTGCCACGCAGGTCTGACCTGCATTCCACAATTTACCAGCAGCCAGACGTTGTGCGACATCTTGCAAATCAATTGATGGATGAACCAGAGCAGGGGATTTTCCACCCAATTCTAAAATGACTGGCACTAAATTTTCTGAGGCAGCCGCCATCACGATTTTACCAATTTCAGTAGAACCGGTGAAAATAATTTTATCAAAAGCTAAATGGCTAAACGCATCAGAAATAGGACCGCCTCCATTAATGACTGCAACCAATTCGGTCGGGAAGGCTTCAGCTAAGGCCTTTTCAAGGGCGCGGCCAAAATTACTAGAGGAACTGGATATTTTGATCATGGCATTGTTGCCGGCCGCAATTGCACAAATCAGTGGACCTACCGACAATAATAAAGGATAGTTCCAAGGGGTAATAATCCCAACTACACCGAGCGGTTGGTATTGAACCCAAGCTTTTGCCGGTTGATGAATAATTCCGACATGACGTTTCGAAGGTTTCATCCAATGGGTCAAATGCTTGCTATAATATTTAATCTGTTCAAGACAGGTGAGTAATTCACCAATTTTGGTTTCGCCAATAGAACGGTTACCATAGTCTTGATTAATTGCTTCGGCAAATTGATCTTGATATTTAACTAAGATACGCTTTAAACGTGCTAAACGATCAATACGTTCCTTTGCGCTTGGTAAAGGATGACGTTGATAGGCATGTTTTTGCTGTTCCAGCACAGCATGTAAGTGCGGAATATCGAAAGAATGTGGTGTCATTGAAGTTGTTTTTGTATGACTATTCATGACCTGCTACCATTAAATAAAAGCGATTAATTTAATTTTTAGAGTAAAAGCTCTAAATAGTCAAGTTACTTTATGTGTTAGCTAGCTAACCTATTGAATGAATGGTTACTTTAGGATGTCTCACTCCAAAACGGTGAAAACCAAAGAACGTATTTTACAGCTCAGCTTACAGTTATTTAATGAGCGCGGTGAGCGTTCAGTTACAACCAATCATATTGCAGCTGAACTGAGTATGAGCCCGGGTAATTTGTATTACCACTTTCGTAATAAAAATGAAATTATCAAAGAGCTGATGGAGCAGTATCAAAAAGAAACTCTGGAAATGCTTGCATTACCAGACGATCGCTTGCTCGATGCTAATGATAAGATTCATTACTTCCAGGTGTTGAGCAGCCAGCTTTGGGCTTATCGCTTTTTGCATCGTGATGTTTATCATTTGGTTGAAAATAATGATGATTTTCGCAAAATGTACCCACGTTTTGCCGGTCAAGTAATGCAACAGGGGCAGAAAATTTATAAAGCTTTTGTAAATGCCGGATTGATGCAAATGACGGACTCGGAAATTGAGGCCCTGATTATTAACCTGTGGATTGTTTTGACCAACTGGACCAACTTCCTCTATATGTCGGGTCATATTACCGACTCAAACACTTTAGAAGAAAAATGGGTCTGGCAGGCATTACGTCAAATGGTGTTCCTAGAAGGGGCATATTTGCGTGGTGAAAGCCGTCAAACTTATGAACATTTACTTGAAACCTTAGGACCTTCAGAGCTATTTGAGAGTCTGTCTTCGAGTAAAAATCACGACGCGACATAGCCTATTTAGAAAGCCTTAAAAAAGCGTTAGAATACTCGGCTTGTTTTTCAATTTAACTGATTAGTGATATAAACCAACATGAATATGACCACTGCTAACACAGCACGTTTACTGATTACTTGCGAGGATAAACCGGGAATTGTGCAAGCTGTATCGAGCTTTTTGTATCATCAAGGAGCAAATATTACCGCACTTGATCAATACGCGACTGAAGCTCAGGGCGGGCGTTATTTCATGCGTGTCGAGTTTGAACTGGATAACTTGCAAAGCCGTAAAGAAAGTTTGACCCAAACTTTTGCGTCCAATGTGGCCGAGCGCTACAACATGAATTGGCGTTTGGCTCTGGTCAGCGATGTCAAAAAAGTCGGTATTTTGGTCTCTAAAGTCGATCATGCCTTGCTTGAGTTGTTGTGGCGTCATGCACGTGGTGGTTTACCTTGTGAAATCACCACCGTGGTGTCCAATCATGAAGATTTACGCGAATCAGTTGAAAATTTCGGTATTCCTTTTGTTGTGGTTCCAGTCAATAAAGACAACAAAGCAGAAGCATATGCCAAAATTGATGAAATCATGCAGGGTAATGATTTATTGGTTCTTGCGCGTTATATGCAAATTTTAAGCGAAGAATTTGTGTCTAAATGGACCATGAAAGTGATTAATATTCACCATTCATTCTTGCCTGCCTTTGTCGGTGCAAACCCTTATAAGCAAGCGTATGAAAAAGGGGTGAAGCTGATTGGTGCCACAGCGCATTATGTGACTGCTGATCTAGATCAAGGGCCGATTATCGAGCAAGATGTTGAACGGGTAAATCACGATTTTACTGTCGACCAGTTGCGTGAACTTGGACAAGACGTTGAACGTAATGTGCTGGCGCGTGCAGTGAAATGGCATTTGGAAGATCGTATTATTGTCGATGGCAACAAAACCGTAGTCTTCCAATAAAACAGCATTGACTGATTTTTAACAAAGGCATACTTTAAGTATGCCTTTCTTGTTTTATTGATTAAAAAAACTCATCAAAACTTACGATTTAATAGTTGCAAATGAAAACACTTCTCATTTATTATTGCGTTGCTTTAATTGTACTAACCGATGAGCCTGATTGTCTAAATCTGTATGGATCCACAATCGCTTGAATTAGGTAACTGATTTTAATGAGTCAATCTTCCGCTCTAAATATGCAAACTCCCAATCCGATGAAAAAGAAAATTATCACAGCGCTGATTGCCGTTGTGGTCGGTCACATGGGTGTGTTGTGGGCGGTGGGGCAAATAAAAACTTCCGAACTTAAACCTGTTGAAAAAGAACCTTTAAAAGTTCGTTTTGTTAAAATTCAAGAGCCTCCAAAACCTTTGCCACCGAAGCCGAAAGCTGCACCGAAAAAAGAAAAGCCCAAGCCTAAGGAAGTGAAAGAGGTTAAAGTTGTAGAAAAACAGCTTCCACCTCCGCCGAAAAAGGTAGAGAAGGTCCAACAAGTTAAAAAAGCAGAAACACCAAAACCAGTGGTGAAGCCGGTTGAAGCACCTCCTAAACCTGCTGTCACTACCACGATTTCTGAAACTAAAGTGGCTAAACCTGTATCAGTAGCTAAACCTACACCAGTTGCACCACCAGCACCTGTTACTCCACCAGCGCCAGCTGCACCGCCATCGCCAAAAAGCGTTTCTATTGGTGGCTCGGGCGTGCAATGGAGTCGTTCACCAAAACCTTCTTATAATAATAGCGATTTAGAAGGCCAAACGCGGGTTGTAGTGGTGCATATTGAAGCGAATGAAAAAGGGGTGATTACCTCAGCGCGTATTGCACGTTCGAGTGGTGTGCCTGCTTTAGATGAAAAGATTTTACGCTCAGTGCGTAGTTCCAAATTCAAACCGTATAAAGAGAATGGGGTGGCTTATCCAATTAGTGCTGACCAACCATTTGAATTGACATTGAATCCACACGGCTAACATTTTTTAGGAGTTCGAGTATGAACTTTTCAGTTTATTGGCAACACGCCGATGCAGTGAGTAAAACTCTGTATTTCGTGTTATTGGCAATGTCGATTACGACATGGACGATCTTCGTTTTGCGTTTAATGGGAACTCGCCAACTGAAGCAGCAAGCTTATGCTCAACTTTCTCAAGCGTTAAGCAAACTCAAAGCAAAATTTACCCCTTTGAATTTTGAACAACGTAAAGCCGTAGCGGAACAAGCTTTATTGCGTCAAATTTCTGCTGAAAAAGCCAATGCTGAAAAAGGTGTTGCAGTTCTAGGTACGATTGCTTCACTTGCACCGTTTGTGGGTTTGTTCGGTACAGTTTGGGGGATCTTCCATGCCCTAGTTGCGGTAGGCAAGAGTGGTCAGGCCGGTTTGGCACAAGTGGCGACCCCAGTAGGTGAAGCGCTGATTATGACTGGTTTAGGTTTGGCAGTCGCTATTCCTGCAGTATTGGCTTATAACATTTGTACCCGTGTGAATCGTGGGTTATCGCATGAATTACAAGACCAGGCACACAGCTTGCTGATTGACACCATGCTGCAACAAGATAGCTCGGCTCAAGTGACTGAAACTAAAGCAACAGCAAATAATTTGGTGGGAGGTCAAGCTTAATGGGCTTTCAATTGGGCGAAGACAACGATGTAGGCATGAATGAGATGAATCTCATTCCACTCATCGACATTATGTTGGTATTGATGATCATCTTCCTGGTGACAGCAACCGTTGCTAACCCATCAATTCCATTAACCTTACCAAAGACAACGGCAGATATTATTGATTTGCCCCCTAAAAATGTGACCATCAGTATTAATGCGGGGGGAGATGTAGCCTGGAATGGCGAGGTACTTACGCTTGATGAGTTACAGACAAAACTTAACGAAGCAGGTCAGGAAGAGCGTCAGCCGACCATTGTTCTGAAAGCAGATAAAGAATCACGTTATGACGCTGTTGCACAAGTGATGTCTCGTGCGAGCGAAGCCGGGCTCAGCGATATTGCTTTTGCGACTGATAACTAATCAAAGACATAAAAAAAGCGACCGAGAGGACACTACTGTCCCATAATTTTCATAAAGGGAAGCTCATTTGAGCTTCCCTTTGTTTTATGGGTATTTTATCTGGCATGAATAAAGCTTTTAAGGTTTTTCTCTCAAACAGGTTTACTTGGATCATTCTCAGTAACCGTTGAA
>NZ_JAZQPV010000097.1:0-5831 GCF_045628685.1 Acinetobacter sp.
TACAGGGCCAGGTGGAACGCCTTATGAATTGCTTGAGCCATTGTGGCTGAACAGAGCTGAGGTATTTAGGGGAGCTAATGGTTTTGATAAAGGCTCTTTAGCTTTAGGTGGGGCAGTCAATTATGTAACTAAAACTGGAAAAGATGCTGAACGTCTGCAGCTTCGCTATGAAGCCGGCAGTCGAGGTTTTCAAAAGTATGCACTGAGTTCCGGTCAAAAAATTGATAATCTTGATTATTACGTATCGATTAACGGATCTACTTATGATGGTTACCAAAAGCATGGTGAAGGTGATAGTAAAGGCATAGCTGCTAATGTTGGTTATCAGATTAATCCAGATTTAGAAACTCGGTTTTATTTACGTTATCGTGAAACTGAGCATCAGACGCCAGGCCGTTTAACTAAACAGCAAATTAAGGATGATCCTAAGGCAGCAAATGCCTACAATCTGCAATATGATGCAAAACGCATTCAGCCAGGCAGTACTTGGCTGGCCAATAAAACAACCTTAAATTTGGATAACGGTGGGACATTGCAAGCCACGTTGGCTTACCATAACTATCCTATGGATTTGCAGGAAAGCCCTTACCGTACAGATGTGAATTATAGCGATATCTCCGCAAGCCTGTCGTATCTGCAACCTTATGATTTGTTCGGATTGAATAGTGTAGCAAAGGCGTCAATTCGCAGCACTACACATCGCCCGGATTCAGGTGTCACAGAATCGCTTCGTTTCGATACAAATGGTTATGAAGCTGGAACGATTACCCGAAAATACACATATCGTGGTTCTGACAATGTGATTCAATTGAGCAATGAATCCGAAATACAGCCAAATCTATGGTTAAGTGCGGGTTTAGCAGGCATTTATACCAAACGCGGCAGTGAAGTTTATTATCCCGTTACTAATGAAGAACTAAGTGAAAGTGATTGGGACTTTGCGCCAAGGCTGGGCTTGCGATATGAAATTAATCAGGATCTTCAAGTTTACGGTAATATCAGCAAGAGTGTAGAACCTCCACATCCATGGTCATTAATTTGGGGATCAAATAAATACTTCCCGCAAGGTAGCGGTCCTGCTTCTGGCCGTATGCGTGCACCGATTCATTTGGATAATCAGGAAGCACAAACTTTTGAAATTGGCGGCCGCGGTGAAAGTGGAATTGGGGCATGGGATTTAAATTATTACTACTCTAAAGTCAAAAATGAGTTGTTGAGTGTTGAGGTTTCGCCAATGCCGAATCCTGTTGTTGCTGAATCAAATGCAAGCCGCACCATTCATCAGGGGTTAGAGGCAGGCCTGAACAGCTTATTGTTGAGTCAGGATGGCTTAGGTGATTTATCACTTCGCCAGTCTTATACCTACAGTGATTTTAAATACAAAAATGACCCTGTATTTGGAAAAAATCAGCTGCCCGGGTTGCCTAAGCACTTTTATCAGGCACAGCTGAGAATGGATTTCTACAATGGCATATTTACCAGCGTAAATACTGAATATGCATCTAAAGTACCAGTTGATTATGCAAATTCATTTTACGCAGATGCCTACAGTACCTGGGGCGTCAGTCTAGGTTATCAGCCTGAAAGCAAGAAGTGGAATACATGGATTGATTTCAAGAATATTGGTGACAAGCATTATGCTGCAACTGTGACACCCGGCTATAACGATAATGGTTTAGATATGGCACGTTCTACCCCAGGTGAAGGTTTCTCAACATATGCTGGTGTTTCCATTAATTTTTAATTAAGGGCTGCTTCTCTATTTAAGAGAAACAGCCTATTTAAATAAGCAGTAAAAAATTCACACCTTGCTAATGCACATTCATAAATTGCTGACACAGAAAAGTATAAATCAATAGACTTAGCTTAGTGCTCAATGTTTCATGATAGTAAATATCTTTGTTTGGCAATTTACGGATAACAAAACTTGAAGTAAATACTCATGAGTGACTTGAGAAGACCTATATATAAACAGGCTGTGTTGGCACATATTCATCAAAATGTTGCAAGTGTACAGCCGACTCTTGAAACGTTTGATGCTGTGAAATCTATATCACCTGCTTTGAATCGTAAAAAAACGGTATTGGTTGTTGGTTTACTTGCCGTGGGTTTTTTGCATATTGGGTTATATGCAATTACTCAGCTGAATCAAGCTGTTGAAGTACCAAAAAAGAAAATCACACCTGTCATGGTGGAAATTATTAAACCTGAGCCTGAAAAGCCAAAAGTTATTCAGCCAAAGATTCCACCAGTCACTCAACAACCTAACCCCCAGCCTGTTGTAGAAGATATTAACCCTGAGCCTGTAAAACAGCAGGTTACCCCAAAGCCAATGGCAAGCAAACCAGCCCCTGTGCTGATGGCAAAAGCAGATGCACCAGCTACGAAAAATGTTGTGGCACCATTACCTGAACCCATAGCAGCACCTCCTGAGCCGAAAAAAGAAGATTTACCCGTGATTGAAGCGAAAGGTTATGCCGGTTACTTAAGTAATCCTGCACCAGAATACCCAGAAGTGGCTTTTGATCGCGGTTGGGAAGGGCGAGTCTTATTAAGAATCTTAGTTTCAGTTTCAGGTTCCCCTGAAGAAATTATTCTAAAACAGAGCAGTGGCAAAAAAGTTCTAGATGATGCTGCAATTCGTACGGTGAAACGTTGGAAATTTTCCCCTGCAAAACGTGGTCCTACCCCTATAGAAGGATGGGTAGATGTACCGATTGATTTTAAATTACCGAAATAAATAAAATTCATTATTGAATTATTAAGGAAATAGACATGAGCGATATCAGTACCCTAATTCATGACACAACCGTTTGGCTGTTGGTTGTTTTATCAATGGTTACTTGGGTACTTATAGTTGTAAAGGTTTTACAAACACGTAAAGCACATCAACAAAGTATTCAATTTGTAGAAACATTTTGGACATCTAAAACCCTAAAAGATGCTGTATTAAAATCGAATGCAGCTGAAGGTCCCTCAGCGCGTGTTGCACAAAGTGGTTTTGAAGCATTAATTCATGCAGATGGCAAATCACATCAGGATTTACAGCAAAGTTGGAGTCGTCAAGATTTGTTAGAACGTCATTTACGTAAACAAATTCTTGCTGAGCGTCGTGACTTAGATAAAGGGACAGCAGTATTGGCATCGATTGGCAACAATGCACCTTTTATTGGTCTATTCGGTACAGTATTTGGGATTATTCATGCACTAAAAGCGATTGCAGTTTCAGGTAACGCAAGTATGGATACAGTTGCTGGACCTATCGGTGAAGCTCTCATTGCAACCGGTCTTGGGATCGCGGTTGCTGTTCCGGCAGTATTGGCTTATAACTACTTTATTCGTAAAGGAAAAACAGTTGGGGCGGAATTGGATGACTTTGCTACTGACTTAGTGAGCCTGAACCAAAAAAATGGTTTTAAAGTACCTACAGTTGAGATTAGCAATCCATCTACAGTGAAAAATATTCAATCTGAAGAGGTCTTGGCATAATGGCAATTTCAACTTCAGAAAATGATGATGTAGTTAGTGAAATCAACATTACGCCTTTAGTGGATGTGATGTTAGTTCTGCTGATTGTCTTCATTGTGACAGCGCCATTACTGACCAATTCAGTAAAAGTGAATTTACCTAAGGCAGCACCTACAAAAAATTTAGATCAAAATAAAGCTGTTGTGGTGAGTATTAAACCGGATGGGGATATTTATTTAGATAAAGAATTAGTGCAACTTGCTGTGTTTGAACAAGAAATCCAACGTAGAAAACAGGAAAATCCTGAGCTAGCATTAAATTTAAATGCAGATGAAAAAGTTCCTTATGGAACGGTAGCAAAAATCTTGGCTAATATTGAGCGTGTAGGTGTTAATAGACTGTCTATTGTAACTGTACCTAATTCTTGATAATTTAAATCTTATTTAAAAAGTCCAAGTCTTCTTGGGCTTTTTTTATTTTCTATATTTGAAAAGGTTTAGACAAAGATGGGATTTTTTAATACCCAAAACAACTTGAGACAGACCAAATCCTCCCAATACCGCATCAGAAACTAATTGAATAAATGCATCTACCTTTTCTATATGCCATCCATTGATCAATGCCTTCATAATAAGCTAATCGATTTTCAACAGTGATCACACAAAGCGTAAGCAATTCTGGATTCATCAAAAGATGATGTGCGACTATTGCCATCAATGAATGGATGGATACCCACAAAATTTGCATGTACTTTGGCTGTACGTTCAAGGGGGGGGCTTATGTATCTTGTAGATGCAATAATATATCATTGTATTTTGTGTTGATTGAAAAAGTGGTAATATTGGTATGTGACTTCAAATCCTAAAGCTGGCTTTGAACAAAATTAGTTTTAGGATTCAATGCACTAAATCTAATTTGGTAAAAAGTGGGTGCAAATTTTTTCCAATATTAAAATTTATATTTAAAATTTTGGTTTAGCTTTTGGTTCAATCGACGCCATCTCTAACACAGCTTAAGATCCAATCCTCATATTCTTGTAGTGTTTCTCGGAGCATATCCATAGGTCGTACGATGTAGTGCCTTTCAACTAATGCACTTGGTTTATGACCTGATATTTGTGCTAATGATCCTTCATTGATTTGAGCCCAAATAGCTAACGTTTTATATGACCTTCTTAATCCGTGGGGAGTAAGTACAATATTTAGTTTCTTACATATTTTCTCTAAGCTATCGTAGGGATTAACAATATATCCACATTCAGAGTCCTTACTGCTAAATATAAATTCAGAATCGGAATTTTTCTTTAGTTCTAATAATAGACTTTCAACAAATGCAGTGAGAGGAATTAGGCGACCTGCGTCTTCAATTTTATCTTTAACTTTTGCTGTTTTCCAACGGAAATTGACGTCTTTCCATTTTAATGAAAGTAGCTCATTTTTTCTGCAACCAGTGATTAAACTACATATCAAAAAAATCGCGATTTTCCTGTTAGTTAACTTATTTACCTCTTCAAACCATGGTTTTAGATGTTGTTTCATCAAACAATCATTTTTGGCTTTTGGAGTAGGGACTTTATCTTTAACCTTTTTTGCGTTATATGATTTTGGAGGTACTAAGTTTTCATAATCTTCATGTTCCTCGCACCAATTGAGAAAAGCGCGTGTGAGTCGATATGCTTTACCTGATGTTGTGGGGCGATAATCATTTTGATCAAGCCAATCGCAAAATACATCTGCAGTTAATTCAGAAAGTTTGTAATCAAACAGTTGAAAAATGGGTTGGTTAGTATAAACACTATTTTTTTCGGGATCGTAACCACCTCTAGATAATTCGATGTGGTCCTGATAGCTTCTTTGTCGCCAATTAGGTTGTCTTGCTGCTAAATATTCAAACCATACATCTTTAAATTTAATAGTCTTGCGTTTTTCTTGTTTTAGTAGTTCTTTGTTATTAGCTAAAGCTTTTTTACGCTCGATAAAGGGGTCAATGCCTTTGTGGCACATAATCGCTAATTCTTGTGCATACTTACGAGCATCATCTAGTTTCCATACATCAACATCACCGATTTTAATCCGACGGTTCTGAAGACCAATGCGACCTTGGAAAATGTAGCTTTTATTATTTTTGGGTGTAACTTTGACGCCAAATCCAGGTGTTTTTTCATCCCAAAAAAAAGTAGGTTTTGTCTTATCTGTACAATCAATTTTGTCTATAGCTGGTTTCGTGAATTTCATTCTAGTAAGCATCTGGTAAGCAAATAGTACTAAAAATCAATATATATTAAGCAACAAAAAGAGTGAATAATAAACTTTATATAAATTATAAATGTATGATAATATGTATTTTATTTTTATATCTTATTG
>NZ_JAZQPV010000098.1:0-33621 GCF_045628685.1 Acinetobacter sp.
TTCCATAAACGGATACATATGCGGATTGGTGTAGGAAAGATCGACGATCATGCCCAGGGTCACCTGGTTGTTTTCAGCGTGATACAGCCACCAGCCGCCTGAAGAACCGGTCTCGCTTAAAGGCCAGCCAGCACCGTGCATTACCAGACCCGATTTGTGTTTCGCAGGATCAATTTCCCACAATTCTTTAATGCCAATACCGTAATGCTGCGGATCGGCATCTTGGTCCAGGTTGAATTTCTGGATCAGGCGTTTACCGAGGTGGCCACGACAGCCTTCAGCGAAAATGGTGTATTTGGCATGCAGCTCATAACCTGGGGTAAAGTTATGCGTCGGTTCGCCATCCTTGCCAATGCCCATGTCACCGGTCTGGATGCCTTTCACGGTACCATCTGCATGATAGAGGATTTCAGCAGCAGCAAAGCCCGGGAAGATCGACACTTCCAGCTCTTCGGCTTTGCTGCCTAACCAGCGCACCACATTGCCGAGTGAGATGACATAGTTGCCGTCATTGTGCATGGTTTTTGGCACCATCCAGTGCGGGGCTTCCTGTGATTTTTCATCTGAAAGCAGGAAGAAGGTTTTGTCTTCAGTCACCGGCACATTTAAAGGCGCACCCTGTTCTTTCCAGTCGGGGAACAGCTCGTTCATGGCACGCGGTTCAAGCACCGCGCCGGACAGGATGTGTGCACCGACTTCGGAGCCTTTTTCCACGACACAAACGGACAGATCATTCAGGTTGTTTTCAATTGCAAGTTGACGGATCTTGATCGCCGCAGACAGACCGGCCGGTCCTGCGCCAACGATGACGACGTCAAACTCCATCGATTCTCGAACTAAATCATCCATAATTATAAAACTCAATTTCGCTTAGCGGTATTTTATCATTTTTAAAATTTGTTATGAAGTTTAATTTTGATATTTTTTTCAAATAAAAAAAGCCTCCGGAGAGACTTTTTTATTCGGTTTAAAACCTTATGATTTTTGGGGATCGTATTGTTTTTCTTTGATGAAGAGAGCAGGAATCACGCCACAAATAAAGTATGCTGCACCCATCACAAGGAAACCAAGGCCAATAGAACCACCACTTGCTAAGTAGCCGATTACTGCAGGTGCAATGGCAGCGCCAAGACGACCAACGTTATATGAACCACCGATTGCTGTACCACGTACGGCTGTCGGAAAACTTTCAGTCATATAGGTCGCATTTACACCGTATGGAATACCGTATAAGAAACCAAAAATAACCAATAGGTAAAGAATGTTTTCTGGCGAATTATAGAATACGATCAGTGGCAAGAAAATAGCTGTACCAACGGCACCGAAAGCATAAGTAAAACGTCGACCAACTTTATCAGCCATATAACCTGCAAGAATTTTACCCAAGATCATTGCCGTATATGTGCCGACCATATAAGCCGTCATTTCTTTAAATTTCATACCCAATTCAGTTTCTAGGTAGGTTGGCATCCAGTTGTTTACACCATAGTAACCAAACTGCAGGAAACCAGCTGTTAATGCCCAAAGAATGAACATGTTACGATTTTTTTTGTCCTGGAAAATGAGTTTCCAAGTCGATTCCGCAGGTTTGTCTGTCACTTCTACTTTCTTGAAACGGTTTTCTTGCCATGCAGCAGGCTCCGGCACCAAGAAATGCATCAAAATTGCTAAACCAATCGGTAACGCAGCAACGTAGAACAGCATGCGCCAGCCATGGTCGGGAATTAACCAGCCTGCAAGCAACGTTGCAACAATATAACCCACGGTCCAACCAGCCTGGAGTGTGCCAAGTACAGTGGTGCGGTATTTGGTCGGTACATATTCCGCCATCAAGGTATTAGAGGCAATATATAAAGAGCCCAAACCCAATGAAGCAAAGAAACGTAAAGTACCGAATTCTACAAAAGATCGAGTAAAACCAAGACCGCAAGTCAATACCGAGAACAATAAAATCGAGACAACTACAGTACGCACGCGACCAAATTTGTCACATGCCCATCCACCAAAAATACCACCAATCGCCATACCTGCCAGAGTAAAGCTTCCAAGCATCCCTGCTTCGACCGTTGTTAATCCAAATTCAGCTTTAATACTGCTTAAACTGTAAGATAAAAGCATCAAGTCTGCGCCATCAACCAATAAGGCCAAGAACGCAAAAATAAATGCAATTTTCCATGTATTTGAATTAATTTTGGATAAAGTATTAACAGCCATAATCCATTACCTTATAAAAAAAGCCGAGTCGCAAGGAGAGTGACCCAGCCAAACTGTTAACGCGTAGCTTCTTTAATCATGTTACGCGCAATAATTACTTGTTGAATTTGAGTTGTACCTTCGTACAAACGGAATAAACGGACATCACGGTAGAAACGTTCAATCGCATATTCGCTGATGTAACCTGCGCCACCATGGATTTGCACCCCACGATCAGCTACCCGGCCACACATTTCTGTAGCAAACATTTTCGCGCAAGATGCTTCAGTGCTGACATTTTTGCCTGCGTCACGTAAACGCGCTGCATCCAGCACCATGCATTTAGCTGCATAAATTTCAGCTTTTGAATCGGCCAGCATGCCTTGAATCAACTGGAAATTTGCAATCGCTTGGCCAAATTGCTTACGTTCAACCGCATATTGAAGTGAGTCATCGAGCATGCGTGTTGCTGCACCAACGCTGAGTGCTGCAATATGAATACGGCCTTTATCAAGCACTTTCATTGCAGTTTTAAAGCCAACGCCTTCAACGCCACCAATTAAAGCCGACGCGGGAATACGGCAGTTTTCAAAGATCACATCACAGGTATGTGCGCCTTTTTGCCCCATTTTCTTGTCACGTTTACCGAGTGAAATACCCCGTGTTTTGCTGTCGACAATAAATGCAGAAATAGCAGCTGAACCTTTCAATTCAAGATTAGTACGTGCCATTACCGTGAAAGCACCCGCATGTGGGGCATTGGTAATAAAGCGTTTGGTACCATTCAAGATGTATTCATCGCCATCTTTTACTGCAGTTGTTTTTAAAGATGCAGCATCAGAACCAGAATCCGGTTCGGTTAAGCAGAATGAACCAATAATTTCACCGCTGGCTAAGCGTGGCAGGAAATATTGTTTTTGTTCTTCTGTACCATCAATGATCAGGCCTGAAGCACCGATACCATTGTTTGTACCAATGAGCGAACGGAAAGCAGGAGAGGTACGGCCTAATTCAAAGGCAATATAAACCTCTTCTTCCATAGTTAGGCCAAGACCTTCATATTCTTCAGGAATTGTTAAACCAAACAATCCTAACTCTTTCATTTGCTGAACGATTTCTGCAGGAATTTCGTCTGTTTCAGCAACGAGTTCTTCATTTGGGATTAATACACCTTCAACAAATTGACGAATCATATCGACTAATTGGTCTAAGGTTTCCTGATCGCGAATCATGTCCTAACTCCGTTTTTAGGGTTAACAGCTTGTTTTTTTCAATCAACTAAATCGAACAAGATGTAGTCACTAAGCTGAATTTATCCGGATACTAATCAAAAAAGATCGCTTGTACAATATATACGAAAGTATATTTCGCAATGCGGTATCAAATATTAAATTAAATTAAAATATTAAGTTTTTGTTTTTTAACAAAAATGTATCTTTATCATCGCTATTAATTATTTTTCATATGAAAAAATTTGATTTAAAATTGGGTTAAACTTATGTATATTGCAATAAATATACCGCTGTGCGAAATGTGAAGATTATGGAAAGCACCCAAATATTAAAACTTACCCTGCAAGAAGATGGCGTGGCGCTTGTAGAAATACATCGACCTGAAGCCAGGAATGCACTGAATCTGGAATTACGTCAGGCACTTTCAAAAGCTTTTCAAGCACTAAACCAGAACACTGCTGTACGCGCGATTGTGATTACTGGCGGAGAGAAAGTTTTTGCGGCCGGTGCTGATATTAAAGACTTCACCACTGCAACCACAGCGCAAATGTATTTACGCCATACCGAACAATACTGGCAAAGTATTATCGATTGCAGCAAGCCGATTATTGCGGCAGTGAATGGCTATGCCTTGGGTGGCGGCTGTGAACTGGCGATGCATGCCGATATCATTATTGCCGGCCAGTCGGCAAAATTCGGTCAGCCTGAAATAAAACTCGGCCTGATGCCGGGCGCGGGCGGTACACAACGTTTACTGCGTGCGATTGGTAAATTCAAAACCATGCTGCTGGTGTTGTCGGGTAAATTCATCAGCGCTGAAGAAGCCAGCCAAATGGGCCTGGTTTCTGAAGTGGTTGAAGATGAAAACACCATTGCTCATGCACTTGAGATTGCAAAAACCATTGCAGGTTTTTCTCCAATTGCGGTGCAGCAAATTAAAGAAGTGACCAATTTGGGTCAGGACCTGTCTTTACAGGGTGCGCTGACTTTAGAGCGTAAAGCCTTCCAGATTCTATTTGACACTAAAGATCAAAAAGAAGGCGTGAATGCATTTTTTGAAAAACGTCCTGCACAGTACACTGGAGAATAAGACATGACCATTCAATCTATGGCGTTGATCGGTACCGGTGTAATGGGCATGGGCATTGCGCAAATTGCTGCGCAAGCCGGTGTCGAAGTTCGTTTATTTGATGCCAAGGCAGGTGCTGCAGAAGCAGGCTTAGCCAAACTCAAAGTAATATTGGAAAAACTACAAGCCAAAGGCAAATTCACCGAACAAGTGCTGAATGAAACCTTGGCGCGTTTTGTAGTTTTGGACAGCATTGAACAAATCGCGGGTGTGGATCTGGTGGTTGAAGCCATCATTGAAAACCTGGAGATCAAGCAAAGCCTGTTTAAGCAAATTGAAGCCATTGTTGCGCCTAGCACGATTTTAGCGACCAATACTTCATCACTTTCAGTGACTGCCATTGCTTCAAACCTTGAACATCAAGGACGCATGGCCGGTTTCCACTTCTTTAACCCTGTACCTTTGATGAAAATTGTCGAAGTGATTGCAGGCTTAGCCACAGATGAGCAGGTAGTTGAAGACCTGCTTGAACTGGCACAGCGCACGGGTCATTTCGGTGTACGCACCAAAGACACCCCGGGATTCATCGTCAATCATGCCGGTCGTGCCTATGGTACCGAAGCCTTGAAAGCTTTGGGCGAAGGCGTTGCCTCCATTTCAGATATCGACCGTATCTTACGTGAAGGTGCCGGTTTCCGTATGGGGCCGCTGGAATTGTTTGACTTAACCGCACTGGATGTATCGCATCCTGTAATGGAATCGATTTTTAACCAGTACTATCAGGAAGACCGTTATCGTCCACACCCTTTAACCCGTCAAATGCTGGCCGGTAAAAAAGTTGGCCGTAAAGTCGGTGAAGGCTTCTATAAATATATCGACGGCAAAAAAACCAACGAAGCCCCGGTACAAGCTGTTCCGGCAGTCAACAAGTTTAATGCAGTGTGGATTGCCACAGACCGTGAGCAAGATGCCAGCGTTTTACGTGATTACATCCGAGCGCAAGGCCTGGTGCTGGACAGTGCTGAACAACCTGCGGCAGACAGCCTGATTATTCTTGCCACTTATGGTGAAGACAGCACCACTGCGTCATTACGTTTGGGCGTAGATGCAGCGCGTGTGGTATCGATTGATCTGCTGACGGATTTTGCCAAGCACCGCACCATCATGCCATCCATTGTGACTGCGAAAAATTACATCGACCAGGCGCATGCGATATTTGCCAAAGATGGACAGGGCGTGACCGTGATTGCAGAAAGCGTGGGCTTTGTTGCGCAGCGTGTCTTGGCGATGGTGGTGAATTTGGCGTGTGACATTGCACAGCAGCAAATTGCCACAGCATCTGACATCGATAAAGCGGTGAAACTGGGTCTCGGTTATCCGCATGGTCCAATTTCATGGGGCGATGTATTGGGTGCACAACGCATCTTACTGATTCTGGAACGGATCTATGCCAACACTGGCGATCAGCGCTACCGTCCAAGCCCATGGCTAAAACGTCGTGCACAACTGAATTTATCTTTACTTCACAGCGCAGCTGTTTAAGCGAATTAGAAGGAAACTCCTATGTTAAATGCCTATATTTATGATGGTGTACGTACCGCATTTGGTCGTCATGCCGGTGAGCTTGCCACGATTCGTCCGGACAACCTGGCTGCGCATGTGATTAAGGCCTTGCTTGAAAAGCACAATTTACCCAACAATATCTATGATGATGTGATTTTGGGCAACACCAACCAAGCCGGTGAAGACAGCCGTAACATCGCGCGTCATGCAGCATTGCTAGCAGGTTTGGATGTAAAAACCCCAGCGCAAACCGTAAACCGTCTCTGTGCATCAGGTTTGGCATCTGTGATTGATGCAGCACGTGCGATTAGCTGTGGCGAAGGCGAGATCTTTATCGCCGGTGGCGTTGAATCCATGTCACGCGCACCCTTTGTTTTTGCCAAGTCTGAAAAAGCCTTTGGCCGTGACTTTAAAGTCTTTGATTCAGCCATTGGTGCACGTTTCCCGAACCCTGCCATTGAAAAGCAGTTCGGTGATGACACCATGCCAAAAACCGGCGACAACGTTGCGGTTGAATATGGCATCACGCGTGAAGATGCGGATACCTTCGCGGCAGCATCGCAAGCCAAATATGAAGCTGCCAAACAGGCCGGTTTCTTTGAGGGTGAAATTGTTGGCATCGAAGTGCCACAAGGCCGTAAATTACCGCCTAAATTAGTTGCAGTGGATGAGCATCCACGCCCATCGTCTAATATGGAAGCTTTACAAAAACTGAAACCATTGTTTGCAGACGGTGTAGTGACAGCAGGTAATGCTTCAGGCGTGAACGATGGTGCAGCAGCACTACTGATTGGTTCTGAGCAGGCTGAGCAAACCTTGGGCTTTAAACCAATCGCCAGAATTCTGGCATCAGGTGCGGCGGGGATTGAACCGCGCATTATGGGTGCAGGTCCGGTTGATGCCATCAAGCTGGCACTCAAACGTGCTAACCTGACTTTGGCAGACATGGACATCATCGAGATCAATGAAGCCTTTGCCTCTCAAGTATTGGCATGCCTTCGAGGTTTAGAGATTGCACTGGATGATCCGCGGGTGAATCCAAACGGTGGTGCGATTGCAGTCGGTCATCCACTGGGTGCATCGGGTGCTCGTCTGGCATTATCAACAGCACGTGAACTGCAGCGCAGCGGCAAAAAATATGCTGTGATCAGTCTATGTATTGGTGTGGGACAAGGTCTCGCAATGGTTATTGAACGCGTATAAAGGTAAAGACACATGGGTGCATTAGAGGGTATTCGCGTACTGGATTTAAGTCGCGTACTTGCAGGTCCTTGGTGTGGTCAAATCCTCGCGGATTTAGGCGCAGAAGTGATTAAAGTTGAACGTCCAAAAACAGGTGATGACACCCGTTTATGGGGTCCACCTTGGATGAAGAACAATCAAGGCGAGGACACACGTGAAGCAGCTTATTACCAATCTGCGAACCGAAATAAACTTTCCGTTGCGATTGATATTTCGACCGCTGAAGGTCAGGAACTGGTCCGCGCTTTAGCTGCAGACTCTGATGTGGTGATTGAAAACTATAAAGCTGGTTCGCTGAAAAAATACGGACTGGATTACGATAGTTTAAGTGCCATCAACCCGAAACTGGTCTATTGCTCAATTACCGGTTTTGGTCAAACCGGTCCACGTGCGCCTGAACCGGGTTATGACTTTATTATTCAGGGCATGGGCGGCTTAATGTCTGTGACCGGTGAAAAAGATGACTTGCCGGGTGGTGGCCCACAAAAAGTGGGTGTAGCTTTTGCCGATTTAACTACGGGTCTGTATTCAACCATTGCCATTCAAGCGGCATTATTGAACCGTACCATTACTGGCTTAGGTCAACACGTTGATATGGCATTGCTTGATGTGCAAGTGGCAACATTGGCCAATCAAGGCATGAACTATTTAGCGTCAGGTAAAGTGCCGGGTCGCTATGGTAATGCCCATGCCAATATTGTGCCTTACCAAGTGTTTAAAGCGGCAGACCAAGACTTTATTATTGCATGCGGTAATGACAAACAATTCGTGGCATTAAGCAATGCGATTGGCTTGCCGGAATTGCCGGATGACCCACGTTTTACTACCAATGCCTTGCGGATTAAACACCGAAGTGAGATTGGCGAGTTATTGTCTACGCATTTCCTTAGCGACAATGCGAAGCATTGGGTTGAAGCGATTCATGCGGTGAAAGTACCGGTTGGTCTAATCAATAACCTTGAGCAAGCTTTTGAAGAGCCGCAGGTGAAAGCCAGAGATATGCTGGTTGAAATGCAGCATCCTTTAAAAGATAAACTCAAAGTCATTGGTTCTCCTATCAAACTTTCTCGTACGCCGGTGGAATATAAAAAAGCCCCACCGATGCTCGGTGAACATACCAATGAAATTTTAGCCCGCGTAGCCGATGCTGAAAAATTAGCAGAACTGCGAAGCAAAGGTATTATTGGTTAATCCCTTTTAAAAGCCTGGTTAAGATGAACAAAGAAGCAACTTTTTAGAGGTTGCTTCTTTGCTATTAATAGGATATTTATATTATAATTTTCGCAATGCGAAACAGAATTAAATAAATTAGGCCATTTAAATGACTGAAGTGACAGAATCGGAACAAGCGGAGAAGCTATTAGCTCCTTTACGACATGAACTCCTGGATCCTATTGAGGATATGCAGGATGAAAATGATCGCCAATACATTACCGCTCTTGCCCGTGGTTTGGAACTGTTACGTTGTTTTACTCCAAAACATCAACATTTAGGTAATCAAGAACTCTCTCAAATGACGGGTTTGCCGAAACCGACCATTACCCGTTTGACCCATACACTGTCACGTTTGGGTTATTTAAAACAAGTACCAAACTCAAGTAAATTTCAGCTTTCTGTTGGGGTACTTTCATTTGGTTATTCAATGTTGTCGAATCTTTCAATCCGTTCGATTGCTCATCCATACATGAAAGAATTAGCAGATTATGCAGGTGCAGCTGTTGCTATGGCAACCCGTGACCGCTTAAATATGATCTACTTAGATGTCGTGCAAGGCAAGGGTAATGTCACTATGCGACGCCAAGTCGGTACTTATTTACCCATTCATTTAAGTTCGGTAGGTCGTGCATGCTTGGCAGCAATGCCGGAAGATGAGCGTGAATTTTTACTCAATGCCATTCGTGCTAAACACAAAGAAGACTGGATAAAAATAAATCGTGAACTAGATAAAGCCTTTAAGGACTATCAAGACTTTGGATATTGCTTTTCAGTCGGTGACTGGCATAAAGATGTGAATTCAGTGGCTGTGCCTTATTATCACGATCAACATGGATTACTGGTATTTAACTGTGGTGGGCCAAGCTTTATTTTAAGCCGTGAAAAGCTGGAAGATGAAATTGCACCGCGTTTAGTGCATATGGTCAATAACATTCGTACAGATGTTGGCTAGTGGGTATTAAGACGCTATACCTATTATTTAAATAATCACATAAAGAGCAGTATCTATCCAAAAAGATACTGCTCTTTTTTTGTTTATTTTCGAATAATCATAAGTGTTGCAGTCGCATGCGCATAAATTTTATCATTTTCATCCACAATTTTGCCTTCAGTACTGACAATGGTCCGTCCAGCATTAATCAGGTGTCCAATGCCTCGATAGGTTTTTTCGACTTGCATGGGACGGATCATTTTTATATTCAGGTCTACAGTCGCAAAGCGGTTGCCTTTTTCCATCATTGAGTGGGCAACGCCACCCGTTACGCTATCTAAAACCGTGGCACAGAAACCACCATGCACGCCACCTTGTAAATTAATATGCTCTTCACCCGGTGTGACTTCATACACGATATAACCTTCCTGAACATCTACCAGTTTCATGGGAATGGTCTTGGCCATCGGAGCATGGGGAATTTCACCATTTTTAAGTGCATTAAGTGCATCAATTCCTGAATATTGGTCAGTCAGCATTCCTTTATTCCTTGTCCTGTCTTTTTCGATTTATTGAAAAATAACATAATTTGGAAACTTATAAAATAAAATTCTGTATTGCAAAATATTTAATTTATAACTGAATTTTTTGCTGTTTTTTACAGAGAAAAGGAGAGGTATAAAAAGGTTTTTATTTATAAATTTTCATTCATTGTTAATTAAACAGGAAAATATGGCAGTTTTTTGAAAATTAATTAACTCACTTAGATGGAAATGTACAAAATATAAGCAAAAAAAACGGATTGATATGCTTTTTGTAGAAAATAGCAAATATATGGAATATTATTTCGTTATACGAAATTATTTCCATTGTATTAAAAATTACGCCCTTATAAATGTGAAATATTCATTTTAAAGATCACAAGAACATTGGAACTACTCTGCAAATATTTAAAAAATTTTAGCAGGGAATATAAAAGGAAGGATTAAACAATGCCAGATTATATTGCACCGCGTCGAGATATGAATTTTGTCTTAAATGAAGTGCTCAACATTGAAGAAAGTTATTCTGGTTTTGAATATTACCAAGACAAGGTGTCGGCTGAATTATTTAATCAATATTTAGATGTGGCAGCGGATTTTTGCCAAAATGAAATTCTGCCCTTAAATGCAGTTGGTGACCGTCAAGGCTGTACTTTAAAAGATGGGGTTGTCACTACACCAGACGGCTTTAAGGCAGCTTATGATAAATATGTTGAATTGGGTTTCCCATCCTTAACTGCACGTGAAGAATTTGGTGGTCAAGGTTTACCGAACTTACTACGTACCGCAATTCAGGAAATGACCACGGCATGCAACTGGGCATGGGGCATGTACCCAAGTTTATCGCATGGCGCTATGCGCACAATTAATCACCATGGCACAGAACAACAAAAACAAATCTATTTGCCGAAATTAATTAGCGGGCAATGGACAGGAACGATGTGCTTAACAGAAGCACAAGCAGGTTCCGATCTGGGTCAAGTCCGTACCAAGGCTGTACCGAATGAAGATGGCAGCTATGCGATTAGCGGTGAAAAAATCTTTATTTCTGCAGGCGATCATGACTTGGCAGAAAATATTGTACATATTGTACTGGCTCGCTTGCCAAATGCACCGGCAGGTACACGCGGTATTTCTCTATTTATTGTGCCAAAATTTAATGTGGATGCAGAAGGTAATAAAGCCGATCGTAATAACATGATATGCAGTTCGCTTGAGCATAAAATGGGCATTCATGGTAATGCGACCTGTGTTCTAAATTTTGATGCTGCGCGTGGCTATTTGATTGGTCCAGAGCATAAAGGTTTGCTGTGTATGTTTACTTTTATGAACGCAGCGCGTTTAAGTACTGCAACCCAAGGTTTAGCCATTTCCGAGGCAAGTTATCAAGGTGCGCTGTCTTATGCCAAAGATCGCCTGGCTTTACGTGCGCTTGGCGGTGCATACTTCCCTGAAAAAGCAGCCGATCCGATTATTGTCCATCCGGCAGTACGCAGCATGTTGCTGACTCAAAAAGCCTTTGCTGAAGGTGGCCGTATACTGACCTATTTAATTGCGCATTGGGTCGATGTAGCCGGGGTAACTCAGGATGCTGCTGAAAAGAAAAAAATCGAGGATCTGCTCGCTTTATTAACCCCAATTGCCAAAGCTTTCTTGACGGAAATGGGCGTGGAATGTTCTAAACACGGTATGCAGGTGTTTGGCGGTCATGGCTATATTTCCGAGCATGGAATGGAACAGTTGGCGCGTGATATGCGTATTGCCTGTCTGTATGAAGGAACGACTGAAATTCAGGCGATTGACTTGCTTGGTCGTAAAATTTTGAAATCAGACGGTGCTCTTCTAAACAATTTCACCGATATGATTGAACATTTTATCGCAGAACATCAAAACCAGACGGGTATTCAGCCCATGTTAAACAAGTTGTCTGAATTATTGGCAGAATGGAAAAGCTTGACTGATTTTGTTGCGGAAAAAGCCAAAACCAACCCTGACGAAACAGGTGCAGCTTCTGTCGATTATCTATACTTCTCTGGCTATGTGACACTGGCCTATGTCTGGGCTAAAGCGGCCCAAGTTGCACAAAGTCAAATTGCAGCGGGCTCAACAGATGAGTTTTATCAAGCAAAACTGGCGACTGCGCAATTCTATTACAGTAAATTGTTAAACCGCACTAAAACGCATGCGGCTAATATTTTAGAAGGCGGTGAGGTCGTATTCAGCTTAGATCCTGAAGCATTCAAATTTGATTAATGTATTATTATTTAACTTGCATAAAAGAAGCGCCTAAAGGGCGCTTCTTTTTCATCTGGGATTTTTTAGTTGTTATTTAAGGTACTGGAAATATTATTGACCATATGAATTAAGCGCGGACCAATCTCATTTTCCAGCTTTTCCTGATCCAGCAAATAACTCGGCGCGCCACAGTTAAACACCAAAATGCCATGTTGCGGATGGATCAGCGGCACCGCCACCGAATTGACATCTTTGGCCCAGTCACCAATAGACAGACAATAACCATAGTCTTGATAATCGCGAACTGCACGTTCTAAATTACGTTTAATACTTGGCCAGCTGTCTTCATTTCTTTTTTTAATCGCATCAAATAAATAATGGCGTTCTTTTTCAACCATAGCAGCCAGACATGCTCGGCCCATCGCACTACTATGAATGGGTAAAGTTGAGCCAATCGGACGACGCATGGTGAGCGTAGAATCTGTATGCACTACATTCAGATAGATCATGTTTAATCTGTCGCGTGTTGCCATCGCTACTGGTGCCTGGGCATATTTAGACATTTCCTCCATAAAAGGTTGTGCCTGAGTGCGTGCAGAGATATTGGATAGTGCTGAATAGCCTAATGCCAATACACCAACATCGAGTAAGTATTTGGTGGTGTTGGGTAATTGCTTTAAATAGCCCAAAGAAACCAGGGTACTGGTAATGCGTGCCACGGTCGGTTTAGGTAAATTGGTCAAGTGAGCAATTTCCTGATTACCCAGTAATTGATTCGAAGAAGAAAAACAACGCAGAATTTCCAGTCCACGCGCAATAGAGGCAATAAACTGCGGATTATTTTCACGATGAATATGAGAAATGGGGTCTAAACGTATTTCATCAAAGTTGGAACTTTCACCTGATTTATTTTTTAATGTCATGTTGAGGTACAATCAAATAGATAACTATAAAATATAATAACAACTAAATTTCACGATACAAAATAAATGTCTAATTATCTAATTTTATTAAGATGAATAACCATCCATTTTTTAATATCTTTTATGAAATGAATGTTACATAAAATTAAGCGGCTGAATAACCACAGCCGCTTAATGAGATTTTAAGACTTACTGAAAAGAATCATTAGCCTACGTTTTCAATCACCATGGCCAAACCTTGACCAACACCAATACATAAGCTGACCACAGCATATTTTTTGCCTGTACGCTGGAGTTGGCGTGCAGTCGTTAATGCAAGACGTGCACCTGAAGCACCTAATGGATGACCGAGCGCAATGGCACCACCATTTGGATTCACACGTGGATCATCCGAATCAATCCCTAAGCCCTTTAAACAAGACAGCACTTGAGATGCGAATGCTTCATTAATTTCAATAATATCCAGATCATCTAAACTCAAACCGGCACGTGCAACCGCTTTTTTAATGGCTTCGATTGGACCTGCGCCCATAATACGCGGCTCAATACCTGCTGCAGCTGCAGACAAAATTTTAGCTATTGGCTTTAAGCCATATTTTTGCTGTACCGCTTCACTACCAATCAGTACTGCGGCTGCGCCATCATTAATGCCTGAAGCATTTCCGGCAGTAACCACACCACCTTCAAAGAGGGGTTTCAGTTTTTGCAATGCTTCAAAATTTGAACTCGGGCGAGGGTGCTCATCTTCAACTACTGATTTTGGCGGTAATTTGCGTCCTTGAGAAACTTCAACTGCGGTAATTTCATCTTCAAAGAAACCGGCCTGTTTTGCAGCTTCATATTTGGCTTGTGACGCTGCTGCAAATGCATCTGCCTGTTCACGGCTGATACCAAATTCTACCGCAACATTATCACCAGTTTCTGGCATACTATGGCCGCCAAATTGCTTAACAATCTGTGGGTTAGGGAAGCGTGAACCAATGGTGGTGTCATAAATCTTTGCTTCGCGGCTATAAGCAGATTCAGCTTTTGCCATCACAAAAGGCGCACGGGTCATTGATTCGACACCACCGGCAATATACAAATCGCCTTCACCACAAGTAATGGCGCGAGCAGAATCAATAATAGCGCCCAAGCCTGAAGCACATAAGCGGTTAACAGTTTGACCAGGAACAGTGACCGGCAATCCTGCCAAAAGAGCTGCATGACGTGCCACATTGCGGCTGTCTTCACCGGCCTGATTGGTACTGCCAAAAATCACATCTTCTACATCAGCACCTGGAATCCCCGTTTTTTCAACCAGACGGCGAATAACTAAACCGGCTAAATCGTCCGGGCGAATTGTAGCCAAGCTACCTGCATGACGACCAAAAGGAGTACGTAATCCATCATAAATATAAGCGTTTAACATTTTCTTTCCTTGAAGAATTTCGATATAAAAGTTTTAAGCGGTAAAAGTTAAAGATTGATTAAGCTTGACACGACGCTGTAACCAGGGACTTGGGCGATAGCGTGGGTCTGCGGTAATTTGAGTCATGCGCTCTAAAATGAGCAGGATTTTTGCAGGTCCGAGCACATCTCCCCAGCTAATTGGACCATATGGGTAGCCTAGGCCTAAGCGTACCGCAGCATTAATGTCATCTACTGTGGCAACGCCTTGCTGGGCAATATCACAGGCTAAATTAATCACCATCGCAATCACGCGTTGTGCGACAAAACCGACACTTTCCTGAATCACGGTGACGCTATTGCCATCCAGATTGAAAATGGAGTGTGCTGCCTGACTCAATTTTTCTTGGGTAATCAGGCTTGGCATTAAAGTACGATGAACATTTAAACCATTAATTAAATCGATAGCGACCGTACGTGTAGGATCGAGGTTTAAGCGCTGTATGCTTGAGCTGGTATCTTCACCATAACTTGCCACTAAAATCAGGCTGTCCGCAGCCGGATAATCTTGTGTATCGATGCTAATTTGATGCGTGTTGAGATAATCGGTTAACGTCTGACGGTCTGCTTCGAAATCTGCCGCAATCCAGACAGTAGGATATTCAGCCAATTTTTCAACTCGAATTGCCGGCTGTTCATCCAGTTTCTGTCCCGCTTCATAACGGTAAAAACCCTGACCCGTTTTACGCCCCAGCTGTTTGGCCGTCAGCATTTGTTTGGTCAGTACATTGGGACGGTAGCGCGGTTCCTGATAATATTGCTCATAAACCGATTCCATCACCGGATGCGATACATCCAGACCGGTTAAATCCAGCAGCTCAAAAGGTCCCATTTTAAAACCTAAATTTTGTTTTAAAATACGATCAATCTCGTGAATACTGGCAACATTTTCATTTAGAATTTTTAAAGATTCTGTACCATAAGCACGACCTGCATGATTGATAATAAATCCCGGGGTGTCTTTTGCAACGACAGGTCGATGGCCCATTTTATAAGACAGGTCGACTAAGCGACTGACAATCTCCGGTTGAGTGCGAATCCCGGGAATCACTTCTACCACTTTCATTAAAGGCACAGGATTAAAGAAGTGGTAACCTACGATGCGCTCAGGATGCTGGCTCTGTGAAGCAATGGCAGTAATGGAGAGCGACGAAGTATTTGAAGCAATAATGGTATTTTCTGCGACCAAGGCTTCAAGCTGCTTAACCAGTTCTTGCTTGACTGAAAGATTCTCGACAATCGCTTCAATAACAAGGTCACAATTTTTAAGTTCATCTAGATGTGCGGCGATTACCAAATTGGCAAGCGCTTGCTGAGCAGATTCCGCAGTAATTTTATTCTTTTCCACCAGTTTATTTAAAGTTGCCTGTAGCTTTTCGGCTGCTATTTGAGCAGCGCCTTCTTTGGCATCATATAAATACACTTGATGATTTGACTGCAGGGCAATTTGGGTAATTCCTGTACCCATAACCCCTGAACCGATAATGCCAATCGTGGCAATTTGGATAGACATAAAAACTTTTCCCTAAATAATTTATTTGCCTTGATATTGCGGATGACGTTTTTCAATAAACGCTTGCATACCTTCTTTTTGATCTTGGGTATCGAACAGCAACTGGAAGGATTTTCGTTCTAGGCTTAAACCGGCATTTAAAGGCACATCTTCAGACATTAATGCCACTTCTTTAATTTGCTCAAGCGCAATAGGCGGTAAACGTGCAATGGTTTTTGCCATTTTGATGGCAGTGCTGATCGTTTCGCTATCTGGCACGACTTGTGAAGCCAAACCAATTTGGTAGGCTTCTTGTGCCGAAACCAGGCAACCGGTCAGAATCATGCGCATGGCGTGAAATTTTCCAACCGCACGGAATAGGCGTTGGGTACCGCCAGCACCCGGCATCACACCTACTTTGACTTCAGGCTGACCAAACTGTGCAGATTCACCTGCAATAATAATGTCGGCATGCATGGCTAATTCACAGCCGCCACCCAAGGCATAACCATTTACCGCAGCAATCACCGGTTTTGGATAATGTGCAATGGCCTGCCAGTAACGTTCGGTATGACGCAAATACATTTCTGCTGTCTGTGCCGACGATAATTCTTTTAAATCTGCACCGGCAGCAAACACCGACTCACCACCGGTCAGAATCACGACACGGATGTCATCATTTAAAGCCAGTTCAGAGAAAATTTGTGCAAGATGCTTGCGGACTTCTGTGTTAAGCGCATTTTTCGCTTCAGGACGGTCAATTTTAACGATCGCAATATGATCTTCGATACACTCCATTGTCACTATCTGTTTCATTATTACTCCATTAATTTCGTAATGCGAAATTTTATTTTTATTTAAATTAATCCTATTTCTATCTAAACTCAATATTTTTTGTGCAAAAAATATTTATTTTGTATTTCCTATTGCTGTTTTTGGTTTTTTGTGGTTATTTATTTCGTATTGCGAAATTAAAAAAAAGGTAAAGGAATTTACCGTAAAAATGAACAGATGGAGTAAAACATGATCCGTGATCCAGAAATGCTTGAACAGCTTTTAGAAACGATTCGAAATTTTGTAAAAAATGAACTTGTGCCGTTGGAGCACGAGGTTGAAGAAAGCAACGCCATTCCTGAACATATTGTCAGTCAGATGAAAGAGCTGGGTTTATTTGGCTTAACCATTCCGGAAGAATATGGTGGTTTGGGCATTACCATGGAAGAAGAAATTTTAGTGGCACTGGAATTGGGTAAAACCTCTGCCGCTTTTCGTTCTTTAATTGGCACCAATAATGGTATTGGTTCTAGCGGTATTCTGATTGATGGCACTGAAGAACAAAAACAAAAATATTTGCCGCGCTATGCCAGCGGTGAATATATTGGTTCATTCTGTTTAACCGAACCAGATTCAGGTTCAGATGCAGCTTCTTTAAAAACCACGGCCACCAAAGATGGCGATCATTATATTTTAAACGGGACCAAGCGCTTTATTACCAATGCGCCACGTGCGACGACTTTTACCGTTATGGCGCGTACCAATCCAGACATTAAAGGTGCCAGCGGCATTTCTGCATTTTTGGTCGAAGCAGGCACACCCGGTTTATCTTTAGGAAAAATTGATAAAAAAATGGGGCAGCACGGCTCTTATACCTGTGACGTGATTTTCGATAACTGTCGTGTTCATCAAGATCAGTTGATTGGCGGTATTGAAGGCATTGGCTTTAAAACTGCGATGCGCGTGCTGGATAAAGGCCGTTTGCATATTGCCGGTTACAGTGTCGGTATGGCAGAACGCATGCTGGAAGATGCACTAAATTATGCAGTTGAACGTAAACAGTTTGGTCAAGCAATTGCCAATTTCCAGCTGATTCAGGGCATGTTGGCAGATTCTAAAGCTGAAATCTATGCCGCAAAATGTATGGTCATGGATGCTGCGCGTTTACGTGATGCAGGCCAAAATGTGACGACAGAAGCCTCTTGCGCCAAAATGTTTGCGACTGAAATGTGTGGCCGTGTTGCAGATCGCTGCTTACAAATTCATGGCGGTGCGGGTTATATCAGTGAATATTCAATTGAACGTTTCTATCGCGACGTACGTTTGTTCCGCTTATATGAAGGCACCACACAAATTCAGCAAATTATTATTGCGCGTGAAATGATTAAACAAGCCACAGCATAACAACAGATCTAAATTTTTTGGACTATAAAATATGACTTCGAAAACTAAATTTAACTGGCAAGACCCGTTTTTAATCGAGCAGCAACTGACTGAAGAAGAGCGCATGATCCGCGATTCTGCCCATGCCTATTGCCAGGGAAAATTGTTGCCTCGCGTACTTGAACAGTTCCGTCATGAAAAAACTGATGCTTCAATTTTTCGCGAGATGGGCGAGCTAGGTCTGCTCGGTCCCACCATTCCTGAACAGTACGGTGGTGCAGGCTTAAACTATGTCAGCTATGGTCTGGTGGCACGTGAAATTGAATATGTCGATTCAGGCTACCGTTCCATGGCCAGTGTACAAAGCTCTCTAGTAATGGTGCCGATTAATGAATTTGGCTCGGAAGAACAGAAACAGAAATACTTACCGAAATTGGCCACGGGTGAATATATCGGCTGCTTTGGCTTGACCGAACCGGATCATGGTTCTGATCCGGGCAGCATGATTAGCCGTGCTAAAAAAGTCGATGGTGGTTACCGTTTAACTGGCGCAAAAATGTGGATTACCAACAGTCCGATTGCCGATGTATTTGTGGTCTGGGCCAAAGAAGTCTCTGCTGATGGTAATGTTGGCGAGATCCGCGGCTTTATTCTGGAAAAAGGCTGGGAAGGGCTATCTGCTCCTGCGATTCATGGCAAGGTCGGCTTACGGGCCTCGATTACCGGTGAAATCGTGATGGATAACGTTTTCGTTCCTGAAGAAAATGCCTTCCCGGAAATCCGTGGCTTGCGTGGTCCATTTACCTGTCTCAACAGCGCACGTTACGGGATTGCCTGGGGTGCAATGGGAGCCGCGGAATTCTGCTGGCATACCGCACATCAATACACCATGGACCGCAAGCAGTTCGGCCGTCCTTTGGCTGCTAATCAGTTGATTCAAAAGAAACTGGCGGATATGCAGACTGAAATTGCACTCGGCTTACAGGTTGCCTTACGTTTTGGCCGCATGAAAGATGAAGGCATTGCTTCGGTTGAAGGCACTTCACTAATCAAGCGCAATAACTGCGGCAAGGCACTGGATATTGCACGTTTGGCACGTGACATGCTGGGTGGTAACGGGATCTCTGATGAGTTTGGCGTAGCACGTCATCTGGTCAATCTGGAAGTGGTGAATACCTATGAGGGTACCCATGATGTCCACGCCTTGATTCTCGGTCGTGCACAAACCGGTATCGCTGCATTCTGTAATTAATGCATTAAAAATAAGCCAGTAATTTTTTACTGGCTTATTTTTAATTTTATTTTCAAGCAAAACCAAAACTCGATATTGATAATTTTATTTCGCTATAAGAAATTATATTTTAGTATTATTGTTTTTTAGATCTAAAAATGGTTTATTAGTATCATATTTAACAGGCTATTTAAAGTCGGGACACCACTGAATCAAGTGTTTCATTAATGCCTAAATAGCCCATAAATTTTTAAAAAAATTTGTAGAGCACAGGAGTGCTTGAAGAACAATAGGGAATATCTGATGACAGTTAGTTCAGAACCGCTTGTATTGGACAGTAGCGAGGCACCCAAGAAGAAAATATGGATCATCGCATTCATTTTTTCTTTTTTAGCCTTGCTGGTGGATGGCGCAGATATCGCATTCCTTTCATACAGCTTGACCAGTTTAAAACAGGAATTTTCATTAACCAGTCTGCAAGCGGGTGCTTTAGGTAGCTGGACGCTTGCCGGCATGGCCATTGGCGGCTTTTTCGGTGGCTGGGCATGTGACCGGTTTGGTCGTGTACGCGTCATTGTTGTGGCAATTGCCTTATTCTCCTTGCTTACTTGCTGGCTCGGTTTTGCAGAAAGCTATGAACAATTTAAATGGTTGCGTTTTATTTCCGCCATTGGATTAGGCGCACTTTATATCGCCTGTAATACCTTGATGGCTGAATATGTTCCGACCAAATACCGCTCTACCATATTGGCAGGCTTGATGACGGGATGGACTTTGGGTTCTGTAGTCGCAACGCTCTTAGCAGGCTGGTTATTGCCAGAGTTTGGCTGGAGATATTTATATTACATTTCCATTATTCCAATCGTTATTGCTGTGGCCATGTATTTCTTGGTGCCTGAACCACAAGCTTGGGTTGAGTCTCGTCGTAAACGTCTGGCTGCAAAAGCCAGTGGTATTGTTGAAGAAAAACCTAAAAATACTTTCAAAATGGTCTTTCAAGATGCCCTCAGTCGCCGCATGTTCATCTTGTGGTCATTCAGTACAGCATTCTTACAATTCGGCTATTACGGTGTCAGTAACTGGTTACCGGCATATTTAGAGTCAGATCTGGGAATTAAGTTCAAAGAAATGACAACCTATATGATTGGTACGTTCCTGATCATGATGTGTACCAAAGTCATTGCAGGCATCATTGCCGATAAAATAGGCCGCCGCGCGGTATTTACTTTCGGTACGGTCGGTACAGCCATTTTTATTCCAATCATCGTATTTGGTAATACGCCTGACAATATCTTATGGCTGATGTTGTTCTTCGGTTTCTTATATGGCATTCCATACGGTATTAACGCGACTTATATGACTGAAAGTTTTTCGACCAAAGTTCGTGGCACGGCAGTCGGCGGGGCCTATAACGTCGGTCGTTTAGGCGCGGTATTGGCACCACTCACCATTGGTTATTTTGCGCAGGGCGGTTCAATTGGTACAGGCTTACTCATTATGGGCGTGGCTTATTTCCTGTGTGGCGTAATTCCTGCCATCTTTATTAAAGATCGTTTATTCGATCCACAAAAAGCAGACTAATTTAATTCTTCAAACGTATATTCAGTGTTAGGGAACAGCATGATTAATAAAGTCACAACGGATATTGAGACAGTGCTTAAGTCAATACCAGACGGTGCACGCATTATGACCAGCGGTTTTGGCTTGGCAGGACAGCCTATTGAGCTGATTGAAGCGCTGATTGATTTTGGTCCGAAAGATCTAACCATCATTAATAATAATGCGGCTTCGGGTGACCGTGGTTTAACTAATCTACTGCTGTCTGGCCTGGTTAAAAAAATGATTTGTTCGTTTCCTAAAGCCAACAATTCCACTGTTTTTGAAGATTTATATAAAGCTGGAAAAGTTGAATTGGACCTGGTTCCGCAAGGCAATCTGGCTTGCCGGATTCAGGCTGCAGGTGCCGGCTTAGGGGCAATTTTCACGCCGACCGGGTATGGCACCAAAATTGCGGAAGGCAAGGAAACGCGCTGTATTGATGGTAAAAATTACGTGCTGGAATATCCCATTCATGCAGATTATGCCCTAATTTATGCCCATCAGGCCGATCGCTGGGGCAACCTGGTCTATCGAAAGGCAGCTCGAAACTTTGGTCCACTCATGGCCAAAGCAGCTAAAACCACGATTGCTCAAGTCCATGAAGTGCTTGAATTGGGTCAGTTAGATCCAGAAGTGATTGTGACACCAGGCATTTTCGTTCAGCACGTCGTTAAAGTTGGAGATATTAAATGACAATCCAAAAACGTAGCCGTGAACAAATTGTAGAACGCGTTGCCCAGGATATTGCGCCGGGTTCATATGTCAATTTGGGTATTGGCTTGCCCACCAAAGTTGCAGGTTATTTAAAACCTGAACATGAAATTATTTTGCATTCAGAAAATGGGGTTTTAGGTTTCGGTGCTTTAACTTCCAAAGAACATGCAGATGATGACTTGATCAATGCTGGTAAGGAGTTGATCAGCATGTTGGGGGGTGGCAGTTTTATGCACTCGGCAGACTCGTTTGACATTATGCGCGGTGGTCATTTAGACATCTGTATTTTGGGCGCGTTTCAGGTTGCTGTGAATGGCGATCTGGCCAACTGGCATACCGGTTCTGCAGATACTGTTCCTGCGGTAGGTGGCGCAATGGATTTGGCGGTGGGCGCACGCTGTGTCTATGTGTGTATGGAACATTTGACCAAAAACAATGAACCTAAAATCGTGAATGAGCTGACTTATCCTTTAACCGGTGCAAATTGTGTGAACCGGATTTATACAGATTTATGCATTATTGACTTAAAAGACAATCAAGCCTTCGTCACTGAAATTGTAGAAGGTTTGAGTTTTGAAGAACTGCAGCAAAAAACGGGCTGTGTCTTGATTGATGCGAGAACCGCAGCATAAATTTATTTTAAAACCATATTTTAAAAGCATTGATTTGATTTATTAAGGAAGATAATGAAAAAATTAATTTTAGCCGCGGCTTGCGCTGCGGTGACAGGGACTTCTTTTGCCGAAACTTCGACCACAGAGCAGCGTATTAATGTGCTGGAAGCAGAATTACAGCGTTTAAAACAGGAAGTATCTTCACAGAAAAATACCCATATTCAACTGGTTCAGCAGCAAGAACAATTAAATATTGAGCTTAAATCTGCATCGCAAAAAAATACCGGCAGCTGGACAGATAATGTTGATGTTTATGGAATTTTGCGTTTAGACGGTGCGGTAGACTTTAAAGATACCACGGCAACGCGCGGTAGAACTTCAAATCAAATTAACAAAGTACCGTTTGATGCAGCTCAAGGCAAGCGCTCTGATTTCACTATTGCAGCATCGCGTATTGGCATGGATATTAAAAATCTGGCAGGCCGTGAAGATGTCAAAGCCAAATTGGAAGCCGATTTCTGGGTCGATAATGGTAAAGGCGATGGCAAACTCAGAATCCGTCATGCCTATGTGAATTTTGATGACTGGTTATTTGGTCAAACCTGGTCATTGATGTCAAATATGGAAACCATGACTGAAAGTATCGACTACACCCAGTTTTTAGGGGTTTCCACTACACGCTTGCCGCAAGTACGTCGTGATTTCAATTTCAATGCAGCAAATAAATTACAGTTAGCTTTGGAATATGCAAGCGATCGTAGCTCTGAGTTACCGGCATTAACTGCAAAATATATTTACAAGAACCAGGCCGTATTATTGATGGGCCAAGGTTTCATTAATGAAAAACGCGCTGAAGTGAATAATCGTGATATTGATAAAGTGGGCTGGGGCGTGGGCTTAGGCGCGCGCTATAAATTTACTCCAAAACAGTCTGTTCAAGCCAATTACTACCATGTCAAAGGTGATCAGAAATTTGTGTCTTACACCACACAAGGCTCGAGTAGTGATGGTGCAATAATGGGAGGGGATTATTCTGTCGATCTGAACAATAACTCACTCTTGCTGAATGAGTTTGACAGTTTGACTCTAGGCTACTCGCATAAATTCAATGATCAATGGCGTGGCAATATTGCGACATCACTGATGAAATTTGAAGATGATAGTGCGTATGCAAAAGAAAATATCACCACTAACAAACAATTAACCGATCATGCCATCAACCTGATTTATACCCCACGTCCTTATGTCGATTTGGGCGTGGAATATCATCTGGGGGAGCGTGAAAATTTCCAGGGAAAAACTGCAGATATTTCAAGAGTAAACCTGTCTGCACAATATAAATTCTAATCATTGCACGGAAAAGCACAAATCTCATGAGTCAATCATTATTTAGCCGCAGCTTTATTTTAATTATGGCGATCACTTGCGGGGTTTGTGCCGGTTCCAACTATTATAACCAGCCACTCATTTATGCAATGGCAAAGTCGCTTGGTGTGACGGTTGAACAGTCAGCGGTGACCATTGTAATTAGCCAGTTTGCCTATGCTTTGGGCTTGATTGTACTCATACCTTTGGGAGATAAATATTCCAAACGTAAAATCATTATTAGTTTAATGGTGATCTGTGGTCTGGCTCAAATTTGTATTTCATTTTCGCAGCAGTTGTGGAGCCTGTACTTTTTCACCTTTATTGCCACCACTTTCTCGATTGCCTCTCAAGTCTTGATTCCTTTTATTTCCAGCATTGTTGAATCGGAAAAAATGTCGGAAATTATTGGCACACTGATGAGTGGACTATTTTTAGGGATATTACTGGCACGTTCCTATGCCGGAATTATTACCACCATTGCCGATTGGCACCTGGTTTATCTCAGCAGCGGTTTACTTATTATATTATTAGCTGTAGTGATGTATTTTAAATTACCTGTTCCTGCAGCATCGAATAAAAATCTGAAACTGCTGCAGATTTATAAATCCATGTTCAGTATCGCCATGCATTCGCCACAGCTCATCCGTCGCAGTTGTGTAGGTGCCACGGCGTTTGCCTCCATGATTCTTGCCTTAAGTACCATGGCTTTTGTATTGGCTAATCCGCCTTATTCATTCTCGGAACTTTATATTGGTTTTTTTGGACTGGTCGGGGCTGCTGGAGTATTTGCAACAAAATGGGCGGGTAAACAAATTGATCAGACCAAAGAAAAACTTGTGGCAGTATTAGGCTGTACCTTGCTTATCATTCAATGGTTGCTGCTATATTTCGCACAACACTCACTACTGGCCTATGTGTTTGGCTTGCTCTGCGGCTATTCGGCACTTTCGATGATACACGTGCTAAATCAGAGTTTGATTTTACGTTCAGCCGATGAAACGCGTTCAAGACAACATTCTATTTATATGTTTATCTATTTTATGGGGGCTGCTGTTGGCTCCATGGCCGGATTATATGCCTGGTATCATTGGGGATGGAGCGGCTGCTGTATCGTAGGTTTAGCTTTTAGTTTAATGACGGTGTTTTTTGATGTATTAGACCGCAAACACATGCAGGCTTCAGCCGTATAAGCACAGCTGTATAAGCCACCTATAAACAAAGGAATCTTACGATTCCTTTGTTTTTCTGAAAATTTTCTATCGCTGCTGAATCACTTTTTTGTTTTTAAATTCCTCAATTTCATCCGCGCTTAAAAACTGGCTCAAGATGGCATCGGTATCTTCGCCTAAACATGGGGGCGCTTTCTTATACTCCACAGGCGTTTTGGAGAGTTTAATCGGAGAACCAATCGAGGTGTAATCTTCGCGCAAAGTATGCGGCATTTGAATCACCATCCCACGAGCAAGCACCTGTTTTTCTTCCAAGGTCTGTTTTAAATCATTAATCATACCTACCGGTACTTGAACCGCATGAATCAGATCGACCCAAGTTTTAGCTGGCTGAGTATAAAAATGAGCCTGTAGAATTGTGGTCAGTTCTTCACGATGTGTGACACGTCCTGAATTTTTCAAGAAGTGCGGATCTTCTGCCACCTTAGCCAAACCAACGGCCTGACATAAGGCTTTAAACTGCAAGTCATTGCCACAGGCAATAATAAATTCACCTTCCTGCGCTTTAAAGACTTGATAAGGCACAATATTGGCATGCGCATTACCAAAGCGACCCGGTACTTTGCCTGAAGTTAGATAATTCATGGCCAGCACGGAAAGGGAAGCAACTTGGGTATCCAGCAAAGCCATATCAATATGCTGGCCTTCGCCGGTTTTTTCCCGGGACAGTAAAGCCGCCTGAATCGCAATCGCAGAATATAAACCGGTGGTCAGGTCTGCAAAGGCCAAACCGGCTTTTTGCGGGCCGCCGCCCGGCAGATCATCACGTTCACCCGTAACGCTCATCATGCCGCCCATACCTTGTACAATAAAATCATAACCCGGTTCATGCGCGCGTGGCCCATGTTGTCCAAAACCGGTAATCGAGCAATATACCAACCGTGGATTCAATTGACTCAGGCTTTCATAGTCCAGACCATATTTTTTCAAAGATCCGGCTTTATAGTTCTCAATCACCACATCACTCTGTTCAGCAAGTTTTTTGATAATACTCTGGCCTTCAGGGGTAGATAAGTCGACTGCTACTGAATGTTTACCGCGATTGGCAGAGAGATAATAAGCCGACTCATGCGTGTCTTCCTGTTTATCATTTTTTAGCCAAGGTGGTCCCCAAATGCGCGTGTCATCGCCATGATCAGGTTTCTCAATTTTGATCACTTCTGCACCTAAATCAGCCAGAATTTGACTGCACCAAGGACCGGCTAAAATACGGCTTAAGTCCAATACGCGAAATCCTGTTAAAGCACCCATTGTTACGCTCCCTGTCTTATCTTATTCAATGTTATTTAATTTTCATTAATCATATAAAAACTATATTAAAACGACTTAACAATCAACTTTACGGTAACTTATTTCGTATAACAAAATTATTTATCGAATTTTGTTGAATATTCACAATATCTTTATTACCCTAAATCAAATTTAGAGTAATTATTCAAAACAAGATGGGATCAACATGATCGCTAAAGAATCATTAGAAAAACAGGAGCTGTGAAGTAACGATTTGAACTATGGATAGTTAGATATACATAGTCAAAAAGCATTCATCCAGAGAATGGTTGAGCGATATGCAAACTGGACAATAAACAAGGGATAGGGAACAACAAGGATATTTAACCTATGACGGATTTAACTAGAGCGTTAGAAAAAATCAAGCCCACCACGAAAAGGACACAGCAAATAGCTTTTGTATTTGCTTTTTTGGCCTTATTGGTCGATGGCGCAGACATGCTGTTGCTGTCTTTTAGCTTAAACAGCCTAAAAGCTGAATTTGGTTTGACCAATTTACAGGCAGGAACGCTTGGAAGTTTCACCCTCGGTGGTATGGCGGTTGGTGGTTTTATTGGAGGATGGGCCTGCGATCGCCTGGGTCGTGTGCGTACCGTGGTCATTTCTATCCTTATTTTTTCAATTTTAACGGCAGCACTCGGCTTTACCCAAAATTTTGAACAATTCGCGGTATTACGTTTTCTTTCCGCTTTTGGTATAGGTTCTCTTTATATTGCCGCGAATACACTGATGGCGGAGTATGTCCCAACAGAATACCGAACAACGGTATTGGGAACATTACAGGCCGGTTGGACTGTGGGCTATATTGTGGCAACCTTGCTTGCCGGTTGGATTATTCCAGACTACGGTTGGCGAATGCTGTTCTTTGTCGCAATTATTCCGTCTGTACTCGCCATCTTTATTCAGAAACTGGTTCCGGAACCAGAATCCTGGCAGCGTGCCAGACTGCAACGGTTATATGCGCCTGCCGAGGCTACGGCAAATCAACCTATCAAAAAGAGTACAGCCAAGGAAATTTTTGCAGACCCTCAAAATCGCAGAATGTTTATTCTCTGGATTTTTACCGCCGGCTTTTTACAATTTGGTTATTACGGGGTCAACAACTGGATGCCGGCTTATTTAGAGTCTGAATTACACATGAATTTTAAATCTATGGCCGGCTATATGATTGGCACTTATGTTGCCATGATTTTCGGTAAAATTTTGGCTGGTTTTGCTGCAGACCGCTTAGGGCGACGCTTTGTATTTGCCTTTGGCGCAATTGGAACAGCGATCTTTTTACCGATCATTGTGTTATTTAATACACCGGACAATATTGCCTATTTGCTGATTTTCTTCGGTTTCCTTTATGGTATTCCCTATGCCATCAATGCCACTTATATGACCGAAAGTTTTGCGACTTCTATTCGTGGTACTGCGGTCGGTGGTGCATATAATGCCGGACGTATTGGCGCCATGTTCGCACCTGCAATTATCGGGGCGGCAGCAAGTGGTGGTTCCATTGGTCTCGGCTTCCTGATTATGGGCGGCGCTTATTTCTTATGTGGTGCAGTCTCCGGGATCTTTATTAAAGATCGTCAATACGACCCACAAAAGGCATAGAAAGCCTCTCAAATCTATTCAGTCATCAATAAAAAATGAGCCTTTTAAGGCTCATTTTTTATTGAATTTTTATCGTGCATTTGGACTAACTTTAAGAACTAGCTGCTTGCTGCTCGATTTTAATGCTTTTCAGACCATCATTTACTTTGTTTAACAGGTGGATCAAGGTCACCACATCATCAAAAGCCAAGGTGTCTAATGCCTGTGCATAAAAATTAAAGAAATCATCTTGCAGACTTTCCCAGGTTTTCAGGCCTTCAGCGGTCAGGGCGACATTCTTTGCGCGTCGGTCATGTTCACTAATAATGCGTTGCACCAGACCATCGCGTTCCAGCCGTTTTAGAACCGCATCCAGATTTTGACGACTCACACCCAGATATTCGGTCAGGTCAGAAAAGGACATCCCTGATTGCACCCGTGGTCGAGACAAGGCGCCCAGTACTGCCCAATGCACAGGAGAAATTCCCAATTCATTTGAACATTTGCGGTCTAGGGTATTGCCCACCTGAAACAGTCTAAAAAAAAGTCTATTGTGGGCAGAATACAAGGATTGATCATAATTACTTGGTAGAGCATCACTCATTTTAAAGACCACCCTGATCAAAGCGTTTAAATAAGAAGCATTATACCTAAAAGGTATCTGCTAGAAATCAAATTCCGGTTTTCTATTGGTCTGTGATTAAGAGACAGTCGATATAGGCTCGCATTGCTTTTTGTCCGATTCTTTAGAACTTCATTCGCTGGGTTTTGAAGGCGTTCCAGCATCTTTCTTTATTCTGTCATATGCCTGTGATTTACTCTTAAACGTTAAGATTAAAGCCCATATATGTCAATGTATTTATTATGTTAAAATTCTATTTAATTGATTTTAAATAAATAAATAAATATTTAATTTTAATTTATGTAAACATATTGACATAAAATTATTATAATCCTATTTTGTTAAACACAGGCGTTACATCAACAATAGCCAACCAGAATTAGATAAGAACAGAGTAGGGAGATATAAATGAAAGGACTGAAGGATAAAGTCGTGATTGTCACTGGTGGTGCAGGTGGAATTGGTTCAGCAACCTGTCGCCGTCTGGCGGAAGAAGGTGCCAAAGTTGCGATTTTTGATATGAATATTGCAGCCGCTGAACAGCTGGCTCAGGACATTAACCAGCAGAATGGCCAGGCTTTGGCAGTGCAGTGTGATATTACCGATCGTAATGTGGTCGAGCAGGCTGTACAGCAAGTAGAAGCCGAGCTTGGCCCGATAGATGGTCTGGTTAATAATGCCGGTTGGGATATTTTTAAGCCTTTTGTAAAAACTAATCCGCAGGAATGGGACAAGCTGATCCAGATCAATCTGGTCGGTATGCTAAATATGCACTTTGCTGTTCTGAAAGGCATGGTCGAGCGAAATTCTGGCAGTATCGTCAACATTGCTTCTGATGCTGCACGGGTCGGTTCTTCTGGTGAAGCGGTTTATGCGGCATGTAAGGGCGGACTGCTTTCATTTTCTAAAACACTGGCACGTGAACACTCTCGTCATAACATTAAAATTAATGTGATTTGTCCTGGTCCGACCGATACCGCGTTGCTTGCCGGTGTGACTGAAGGTGCCTCAAATCCAGAAAAACTTCGTGAGGCTTTCACTCGTGCTATTCCCTTAGGTCGTTTAGGCCAACCTGAAGATTTAGCTTCTTCGATTGCCTTCTTTTTAAGTGAAGATGCCAGCTTTATTACTGGACAGGTATTAAGTGTGTCTGGCGGTTTAACCATGAGTGGTTAAGCAAAAACCGCTAGAAAATATGAATAATAAAGTCAGATAGATGAGTACAGGAAGTTATAACAATGAATTTTGAAGATATCTTATACGAAGTAAAAAATGGCGTTGCATGGATTACGATTAACCGCCCAGAAAAAATGAATGCCTTTCGCGGTACGACCTGTGATGAATTAATCAAGGCGCTAAACAAAGCAGGCTATGACCGTGAAGTGGGTGCGATTGTACTGACTGGTGCCGGTGATCGTGCTTTCTGTACGGGCGGTGACCAGTCTGCCCACGATGGTAATTATGATGGCCGCGGTACCATTGGTTTGCCAATGGAAGAATTACATACTGCGATTCGTGATGTACCAAAACCGGTTATTGCCCGTGTACAAGGTTATGCCATTGGTGGCGGCAACGTGCTGGCGACCATTTGTGATCTGACCATTTGTTCAGAGAAAGCGATTTTTGGTCAGGTTGGTCCAAAAATGGGGTCAGTAGACCCAGGTTATGGCACAGCATATTTGGCCCGCGTGGTCGGTGAGAAAAAAGCCCGTGAAATCTGGTATATGTGCCGTCGTTATAGCGGACAGGAAGCGGTTGAAATGGGGCTGGCGAATAAATGTGTACCTGCCGATCAACTGGATGCGGAAGTACAGGTCTGGGCAGAAGAAATCTGTCAGCGCAGTCCGACTGCGATTGCGATTGCCAAGCGCAGCTTCAATATGGATACCGCACATCAGGCCGGTATTGCAGGCATGGGCATGTATGCATTGAAACTTTATTACGATACCGAAGAATCGCGTGAAGGCGTCAATGCATTGAAAGAAAAACGTCAGCCTGAATTCCGTAAATTTTATAAATAAGGAGCATACATAATGTCAAAAAATCCTTATATCACCGAAGATTTAGAATTCTTGGCAGAAACCGTTGATAAATTTGCACAAAAATATATTGCTCCCGGTTTTTTAGAACGTGATCAAAGTCGAGTCTTTGACCGTGACCTAGTCAAAAAAATGGGTGAAATGGGTTTTATTGCACCGGAACTGCCTGAACAGTACGGCGGTCAAGGCATGGGGCGTCTGGCTGCGGGGATTATTCATGAAGCTGTGGCCAAAGCAGATTTAAGTTTTTCCTATATTAATTTACTGGCGTCTTTGAATGGCCAGATTCTGGCAGAACATGGTCAACCCGAAGTGGTTGAACCTTGGCTGAAAAAACTGACCGCGGGCGAAGCGATTTTTTCGATTGCACTGACCGAGCCACGTGGTGGTTCTGATGCAGCCAACCTGCGTTTGAAAATCGAACGTGATGGTGACGAATATGTAATTAACGGCGAAAAGACCTCGATTTCTGCAGCCGATCAGGCTGATGCTTCTGTGGTATTTGGTCGTACTGGTGCCAATGAAGATGCTGCACATGGCGTGACAGCACTGTTGGTTCCAATGGATTTACCGGGCATTAGTACTACGCGTTTTGACTGTCATGGTCAGCGTGCCATTGGTCGCGGCTCAATCTTCTTTGATAATGTGCGAGTGCCAGTCAATCATCGTTTAGGGGATGAAAACAAAGGCTTTGTGCAGGTCATGCAGGGCTTTGACTTTTCACGTGCCCTAATTGGCTTACAGGTTCTAGCTGTTGCGCGTGTCAGTCTGGATGAAGCCTGGGAATATGCGGCTCAACGTGAAGCTTTTGGTCAGCCCTTAAGTGCTTTTCAAGGGGTTTCACACCCATTGGCCGAGTACGAGACTCAAGTAGAAGCAGCACGTTTACTGTGCCTGCAAACCTTATGGCTGAAAGATAATCATTTACCACACACCTCTGAGGCTGGGATGTGTAAATGGTGGGGGCCGAAACTGGCTTATGATGTCATTCATCAATGCTTGCTGACCTTTGGTCATGCCGGATATGACAGGGGTGTGATGGAACAGCGGATGCGCGATGTGCTGGGCTTCCAGATTGGTGACGGAACAGCGCAGATCATGAAAACAATTATTGCGCGGCACAAGGCAGGTCGTAAGGCTGTACCGGCTTAAAAATATAAAGTGCAGGCCTGCACTAAAATTATAATGAGGAGTAAGCGAATGGATTTCGATGCGGTTCTGATCCCAGCCAGAAAAGAGGCAATGCTCAAACAGGGATACTGGTTAAACCAAACAATACTCAATTTTTTACGCCGTGCTGTAGAAAAAAATCCGGAGAAAACGGCGCTGATCAGTTTTAAGCTGGAACACCAGACCGAACAGAGCTTTAGCTATCAACAGATTTGGGAAATGACCAATAAGATTGCCCTAGGTCTGAAACAGCTCGGTGTGATTAAAAATGATGTGGTGTCTTGCCAGTTACCGAACTGGTGGGAATTTACCTTACTGTATCTGGCCTGTAGCCGTATCGGTGCTGTATTGAATCCACTTATGCCAATCTTCCGGGAACGTGAACTGGAATTCATGCTTAAACATGGTGAGTCCAAAATTTTTGTCGTACCAACAACTTTCCGTAACTTTAATCATGAACAACTGGCCAATCAGCTGCAAAACAAACTGGATACCTTGAAACATATAGTTGTAGTCAATGGTGAAGGCGAGAACAATTTCGATCAGCTGTTGCTCAATCATGGGCTGGAACAGAATCCGTCAGCACTTGCTGAACTGGATAGCTTGGAATCTGGCCCGGATGACATTACCCAGCTGATTTTCACCTCGGGCACTACCGGTGAGCCAAAAGGGGTGATGCATACCGCTAACACCTTATTTTCCAATATTGTGCCTTATGCAGAACGATTACATTTAACTGAAAATGATGTGATCTTGATGGCTTCACCAATGGCACACCAGACTGGTTTTATGTATGGCTTGATGATGCCGATTCAGCTCAATACCAAAGTGGTGTTGCAGGATGTCTGGGATGTAGCCAAAGCGGTTGACTTGATTCATCAGTATCAGGTGAATTTCACTATGGCCTCGACACCATTTTTGAATGATCTGTCCAATACTGTGGCAGAACAGCATAACAAGGTCGATTCACTTAAAATTTTCCTGTGTGCTGGGGCGCCAATTCCAGGACCATTAGTACAAAAAGCCCGGGAAATTTTAGGCGTAAAGGTTATTTCAGCTTGGGGCATGACTGAATGTGGAGCTGTGACACTGACTAGACCTAAAGACGAGGATGAACGTTCATTTAATACCGATGGTATGGCTTTGCCAGGTGTTGAAATCAAAATCGTAGATAAAAAAGGCCAGACCAAAGCCGTGAATACATCCGGACGTTTAATGATCCGGACCTGTTCAAATTTTGGTGGTTATTTAAAACGTCCACATTTGAATGATACAGATGCAGAGAGTTGGTTTGATACCGGCGATATTGCCTATCAGGATGAACAGGGCTATATCCGGATTTGTGGACGCAAGAAAGACGTGATTATTCGTGGCGGAGAAAATATTCCGGTCGCGGAAATTGAATCGCTGCTTTATAAACATCCAAATATCGCAACAGTGGCCTTGGTGGCATATGCGGATGAACGATTGGGCGAAAGAGCCTGTGCCATTATCAAGCGAAAAGATTTGGCTCAGCCACTGGCACTGAGCGATATTGTCAACTTCTTGAAAACCCATAATCTGGCCATGCAATATATTCCAGAGCGTTTAGAGATTTGGGAAGATATTCCGATGACACCGTCTGGAAAAATTCAGAAGTTTAAGCTTCGCGAACTTCTGGCCAATCATATTGCTTCAGCGAGTTAATTGCTTAGAAGTTTATCAATACACCCCTGAAATTAAATCATTTAAGTCAGGGGTTTTATAAAAATTGACTTTGAAACCTTAGATTCTCAGCAGAATAAAATAAAAGGAGGTGGCCTCTATTTGCATTTACGTTTTAGAAATCAACGTAAAAGAAAGTATGGATACCCAGAAAAGCGTGGGAAACTGAACAACCGCAAAAGTATTCACGACAAACCGAAGATCATTGAGGAGCGGT
>NZ_JAZQPV010000099.1:0-2731 GCF_045628685.1 Acinetobacter sp.
AGGCATCTTGGATAAAGAATGGGTCTTCATTGACGGAAGCTACATTCGCGCGCATCAGCATGCAAGTGGAGCTCGGCGTGGTGAAGATACAGCAATTGGAAAGTCGGAGGCCAAGCGGTCTTAGGAAGACAAGGCATATTATCAACTCCTTGGCTCACAGAACGACATGGCTACGATCCGACTTAGGCATCTTGGATAAAGAATGGGTCTTCATTGACGGAAGCTACATTCGCGCGCATCAGCATGCAAGTGGAGCTCGGCGTGGTGAAGATAGAGCAATTGGAAGATCAAGAGGCGGAGCGACTACAAAGATTCACCTTGCCGTCGATGCGCATGGACATCCGATTGATTTTGAAATCACTGGGGGTGAAGTCCACGACAGTCAAGTTGCAAGTGACTTGATTGAGTTGGTAGGTGAAGCCGACTATTTAATTGCAGATAAAGGTTATGATTCAGAGCATATTCGTGAAGTCGCTCGTAATCATAGGATGACTCCTATTATTCCAAGAAAATCAAACAGCAAAAAACCAAATATAGACTTTGATCACTACCTCTATCGTCTAAGGCATCTTGTTGAAAATGCCTTTGCCCGATTAAAGCATTTTCGTGGTATTGCCACTCGTTTTGAAAAGTTGGCTCGTAATTATAAGTCCATGTTGTTCTTGGCTTGTTTGTTTATTTGGTGCAAAGCCAAATGAGGACACGCCCTAATGATAAAGCATTTAAAATTAATCTCTATTTAATAAATCTGTTCTATTTTGTCTGAAATAGATGAAAAATTTAGTTATGAACCCATATTCCCCATTTAAAGAAAAAACAGGTTTTAAGCGTGTTATCCATGCAACCCATTATTCTATTTCGGGTTTTAAAACTGCTTTTATGAATAAAGCTGCATTTCGTCAAATTGTATTTATAAATTTGATTCTAATTTCTGCTGGTTTTTTTCTTAATGTAGCCCGTATAGAGCAAGTGATGATGATTGCGGTGTGTTTACTGGTACTGATTGTTGAATTATTTAATTCAGCGATTGAAGCGTAGACTGTATTTCTCTGAAAAAACATGAGCTTTCAAAAAATGCCAAAAACATGGGTAGTGCTGCGCAATTTGTCGCACTGATGATGATTTCCTTTACCTAGCTGATTATTTTAATACCCTAAGTTTTTTCCTTAATCCTCAAGATATCCGCTATATAAAAGAATAAAGAGAGCATATTTTATGCTGCCTTTTTATATTTCATTTTAATCAGCTATAAAAAAACCCTGCTTTTTGATCTGACCCCCAAAAGTTGGACTCCAAGCTAGGCGGATTCTAAGGACTGATTTCTGTATTCAACAGGGGTCAGTCCTTTTAATTTAACCTTGATTCGCTCATGGTTGTAATAGTGAATATATTCTTTCACCTTTCGCTCCAATTCATCAACTGATTTAAATTCTTCACCATAGAAACATTCTGATTTTAGTATTCCAAAGAAGCTTTCCATTGCAGCATTATCTAGGCAGTTGCCTTTACGTGACATGCTTTGGGTAAGTCCTCGTTCTGCCAGTTGTTGCTGATAATATCGCATCTGATATTGCCATCCTTGGTCTGAATGAATGAGTGGTTTCTCATTCGATTTCAGCTTATCCATGGACTTCTGCAGCATATCTTTAACCAGTCCAAATACTGGTCTACGCCCTGTTTGAAATGCAATAATTTCACCATTAAACAAGTCCATGACTGGTGAAAGATAAAGCTTTTCACCTCTAACATTGAACTCAGTGACATCTGTAACCCATTTCTGGTTGGGCCTGTTTGCCTTAAATTTACGCTGTAAAACATTTTTGGCGATCTTTCCAACTTCGCCTTTGTAAGAACGATATTTCACGGCCCTGATATGTGATTTAAGCTTCATAGACCGCATTAGGCGTTGTATACACTTATGGTTTACTACCGTACCTGTATTTCTCAATGCGAGTGTAATCCGGCGATATCCATAACGGCCTTTATGGCTGTGATAGATTGCTTGAATATGCTGTTTTAGATCAGCGTATTTATCTTTAAATTTTGACTGTTTCTCATGATAAAAATAGGTACTACGTGCCATCTGTGCTGCATGTAACACATACTTTAGAGGATGGTGTTTCCTTAATTCAGATATTAATTTTGCAGTTGTTGCTGTTCTGCTTTTTCCTGTTCTTTCTGCTTCTGAATCAAGGTTCTCCGCTTTTTTAAATATTCGACCTCCGCTCGCAGATACGCTAACTCTTCAAGTAGTTCCTCTTGGGTTTTATCCTGATCTGCTTTAATCGTTTTAGCTTTGGGTATCTTGGGCTTTGGCATGCTGTTAAGTTTTCTTCTAGGCTTTGGTTGTAAACCATCTATGCCGTTTTCTTTATATAGTTTCAACCAATTTCTTAACGTACTTGTTTCATTAATATCAAAGCGTTGCATAGCTTCCCTTAAGGAAACGCCTTCATCATGTATTGCTTTGACAACCTGATATTTAAATTCAACAGTAAAACTGGTTTTAGATCTTCGACGTTCCAAGCCTGGCACACCATAAAGTTTAAATGCTTTACTCCATTTTTGAACATCGGATCTGTGAACATTAAAAAGTTGCCCCGTCACTGAGTCACCGTGACCAGACAGGTAATGTTCAACAACTTTCAATTTGAATTCTTGAGAATATTTAGCCATTAAAAAGCACCCTTCAAATTAGACTGAGAGTGTCCAACTTTCGGGGTGCAGATTA
>NZ_JAZQPV010000100.1:0-5982 GCF_045628685.1 Acinetobacter sp.
CAACGGCCTGGGCTTTGATATGGAGAAGGTGAAGGACCGGATCTTCGGGTTACATCAAAAGTTCCACCATCATGTTGACAGCAAGGGGATTGGCCTGTACTTGATTTATAACCACATTACCAGCCTTGGTGGTAAGATTACGGTGGAAAGTGAGATTAACAAGGGAGCTACCTTTGTGATGACTTTTAAAGATTAGGGGGAGTTATTTGTTTACTTTGTCCCATTGGGGTGGATTAACTCGTTTGGCTGGAGCGCTTGCCTGGCAGGCAAGAGGTGATCGGGGCTAACGGAGATTTAAAGCTTTGATTTTTTACTTTCTTCTAATTCTCGCAATTTTTCGCACGATATCTAACCTTATTTATCTTTTTTGTCATCTATTGAACGGTAGTAATTTAGGTCACTTACCTCATACCTTCATCAGCAAAACTATAGTACCTGTATTTACTTATAATCAGATGGTCGAGCACTTTCAAATCCAATTATTGTATGTGTTCTAGGAATGGAACTACTAAACATCCAAACTAAATTCCGACAGCTCAAACACTGTTGATTTATCATAATTGGACTTTCCTAAATTTAAGTTCAGAACATTGAGTATAAAGTCCGCTAATTGATCTTTAGGCTTATTATCCCCAGGCTGGTTTAGCTTTCTGTTTACAGAAGCTACAAATAGATCAACCGCTTGGATAAATAGGCTTTTACCGGATGGTGCTGCATGGAAATCACCAATAAATAATCCTTCTCTACCTTGTCCTTTAAGCCTCTCTTTAATGTTAGCCAACTTAACAGCATCGCTACCTAAGTCCTCATCGTCAATAGTGACGTCAAGCTTTCTAGGAAGCGGCGCTCGACCGGAATTATGTTCATGCTCAATGCCATCACTCAAAAGATGGAAAGTTAAGTCAGTTATGGCACTTGCTACGTCAGTAAACCCTTTATTTTTTACAACTATCAATTTGAATCCTACTTCAGGATAGAGAGATAAGAATTTAATAAAAAATGCCTTGTATTGCTCCAAGCTAGCTGGACGCATGTCAGTAAAATGAAATTCGTAAGTTATGCCAGAGTATTTTTTCCAGTCCTTCAATTCCAAGTCCTTTATAATATAGTCAGGACCATACCGGAGAAGCCACAATGAACCAACCATAAGGTACTTATCATTCTTACCACTTTCATCAATGAACACAGAATACAATCCCAAATGATTTGGTTTGTCTTCAATTGCATCTGCCTTCATCTTTCCTTCAAGTGTTCCACGTCGCTTTTTAACTGAGGAATCAGCTTGAAATAACTTATACTCATTCTGAATTTTAGCTCTGGCCCTACATAGTGAGCTTATTTTAGAAAGTTTTAACATTGCTTTTTCAGTTAAACCACCACTTCCAATGATCTCAGACTCAAAGGTAGTCCAATAACGCCATGCAAGTTTAATATCTGAATTTCTTGCATCCGCGCTACTACTCAGAATATATGCTACGCGATCCCTAACATCTAAAATCTCACTACTTAAAACACGTTGTAATAATTCTTGAGCCTCTTGTGCAGACTTCAATTGTTTTTCGGTCAAGACTTCAGTGGAAACATCTGCCTGTGCGTCATTTGATTTTTGTTCTTCGAGCATTGCTAATTTACTTAAGTTACATTATTTGACTGAATTGTATATTGGGGTGCATCAAGCTTATGTGTAGCCAGCTTAAATGTCCGTATATGTATTTAGTGGACTTACAAAGGTGGCGGATACTCCGCAGTTCATGCAGTTTCTTGTTTATATGCCTACCCATCATGAATAATGACTAAAAGCTTAAGTTACAATAAATCCGCTAACAATACTTACTGAGGAAACTCAACTTAGATACCTCCTGAAGATACCAGTAATCGTATCTTTCTTGAATTAAGAAAATACCATTCCTGAAGCTCGTCGCAATTTGGATCAGGTATATTATGCGTTATTTGAAAACCCTTGAACATTTTACCGTTCACAATCCAGACGATCTTATTATAAAACTCATTTCTGCTATTTAGTTCCTCCCTTGTTAAAGGTGAGTTCTGAAACTCAATAGTGACTCCATTTTTGTTATGCACATCAGCTCTGTGATATTCAGCAAGTAGTGGATCATAGAAAGTAACTTCTCGTGTGTCAATAGGAAAATGACTTTTCCATTGCCTGTGCCATTCCGTTTCATTCTCCCACCATGAGTCACATTTGTCAGCTGAAGTATGTGCCCAATGATTGAGCTTGATGTTTCCACATTTAGCAACAACCTTCTTACCGCATCCACAGCATAGACCACTTTTCCCCCGTATTGGCTCTGAACGCACATTATTTACAAAAGCGTATGCATGTTTTGTTCTGATTAATTAGATGCCAAATTTCGCTTTTAGCTGTTCAAGCATGTCACTGGTAGCGGTGGACTTGATGGGGGCAGTTGTAGCACTTGCTGCAGCTGTTACCGCTGGTTTGAACGGTTCAAGAGATAAAAGTTTTGTTTTAATTATATCAATGTTAGTCCAACCTTTTTCTTCATCCATCTTTAGATATCTCGCGACTTCCCTCGCAACGATATGTTTTGATGCCGTACCTAAAAGTTCCTTCTGCGACACTTCTACAGCATTATAATCATCAAAGGACTTCTTCATTGTAGTTTCAAAATCGACACCAAAAACACAATATCCATCACTTATAGCCCAGTCTTTTGTACCTATGATAGCAGCTAATTCGTCATCAGTTATGCCTATAGCCTTCAGAGAATCGGTTCTTTGAATGCCTTGCTTATCATGTTTCTCATCGTTATCAAAACAGACAAAAGTTGGAATGCCATAGAGCGTAAACAATCTCCACCACTTAGCAAGATTACCTTTCCCGTGAACACCAATTATTTCAATACCCTCTCTAGTTACATCCAAACCTCGTCTTTCCAAATATATAGGCAATGCTAATTCTTCAGTTAATCCCTCGACCAGTACAACTTTCTTAGCAAAGAAACCATTGAGTATATGGGTTGTTGAATGATTAGCATAAAACGGCACAACCGTTTCGACCTTTGTTTTATCTGCGTTTGCACCTGTAGCGATGCAATGCTTATAGAGTGACTCGGCAGAGTGGTTTATCACTGTGGTAGCCTGTCCATTCTTTCTCAATAAGAATAAACTGTCAATGTTAAAAAGATCTATAAAGTTCGCACTATGGGTTGTTATTACTATTTGTAATCCATCGGCTGCCATCTTTATAATCATCTTCGATAGCCATTTTTGAGCCAGTGGATGAAGATGTGATTCAGGCTCATCAAGTATTAATACGATATCTCCATTAATGAATGATTTGCAGTACGCGTGAGCGAATGCTAGTGCCAGTAATTGTTGTTGCCCCGTTCCTAACTCCTCGAAACTCCTTGCGTCTGTTCCCTCTATGGGGTTAACACGTAGTGATTTGAAATAATTACTAGGATCGTAGGCTGAGAAGTCCATTTGCAACATGTAAGACATATTTGCAAGTATCTCGCCAGAGATCGTTGACATACTGCCTTTGAACTGTTTGAACTCAGGAACTTCATCAAATGTATTCTGTATCTCAACATAGAGTTTCTTTAAAGCGGCTACGCGTTGTTCATCGCTGATTAAACTTTTATGGAGCACTTTCATAACTTTAGAAAGCAATGTGTGCTTTGATGTATAACTAAGCTGATACGAAAGATTGTGTTCAGAATTAACTATGATGGAAGTTAATTCTCCACGCACATCGTTGGAGATATATCCGTGTGGGGTTCCGTCTTCTAAAAGGGCCACATATTCTATTTCTGAACCCTTTATACATTTAAATTTAAATGCATTTATTCTCTGAGGAGGGCGACCTAATACTCCGCTGAAGTTTGACACTGAACCACTGATAACAATCGGTGTCTTTGAATCTCGACCGTGATGGTCAAAGTGCTCCACATCCTTGTACTTCGGATGATACTCTCCAAATAAGATATCAAGCGCTCGGATTACATTGCTCTTTCCACAATTGTTTTCACCAATCAAAACAACTGGCTTATTATTAGGAAACCTTATAGTAACTTCATCTCGTATTGATCTAAAGCCCTCTATTGAAATAGAATTTAATTTTGCCATGTATGCTGGTTTGCAGGTTGGCATATGAGAGCTAACCTAGATTTAACCAAATATAGCATAATATCTATCATTGCAGTTTCAAATGGGTTCGAGATAAACTTCATTAATTACCCTATAGCCTACAACCATCATGTTTCTACGTATCTCGTCTTCAGTATTTTAATTGGTTCAAGAATACTAGTGGCAATTTCGTTTATCTTCTCAGTCATATCTTTTATGGAATACTTATTTCAACTTAAGTTTGCAAACCACAAACAAATTGCTACTTTTGCCCCACCACGGGGGATTAGCTCATTTGGCTAGAGCGCTTGCCTGGCAGGCAAGAGGTGACCGGTTCGAATCCGGTATTCTCCACGATATAAAAAAGCCTTTCAGTGTAAACTGGAAGGCTTTTTTGATGTCTAATCGCGGTAAGTGTAAATAAATAAATTCTGATCAAGTCGAAAACTTGTGGGAAGGTCTTATTTTAGCGTTGATCGTTTAGATTTTTTACTTCATGCAGCGCTGTTACCATTTTTTAATAAGCTTATTACTCCTAGATTTTTATTCAATAGACGAAATCTCAAAAGTTTATTGCAGTGGGCGCCGTTGCTAAAATGCATAAAGGAGATTGATATAATGAATGGTCCGTATTATATCGATTGACCGTTATAACCGGCTCTACCTTGTAAACCGGCGTCCAGACCCTTCCTTATCCTCTTGTAAGCAGCAGAGTTAAGACAAACGTTGCAGTATGCCTCAATGATAGGTCTATATCGAAATGCGTCGGCACCTCGTGGCAGCCTTTGACCCCTACTCTGGTGGAGCTAGCCCTGTGCAACCGTCAATACGTCTCTGTGCGAAGACGCGAGTTGAGATTGCCTGATTTGTTTTTAAATAGTTTAAGACGCTTATTGCTTTGTTGTAGTTAGCCAAGGAGTAATCATCATTGGTAAACTCATGTCTTTCTAAGATCGATAAGTGAACATTGTTTCTTATATTATTCAAAGTGATCATGTCTGCTAAAATCGTTAAGTCATTCATTACCAACTTGTCTTTTAGTATGTCAACTGCCCCAGCGATCTTCAAATGCTTCGACGACTTTATATAGAAGTCGCACCTGTTTTGATTCTTACAGACTCTTTTGTCATCAACTCTACAATGTTGGTGTAAGTGGCCTAATGAACACATCAAAAGTCCTTCTATAGCAGAAACTAAATTAATGATTGCACCTTTCAGAAGTAACTTTTGAATGACACCCCAGAACTCAAATCTATTAATCAGATAATTATATAGATCACTCTGCATAAGAGAATACGCAATACTATCCTTCTGGCGGCCATTTCCTATTAGCGAATTAAGATTATATTCAGTGGCAAAATGATATCGTGTGCGGATATATCCCCTCGGAAAGTTTAGCTTTAGAAATTTTGTTTTATCAATATTCTGGACTGGAGTATTATGATGCTTACGAATTGTTGCTTCAAGTTCAGCCAATGCTGTCGATGCTTTACTGAATGCTGCCTGAATTTCTTCCTGTTGAGTTTGCGTCATTGTTGAATGTGTATACATAAAGATAACTTTTAAGGAAGCAGTTACATCTTTAAATAACCAATATCTCACCATTCTATACCGTGCACTTACAATAAATGTAAATCGCCCCTTAAATTGCTCCTATTACACAGCCATACAAACCTGACTATTCTTTATTTTTAAATCAAAAAGTCATGGCAGATATCTTACACAGAATCGGAATTAAATCATCCTCACTGGATGATGTTTATCAGGCATTGACCACTCAGGAAGAGCTTTCTGCCTGGTGGACCAGCGACACACAGGGAGAAGGCAATCAAAAGTCGGATCGTAGCCATGTCGTTCTGTGAGCCAAGGAGT
>NZ_JAZQPV010000101.1:0-17765 GCF_045628685.1 Acinetobacter sp.
AAAAATCTTCGTTAGTATTGCCTCGCTTGAACTTGTTGATATATAACAAATTCAGTTTATAAGGGCCTATAGCTCAGTTGGTTAGAGCAGCGGACTCATAATCCGTTGGTCGACAGTTCAAGTCTGTCTGGGCCCACCAAACTCTTAAATCATATGCACCCATATGAACTTCAAACCTCTGATTATAAAAGAATTAGGGGTTTTTATTGCTTTTAAAGACACATATGTACTCGTATAGAAACAGCTCATTTGTATCCTTGCTTGTATCCCGAAAGATAACTATAACTGAGGATACACAACCGCTGATAACAGCTGAGCAATCAATAGATTATGAGTAGAAATAAACTTCTATCTGATTTGGCATATGCCGCTATAAAATCAAAAGATAAAGAGTATCGTATTTCGGATATTCCTGGTCTTTATATGAAAGTTCAAACCTCTGGTAAGAAGTCATGGCAACTTCGTTTGAAAAATAATGAAGGTAAATGGACATGGGTTGGATTAGGGGTTTATCCTGATGTTTCAGTAAAAATTGCCCGTGCACAGACTTTAAAGTATCAGTCTGGAGAACTTCAAGTCGTTACTCGTCAAGATCGTCTGCTAAAAGCTCAGAAAGATCAAAGGGAGCTTTTTGAACAATTAATGAAGGATTGGATTGATACTAAAAAGAACTCTTGGGAGAGCGATACTTTTAAAAAAGAAGTTCAGTCAATAACCAAACATTTATTACCAGTTTTTGGGAAAAGATCTTATAAAGAAATTAGCTCTGGAGAGTGGCTTGAGTTTTTTCAAATGAAGATCAGAACAGAAGAGAAATACAATCGATTTGAAAAACTTATTTCATATTGTAGAAATGCGTATGATCTAGCCGTTTTTAAAGACAAGATTAAATATAATCCACTCATTGGGATTAATAAATTTCTAGATAAAGGTAATCCGCAAAATATGAAGCACGTGGAGATCAATGAACTCCCTACAATGCTAGCAAAAATTAGGCAATATCGTTCGCCAGAAATTAGCATAGGGCTAGAATTATTAATCTTAATGTTCCCTCGCCCGGGTGAATTAAGACAAGCAAAATGGGAGCAATTTGATTTTGAAGAACGTGTGTGGGTGAGGCCTGGTTCTATAATGAAACGAGGAGTACCTCATGGAATACCTCTTTCATGGCAGGTAATTAGGTTGTTAGGAGAGTTGAAATCAATATCAACTCGAGAGAGTGAATACTTGTTTCCAGCCCGAGACACCGTGAATAAATCAATCTCCAATTTAACCTTCAATGCTGCTTTGAATCGCATGGGCTACGAAGGAAAACAAAATCCACATGGGTTTCGACATATCGCAAGTACAAATTTAAATAAAAAGTTTAGTGCGATTCCCCAAGTCATAGAGTCGGCTCTTTCTCATTTAAAACCAGGTGTCAAAGGTGTATACGATAAAGAAGCTCATTTGGAAGAACGGTACGAAATTATGCAATTCTGGGCTGATCATATTGACCAAATTTGTGGTCCACGAACATAGTAAAAAAGCTGATTTACTGAAGTGATCAACAAATTCTGATGATTTTTGATTTCTGTTAACGTACGACAGGCCTTTTTTGAAGCATGCGAGTTTGAAGCCATTCTAATAATTGTGAATTTTGTAGATGTCTGCAGACAATATATTTGATTTGGTATTAAACAATTGCATACTGAAACCGCTTCGCTTAAAAAGAAAGAAGTATGTTTGTTTTTAGGATTTTCAGAAAGTGAGTTACGTAAAATTTCATCAGTTGATGAAAAATTTCCAAAAGCTCTGAAGGCAGGAGAAACCAGACAATCTGGTGTTTATTATGACTTTAATGAAATAATGCTTTGGAAAGAAACACATTTACAGTAGGTCATTAAAATGAATTAGATTCCTGAAGGAACCTATTTTTTTGGAATAAAATTGTCATAAATCTTTTAAATGGAGTTGTAATTATTAGATAACTTATCATTTTTAGATGAAAACAAGCTGAACTAAAAAATTAATTTTAAAATATTTATGCAATCCACCAAAGAGAAGGGGAGTAGTCCAGTAGAAAGGTAGCTTAAGTTGCTTTCAACAATAAATTAATCTCTTTTTCACTGTATCAGAGGATCGAAGAAATAGTACACTAAAATTTAATTGGTTAGCTATATGGCTAATATTTGGTTTTTTATGTATTATATTAGCTATATGGCTAATATAATTGGTAAGCAGAAAGCTATGGCAAATAGAGTAGAAATTGGTGAAAAAGCACGAATGGCTAGAAAATCACTTGGCTATACACAACAAGTACTCTCTGAGCGGACTAATATAAATAAAACCACAATTTCTGAGATTGAAAACGGCCGTTTTACTGGGTCTTTTGATATATTTGAACGTGTACTTGATGCCGTTGGCTTACAGTTTGAGGTGACTCAAAAACAGCATTCACTACCTGACTGGGATGATATTGAATCTATGTTTTCTGAGGATAACGAATGAATTCAGAGCTATATCTACCTGCTAAAATTACTAATATTACTGTTTGTGCTAATCAAGAAGAATTAGGTATACTAACTTATGGTTCAGTACATCACTACCAGCCAACACAAGACAAACAGTATGTGTCACTTACAATGACTAAAAAAGGCATGGATGGTTATTCTTCCGGGTCTCTACACCCTATATTTTCACAAAATTTACCCGAAGGTTTTAATCGAAGATTTATTGCAGAAAAATTGGCAAGATATGCCAAAGTCAATGATATGTACTTATTAGCTCTCCAGGGAGAGCTTGGGATTGGAATGCTTTCTTACAAAAGTGAGCTGACTCTACCCGAAGTCGAATCTTTAACTCTTAATGAAATATTGTCTTATAACAGCAATAGCCCCCTTTTTCCGCAGCTTTTGGAAAAGTATTATTTAAGAAATTCATTGGCAGGCATGCAACCTAAAGTAAGCATACCAAGCGCTAGCACGATCAGAACAGATAGAACAGTTCAGCAAAAAGATATTATCGTAAAGTCTTTTGATTCAGAGTTTCCATTACTGACAGTCAATGAATTTGTTTGTATGGAAGCAGCGCGGCATTGTGGTCTTGAGCCACCAGCAACTTATTTGTCTGAAAATTTAGAAACTTATGTGGTTGAACGCTTTGATAAAAGGGCTGATGGTCTAAGACTAGGCTATGAAGATTTCACCACTTTGATGAAAAAGTCCAATGATCCAGATGCTAAATACACAGGAAGTTATGAAGCCCTATTAACAGCAACGTATTTATATACAAACAGTCAAGCCGAAGTTGAAAAAATGTATAAATATATCGTATTTAACTGTTTAATAGGCAATGGTGATGCGCATCTAAAAAACTTCGCATTACAGTATTTACCAGATATGTCGAATATCTTTGTTTCACCCCCATTTGATATTACACATACGTTAATTTATCCAACTATCGACAATAAAATGGCATTGAAACTTGCTAATAGTAAAGAATTTCCTAATTTGCAACACTTACTGAAGCTGGCTGAAAGTAGTCATTTTAAAATTAGAAAAGCTAAAGAAATAATAGAATTTCTAAGTGATAACATCATTGACTATCTTAAGCATTCAAATGAAATACAATTATTTGAGGGGCTACGTGAATCTATTGAATGTTCAGTATCAAATATTATGACTTCAAACTTTTCTGTAAAAAGTTATCGCCACGATAAAAAGAAAAAATTTGAGTAGTGAGAAAAGCATCCAGTATTGCGGCTGTTGATCTGGAACTGGAGCGGTCAAATGCCGCTAAAACCAATGCAGTACCATAAAAAGCGACAGTAAAAAACCTAAACGTCGACTGAACCGCCGGTCACCGTCATGCAGGTTGGCGATGATGAGAAAAAGCCCCCAAAAGGCTATGTCTGGGCCTATGCCACCACACAGTACAATCCAATTCAGGCAGTCATCTATGACTTCCAGCCCAGCCGTGCTGGTCAGCATGCTGAAGACTTTCTGAAAGGCTGGTAAGGCCCACCAAATTTTATAATCATATGCACCCATATAAATATCAAACCATTGATTATAAAGAGATGCGTAGTTTTTTTGTTACTTTTGAAAACATATATACACTCGTATAGAAACAGCTTATTTGTATCCCTTGTGTGTCTCCCGAGTTAACCCTATAAGTGAGGATATAACGATTTATAGCTCTTAAGGGAGTGAAAATATTTATGTCCCAAAGTAAAAAAATTTTAACTGATGCAGCATACGCAGCCTTAAAACCAGAAGGAAAAGAGCGGCGTATACGAGATGTTCCTCGTCTTTATATGAAGATTCAAATTTCGGGGAAAAAATCCTGGCAAATACGTATAAAGAACAGTCAAGGAAAGTGGACCTATTATGGATTGGGAAGTTATCCAAGTGTTTCACTCAATGAAGCTCGTCTGAAAGCAGCTGAAATAGTGGCTGGAAAAATCCAACCTCTTACACGTAAAGAGAAGATTTCAAAATCACAAGAAGAAAAAAAAGAATTGTTTGAAGATTTGGTAATGCTCCCTGCAAATAATTGAGTTTAAAAGTAGAAAATCGAATAATCTTTATCCAAGGAGATTTTCTATGAAAATATCTAAATATTCAGACAGCTTAATTATGAGTATTTTGAAACAAGCTGAAGCAGGAACACCTGTTCCAAACCTTTGCCGTGAGCATGGAATGAGCACCGCAACTTTCTATAAGTGGAAGTCTAAATATGGCGGGATGAATCTTTCCATGATGACTAGGCTTAAAGAATTAGAGGCTGAAAATGCCCGTTTAAAACGTATGTATGCTGATGAGCGGCTTAAATCTGACATTTTACAAGATGCTCTTTCAAAAAAGTTTTAAGGCCAGTTCAGCGGAAGTCTCTTGCACAGCAGGCTGCTGAGCAGTTTAAGATTTCTATCAGCATGGCCTGTTTAATTTTTAATGTTAGCCAAACCTGTTATCGCTATAAAGCCCTTTTGAAAGAGGAAAATGTTCAAATCGCTGAGTGGTTGACTAAGCTAACAAATGAAAATAAAACGTGGGGTTTTAAACTCTGCTATCTGTATTTGCGCAATGTCAAAGGTTATGGATGGAATCACAAACGCATATATCGGATCTACAAAGAGCTTGAACTTAACTTAAGGATTAAACCCAACAAACGAATTAAGCGAGAACAACCAGAAACCCTTGCAGTACCAACAGCTAAGAATGAGTCGTGGTCAATGGATTTTATGCATGATCAACTCAGTGATGGGCGTAGCTACCGTGTGCATAACGTCATTGATGATTACAATCGAGAATCGTTAGATATCCTTGTTGATTTCTCATTACCGGCTGAACGTGTCCTGCGGGGGCTTAACCAATTAATTGAATGGCGAGGCAAACCTAAACATATTCGATCCGACAATGGGCCTGAATATATAAGCGATTTAATGAAAGAATGGTGTGATCAACATGATATTGAGCATATCTTCACTCAGCCAGGTAACCCTCAACAAAATGCCTATATTGAACGATTTAATCGCACAGTTCGATACGAATGCCTAAACCAATATTTATTTCGAGAGCTTAGTGAGGTTCAAGACTGTACAACCTTATGGCAGCACTTTTATAATCATGAACGACCTCATATGTCAGTTGATGGTAGGCCACCCAATTTTAAACAATGATAAGGGCTTTGGATTTTCTACCTATTAACTCAATTAAAAACGGGGGTATTACCTTTATATTTTAGTTTTTTATGAATAAAAATTTTAGGCAATAAAAAACCCCAATCAATGATTGGGGTTTTTAAATTTGGCGGAAGCGGTGAGATTCGAACTCACGGAGGACTCACACCCTCGTCGGTTTTCAAGACCGGTGCATTAAACCGCTCTGCCACGCTTCCAATGGCGGCTATGATATAAATAAAAACTCATCTTGGCAAACACTTTTATGCTTTTTCCCCACCAAGTGATTAAAATAAAATCAAAATATATTAATTTGCTGAATTTGCAGGCTTTTCATAACGAATTTGATTGATATACCAATGCTTTTTTCCTGATGGGGTCAGCACCTCGACTTCATCATCGACCTGTTTCCCAAGCAAAGCACGTGCCATAGGTGAATCAATGGAAATATGCTGTGGATGGTGATCATAAATTTCATCTACGCCCACAATACGTAAGGTTTTTTGTTCACCTTCATCATTCTCAATATTTACCCAGGCACCGAAATACACCTTGCCCTCTTGCTCAGGTGAAAAATCAATAATTTTGAGCTCTTCTAAACGTTTGCCCAGATAACGAACACGACGGTCAATTTTACGTAAAATTTGTTTATTATATTGGTAATCAGCATTTTCCGAACGGTCGCCGAGACTTGCCGCCCAGTTCACTTTTTGGGTAATTTCTGGTCGTTCCTTATGCCACAAATGTTGTAATTCCGCGACCAGTTTGTCATGTCCAGAACGTGTAATTAAGTTAGATTTCATAGTATTTTTGATATCGGGATTACAATTTATTTACAAGAAGGGTCTATTTTATCCGCTATTTACCCATAACTAAAGTTTATAAAATTATTTCTTCAATTAAATTAATTCTTTATGTTACATATTTCTAAAAATTTTCGTACAAAATTTGACAAGTTTATTTTTCACCCTTATTATGCGCCCATGTTTTTGAATCGTCTATTTTTTAATCTATGTAGAAATTCTACATTATTCTCCTTTTAATCTTATGTCATTTTGAATGACGTCATGACTGCCCAACCCTTATTGAATTTATCAAACTTGAAAAAGCTTGAGGCATAGGCGCCTTTACTTTTTAGGGCATAAATTACTTGTAGCGGAGACAACATGCACAGTAGTTCGACTTCTGGGGTGAGGCTTTGCCTTAACTCTTTAAAATCTTCTCTCTCATTAAGAATTCTTGCGTTCAGTACCTTATTAATTCCTTTTCATAGTATCAATGCAAGTAAATCGCACCAGTACGATTCTGTCGTTAACGGCAAGCAACTTACCGTCGTTTCAGTTGAAAATTCAACCACCGTATTTAAAGATAGTTCTCACTTACATGGTTTTGGTTATGACCTCGCGCGTAACTATGCCAACAGCTTAAACGTCAAACTGGTATTTAAGACTGTGCCTGATAACGCTACAGCTCTAAAATGGATATCGCAAGGTAAAGCCAACTTTGCCATGACCACGGCAGCTGTCAGTTCAATTGAACAAAATCGTCTGACTTCTTTTTCAGCAACCTGTGGTGATATCGGCAGCTTGCAAAAAAATGGCCTAAATACAAACCTGAATTGGGTATTTAAACACGCCGATGATCCACTCACACAAACTGCAAGTAGTTTTGTCTGTCGGGGTAAACAGTCAGGTTCGATTCGTCAATTGGCTTCATTCTATAATCAGAATGCAGTTAAAGAAGAATCTTGGGGTAGCATTCAGCGTGATTTAAATCAGCGCATACCCATCTATAAAGCCAGCTTTAAAAATACCGCGGCTAAATATGATTTAGACTGGCATCTCTTGGCAGCAATAGGTTATCAGGAATCGTACCTAAAACCGGATTCAGTTTCGCCTACCGGTGTTCGCGGTTTGATGATGCTGACCAACAGTACCGCAAAAGCCATGGGCGTAAGCAACCGAACTGACCCGGCACAAAGTATTGAAGGCGGCGCGAAATATTACGACCAGATGTTAAGTCGTTACTCGGACGTTCCTTATCCTGATCGTAACTGGTATGCGCTGGTAGCCTATAACATGGGACCTGGTGCGGTGAATCAGATTCAGAAACAAATTCAGTCACAAGGTAAAAATCCAAATAACTGGGTAAATATGTATAGCTATTTAGATCGCAACAAAGCCAGCAATGGCCGTTACCGTCAAGCGGTACAGTATGTAACGCGTATACGCTCTTATTTAGAACATATTAAGACCACACAGTTAGTGAATATTTAATATTTTCTAGATACAAAAAAAGCTTACCCCAGGGTAAGCTTTTTTTGTTTAAAAATTCTTAAGTGGTCTGCTCAAGTACTTTCTTAAACAAATCTTTTTGTTCTTGGCTTGGCTTGGCAGTTTGTAAAGCCATCAATTGCGACATATCGCCTTGAACTTTAATTTTACCGGTCATGAATGCCTGCATTGCAGCTGCCATATCAAATTCCAGAAACACTTTACGAAGGGTTTCACCATCCATATTCAAAGTAGTTTTGGCATTTGGAGAGAGACCTTTTTTAATTGCACCACCATCCAAAGACAATTCTGTATTGCCTTGTGAATCTGTAACGACTAAGTTGATTGCCAAATTTGCAAGCGCAGGTGCCAAGTTTAAATCACCCGCTTGAGCAGTTAAGGTTTCTACAGTTGAAAACCAATCATCAGTTAAAAAGGTAGGCATGATCTTTCCTCAATTTATTCGTTCATTTGTGTCGCCTATCCAGACAACATCTTTGTGAAGCTATTTATGCTTGACGCTTGTTATAGCATGTAAAATTGTTTTCTGCTTAAAGTTTTTTGCACGATACGTTCAATTTTTATATTTTTAATACATTACTTAACTAAATCAAATATATAAAATAGACACCAATTCGAGAACCAGTGCCTAGCTTAACCATTATTCTGCAGCAAAGCCTAAATTCACCATATTGATACGTTTGCTTTGCGCTTCATCTTCTGTAGAACAGCTACCGGTAAAATCAATTTCACGTTCTTCATCTAAAGCTTCAAAGTCAAACAGCTCACGATCGGCTAATTGTGACGGCGACACGTTTTGCATAGCACCAAAAATACTATGTAAACGCTTCGGATATTGAGCATCCCATTCACGCAGCATATTGTTGATCATCGCACGCTGCAGATTTTCCTGTGAACCACACAAGTTACAGGGAATTATCGGGAACTGGCGCATTTCTGCATACTTGATAATGTCTTTTTCTTCCACATAAGCCAGTGGACGAATCAGGATATTCTTCTTGTCAGATGACAAGAGTTTAGGCGGCATGGCTTTTAAGCTGCCTCCATGAAACAAGTTCAGGAAGAAAGTCGCCATAATGTCATCACGGTGATGACCTAAGGCCACTTTAGTCGCGCCAATTTCTTGAGCGAAACCATATAAGGAACCACGACGTAAACGCGAACACACTGCACAATACGTTTTGCCTTCAGGAGTTAATTTTTTGGTAATACTGTAGGTGTCTTTTTCCAGAATGTAATATGGAATGTTATTTTCTTCCAAATAACGTGGCAAGACATCTTCAGGAAAACCCGGCTGCTTTTGGTCAAGATTCACCGCAACGACATCGAAATTTATGGGTGCAATGCGTTTAAACTGCAACATGATGTCGAGCAAGGTATAACTGTCTTTACCACCAGAAATACATACCATCACCTTGTCACCTTCTTCGAGCATTTTAAAATCACGAATGGCATGACCGACTTGGCGGCGAATCTTTTTCAACAAACGGTAATATGCCGAACTTGTAGGCAGTTCTGGTTTGAAATTAAATCCTTGTTCGGACTCAACTGGCGAGTACATAGACGAGATTTACCCATAAATAAAAATACCGCGCAATTTTATCCGATCTAGTCTCTCATCGCACCAAAAGAATGTAATTTATGAAAATTGATTATTGTTGTCATTTTCACGTAATCATCTGTGTGTTATTTTAGACGGTACAGTTCAAATTTTATTCACAATGCTTACCAATTGTACTTTTCCACAGTTGTCCACAAAACCTGTGGATAACTTTGTGGATTTCAAAAGGCTTGACAAGGTCTCTGACCTATTATTTAAGGCTTCTATTTAAATTGATCATTTTTTGATCAATTTAAATATCAATAAAAATCAATACCTTAATAGTGTCAAGTTATCCTGATTAAAATAAATTAAATATTTTTTTTGATTACTCTCTCTACAATCAGCCCTTGCTTTTTACAAACTTGTAGAGAAATAAAATACGCAATGCTTTTTATTCTGTTTTTTTTTGTTAAACTCCTGTTGAACTGTTTGGAGCAGATTTTTTTCTATATAACAAAATGAAAAATAATATTGTAACTCTTGGACTTTATTTTTTGGGGTATGTGACAGTAAGTTCTGTTGCAGCGACCAGTTATGCCGGCCAAACCATTTATCAGTTAAAAGAATCTAATGGTACAACTTTGCTCACCAATAAACAGAGCCGTTACAGCCATCTAAAAGTGGAAAAAAAGACCTATTATCCTGACAGTAACATGCATAGTTATAGCAACTGGGGTTCGTCTGAAGCTTCGGTATTGCCCAGCTATAGCCGTAACAAAAATGCCTTTGATCCTATTATTAAACAGGCAGCGGCACAACACGGGATTTCTGAAGGCTTGATTAAAGCGGTTATGCATACTGAATCCGGCTTTAATGTGAATGCGCGTTCCCCTGTTGGTGCACAAGGGCTGATGCAACTGATGCCTGCAACGGCGCGACGCTTTAATGTTTCAAATGCATATGACCCGCACCAAAATATTATGGCGGGGGCAAAATATTTATCTTGGCTAATGAAACGCTTCAACGGAAATACTTCACTGGTTTTGGCCAGCTATAATGCTGGTGAAGGGAACGTTGCAAAATATGGTGGTATCCCCCCGTTTAAAGAAACCCAGGATTATGTAAGACGAGTGAGCAGTCGTTATAGTAATTTATACTCAAATGGAATTGCCAACAGTTCAATTTCAGGCAATAACTCTACTCCTGAAAATGCAAGAATTATCGCACAATCCAGTCCTAATGAGACATCTTCAAACGCTACGCCTCATTATAGTGCACAACGCCAAATTATCATGGCAGCTGATGGTAGCTTTACCGATGCGCCCATAGGCTCTTATGCCACCGCACATGCCACGGCTTCTGCGAAAATTTCAATTACCGACTAATCGTGTTCATTGTTTGAAATCTGCCTGATCTCCCCAGAATTACTTATTTTTCTCCTTGAATTTTTAAGACTTACACCTCATATTTACTATGATGATTTTTGATTCATAAATCAGATTATTTTTTATTATAAGAGGATTCTCTCAATGATGCGGATTGGTTTGTTCTTGCTTACCAACCTCGCGGTACTGGTTGTAGCTGGCATTATTTTGTCACTCTTCGGTGTCGGTAGTTACCATGGCGCGGGTGGCTTAAATCTAGGCAACCTATTGGTCATCTGTTTTGTCTTTGGTATGGTTGGTTCTATCATCTCCCTGTTCATGTCGAAATGGATGGCGAAAAAAACCACTGGAACCGAGCTTATTGATCCCAATGCGCCTCGTAATCAAGCAGAAGCATGGTTATTACAAGAAATTGCGCAATTGTCGCAACGTGCTGGTATTAACATGCCAGAAGTGGGGATCTTCCCTTCTTATCAGTCCAATGCTTTTGCAACAGGTTGGAACAAAAACGACGCTTTAGTAGCCGTTTCAACGGGTTTACTCGAACGAATGAACAAAGACGAACTTCGTGCGGTACTTGCGCATGAAATTGGTCACGTTGCCAATGGCGACATGGTGACTCTTGCCCTGATTCAGGGTGTCGTCAATGCCTTTGTCATGTTCTTTGCACGCGTGGTCGGTGACTTTATTGACCGTAATGTGTTTGGTCGTGAAGATGGCGAAGCACCGGGACTGGCTTACTTCGGGATTACCATCGTACTGGATATCGTGTTTGGTATTTTGGCGTCTTCTATCGTGATGTGGTTCTCACGTCACCGTGAATACCGTGCCGATGAAGCGGGCGCACGTTTAGCCGGTAAACAAGCCATGATTTCAGCATTGTTACGTTTACAGGCAGAATCAGAATTGCCTGATCAAATGCCTAAAGAAATGAAAGCATTTGCAATTGCGGAAGGTAAAGAACAAGGTTTTAGTCTGGCCGCTTTATTCCAGACCCACCCAACGATTGAACAACGTGTAGCTGCACTACATCAGTTAAACTGCCCATAATATTATTTGATTAAAAATATATTTTAATTAAATTGAAATTAAAAAAGCCTCCAGATGGAGGCTTTTTTAATGCCTTTGAATACAATGCAATAAACTGCCGTTAATATCCATAACACAGCACATCTATATTTCTGTTACGTGTTTTATAGCAGTAATTCTCTCTGGTGCAAATGTAGCCCCATTTAAACCCTGCCAAGCACGATAAAATACAGTTAAATCCTGAACACGAATATACGCATTATGCCAAGAAGTTTCAGGCTCTAGCTTGGGATGATGAAAAAACTCTAGACTCAAACTGTCCCGATTTAGAATTCTCCATTGACTGGATTAATAGGTACATTGAAAATCCAGCCTGCGATAAAAATCATATGTCGCGTCAAAATTGATCGTGGGTAAATTAGCAGCAATAATCTATAGATTTTATCCACTAAAAAATCAAAAAGTATTTAATCCTTGAAACCATTGCCATAACCCACTCAAACCAAACCACATCGCAATCAGCATCAACACCAATACGATTGCGCCCAAAAGATCCGGAATATGCAACCACAACCAAGCCACCACAGGATTGCGCCAAAAGGCTGAGCTTTGTTGCTTATTTTCCAGACTTTCATGCAAGAACGGATGAACCACATGCGAATCACTGCGAATCTGATATTCCTCGCGAATATGCTCATGCACAACCGCTAAAGCTTTACGACTTGGACGGATAAAAACATCAAAAACCGTTCCAACGACAGGAATAAAACCGACCACAGCATCCACCATGGCCAGTTTCATGACTGGATTAAGCTTGCTTTGTGGTACCCCTATCTGCTTGGCTTTATAAATGGCATAGCAGGTCAATACAAAACCTGCGACATCTCCAGCAACGGGAATCGTGCTTAAAGCAGCATCTGCCCCAACTCCTTGCTTGGTAAACGGAATCCGTACCACTGAGTCCATCATATTGGCAAACTTGGCCAAATCTCGCTCTAGACGTACCACTTCTTGCTGGCTGAGTCTTTTTTGTTGTTGCTCTGGCATAAGCCTTAATTCCAAGGAAAGCATTATCTAAATGCTTGAGATTACATCATATCTTGTCTTATTGCTGTGTATCGATATGATTAATAAAGCAGTCAAACAATCTGCACCCGTCAGGATTCATCGCCAGAACATTATTACTTACCCATATATTTTTTTACCATCCGACTCTTGCTGCATGGCTTATTTAATGTAGCGCCTCCATAAGCCTCATCAGGATAATACCTATTAAGTGATTAGTATTGCTTAAGATTCCTGTTGGACTTTACCTTTAAACAAGGTTCGGATCAATACATACATAAACGGAATAAAAATCAGCACCAAGAGTGTTGCAAAAATCACTCCACCTAAAACACTCACCCCAATTTCTTGACGACTGGCAGCCCCTGCACCAAAGGCAAAGACTAGGGGTATCACCCCTGCACCAAAGGCAAGTGAAGTCATGAGAATAGGACGTAAACGCAGACTTGCACCTTCCAAGGCAGCTTCAATCACACTTCGTCCCTGATCTTGGGCCAGTGATGCAAACTCTACAATTAAGATGGCATTTTTACATGACAAACCAATCGTGGTGAGTAGAGCAATCTGGAAATAAATGTCGTTAGGGAAACCGATAAAATAGCTAAACAGGATATTACCGCCAATCCCTAAAGGAATGGCACTCATCACCGCGGTAGGAATCGACCAGCTTTCATAAAGTGCAGCCAGGCACAGGAAAATAAAGCCAATCGAGATCAAGTAAAGTAACATCGCCTGATTACTGGACTGTTTTTCTTCATAAGATAAACCGCTCCATGCCACATCGATACCCGACTGCTGTCCAATCAGTTGGGCAACATCTTGCATGGCGAGACCAGAACTCACATTTTTTGCAGTATCGGCTTCCATTTGCAGCGCGGTATACCCCATATAGCGATTCACCACTTCCGGGCCACCGCTCCAGCTCACATTGGCAAAATTGCTAAATGACACCATCTGATTCAAATCATTACGTACATACCAGTATTGCAAATCTTCGGGCTTTGAACGGAATTCGGCATCACCCTGCATGACTACGCGTTTAATACGGCCACGGTCAATAAAGTCATTGATATAGCTGCCGCCCCAAGCGCTGGACAAGGTACTGTTAATAGCAGATGGTGATAGGCCATTGGCCATAGCCAGTTTTTGATCGACATTCACTTTCAGTTCGGCTTTATCCGGATTAGAACGCTTATCCAGATTTTCAAAAGTGGAATACTGTTTTGCCTGTTCCTGCAGCTGCTTAAATTGAGTGTCCAGAAATTGACGTCCCTGACCATTCACATCGCGAATCCAAAAATCCAGTCCGTCAGTTTGACCTAAACCACTGACCGAAGAAGGCATACTGACATTAATTTGTGCATTGGGATTCTTTTTGAAATGTTTTAAAGCACGCTCACGAATGGCCTGCGCTGAATTCTGATCTCCTGAACGCTCATCCCAGTGGTTTAAGGCAATAAAACCCTGCCCCAGATTTTGTCCCGTGCCGGAAAAATTACGCCCATAGCGAATCATCACCAGATTTACGTTGTCTTTTTCATGTTCCAGAAAATACTGTCGAATCTGTTCGCCTATTTCACGGCTTTTCGACATTGGCGCACCATCGACTAATTTAAACTGTACGCTTAAAATACCCTGATCTTCACTGGGAATAAAACTGGTCGGCAAGGCGCGATAGAACAATGCAAAAACACTGATAAGTGCTGCAAAAATGACTAAGCAAATGACTTTATGCTGAATGGTGAGATTCGATAATTTAAGATAACGATGTTTTAGACTATCCAACTTTTGATTAAACCACAGCGCCCATTTGGCTGGTTTTGGATTAGGCTTTAAAATCAGTGCACACAAAGCCGGGGTTAAAATTAGCGCAACTGCCAGAGATAAAGCCATGGCTGCAACCAAGGTAATGGAAAATTGGCGGTAAATCACCCCGGTCGAGCCACCAAAAAATGCCATGGGAATAAATACTGCGGTGAGCACCAGGGTAATCCCGATCAATGCACCACTTATTTCTTGCATGGACTCTATCGATGCTTGTTTCGCCGTTAATTGCTTTTCATGCATCAGGCGTTCGACATTTTCAACCACCACAATGGCATCATCGACCAGAAGTCCAATCGCCAGTACCAAGGCAAATAAGGTTAAGGTATTTATGCTCATGCCTAGCACATACAGTACCGCCATTGTGCCTAAAATCACTACAGGCACGGTAATGGCAGGAATAAGCGTCGCCCGCCAATTTTGCAGGAAGATAAACATCACCACAATTACCAGCAGCACGGCTTCAAATAGTGTTTTTACTACTTCCTTAATTGACTCTTGTACAAAGGGTGTGTTGTCACGTGGATAAACCAACTTATAGCCTTCAGGCAATTGTGTCGAAAGACGATCAACTTCAGCTTTAATTAAGGCTGAAGTGGCTAAAGCATTGGCACCGGATGCCAGGGAAATGCCCATCCCCGCAGATTCAAAACCATTAATAGTATTGAATGACTGATAGTTTTCAGCGCCCAGCTCAATACGAGCGACATCTTTTAGATAAATAAAACTGCCATCGCGGTCAGATTTAACAATAATATTTTCAAATTCAGGCACGGTTTTTAAACGTGAGCCTGAAGTCACTTTGGCATTTAAGTATTGATCTTTGAGCGTCGGCAAGTCACCCACTGCCCCAGCCGCCACTTGGGTATTTTGTGCTTCAATTGCTGCCCGAATATCACTGGGCATTAAATTATATTGTTTTAATTTTGAAGGGTTCAGCCAAATTCGCATCGCATATTGTGAACCAAAAACATCAACTTCACCAACCCCTTCAATTCGCGCCAGTTCTTCTTCCAAATGCGTCAACATATAATCTGACAGGGCAATATTGTCACTTTTACCGGAGGAATCATACAAGCCAATCACCATGTGGGTATCGCCAAGCGACTTAAATACATTCACCCCCTGACGCTGAACATCTTCAGGTAATCGGCTTACCACGCTATTGATTGAATTTTGTACTTGAACTTGTGCGGTATCGGGGTCTGTCCCATTTTCAAAACTAATGCTGATCCGGCTACGACCTGATGAATCACTACTTGAACTAAAATACAGTAAATGATCAATGCCTTTGATCTGCTGTTCTAAAACCTGGGTCACACTTTCTTCAACTGTTTCTGCTGATGCCCCACTATAAGTTGCACTCACGGTAATACGTGGTGGTGCAATATCCGGATAGCGCTCTACAGGTAAATTCAACACTGCAAAAAGTCCAAAAACCATCACAATGATGGCCAGTACACCGGCAAAAATAGGTCGTTGAATAAAAAATTTCGACAGCATATGACTTGATCGCAGTTTAAAAAAGTGATGTTGCTAGGCCTTAAGCATTAATTCTAGGGCCGCTCATTAATATTGATATTCAGTGACTAAAAGTCAAAATACAATAACATTTAACAGAAAAAATATTTTTCGTCCTAAATAAGGAGAAACTGTGAAGATATATCATCTGGTCTCAAGTGATCTTACACTTCATTCCCTATCTTTTTTATCATCCTGTTAATACTGGCTTAAACAGTATCACTTTTTAAATAAAGCCTCAGAACCTGCAGTAGAATTAATTTTATTTAATTCAACATGAGTCGTCTCTTAAATCAATCTGAATTTAATTAGATCCATTCAGTTCATGGAAAGCTCGCCTGAAAGTAGAGTTATCAGAATTCAAATTGATTGGGGTCGGAATATAATCTATATAAAAGAACTACTCCTAACATTTTGATGTTACAAATTTTTATCATGAAAAAATTTAGGGTGTGTCCTCATTTGATGTACATATTTCATTCTTCTCATCTATTCAATTAAAATATCTTATATCTCCCTTCTAAAATTAAGTTTTCCAACATGTCACGCAGAGTCATTACTGATGAAATTTGGGCACAAATCCAAAATACCATGCAATTTTATGGCTGCTACCGCTCACGTAATAGCAAAAATATCATGGAAGCCATTTTGTGGAAACTTCGAACAGGGGCGCCTTGGCGTGATATTCCTGAGGATCTTTGTCCATGGCAAACAGCCTACAACCGTTTCAATCGTTGGGCGAGTAAAGGGCTATGGGAGAATTTTTTTTTAAACTACGAGGCATATTGGATAAAGAATGGGTATTCATTGACGGAAGCTACATTCGCGCGCATCAGCATGCAAGTGGAGCTCGGCATGGTGAAGATAGAGCAATTGGAAGATCAAGAGGTGGAGCGACTACAAAGATTCACCTTGCCGTCGATGCGCATGGACATCCGATTAATTTTAAAATCACTGGGGGTGAAGTCCACGACAGTCAAGTTGCAAGTGGTTTGATTGAATTGGTGGGGGAAGCCGACTATCTCATTGCAGATAAAGGTTATGATTCAGAGCATATTCGTCAAATGGCTCGAAATCATAATATGGTTCCTATTATTCCAAGAAAATCAAACAGTAGAAAGCCAAACATAGATTTTGATTACTATCTTTATCGCTTAAGGCATCTTGTTGAAAATGCCTTTGCCAGATTAAAGCACTTTCGTGGTATTGCCACTCGTTTTGAAAAGTTAGCTCGTAATTATAAATCCATGTTGTTCTTGGCTTGCTTGTTTATTTGGTGCAAAGCCAAATGAGGACACGCCCTAGATCTCTTTCATAAATCAAAAAATAATCTTCTTTTTGGTTGATATTTGTACTCCAGTTTTTTTGGCATTCGTGCATCATCTGCGGATGAAATACATCGATTCAAACAGGCTTTCTGATCCTCAGTTCAAGCGATACAC
>NZ_JAZQPV010000102.1:0-10086 GCF_045628685.1 Acinetobacter sp.
CCAGTACATTCAAGATGGTCTAGTCGCTACTGGTCACGGCAGCGTTCTCGAGCACGCAGTCGTCAACATCGCCTTCATCAATGTCTCCCGCGTGTTCACTCACGAGCTCGTACGTCACCGTGCTGGAGCTTCGTACTCGCAGACGTCGGGGCGTTACGTGCGCCTCGGCGAGCTGTCGTTCTGGCTGCCAACCTGCATCGAGGAAGACCCGACTCTCAAGGCCCTGTTCATCGAGGCAGTTGAGAACCAGGAAGCAACCCTCGCAAAGATGGTTGAGGCTGCTGGTTTGAATGACATGAAGACCCAAGCTGACTTCACCAAAAAGAAAATCCTGACAAGTGCCTTCCGCCGCATCGTCGGCAATGGTGTGGCTAACAACATCACCGCCTCGTACAACCACCGTGCACTTCGCTTCCTGCTCACGCAGAGAACCAGCCGCCACGCTGAAGAGGAAATTCGCCTCGGCTTCAATGACTTGTTCGGCAAGCTGGCAAGTCGTTACCCTGCCATCTACGCAGATGCCCAGCACGTAAATATAGATGGGTACGACGAGATAACGTTCGGCCGCGAAAAAGTCTAAGGAGAAATAAATGGGACACGACACAAGCGAAATGATGTGCACCAAATGTAGTCAATGTCGTTGTGTGTGTCCCCCAAAGAAGGAGGACGTATCGCATGAAAAATCAAACGTTGAAGCAATTAAAGTGAAAACTTTCTTTCGTTTCATGCGACCTGTTCAATTTTGCTATCAACGACATTGCATTGAAGCAACACCAGCGGGTGGCATTTGTTTCTTCGTCACCCCAATTGAAACAGAAGAAAAGGTGATTAATGTGTCATTCTCTATTTGTGATGGGAAATCACTTTTCAATCGTGCAATAGCTAAGCAACTTGCAGCTCTTCAGCCATCACATCGTATTACGGTAACCAAGGTGACAGCAAATGAAATTGCTGACTCATATCTAAAAGTGTATCAGCTTGATGACTTGAGCAGAATGGTTGAAAAAATTCGCCTTTCAAAGAAACGTGCTGACCTTCAAGCTAAGTTGCATAAGGACGCAATTGAAGCACTTAAATTACGACAGAGATATTATGCACTCAACACATCATAAAATTGGAAATATTCTCGAAGAAGTAAAGCAGGGCATCATCATCCATCAGGTGAATGCCCAGGGTGTAATGGACGGTGGTATTGCTCTCTCAATTCGCAATAAATGGCCAAAGGTCTGGAAAGACTACTCAGCCATCGTAAAACCAAATCAGCCCGACAATGGCTTCCAGTACATGGGCAAGGTGATCTACACTGAGGTTGGGCCCGAGCTCTGGGTTGCTAGCATCGTGGGCCAGCAGTTCTATGGTCGTGACAAGCGACAGGTTTACACGTCATATGAGTCCCTTGAGATGGGATTCCATAGTGTCGGCAACTTCGCGCTCAATAAAGACCTTGACGTCCACTACCCGCTCATCGGCTGCGGCCTGGCAAATGGCGACTGGATCACCGTTTCGCAGATTATCGCCAATAGACTTGTTAAAATAAAGCATACACTTTGGGAATTACCTGAAGAGTAAGGCCTCGTAATAACCAAAAGAGCACGTAACAAGCGAACCGCGCGAGATCATGATCTCGTATGTCAATCGGATTTAATCCACAAAATTCAACTGTTAAGAAAATTGGTCGAGAAGAACTTGCTGGAACTGTCGGGCTTTCAGTAAAGACACTGAAGCCCTTCTTTAAGAAAGCGGAGCCAGCAACGTTTCTTGACAACTTTAATAAGTTCGTCGTCAGGTACCCCTCAGAAGCCAAAGCCATTAGCGACCTTCGCCCAGACGGAGTAGGTCCTGGTGAGCTTGTCGCCTGGTTTCTTTTTGACAACATCGATCTTGGTGGTAAAAATTCATGCATTGATCTTCTTGTAGATGGGAAGGGATTTGCAGAGATGAAGGGTGGCTCGTACGATAAAACGAACCACGCCATCAAGGACTTTAAGATCACAAAGGACTCAGACCCTGCAGTTGACCTACTACGTAAGGACCTTGACGAGTTCAATGAGACGTACTGGAAGATCACAGGTTCATGTCTGACGGGTTGGGACCCTGGCAATATTCTCACAACAACGTTAAAGGCTTGGGAGACGATTGATCTCAACAAGGAAGCGAAGCAGTACGCCGGGCCGATACACGGTTCCATCAAGCTTACGGTCCATGCCAATGGGGATGTCTTTCAAGAAGGTCAGAGCTCACGCATTGGAAATTGGAAGCAGAAGGGTTTTCAGGATCACTTGCGCAAATTTATGCTGTCTGACGTAAAGATCGCTGTAAATAATCGTACCTCTACCCTCACTAAAGTAGTGGCACGCTGGAAACAGCAGGCCTACACAGATTACTTGAGGGGAAAAAGATTTGCGTTGGTAAATACGTCAACGATGAGGATGGAGTATTTAGGTGAACTAACGATTGATATGATTGGTCTTTATCGTGTCACGCGCAATCAACCGCTGGCACGGATTTATCTTCCAAAGGAAACGCAGCAAAATGGGTGAACACATCGATACACGGGGTCCACGTCGTAAGAAAACAAACGAGGGCAAAGACATCCTGGACCGGAAACGTCGTGTTACTTTCAAGAATTACATTCGCGAGCTCGAGGAAGAGGAGCTGATGAACGATAACGATCTTGATGATTTTAATGATGAAGGGAATGATTAGAAACTATGAAATTACTTCAATCGCTTTTGCACTTGTCTGAGAATGAGGAGCTGATGACTGATGATGATGATGATGATGATGAGTCTTCAAAGACATATGAGCTTGAGAAAAATGTTTCAGTCCTAATCCTCAAGGTCTTTCGTAAGTGTGGCATCTCTGTTGCTGAGCGCGAATCACGGTCCTCTGGTGTCCGTGATGCTGGTGATCATTGGGGTTATGATATCCTTTACTTCAATGATGATAACGAAGCCACTGTAACTGTTGAAGATGTGACAATGAGCGGAATTGTCAAGCTTGCAAATGCTGGTCTAATCGATGGTGATGTCCAATTAATCCCAACAAGTGATGGGACTATTAACATGACCTTCAAAGTGCACGCTAATATGCCTCAGGAAACGCAAAGTTAGATTGACCTGTTCCACCAAGTTTCACTAACGCATAAATAAGTGAAACATTCAATGGTGGAATAATGCTAGTGATACCAATTAAGGGTGACAAGATTGAAACGAAGGATGGAGTTTCCTTCAATGTTCTTTCGTACACCAACTACAGGGACCGCGGTCCAGCGGTCTACGTCGAACACACCCCGTCAGTGCCTTCCGACGCAGTGTATTTCTTCGATATCGCCAAGATCAATGGCAAGTCCGTTGAGTACATGGCCGGTCCAAAAATCTTCCGTTCCCTCGGTCCACTAAAGCGTAAATGGCAGCTTCCTCAGCCAAACGACACCGTTACTTGGCGTTCCCCATCGGGGCCTGCTGACGTCAATGTCAAGAACTACAAGCTACATAAACGTGGAGATCTTTCCAAAGGTCTTCTCATTGTAGCGCAGGACACCGACGCGCAGGAGCAGGTCCTCATCCGCCTCGATCAGATCATCGATGTTAAGCGTGACATCGGTAATGACCTTTTCTCGCGCGACAAATTTCTCTCATACTACAGCGACTACCGCGGCGCAAAATAAGAGTGTACTTTCTTCTCAGGTTGGTGTATAATGTTTTCATCGTATATCACTTGGGAGTTTTCATGGATCGATTCTACGCTCTGCGACTGTATGGCACCAACCATCTGTTCGCAGGATTCAAGCCGACTGACAAGGCCGGTGTCTTCCAACCAGTCTTCGTTACCAGGATGCTGCTGAAATGAGCGTGAACTTTTCAATTGGCCACATCGTTCGTACCTACCCAACTACGGATGATGCCTTCGAAGCAGGTGAAGTCGTAGGATTTGATGGCGAGAAGATCGTTATCTGTGAAATCATCAATGGGTATCGTTTTCCAGACCAAGTCATCTCGCGCTTTAAAGTTGAAATGTTTTCTTTCATGGGAAAGAACGGGATGTACGAGATCGACGACATAGTAACAGTGTACGGTTACGAAGGAACGTGGAAGGTCGAGAAGTTTGCTCAAAATCCACGAAGCACAGAGAGTGAATGGTGTGCAGCCCTCCTGCACGAAAATGGACTGAGACGGCTATTTTGGCCCGCTCACCTTCTCATGAAAGATACAAATGGAAACTCACGACGACCACCATCATAATTCCGGAAATCCAATTGGCACCTTGATTTCCATTGTCCTCCTTCTTGTGGGAGGGCTGTTCGGCTTCTTCGGTTGGGCTGCAGCAGTAGCAGGATGTCGTTACCGTGTTGTACGCACCCTCATGTGGCCTTTCACCTTCATCATCACCCAGTTCTGCGGCGGCATGGCCTTCCTCTGTGTCTTTGGGTTTATCTCATTTGTCATTGGCGCCCATGGGATGGCAAATTACATCTTTGGGCACACAGGCGATCTCACCTTTCTTACAACGCTGTTCGGTGAACGTGATCTCCCAATGATCCATATTATCGTGTTTCAATTCTTCCTGTGGTTGATCATGGGACGCACAATGGGACGCCACCTTTCATTCTCAATTTATGACCTGGCTATTCAGACGATTGGGTATAAAGAAGGCATTCACCCATACTATGTCCGTGAACGTATCCGTCAAGAAGATAGTGGTTATGCAAAAGCCGAATACCACTTCACCAAGACTGGTAAACCTCCTCTCCTCGGCCTGCTTCTTGTCGGCCTGTCACCAACCCCAATTCACGAATTTTACTGACTTCTGGCTCTCCTAAATACATTCGTGCGGGAACGCACGAACCATATAGGAGAAGAAATGCGTAGAGCCGAATCACTGCCGTCAACTGAAGAAGTAGGAATCCCTTATGACATGATCAGTCTTGAGTCTCTTGGGACCTTCATGTTATTCGGCGGAATTGATGGAACCACAGCTTTTCAAGCATGTGAATTTGTCATCAAAGCAAATATGCTGCAACAGAGTAATAACCCAATCACCTTCCTTATCAATTCTCCTGGTGGAAACGTGAATGATGGATTTGCGATCATTGACATTATGGAGACCTCACGTCTCCCCGTGCAAACTGTCGGGACAGGCGTCATCGCATCAATGGGGCTTTTGATCCTTTCTGCAGGTGAAAAAGGTTCACGCGTTCTAACACACAACACTGAAATTATGGCCCATCAATGGATGGGCGGAATGGAAGGAAAGTTCCACGAACTCATGGCAATGACAAATGAACACCTTCGATTGAAGCAGATGTTTATTGATCATTTCCTTCGGCATTCCACAATGACAGAAAAACAGATTAATGATATCCTGTTTTCACCTTCTGACCGCTGGCTTACTCCTAAGGAATGCAAGAAGTATGGTCTTGTTGATCGTGTTACCGAATATCTTGACATTCCCCAAGGTCCTGTTTCACGTCCTAAGAAAGCGTCCTTAAAGAAATCATCGTCTCGAGGTGCTGTACCCCAGACTGAAGAACCTTAGCAATAGTTGGATTATTTCCAAATGCCCACAGCTTATCTTGAAGCTGTGCTTTAAGGTCGATGAGCTGAGATGTTGTCAGCTCATCCCAAGTGTTCCTAGGCGGAATTGGTGTTTCTGTCTCATCCGCAAAACGTTCTCCATCTTGTCCCGCTTCCATATTGCCATCCTATTAGTTGAGTTGAGATGATATTATTTAAGCAAGCTGGGATACAGTCATGATTCACCGGCCCATATAAATAGATTTGTATAATTCAAGGGCACGGAATGAAACAACACAGGAAAGTCTTCGTTCACACACCGTTTGATCACTCTGCTGATCAGCCCTCGTCCTTAATCTCTTCGGGCATGACAATCAAAGATTGTGTCCAAGAGTCCATCAAGAGCCTAACTACCTCCAAAGTGATGGTACACTTTGTGTCCTTCATAGCACCTTCACGCGCTCCGCTGATTGGATCCGTTTCGTGATGAAGTTAAACTTCATCACGTTTTTTGTCATCCCATGTTCCAGGAGGATTTAATGGGAAAACACGCTATGTCTAAGCAACGCTATCCACAGCCTATCAACCCACAGGGGAGTAACGCTATTCATCTCAAGTTTCGTCCGACACCAAAAAATGAATCACAACGACATTATATTGAATCTTTAACCAATGCTAAGTTGACGATTGGGGCCGGGCCTGCAGGTTCAGGTAAGTCGTTCCTCTCGATGGCTGTTGCAGTTGAAAAGCTTCTCTCTAATGATGTATCTAAGGTTGTGATTACTCGCCCTATCGTTGAGGCTGGTGAATCTCTAGGCTTTTTGCCAGGCACATTTGAAGAGAAAATTTCACCTTATCTGCTGCCTCTTCTTGATGCATTGAATGATCTCGTTGGGCCAACAATGGCGAAGAAGCTACTAGAAACTGGAAAAATAGAGTTTGCCCCTCTCGCATACATGCGCGGTCGCACGTTCAATAACTGCTATGTCATTCTTGATGAAGCTCAGAATACAACTATTGAACAAATGAAACTGTTCGTGACCCGTATTGGTGAGTATTCTCAGTTCGCGGTGAATGGAGATGGTTCTCAGTCTGACCTTCGTGGCGTTCCAGAAAATGGACTAGAGTGGATATCGAGAAAACTTTGCGGAAAATCAAAGGACATCAATGTTATTCAGTTCCAAACGCGTGATGTAGTTCGTTCAGATATCGTACGCACAATCCTCCAACACCTTGATTCACCGGAACCAGAGAAACGTCCTACTGCAATTCGCCATGAATTCAGAACTCAAGATCCTTCGCTTCTGCGAGCAAGTCAGATGCAACAGGGGCAGGTGATCTGATGATATCAGTGAGAGGTTTCAATGAAGGCCTCTCACTTTGCTATCCCCATAAATAGAGTGCCTGACTAAAGAAAGCCGAGCAGCCAGGCACTCATCCATACTCGGCAGGGGAGAATCAAAATTTATATCTTAACTTGGAAAAATCCAGCTCTTAACACGAACAAGAGCGCCGGTGTCAATGTGCCCGTCGGTTCGGTAGTTTCAAATAAAGCCTCGCTCCGTTTTACTGGGAAAGGCGCAGCAAATTATGGCCAGATTCAGCAAGAAAACCTGATGCGCTTACTTGAGAACTTTGCTGATGGTGCGGAGCCTCTTTATCCTACTGTTGGCCAACAGTGGTACGATACAACAAATAATATTCTTAAAGTATGCACCGCAACCGAAGGTGGAGTAAAGTGGCGTTCCCTTGGAGGGATTCAAGCAACTCCAATAAATTCTCTTCCACCATCACCTGCAGCTATTGGTGATATTTGGGTGGAGAAAAATGGCACAAGCTCTGGAATTATGTACATCTATGACGGGTTTGGTCGCCATGGCGGCACTTCAACTACTATAGGCGGTTGGAGTCAAGTATGGCCTGCAGTTGAGGTTACAGCTGGACGTGAAGAGTATGATGCGCTTCTCGCAATTGTAAATCAGCTTATTGGACCAACTGCGAATGGTGGTTCAGAGGCGCTAGGTACCCTTACACCAGCATTGCGAAATCTTTCAGCATTGGACACTTCATTCCAGACAAAGTTTTCAGGAATGACGACACGTGACCCAAATGTCCTAGTTCCAATTACTGATCCAAATTCTGAGTTGACCGTTGATGTAACTTCTCAAGACTGGGATCTGCTATTGGCGGCGGCCCGATTTGCAGTGGCACGTTTAGATTTACCTGTTGGCATGATTGAAGATATTTCTCCTATGCCTTTTGTTTATGATGGACGTCAAGTGCCTGCAGAATTACTGGCTTTACCCGTAAATGATGTAATGTACCCGTCCTTAGAGCGTAGATCTAAACGACACTTTGGCATTGTGACCATGATCCGTGCATTCTCGGAAACAATGAACGTGCTAAATGCTGCCCTTGCCAACCGTTATTCTATCAAAGGTATAAATGGGGCAAATGGAGCAAATCCAAACTTTGCAAGTAACGTCACGACCACGAGGCATGTTTCTTGGTCAGGAAACGCAAATAACGCAACTGGTGCAGATTTAACTCTTCGTCTTCGTTTCAATACACCGAAAGAACTTGATACCTTCTTATATTCTGGCGCCGTAATTCAAATTACGGCAACACATGCCGGCTCTGGCGCGAATGATATTAATTTGAAAACGCTGTTTGATTCGCGTGGGGTTCTACGAATTACTGCTGATAAGGTAAGGATTTTCTCCAATGTATTTCCATTGAATATGAGTGCCGCCCCAGTAGGAACTGGATTTAATGGATCTACAACCACATCAGCAATTATTGCGAATCAGTCTATATCAAATGCAACGTATGAAGTAGGAGTTGCAGTGGCAAGCACGCGTATGTACCTTGAAGTAAGGTTCCACTTCTTTACACCTGGTGCCCTTACTGGCACAACGAGCCTATCATTTGACATTATTAGGGATGCATCTACCTTCACAAAAGGTGCTTCAACTTCTAATGCTTTTGGTGCGCCACTTCCATATGCCGCTGCCGATAAGATTGGATCTACGACTTGGCTTACCTGAATATAAGTTACATACTGTAGGATACACCTCCTCAATGATTGTTACATGTGGTATAATATTATTAACGTTGGTACTTTAACCAATGTAACAATCATAAGCAGGAGAAGAGGTTTAAATGAATCCTAATAGGACGCCGCGCGTGGAGGTAGGACAAATCTATCTCAATGAGCAAATGAACGAGTACTTGATTGTCACAAAAAACGTTCGTGGGCAGATTTGGTATGAAGGCTCAGGGTTTCGAGGACAACTTGAAGACTATGACTTCACTGAAAAGTTTCCAGCAGTGGACCCTCAAGATGTAGACCCCAGTGAAATTAAATATTTGCTCTCTTTCTGTCCCGAGGGGACAGAAGCTTCCATAGGATTTGTTGATGAATAAATAAGTTATCAACAAATCCTATGAGGAGAAGTGTCATGCGTATCGTTAGTCGCTTAAATGAAGATGAAGCACAGCTGGCACGGTTAAAAGACATTCTTGAAGCTGCATCACACGGTGTGATTTCAGAAAATGGCGATACCAAACCTGGGCAGACACTAAGTGACCTGGTAACCCAAATAGATGAACTAGCTGCTGACTATATGGAAACAGTCGACGTTCTAGAAGAGAACTACGAGGCGCTGCAACATGAGGTACTCTCACTCAACGCCCAATGCCTTCACCAAGAGAAGATGATAACGAAGCTGATCGAGGGCGTTCGTTACGATGACGCCCTCGAGTACGCCACCATTGACCTTATCGACTCTCTTCTCGGATCTGGAGCTGCCTCTACTACCTTCAGCGGCAATCTCTCATTTGATCCTCGAGTTGTCCTCGTCAAAGATGACTTCAAACCTATCCTGCGTCAGGCCATTGAAACATGGGTCAACATGAAGGTTCGTTGATCTGCGTCAACACCAGGTGAAGACCTTAAAAATCTTCACCGGTGTGCATAAAGTTGTGTACATCCGGTTCTCCTGTGATATAATAACTACATCAACCAGACAAACAAGACAAAGTCAAGGTTGGAAAACTTTAAATCACTTTCAAGGAGTTTTAAAATGACCAAATCGATGAAAAACGCCGCCGTCGCTACCACCGCAACCGAAGTCACCGTCAAAGGACGTGTCCTGAAAAGCTTCGAGCAGAAACTGGCAGATACCGCCAAGGCAACTGCCGAACGCAAGCGCTTCAGCTTCGGCCCGGTCTGGAACAAGGGCGTGATCGACGGCACCGTCACCGACCACGCCAAACTCGTCGAGCAGGCAGTCAAACTGAAAGTGAACGCTCGCAGCGATGCGAAGCGCCTGAAGTTCGAAACCCTGCGCCAGAAAGTCGCGGCCGAACTGGTCAAGCGCGCCGAAGCAGAGGCCGCTGAAAAGGCCGAGCAGGAGGCCGCCGACACGGTGATCGCCCAGACCACTGCGATCGAAGAAGTCCAGCCGCAAGCTGAAAAAGTGGCGGCATAAATGGCACCGCCGGTCCTCGGTTCAGTTGAACCGAGGACAATTCGAACGAAAATTCGTCGTCGTCGTCGTCGTCGTCA
>NZ_JAZQPV010000103.1:0-6426 GCF_045628685.1 Acinetobacter sp.
CTCGTGTTGCATGCCTTGACGATGTCCTGGGTCATCGGCCAGTTGGTACCAGTCTTTTGCCCCGAGGCGATGCCGGCGCCAGGCAGCTTACCCGTTGGCGCTGCGTGTTCAGGCTCTGCTGCAGTGAGAACTGGAGCGTCGTCGCGCTGACGGTCTTCGTCGATCTGTTTTTGAACTTCAGCTTTGCCCTTGATGAGTTCAGCTGGGTCGTTCTGCACGATCTCAGCGTCCTCCTTGGTTTTGTGCGGCATGAATTTATAGGCTGCGAAACCTACGCCGCCAACAATGGCGGCCACGATCAGTGCTTTCGGAAGTGCTTTGAGCTTTGCCATTTTGACGTCTCCTTAGACGTAGAACTTCGGGTCGAGCTGACGGACTTCGTCGAACTGCATCGACGTGGTGTCCACGGAGGTACCGCGGTACTTCATGTGATACTGGGCGCGGAGAGCCATGTCGAGCTTGCTGACATCTTTTAATTCGCGCGCCGCCCCCAATTGCCCTTCAATCGTCATCATCTTTTAGTTACTCCAATCATCGTTTAGTGGGTACATTTTAACCTGCATCAATACAAAAGGACACCTTAAAATGCAGGTTAAGGCAAACCGACCTCAATCATGAATCCCAAGATCGTGAGGCTGTAAATCTTCAGGCTTGGGTCATCCCTGTCCTGTTCAATGTTGATGCTAAACACCTTGAACAGCTTTGCATCGTTCTTCTGCAAGGTTTGATACCACAGCTCCTTCGCAAGGGCGATACGAAGGAGCATGAAGCGAGTGATGATGGTGTAATCAAACACCAACCAGTTTTTGTTGCCAGAATTTGAGCTGGTATCGGCGTGGATATTTTTCTTGATCTTCATCTCTTATCCAATCCAGCAAATGCGAATCGTGCGATCTGGCTTTGCTTTGTGCGTCTTGCGGTCGTAGCGGCCTTTTTCGACACGTTCACAGATATACAGTTGAAGTGCCAGTTGCTTGCCGTCCTTCGAGATCATATATTCGTTGTCGATCAACGAGATCACATACTGCATCGCGTCAGCCTTCGAGACTGCCACCGAACCAAAGAAGCGCTTAGGGATGCAATGATCAGGATCGCCGATGATCATTGCGTCATGGTACGTGCTGATACGGCAGCTGTAGGAATAGTTGATGACGGCAAGGGCCTGTTCACGGGTTTCGCAGAGGTAGATGGTCCTCCAATCTTCCTTGATACCTTCCGGCATGTCTTTCTTAGCCATGTTTTTACTCCTTAAATTTGTGATCCGATAAGAAGATTATATCAAATATAAGGAGGAATGTACACAGCTTTATAGCGTCTTGAACAATTCACGGAGTTCCATCAAGAGCGGAATAAAACTTGGGTGCTTTTCGATGTTTGGTTGCCAAGCAATGCCCATCGCCATGAGGTCATACTGGCGAACGATCGTCGCGCCAGGCTTTCCTTCTTCACGACCCAAAATCCAGATGGTGTCAGCAATCATCATCGACGACTCAAGATCGTGGGTGGTGAAAATTGTGGTGTTTAGCTCGTCCACAAGGTTCACCTCATTGATAAGGGCGCAGACCTTGTCCTTTGCGATGACATCAAGACCTGAGAACGGTTCGTCCATCAACAAGAAGTGCCGTGAACTCAGCATCTGCTGAATGATGGCGACGCGCTGGCGCTGACCACCCGACAACTGGACAGGGTACTTGTCACTCTGATCATCGAGACCGAAGCGATGCAGTAACTCCATAACCCGTTTTACATCAGCGCAGACTAGCTCGAGGTTACCCCTTATTGTACGGTGAGCTAGAAGTGGATAGGACTGTTGCACGACGCCAACCTCGCCCGTCACAACTGGACGTTTCTCGGGAGTAAGCATTACCTTGCCACTCGTGGGCGCTTGCATGCCTGCGATGCAGCGGAAGAGCTGGGTCTTGCCGATGCCCGATGGACCAAGTAACGCAATGCACTGGCCTTGATGCACATCATCACGAGTCACGTTGTCCACGTGAACGTTGATATCGCGAAGAACGATCTTGTCACCATACGAGAGGTTCAAACCCTCTATGCTGAGGAGACGTTCTTCCATCTTGTAGGGGATTGGTGCCATGTTAAATCCTCTTTGGTGAGAAGCGCAAGTACGCCTTGTATGTTTCGCAATAACCAGGCGCATCGTACTCAACGTTCCATCCCTCTGACTTGTAGATTTGTTGAACTTTACTAATCCAGTTGGGGACGATGGTAGCTTGGGTCTTGGAACTAATTCGTTCCTCGATATCTTTCTGGAGAAGGTTAAAGCTCCCATTTCCATTGAAATTTTCTTTGATGAGGTCATTAACAGCCTCGATCACGAAGTCTGGAATTGCCAGGTTTTCTTTGGCTTCTTGTGGGCTCAGTGGTTTGATTGTCATCACAGGTCCTTTACAGATATCTGTAGTTCTTGCGGATAAAGGTGGAGATTTTCTTGAAGTCCCACTTCGCTTCGTCGTTCAGGACAGTCATGCTGCCCGCAGTACGCTGCTCCACCTTATCACTGACATCGTACGTTGGCTTCCTGTCAACAGGAAACTTGTCAAATGAACCATAACCGTTGAGGTCCTGCATGCCGGCCCACTTGATAACGTCTAATGGCAACGACATAGACTCACCAAGGTACTTGTGCGACTCTTGTTGCTCTGCTGCGATTTCCGGGTGCGCCTGCGCATGCAGGTTGCACAGGACACCGAGACAGCAGAAACCATTCATATCACGAAGTGCACCTTTGGTCTGCATGTATTCGCCGCTCCGAAGAGCGTCAATCCATTTCATTGCGATGCTGTAGCGCATGTGATTCTCCTTTGTTAAGGTCCAATTATATTCTTCTACCGAGGTGCCAGAGGCTCACGAGTCACTCCGATTTAGTCGTGTGTATGGGCATACAGCAAACCGAATGGCATTCAACATCATGTCCTGAATGATGCCGTATGCGAGGATGGTCAGCTGAATGGCGAACACCGCACTAAGGTTGAAGTACTTGCCTTGAATCAAGAGCATGGCACCGATACCACCATCGCTTCGCACGAGCCCTTCTACAAAGACGACCAACGTCCAACCAATGGCAGCATTTTGGCGGAGCAGGTCGAGCATGGTGTGAAGGCGGCCGCGAATTACGATCTCATATGTGATTCTCCAGCCACGAAGCCCGAGGGACCGAGCGTAGTCGATTGACTCCAGTGGAATCCCCTTTACTTCGTCGACAGTCGATCGGGTTAGAAAGACTGTCATGCCGAAGGTGAGCAACGCCAACTTCAAGTTCTGGCCATTTGACGTCCATAAGGTGAAGAGGAACGTGAGACCTGCAAAGCCGAGAAAACGCATCGAAGCGATGAAGGTGCCCACAGGTTTAAAGAGGTCCGCTGTCGTGAGGTACGCGACGCCGAAGGAAATTAGTGCTGACAGGATCAGCGCCTCCCAAATTACAACAACGGACCGAAACAGTTCAAGCAGAAGTCCTTGCTCGAGGGCGAGCTTGTTCCATGCTTGGAAAATTGACGTAGGTGATGGGATACCGGCGGCGTTTGGCAAGGCGATCCAGATCACTACAAGAATTGCGAGTTGTATTGTCGCTAGAAACTTTAAGCTAAAGCGACGTCCAGTTGTGAATGGCTTAATAAGAGATGAGAACATAGGTTACTTTCTAAGGGCGCGTGATATCGCAAATGCTAAGAAAAAGATTACTTGGCAGAAGCCAAGCACCACAAGAAGAGCCTTGAGACTTAAAAGTCCTGAGAAGGTAGAATCTAAGAACACAACCAACATGAAGGGAATGTACCAGCCAAACACCAGGATCGTAAACACAACAAACCGTTTTGGCTCTTTCAATGAATCAAACCAGTTGGAAAGAAGAATAAGCATCTCATTTTCCAGTCACTGTGTTTAACAGTTCACGGTGAAGATCTTCAAGCGCGCTCATGTGCCCATCAGGGATGTTATAACCTTCATCGTTTGATACATCCGAGATCATAGAGAACAGATCGTTCAAGCTATCGATAACCCGCAATGCACCTTCTTTTTCCTTCTTCTTTGACATGCCATCCTCCTTATGCGATCCGTTTTTCTTTAGCGATAGGCCAGATCGCCCATAGAAATGAAATCCCATAACCGAGAACTGTCCAACCAAATAAGATGTTCACAATCATGATGCGTAGAATATCTGGATGTCGCCGAGCGAAGGCAATCATGATAGGGATATTGTAGACCAAAATAGCCACAAGAATTTTTAGAATAATCATGATTGCCTCCTTTGGGGGAGTTTTACTCCCCATAGTTTTTAGTTTGAGTACAGGACGATCTCGACACGGCGGTTTTGCGCGTCGTTGCCGATTGGTTGGGTATCACCGTACCCGCGAGTGGTGATTCGTTCGCTCGGGAAGTTTGACCCGGCGTTTGCCATCAAGAACTTCTTCACAGCTTCAGCTCGCTGCTTTGACAGGGCCAGGTTTGATTCAGGATTGCCCGTGCGGTCAGTGTGGCCATTGATCTGCACGACCATGTTCGATACCGCAATCTGGTCGAGCAACTCATTCAGTACCGCGACCGAGGCAGGCTTGAAGCTGCTTTTGCCAGTATCGAACTCGATGCTGTACGATTTGTTCGCGACAGCTTGACCGTGCTGACCAGCGGTGTAGGTAGGAGTCGCGGCCGCCTGCACATTGACCGTCGAGTTCTTTAACAGACCTTCGAGGTACGTGGTGTTCACGACATTCTCGTAGGGCACCAACTTCGGCAGGTTGTCTGGAAAGTACTTGACCGCGATGTTACCATAGACAGTGTAGACCTTCTTGTAAAGGTTGTCTGCGCCCTTCAGGCCGAAGAGGAAGGCATTGTCGGCCAAGCCATTCGTCGTCGAGCCGCCCAGAGAAACACCATTCTCGGTCGTGCCCTTGAAGTACTTGGCCCAATAGTTCGCGTCCTGCTCGCCGTAAACCTTGGCTTCGACTGCCGCGGCCTTCATGAGGGCCTGGTCATTCGAGCGGACAAGCTCGCCGCCTTCGAAGGCCGCGGCCAGGAAGGCCTTGACGATGTCAGGGTGAGCTGCCATCCATTGCTTGTTGCCGATCACGACCGCCGGCATCTGCCATGCATATTCCTTGGTTGAGGCAAGGACCTTGATGTTACCGCGCTTCGTCGCAACCTTCACATCACCTGGGGTCCAGGTCGCAGTGCCATTGATCGGGTGCCCACGGTCATTAGCGTTCGCGATGAACTTTTCATCGGCTTCGTCAAAGGACGATACCCCAACGAAGTTCATCGCTTCAGGGTCATAGGTCTTCGGGTCCGAATTGACTTTGATGCCGTTGTCGGCTGCGTACTTGATGCAGATATTGATGTCACCGTCACCGAGAACGCCAGCGATCAGGGAACCTTGTGGTTTTGCGTTCTTGTCGATGATGCACTTGTCTTCTCCGCGGCTGTAGCCCAGAGCGCCGACCACTTCAACCGACTGGTCGAACTGCTTGAGCGCCTCATTGGCGCCCTTTGCGAAGGCCGGGAAACCGTCACCCATGATCACGACGAAATGGGCGCCGGTCGAGCTATCCTTGGCAAACGAAGCCAGGTCAGCGATCATCTTCGTGTAGTCATCTTGGCGCTGTACGCGCACCTTCAGACCACGTTTCGCCATCAGCGAATCTGGGGTGGTGTCCTGCCCGCCGTTTGCGTAGTGCATGCCAGAGGTCGCGTTCCATGCGAGAGTCTCGACGCGAATCGTTTCGCTTGAGTTCACCGAAGCCGTGTTGATCGTACCGCTCGACGCTGGAGCCGAGCCACCTGCACCAGGCAGGTCGATCTTGTCAGGGACCGATGCTTCGATCGTCGACTTTGGTTTGAAGTAGCCCTTGTTCATGGCAAAGTGGGCACCATAGCCGAGACCGCCGATAACTGTCAGAACGAGAAGTGCTTTTGGTAATGGTTTTAATTTCATTTTATTTCCTTCAAAAGTTGAATAAACTTAAGCCCTGTCAGACTTTTCTTTTCCTGCGTTGTGCTCTCTTGATGGAGCGATAAAGTGCCGATGGAGTCATTATACACCATCGGCCAGGTTCATGTCACTTATTTGTCATTTTTGTTCAGGAGCTGCGAGTAGTCGAACTGCGCAGCCGGCACCCCGATTCCTTGATTCAAGGTCGAAGTATTGATTTGTTGCTCAAGCATCTGTTGCTTGTGGCTGCCCAGCAGAATCGAATCGGCCTTATTCTCCCATTCCTGCAGCTTCTTCAGGGCTGATTCCTCGTACACGCCGTTCTGGAGGTCCAGGCCTTCCACGAAGCCCTTCGAGTTCTCGATGAAGTTTTCGATCTCGCCCATCTTCATGCCATAGTCGTTGACTACGTATTCCATGGCCTGGTCAAACAGTTCCTTCTGGTCAGTGCCACCCATCAGGATCTTCTTGGCCGTCGACAT
>NZ_JAZQPV010000104.1:0-32312 GCF_045628685.1 Acinetobacter sp.
CACGGCCAATTTTATAGGCAATGTCTTCATTCAATTCGCTGCCTAATTTTCCACGAACATCATAAGCTTTAAAACAAGTCAGTTGCGTCATTTTTTTCTCTCTATAAAGAAAAGGCCGATTTTAATCAGTGTAGGCCAGTACTTTAAAAGTACTTAGTGAATATATAATCAAAAGTAGTAAAAATTTGATTTAATTGAACTATTTTTTTATTCTACAGTGACCGATTTCGCCAAGTTACGTGGCTGATCGACATCGGTGCCACGCAGTACTGCGACATGGTAAGACAGTAGTTGCACCGGGATACTGTAAACAATTGGGGAAAGGATCGGACTGATACTTGGTACATGCACCACGTGTTGACGATCTTTTTCTTTAATTCCACTGTTTTCATCGGCAAATACGAATAATTCACCACCGCGAGCTTGAACTTCTTCCATATTGGATTTGAGTTTATCCAGCATGTCATCTTTCGGGGCAAGAATCACCACAGGCATGTCATTATCGACCAGTGCTAATGGCCCGTGTTTCAGTTCACCTGCTGCATAACCTTCAGCGTGAATATATGAAATTTCTTTCAGTTTCAAAGCGCCTTCGAGTGCAATAGGAAACTCTGTACCACGACCAAGGAATAGGCAGTGCTGTTTCTCTACAAAGAGTTCAGATAAACGCAAAATATCTTTATCTTTTTGCAGGGTATCTAAAATGACTTTAGGTACATGCCATAAATCAGTAATGATCGCGGTGGTTTTTTCAGCGCTAATACTTTGCTTCACTTGACCCATTTTTAAAACCAACAGCAGAAGTGCTGCAAGTTGTGTGGTGAAGGCTTTGGTCGATGCAACCCCAATTTCTGGACCCGCCAAAGTCAGTAAACTATGGTTGGTTTCGCGAACCATTGAAGACGTTGCCACATTGCAAATGGTCAGGGTCGCAATATTTAGATTTTTTTCAGTAGCACGCTTTTGCGTATCACGCAGCGCTGCCAAAGTATCGGCTGTTTCACCCGACTGAGAAATACACACATAAAGGGTATTATTAACAATCACAGGTGTGCGATAGCGGAATTCGCTGGCAATCTCAACCTGACAAGGTAAATCAATCAGCTGTTCAAACCAGTATTTTGCAATCATACCCGCATGATAGCTGGTACCGCAGGCAATAATTTGTACTTGTTGAATTTTTTCAAAATCAACAACAGCATCTTTTAAGAAATCTTCACGTAAAACATTCCCATTTAATGCTTGGGAAATAGTTTGCTGGATTGCTTCAGGCTGCTCATAAATTTCTTTGAGCATGTAATGTTTGTATTCACCTTTAGATGCATTACTGACTGTTGCATCCAATTCTTTAACAGGACGCTCAACCAATTGACCATCCACAAATACTTCAATGCTATTACGGGTTAAACGCGCAATATCCCCTTCTTCAAGGTAAATAAAACGGTTGGTAATTGGAAGTAAAGCCAATTGATCTGAACTGATAAAGTTTTCACCAATCCCCACGCCAATCACTAAAGGCGAGCCTTCACGAACGGTAATCAGTTCATTCGGGTAATCGGTATGTACAATCCCGAGTGCATAAGCACCTTTAAGCTGCGGAACGACTTGTTGTACTGCTGCTAAAAGGCTAGGTGTCGACTTCAATGCATCGTTGACCAAATGTGCCACAACTTCAGTATCGGTTTGTGAAGTAAACACATAACCAAGCGCTTCAAGATCATCTTTCAGTTCTTGATAGTTTTCAATGATGCCGTTATGAACCACAGCCACCGTACCTGAAATATGCGGATGGGCGTTATTTTCAGTCGGTTTACCATGGGTGGCCCAGCGTGTGTGTGCAATTCCGAGTGAGCCTTGAATATCGGCTTCTGCGACTGCCTGTTCCAGATTGACGACTTTACCGACACGACGTTCACGCAGTACATGGCCGCCATTAATCAGTGCCATGCCTGCTGAATCATAACCACGGTACTCAAGGCGTTTTAGGCCTTCAATTAAAATATTGCTAATATTACGTTCAGCAACGCCACCGACAATTCCGCACATATTTATAATCCTCTTATTTTTTCAATTTTTGGGGGCGTTGATAGTTTTCTTTAGCCACTTGTTTTGAGCGTTCAAAGGCTAAACTATTTTCTGCTACATCGTGTGTGATGACTGAGCCAGCACCTACAGTTGCACCATTGCCAATACTCACTGGGGCAACCAGGGAACTGTTGGAACCGATAAAAGCTGAATCACCAATAATGGTTTTAAATTTATTGGCACCATCATAATTGCAGGTAATGGTACCGGCCCCAATATTTGAGCCTGAGCCGACTTCAGCATCACCCAAATAGGTAAAGTGATTGGCTTTAGATCCTAGACCAATACTTGAATTTTTAACTTCAACAAAGTTACCAATATGGACTTCATTTGCTAATTTCGCACCTGGACGTAAGCGGGCAAATGGACCAATTTGTGCCTTTTCACCGACGATAGCGTTGTCGAAGATGCTATACGGTTGAACTTTAGTGCCAGAAGCAATCGTTGTATTTTTGATGACACAACCTGCCCCAATTTCAACATGATCACCAAATTCGCAATCACCTTCAATGATCACATTGATGTCAATACGAACATCCTGACCAAATTTCAGGTTGCCACGCAAGTCGAAACGTGCAGGATCCATTAAATGTATACCCTGTTGCATCAATTTCTTTGCTTGATCGCTTTGGAATTCACGTTCTAAAGCGGCAAGCTGGACACGATCATTCACACCTTCAACTTCAAATGCACGTCCCGGTTTTACGGATGCAACTTCTAAGCCATCTGTAATTGCCATAGCGACAATATCAGTCAGGTAATATTCACCTTGGGCATTGTCATTGCTTAATTTTGGCAACCATTGATGTAATTTGGCATTGCTAACAGCATAAATGCCCGTGTTAATTTCTTTGATCTGACGCTGCTCATCAGTTGCATCTTTATGTTCAATAATGGCTTGAATTTTGCCATTTTCACGAACGATACGACCATAACCTGTTGCATCATTCAAGGTTAATGTCACCAGACCAATACCTGTTTCACGTGAAACAGCTAACAGCTTTTCTAAGGTTTCTTGGGTAATACAAGGCACATCGCCTGAAAGAATTAGTGAAATGCCATCGTTAGGAAGAACAGGTAAAGTAACTTTGACTGCATGACCTGTACCCAATTGTTCTTTTTGCTCCACCCATTGCACATTTTCTTGTTCGAAGGCTTGTTGTACTTTATCGCCACCATGACCATAAATGGTAATAATGTTTTCTGCATTGAGTTTTTTGGCCGTTTCAATAACATGGCCCAACAAGGGACGTCCTGCAAGAGGTTGTAATACTTTCGGTAAACTCGAACGCATGCGAGTTCCTTTACCTGCAGCAAGAATAATAACGCTAGTAGACATGTGTAATCCTACAATTTTTAGCTTAAGCCATCATGAACGATAAATAAATGTAAATGCATAGTGCAGCCCAAATGCCGGCGATAATATCGTCAAACATAATGCCAAAACCGCCACCGATTTGACGATCGATGACGCGAATCGGCCAAGGTTTCCATACATCAAACAAACGGAATAGAGCAAATCCAACCAATACCCATAACCAGCTGATGTGCCCTAAATAAATGAGGGGGAGAAAAGTAATAGACTGTCCGGCAAACTCATCCCAGACAATACGGCCATCATCATGAACACCCATAATTTTGGCAGTTCGTCCGCAGATATATATACCAATCAACGACATAATGACAATGGCAAAAATGCTATTTAAAAAACCCAGACTGAGCCAAAAAGGAATAAACAAGAGGGCAAAAGCCGAACCAAATGTTCCTGGGGCTTTAGGCGCAAGTCCAGAACCAAATCCCACCCCACAAAACACGATACAGCGATTTGGCCAGGACATGTCTTTAAAATTAATACTGGGTTTATGCAAAATGTTGGTATCCATGAAATTGTAGCGAATGATCTACGCCATTCTGCACAAAAGTTAAGCTTTGTTGTGGAGTGATTTGTCCAACCTTGGTAATGTCGACATCTAATTGTTGTTGCAAAAGCTTTTCATAGTTTTGCGGGCTGATTGTAAAGCATAATTCATAGTCGTCGCCACCTGCGAGTGCGTATTGCCACTGTTTTTCTTGTTGTAATTTTTTTAAAGCGGCATCAATCGGTAACTGGTCTAAATCTAAGGTTGCACCGACATGCGAGGCTTTAAGGATATGTCCTAGGTCTTGAGCCAAGCCATCAGATATATCAATCATACTTGAGGCTAAGCCTTTTAAAGCTTCCCCTAAGGCACAACGTGGCGTTGGATAATCGAGGCGTTTTTGTAGTGGATGACCCAAATGGTGCAAAGCGTATGCTGCATCACCGACTTGACCACTGACACAGACATAGTCCCCGATTTGTGCATCAGAACGCGTGATGGCCTGACCTATTTCAATCCAGCCGAGGGCAGTGACTGAAATGGTCAGATGAGGACTTTGCGTGGTATCACCACCAATTAAACTCACTCCAAATTGATCGCAGCAATCATACAAACCTTGGCTAAAACCTTTCAGCCAGTCATGATCAATTTGGGGTAGGCTCAATGCAAGAAGAATACTCTGTGGTTTGGCACCCATTGCAGCAATATCGGATAAATTGACGGCAACAGATTTCCAGCCAATGGCATGCGGATTTGTGTCTAGAGGAAAATGTCGACCGGCAACCAAAGTATCGGCACAGATGACCAGTTGCTGGTTGGGAGGGGGGGTGAGCAAGGCTGAGTCATCACCGATACCTAAATCGACAGATGAATTAATCTGCCGATTAAAATAGGTATCAATGATCGAGAACTCAGCCATACAACAAATCTACTGAAAAATTAGTCGGCTTGTTGCTTTTCTGCTACACGTAAGCTGGTTGCCAAACGGTCCAATACACCATTGATGTATTTATGGCTGTCTGCACCGCCAAAGTGTTTAGCCAGCTCAATCGATTCATCTAAAACGACGCGATATGGAATTTCAAGATGATCTTGCAATTCATAGGCACCTAGACGAAGGGTCGCAAGTTCAACGCCATCAAGGGCGCTAAGTTCGCGGTCAAGCACAGGGATTAAGAGCGCATCCAATGCTTCATGATTGGCAACCACTTGAGTCAACAATTCATGATAATAGCTCAGATCCACTTTGTGCATGGCATTTTCCACACGGGTACGTGCTTCAATCTCATGAACTGGATTGTGGCTCATTTGCCATTCATAAATTCCTTGTACAGCAAAGCGACGTGCTTTACGTTTTGCTGCATAGGTTGCTTGAAGTGTTTGCGACATAGCGTTAAATAGCCTTTAACAAGTTAACCATTTCAATTGCAGTCAGGGCAGCTTCGCTACCTTTATTGCCTGCTTTTGTTCCAGAGCGTTCAATCGCTTGTTCAATACTATCCGTAGTCAATACACCATTAATCACTGGTAAGCCAGCATCTAGGCCAACAACGCCTAAACCTTTGACACATTCACCAGCAACAAAATCAAAGTGAGGCGTGCTACCACGAATCACGGCGCCAAGTGCAATGATCGCATCAAAACGATCTGAAGCGGCAAGTTTTTTTGCCACCACAGGAAGTTCCCAAGCGCCAGGTGCGTGAACAACAGTGATATTATCCTCTGATACGCCATGACGTTTCAATGTATCAATTGCACCTTCTAGCAAATGTTCAACCACAAAGCTATTAAAGCGACCCACTAAAATCGCATAACGGTCTTCGTTCGCGAGATGTAACATACCTTCAATTCGGCGAACTGCCATAGCAACCTCGATTATTTCTTAAATTGTTTGCTGTGCGGTGATATATTCCACCACTTCTAAGTTAAAGCCTGATAAAGCATTGAAACGTAATGGAGAGCTAAGCAACTTCATTTTTTCAACGCCCAAATCACGTAAAATCTGTGCACCTACACCAATAGTTTGATATTGCTGTGAAAGGGCAGCGTTGGATTTTGTCGGTTTTGGCGCAGACAAGCTGTCCAGTGCCGGACCTAAATCTTGTAAATGGCGTTGACCAATCCAGACCAAGACACCACGATCACTGTTTGCAATTTCTTTCAGTGCACGGTCTAAGTTCCACGCGGGTTCACCATCTTGCTTATTCAGTTTAAGTAAGTCGCGTGTCGGATTAAAGCCATGTACACGAACAGTGGTCACACCCTCTTTGGGTTGACCTTTGACCAAAGCTAAATGAACATCTGGGTTGCCAATTTCGCGGTAACGATATAAATCAAAGATGCCATATTCTGTATCAATGCTTTGTTGATCTAGACGCTCAACTGTTTGTTCATTAGTCATGCGGTAATGAATCAGATCCGCAATCGTACCCATTTTCAAACCATGTTTTTCTGCGAAAACTTCTAGATCTGGACGGCGCGCCATGCTGCCATCTTCGTTAATAATTTCACAAATCACTGAAGCCGGTTCTAAGCCGGCTAAACGTGAAAGGTCACAGCCTGCTTCGGTATGACCTGCACGGTGCAATACACCGCCTGGCTGCGCCATCAATGGGAAAATATGTCCAGGTTGTACGATGTCAGCCGGTTTGGCATGGGCTGCAACCGCAGTTTGAATCGTATGTGCACGTTCAGCAGGAGAAATCCCGGTTGATATGCCTTGAGCAGCTTCAATCGATAGTGTGAAGTTGGTGCCGTGCTGTGCACCGTTAGCATCCACCATTAAAGGTAGATTTAACTGTTGGCAACGCTCTTTGCTTAAAGTTAGGCAGACCAGACCACGGGCATGCGTGATCATAAAGTTGATGTCTTCGGCCCGAACATGTGTCGCCGCAATGACTAAATCACCTTCATTTTCACGATCTTCATCATCCATCAGGATGACCATTTTTCCTGCACGGATATCTGCTACGAGCTCTTCAACGGTATTGAGCGGCATCAACCTTCACCTTCTTTTTGTCTCAAATGACATTTTGCTTGCATTGATTGCTGCATAGTCTAACGTGTTTTGACGTCATTTGCCTATGCTTATTGATTTCCCTAAACTGCCCATTGTTATACACAGTCGTAGAATGCTTGAAAAGAGGAGTTTATTTGAAAAGGCCGTGATTATGCACAATCTTTAAACAGTTGAAATACATAAATAACGACAAGCTTATGCAAAATACTGATGATTGATTGGATTTTAGGCTTTTATTGTCTATTATTAGACAGGTAATATATAACCTTGTAAGAAATAAACATTCATCATATACAAGCTATTTGGTAGGAATTTACGCTATTTTTATATGCGTGTTAGATGTATGAGAAGAATAAACGGCTCTCTAAACAAATAAGCTGACCCAGTATTGAGATTAACTCATAATCTACTTTATAAAGGTTAGGTGTGTCAGTATCATGGCATTCGTATAATTAAATTAATAATATAATTCACTAATAAAAAGCATATATACATGGAATTTCCAGAACAGTCTCAACCTCAACTGAAAAAACTCCCTCGACTCAAAGCTCGTGGTGGTTTGCAAGTGATGTATGCATCCATCCATGCATTATTGCTGCGGGAGTTGCAAACCCGCTTTGGTCAATACCGTTTAGGATATTTATGGGTCTTTCTTGAGCCTCTGTTGACCATTGGTATTATGGTCGTCCTGTTTGGTACAGTCATGCAAAGGACATTGCCGGGTATGGATTATCCGGTTTTTTTGATTAACGGCATCATTCCATTCTTTATGTTCAGGACGGGAGTCACCCTGGCGATCAGTGCCACCGAATCAAATCGGGGATTATTTAGCTATCGTCCGGTGAAACCAATCGATGCTTTACTGGCGCGTAATATTCTTGAATTTCTGCTGAAGTTTACTGCTTATATTGCATTTACTGCTGCATTCGTGTGGTTTGGTTATAGCATTAGTTTCGAGCAGATTCCCCAGCTTTTGGGTTACTGGGTGCTGTTATTTATATTCATGACGGCATGTAGCCTGATTTTTATCGTGATTGGAGATTTTTCAAAGGAATTGAATAAATTTCTTTCGGTCTTCTTTTTAATTCTTTATTTTCTGTCTGGAATTTTGTATTCCATCCATATTATTCCAGCAGAGTATCGCGAATATTTACTCTATAACCCCCTGATTCATATCTTTGAATTGATGCGACATGCTGTGGCACCTAGCTACAGTCTGGTTCTGGGGATCAGTTTAACTTACTTTGTAATATGGATGATTATCTCTTTATTCATCGGATTATTATTATATAAACGCTTTGAACACCATATGGTGAAATCAAAATGATTGAATTAAAAAATTTAACCAAATCATATGCAACGCCTAAAGGGCGGCATTATGTATTTAAAGATTTGAATGCAATTTTACCCAAAAACAAAAGTGTGGCCCTATTGGGGAAAAATGGTGCAGGCAAGAGTACTTTGCTGCGGGTGATTGGTGGAATTGACTATGCAGATTCTGGCAAGGTCATTACTGATAAAACCATTTCTTGGCCGGTAGCATTGTCTGGGGGGTTTCAGGGAAGTTTAACTGCACGTCAAAATGTACGTTTTGTAGCCAGATTGTATGTCAGTCAGGCTGAAGAAGTTGAACATGTTGTGAATTTTGTCGAGGAGTTTGCTGAAATTGGCAAATACTTCGATATGCCGATGAAAAGTTATTCTAGTGGTATGCGTGGCCGGATCGGTTTCGGTTTAAGTATGGCTTTCAATTTTGATTATTATTTACTGGATGAAGCAGGTGCTGTAGGGGATGCTTCTTTTCGGAAGAAGAGTCAGGCTTTACTCGACGAATTAAAAGAAAACTCAAATATTATTATGGTATCTCACGACTTGAATGATTTAACCCGCAATTGTGATGTCGCTTTCTTGGTACGAGATGGTCAGGCAGAATTCTTTGATAATGTGCAAGATGCAGTAGAGGTATATAAAGCGTATGCAAGCTAAAATAAATAAGCGACTTTGGATCGCCTATACCTGCTGTGTCCTGATCCCGGTTGTGATCATTGTGTTTTATCTTTTTGCCTTTGCTAAAGACCGTTACCAGTCTTCTTCAATCATACTGGTGAAGCAGGTGGCTGATACACCGGTGGTAGATGCCTCTGGAATAGGCGCTTTGCTCGGAATGCCAAATACCAGCCGTGAAGACTCGCAGATTCTCAAAGAGTACATTACTTCTCGCGACATGATTGAAAAGCTGGACCAGGCCCTTAATCTGCGTGAAGAGTTTTCATCAGTTAATGATCCGATCTTTGCCTTGCCTAAAGATGCTCCGATTGAAGATCTGGTGAAATACTTTAATAAGATGATTAAAGTTGAGCTGGATGAAAAAACCATGATGCTGCATGTGCATGATCAGGGTTTTTCACCAGAATTTTCACTGAAACTGAATCAGGAATTATTGAAGCAAAGTGATGCTTTTATTAATGAAATTTCACAGGCCATCGCAGAAGAACAACAGGTATTTGCCCAGCAGCAGTATAGCGACGCCACTAAACAGTTAGATCAGGCACGTCAGGAAGTACTCGAGTATCAAAATGAGAATGAAATTTTCGATCCTGAATTACAGGCCAAAGCGGTGGCTACGCTAATTGCAGGCTTGCAGAGTAGCTTTGCACAACTGAAAACCGAAGAGCGAATTTTGCTGAGTTACCTGACCCCTGAAGCCGCCCAGGTGGTGGCTTTACGCAGCCAGATTGCAGCCTTGCAACAACAAATCAATACTGAAAGTGCCAAACTGACTTCACCGAATAATTTAAAGCTGAATAAAAATGTTGCCGATTTTGAGGCACTCAAGGCACAGGTCGAGTTTGCCGCAGATCTTTATAAAATTTCCCTAGTCTCTTTGGAAAAAGCACGTTTAGAAGCCTCACGTAAACTGAAGAAACTGATCGTTATTTCAACCCCGCGTTTGGCTCAGGAAGCTCTATATCCACGCAAAGTGTATATCAGCCTGACCTCATTTCTTTTATTGAATATTATTTTTGGTATTGGATTGCTGATCCATTCAATTATCCGTGAGCACAGAGAATAAATTATGAAAAAAATTGCTTTATTATCAGTTTTATCATTGGCATGTGCAGCGGAAACCTATGCATTGGATTCTAGCTTGCTGCCCGCTGAAATATCTCAGAGTTTAAATAGCGGAAATTTGGAGCCAGCCAATACCAGTAATAACCCCATGCTGAATAGTCAATCGGTAGTGGAGCTTTCTCCCGGCAGCTCGATGAAGTACCCGACAGCAAACCGGATGTTTGGTTCACAGCTCTTTAAAGGTGCCTTTGCTTCCACCGCAGGATCGACGTTCAACAGCAGTTATCAGATTAATCCAGGCGACAATATCAATTTGCGTCTATGGGGCGCCTATCAATTTAATGGCACACAAACCGTCGATCCCCAAGGCAATATTTTTATTCCCAATGTAGGCCCGGTCAAGGTTGCAGGTGTCCGAAATGGTAATCTGCAATCGGTGGTGGAAGCGCAGGTACGGCGTATTTATGTATCGAATGTAGGAGTGTACGCCGCGCTTGAACAAGCCCAGCCGGTCAAAGTCATGGTCACCGGCTTTGTCAATCAACCCGGTAATTATGGCGGTGTGGCCAATGATAGCGTGATTGCTTATCTGGACCGTGCTGGTGGCGTAGATCCAGAGCGTGGCAGCTATATTAATATTAAGGTAATACGCAATGGTCAAACGGTGCAGCAGGTCGACTTGTATGATTTCCTGTTACAAGGCCATATTCAGCCCTTTTCTTTTCGCGATGGTGATGTGATTGTCGTAGGACAGCGTACCCATACCTTCAATGTCTCCGGTGAAGTCTATAACCAGAATGATTTTGAGTTTAATTCTACATCCATTACGCTGGTCCAGGCATTGGCTTTTGCCAAACTCAAACCCGGGGCAACCAATGTCAGTATTCAACGCCGGCAGGGAACAGAATACCGCAGTGAATATTATTCGCTGAATCAGGCGCCGAATATCATGATCGAAGACGGTGATGTTGTTACGGTGACGGCTGACCGCTATGCAGGAACCATTCAGGTACGGGTCGATGGTGCACATAATGGTGCTCATGCCATTGTATTGCCATATGGTGCCAGACTGGGGGATGTATTGGTGCAGCTGCATCCGAATCCTTTAGCTGAAGTAGAGTCTTTGCAGCTTTATCGTACTTCTGTTGCCACACGACAAAAAGAGATGCTGAATGTTGCGCTGGATAAGCTTGAGGAAACCACATTCAATGCTCGCTCAAGTACGCAGGAAGAAGCTACCTTACGTTTACGCGATGCAGAACTGGTCAAGCAGTTCATTATAAAAGCACGACAGATTGAGCCTAAAGGGCTGGTGGTACTCAATCCAGATTCTTTTCAAAATGTGATACTGGAACAAGGGGATATCTTATATATTCCAGAAAAAACCTCCGTCATTATGGTGCATGGCGAAGTTGCTTTCCCGAATGGTATTGAATATAGTAACGGACTGAGTGCCAAGGATTATATCGAGCAGGTCGGCGGTTTTAGCCAGAAATCGAATAAATCTAAAGTGATTGTAGTCCGGCAAAATGGTAAAGCAGAACTGGTCAGTAAAAGTGCAAAAATTCAGCAGGGTGATGAAATTTTAGTGCTGCCGAAAGCCCAGACCAAAGGTATTGAGATGACTCGTGGTATTACCCAGATCATTTATCAGATTGCGGTGGCTGCTAAAGTAGTGTTGGATCTTTAATCACAAGCCTATTTCTAAAATTAGAGATAGGCATAAGTATTTCAAACAATAAGCAAAATAATTTCAAACAATAAACATAATAATTTCTAAGTGTATAAAAATGTCAAACTGGTCAGTAGTGGTAACAGTAAAAGCAGATCAAGAATTAATAGATATGTTTATTAAGCATTATCTTAAGCTGGGCGCATCTGAAATTTTTATCTATCTTGATGATCCTGCCGATCAATATATTCAGGATTTATATTTGGATAATCATCAGATAGATATACAGGTATGTGATGAGGCTTTCTGGAATGTGGATTATAAATTTAAAAATTTAGACTTCATGGGTAGGCCTGATGGAGTGGAAGACAGGCAAAGTCATAATGTAATACACGCCCTGACAAAAACTAAAGTGAAATGGCTGGCATGTGTCGATATTGATGAGTTCATCTACTCTGAAAGGAATATCAGCAGAATCCTGAATAGCATACCTGATAATATTTTTTCACTCCGGATTAAACCTTTTGAAGCGATCTATCTCAATCATGCACCTTTAAGTTATCAAGAGGTATTTGCAACCCAATATTTTAAGCACCATACAAAACGTAGTGATGTATTTTTTTGGAATGAAGTTTATCCGGAAGGCTTGATACATAAGGCAGGACTATTTGGTCACGTATCGGGTAAATGTTTTTTCCGGGTAGATGAACCGCTAAAATGGCCTGGTTTACATAATTTTAATCCCATAGATATTACATTAAAAACAAATTATATTGTCGAGGATTTTAAGTTATTACATTTTGAGGCATTGACGGTAGGTTTTTTTATAACAAAAACATTGAATCGAATAAATAAAAATTTTAATGTTAAATATCTGGATGGACCTTCAGTCAGAAGACTAGATAATTTAAAAGACCGATATAATAAATATGGGGAAAAAGGTCTGTCAGATGCATATAAATTAATGCATGTGATTGAAAGGGAAAATTTAAAAAAAGGCTGTGATTTATATGTCATAGATAAAATAGATATTAATATCGATGGAAATTTTGATAAAAAAATATTGATAACGACTCATCATACTGCTCTTGTTTATAATGATTTAACAGAACAGTGTGAACTTGTTGCTCTTTCTGAAGAGATAGAGTCTCATCTAAATTTTGTGCAAGTCGCTTATGATTTTGATCAGAAAATATGTTATTTGTTTTTGGAGAGAATGAATGAAATTATATATTTATATGCGGATAAAAGAGGGCGATTAGTAGCCTATCCTTTTAAAAAGGCAATGTTTTTCAAACTTGAATTACATGACATTATTAATTATCAAATAAGTGTAGCCTATGACAATGGCCAGTATTTTACCGCGACCCCTAAGGGAGAGTTTAAATTAGGTGCAAAAGAGGTTAAGGAATGGGAGGTATTTAATATAAAGTTGATTTGAATTTATTTTATAAATATATAATTCAAAATATTATAATGATTTTAAAACAATAATAGAGCTTATTAAATCGGAGAAATTGTATGTATTTAAATTTATTTTTTTTAAAGCCATTTGATTGTTTTCTTTGGTATAAATTTTTATAAAGGGAAACTTAATGAAATTAAATGAAATGCACAGGTTTTTACAGCTAAACTTATTAAAAGAAAACTTTATAGAGAAAATCGAAGTATATAGAAATGAAGTGGTTTATATCAATGTCAAGACTGAGGATATTTACTTTGCATTGGATATAAATGAGGAAAAAGAAATTTTTCTTGTATTTAGGAATGATAGTAGTTGGGAAAACATTTGCCAACATTTTAACTGTAAAATAAATTATAAGACTAAAATATTCTCTAATGATCAATTATTGGTTGATTTTTTAACGTTGGGTAATGAAGATGATATTGCGGAAATAATCAGGCAGATTATCAGTCAATTGTTGGAATATAGCAGGAATGAAGTTTATTTACTTAAAAATATAAATAACAAGTTAATAAATATAAACCAAGTTGTTTCTAGTAGATATGTAAACGATATTTATCTGGATATGGCAAATAGTCTGAAAGATAAATATTTAACATTACGTGATACCTTGGTAGCTGTTAAAGAACAGGAGCTGAGTATTGCCAGATTTGGTGATGGTGAAATTCGTTGCATGGTTACTACCAATGGATGTGGTTTTCAAACACATGACTGGAAATTGATGCAAGAACTTAGAGAAATTAGTCGTGAGAATACCGGCTTACTGGTCTGTTTTCCTAGTTTACTGATTGAAGATAAATTCTGGCAAAACTTTTGGCCGATCTATTGGCCCAAATGCAAGTTTTACCTGCAACAGAATCGTATTGGTGATGCTATGATCACTAGACCTGAGGCTTTTTATTTTTATGGTCAAGAAATGGTTGCCTTGTGGAAAGCGATATGGGAGGGAAAAAAAATCTGTTTTATATCTGGTGAGAATTCCCGCTTTAATGCGAATCATCAAATTTTTTCCAATATTAAAAATTCAGAATATATTTTTTCAAAAAATAAGAATGCCTATGAAGATATAGATAACCTTCTAGCAAAGTGTCTAGAAAAAAAACATATTGATATATTTTTGATCGCACTTGGTCCCACTGGAACAGTCCTTTCTGCACGACTGCATCGCCAGGGAGTGAGAGCTTTAGATATTGGACATTTAAATAATAGTTTTGATACTGTATTTTTGAATAAAGTTACACCTGAAGGAATTCCATATTAATATAAAAGTAATTATTTAATTTATATGGAGGAGAATTAAAGGAGCGAAAATCATTCGTATGTTCTTTAGACCTCTTACGTTAGTCAAAATTTAAACAGCCACAAGCTATATTTTATAAGGTTTTAGCTAATTCAAAAATTAGGTAAAAGCATACTTTCGCAAGAGGTATTTTATTTAATATGATTTATTAGTTTAAATATTTTTTTCATAATTTCTATAAGTTTTATTCATCTTCTTCATCATTTTTTTAATTTAAATATATTCAAAATATTAAACACCCCATAAATTCTATATGAGATGTTTAAAATATGAAAATATTTGAACGATGCTTACAAATTGCGACGTATCCATCCTGTCAGAGTTTTACCTACTTTATTATTTTCATCAAAACAATGCTTGAGTAAAATCAGTTTTTCATTCTTGGCATCAGCAAAGAATTGATGAGGGTTACGGGTAAATTTGCCCCACTTACGGTGTACATGTTCAAAATCTCCATTTTTATTGAGGATTTTATAAGGTCTTTCAAGAAGACTAATGAGTTGATCAATATGTTTATTTTTCATGGTATGTAATTTCTCTTTGGTGGTTATAGGCTGCTCAATGGCTTCATATTCGCCCAATGCATTTTTACGAACGTAAATACCTTCTGCTTCTTCTAATGGAAGTACCCAGTCTTTATGTGCCGTGACATAACCCTGCCGGGTAACTAAACGTGGAATCCCATTGGTTAGCCATTCAATTGAAATAACCTCAAAAATTTCCCCTGGTGCCAAATATTGATCCTGGCGTTTGGAATCTTTACGAAATCCGATATCTAAATATATCGAGTTTCGTTGGGTGGCAACGACCTGGATGGGGAAGTCGACAGCACGAATATAGTTTTCAAGATTATTATATGGATAAACATATTTGATCCCTGTTGAATTCACTGGGGGCAATTTCATCTTTTGAAATATTTTTTGATAATAAGCTCGAACTTCCGCATTACTTCGGGAAAGTGAAATAGCAGCAGAACTGGTGAGCTGGTCTAAATCTTTTTTATCTCTGATTGATTCAATTTGTTGAAGGGAAAGAATAGGCGCATATTCCTTCATTTCACCAAAACTTGAAATATTGTCTTCTAACTTGGCAAATACATTGCAAATAAACTGGTCATTAAATTCTCTCATCTGATAGGTATAACTATATTCATTCAAGACGCGTGCAAAGCTGGCCGGGTCTTCGGTTTCGATCTTGAGATAATCTTCTAGGAAGTCAATTAAGCCTTGTTGGAAAGATACATAATATTCATTGAGTCTCGGCACAATCACTGCTTGGATATGATTATTAACTTTTTGATATTCTGAGATACTTTCATAGGGAGTACTGGCAAATAAAGGTTCAAAATACGAGAAGTTTACAGGTGCCAATACGAAATTATGTCGAAGACTAGATGTGCTCTCAGGGCTAAAACTACGGATATAGTAGAATGGGTTGGTGATCTCGTGCCCAGCGGCATCTGTTAAGAGGCGAGTAAAAGTATCTTGGGTATATCCTCTTCCCCAGAACTCTACAAAAGCAAACTTCTCTGAAAAATCAATGTTTTCACATAAATACTGTTTTACGATAATTCGTTTTTTAGCAGCTAGATCCAGGACTTTTTGGCGGTAAATTTCCGAGTTTGACAATATCTTACGGATATTTTCAGCAGTCTCACCCCGTAAATGTCTCGCTTTTTTTAAGCTTTGAAATTCAGGAAAAAGTGCAATAAGTTCATCTTCAGACAGATAGCTCGCACGCACCAGATCCTGAAAACTGTCCATACCGACAAAGTTGCCAAAAGGGCCAAACATTTCATCATCAATCGTATTGATGAAGGAAGGAAGGCGCCACACTTTGCGAGAGCCATAAATGTATTTTGTTTTTATTGGATATTTTTTCTGGTCAATTAGGGCATCGGCAATCAGTTTCAGGTAATGTCCATCACGGGAAATAAAATAAAGTGTTTCATAACCGCGTTCTAGTGCATCAATAATCGTCCAGTGTACATAAGGAACCAGCAGTGAACCCGCATATGCATAGGCATAATAGCTTTTTTCAAATTCAAAATTGTTGATACTGCTGTCAGAGCTTAACTTATTCTGCCGATAACGATGCATGAGCGTTGCGAGTTGATATGCCTCGTATTTACAGGAATTTGGAGCAAAATGAATGAATTTACTTTCAAATGGAATAAAGCTATCGATGTGATGAACACGGGTTTCTATTGCAAATTTTCTTGGAACTGCACCGTCTGCATGCGCATTGTCACCATAATGAACCCATTTTTCATACTGATATTTTTTTTCAAAGAAAATATGTTTATAGATTTTCCCTGTCGATTTTTGATAACCGGTGCTGCTGGATAGATAAAGCGGAATATTACTCAAACGGGAATCTGCCTGGCTCAGCATAGTGCGAACCACGTTTTCAGCAAGATACATATCGCTAATTAAAATAACATCCTGTCCTTGAGCCTGCAGATCTAACAGAAACTCAATGCGGGACTGAATAGGCTCGGCATGAGCCATTTCACTCTCAATTTCGAGCGTTTTTAGATAATCAACTTGTTGGGCTGGAAGCAAATAGTTATTTTGAAGGCGTTCATATATCAAATCGAGTGAAATTTCAATTTGATCGGTTTTGCGCTCAAATGTTGTTTTTCTAAACATGTCCCGCGCATCCATTTCGACTTTATGCCTAATTTGCACCCAATTGTCTTTGAATGTTTGCGGAAAGTTTAGATCTGAACGTATGAGCTGTTGTTGCATGAAGGTAAAGATGCTAAACGGTGCAAGCGTTTTGCGGTGAATGAGCGTATCGAATACATCAAAGCTATGTAATTCTTTGTATTGGACTGAAAATGTTTTGAGCTGGTCAATTTCTGCAATGAGTTGATCTAAAGTTTTTTGTTTCGAATAAGAAAAGAAATACTCCACTAACTCATCTTTATTTTCAATCACCGGTATTTCTTGAGAAAGTGTTTGTAGCAGATGCTCAAAGCTGTCTGAAATGACACCGCTCGTTAATTTGAAATAATCACCAATAAATTCCAGAGAGTCTGAATATTCTTTATAATCTGGAATATATCGAATGAACTTATTAACATTGGCTTCGAGCAAATCATAAAAAATGCTTGAATAGTCGACAATTGCAATATCAATCAAATGAAAAATTTCGTAGATATCATAACTCTCATTCCAGAACATAATATGTTTTGAGTCAGAATACTGCTGCTGTATTTCGAGAAAATATGGATCATTTCTCATAAAAGGGTGGACTTTAATAATCAGCAGATCATTATTTTCTGCCAGTACAGATAATAATAAGTCAAAACTCGGTATAAGTTCGCTCAATACCCCGTTGATTTTTTTGATCCGGTAGGTGGGTGCAAACAGAATAAGATTCCGATAATGGGATTTATTTATAAGCTGATCAATAGCATAACTTTGTACCTGATCATAAACGATATTACGGGGATAAGGCCCTCGGATAATTTGAGAGCGCTCTATAATAGTATCTTGAATAAAGTGATCTTCCATTGCGGGTGATGTAGCAAGGAAATAAGACTGATTGCGATAAAGCTTAAAATTTCGAATATGTTTACGAACAATACTGTCTGCTAAAATAGATTCTGGGCCCAGTGCCAATTCAATATGCTTTAGACCAACCCCATGCCAGGTATTGATGACTTTTGTCGTTGCTGGGAGGTTATCAGGATATTTTTCTCTAAAATTTTCAGTTATGTAGACATCGCACTCTGCAAAGAGAGCTTTGCATCGCTTATCTCTAACAGAAATAATGTTATTAAGACCGATTGTTTTTAGGATTTCATATTCTTCATTATTTTCTGAAATCCACCAGCAATCATGAGAGTTTTGGTACTTTTGACTCATATATAAAAATAGAGCTTTAGGGTTACCTTGCCAGTTATAAGAAGAAAATATCCAAATATATTTTTGTTTTTTGCTGTCCGATAATTTCTTTTCCGGAATATCCTGAACAAAATTAATTTTAGGTAAATTGGAAATATAATTTACAAAACTATTTGTATTATATAGTTTTTTATCAAATTTATAAGTTAATTTATGGATAAAAAAGTCATTTATGATTTCGTTAAAGCGCTCCTGATTAAAGTCTTTTGCAAGATTTTGGTTGAGTTGTAAAGCTTTTCTAGGATGGATTTTAAGCATGCTGTCCCATTCGGCTTTATATGCTTCATCCGTCCAATACAGCATTTCAACGATGTCATGATACATAAAATAATTGGTTAAACTTTTCTGGTTTTTCCACCATAAGTTTAAGATGATATGGATTGCATTCAACACATAGGAGTTCGGAGAACTATAGATAAACCAGTTGCCAACTCGAGAACCGCTATAAGTAAAAAAGAAACAGTTTTGTTTTTTGATTTCCTGTAATGATTGACTTAAATCCTGGGTGAGTAGGCAGGTCGAATCTAGCCAGACGCCTCCATATTTGGTGAGTAATTCTGTCCTCAGCCAGTCAGAAAAGTGAGTAGGGCTAGAATCAATCAGCGTCTGGATATGTGCAGGAATTCTGACATAGTCAGATAAATTATTTTTAGTCAAAAGGATTAAATCAAAATCTTCACCGATATATTTTTTCTGACTCTCTAATGCTACTTTTACTACAGCAGGAGCTGTAGCTGGATTATCCCAGAAAACAAAAGCCTTATTCTGATTGATTTTTTTTATACTTAAATTTTCGCTAATTTTTTTCTCAATCTCCGCTTTATTTTGAATAATAAATTCGGCCATGATGTGGCGTTCTAATAATAGCGATGGGTGGATTTTAAACGCTGCTTCTACATCATAATTTGCATGTAGTGTATTTTTTATTGCCTCAGTTATAGTAAGTCTATATTTTTCTTTATCATTTTTCTTTTCATAAATACCTGCTATTTTTAAATCTACAAGCGCATCTTCAACAAATTTTTTTTTACACTCTTGATAAGACTTAAGTGCTTCATCATAATTTTTGTTAAATTCTGCTACTAAGGCTTTTTTAAAATCCTCATTTTGTGTGACAGGAGGATGAGAGTTTTGCTTTGAATGAACTAAGTCATTATAAATTAAGATTAATTTATTATTATCCATGGTATTTTTTTGATCTAATTGATAAGCTATTTTGTAGAGCATATGTTCTAAAAGCAATAGACTGTTTGATAGTTAAGTGATTTGTATAGAATTGACCACTACTCTAGTGCAGTTACTATAATTCATGTTATCTTTTAAAAAATAAACATATACCTGCATTCATTATTAGGTATAGAGCTGTACTAAAAAATAATTAAAGAATAAAAAATTGAGAAGATAATGAAAAATATTGCTGTCATTTTATCTGGTGGCTCTGGTTCGCGCTTTGGTGGAGCCTTGCCCAAACAATTTACTAAACTTGCAGGTAAAGCAATTATTGAATATACCATCGATGTATTTCAGAATTCCGAGGATATTGACGAAATTATTATTGTTTCCCAAACTCAGCATATCCACCATACTTGGGAACTTATTAAAAAAAATAACTGGTCAAAAATTACCAAAGTAGTGACAGGTGGTGCAGAACGTTTTGACTCAACCTATTCAGCATTGACCGCCTTAAGAGGGAATGAGACTACATGTAAAGTTTTATTCCATGATGCCGTACGGCCTTTAGTAACTCAGCAAATCATTTCTAATTGTCTCATTGCCCTACAGGATTTTGACGCTGTCGATGTAGTTATTTCCTCTGCGGATACTTTAGTCGAAGTTTATGATGATGGATGTATTTCAAATATTCCAAACCGCTCATTTATGCGCCGTGGACAGACACCTCAAGCTTTCACCCTGGGCACCATTCAACTGGCTTATAGTAAGGCACTAGAAATAAACCGAAAGACCTTTACCTGTGATTGCGGGGTGGTCCGTGCCATGTTACCTCAGGTGCGTGTGGCAACGGTGGAGGGAAATGAGCGTAATATTAAAGTAACCCATCCTGTCGATTTATTTATTGCAGAAAAATTTTTACAGTCTGCTCATGATATTCCATTTCAAAATGGCGATAGTTTTAAATTTTTAAAAGATAAAAATATTGTTATTTTTGGTGGCAGCAGTGGCATTGGTTGGGAAATGAAAAATCTTGCTCTGGTACATGGGGCGCATGTAGAAATTGCAAGTCGCTCCTATAACCAGGTCGATATATGTAACCTGGAAAATGTTAAAGCTTACCTGTCTGGTATAAAGGAAAAAATAGGTCATATCGACTATGTGGTGAATACGGCAGGGCTTCTGATCAAGAAACCGATTGACAGGTTGAATGTTGAAGAACTCACATCTTTAATTGGTGTAAATTATACCGGTGCGGTAAATGTGGCAATTGCAGCAAAGCCCTATCTGCTAGAAACTTCTGGCATGTTAATGAATTTTACTTCAAGTTCTTATACCCGAGGCCGTGCTTTCTATGCAGTATATTCATCAACAAATGCAGCAATTGTCAACTTTACTCAAGCTTTAGCTGAAGAATGGGATAATGAAGATATTCGGGTCACCTGTATTAATCCGGAACGCACAGCCACCCCGATGCGGACAGCGAACTTCGGGATAGAGCCCGCAGGATTATTACTGTCTGCCCAAGAAGTTGCCTTAACCAGTTTAAAAGTGCTTGGTACTCAAAATACAGGTATCATTGTTGATATTCGAAAAGACGGTCGATAAGAAGCTGCTCATGTCCGAAAATAATTTATATTACATTTATATAGACTCAAAAATTGAAGGCACGATAGATCAACTCATAACTTATTTCCAGACAGATATTTTTAATCCTGATGACTGCATTTGTATTTATTTTAAATATTATAAAGATATTGAAAAATATATAAAAAAGAGGCTTAGCCCAAGACGGATAAAATATAAATTTATACGGAAAAACAGTGATCTGGATTTTAGCTCAAACAAAGTCGTATTTTATCTGTTCAATGCACAGTCAAATTGTAAAATTACTGCGCGCCGTGATTTAACCCATATTTTTGTAACCCATGGTGAAAGCCATAAACTGGCGTCTATTAAGCCGATTATAAGAATTTATGATTTTGTGATTACTTCAGGACAGGTAGGTATTGAGCGGTTTTTAAAGGCCAGTATTTTTAATTCATATAATATTCACCATGAACATCGCGTATTAACGATGGGGGATACCTTTATCGGGCAAAATGCTTATGTATTTGCATCCGATAGTCAGAGCCTGCTTTATGCCCCTACTTGGGAAGGCGGCATACCTGAAGAGAATTATGCCTCGATTGGAGTGCAAGCCACCAAAATTTTAAGTCATATCATCCAGCAATATGGGATTAAAAAACTGTATATCCAACCCCATCCTAATCTGGGACACCGGGATAAAGGATACTTGTTTCATTTCAAAAAGATGATGAATGAGTTGAAAAAATCACCAGTTAAAATTGTATTGGTAAAATCACAGGTCAAATTAGCAGATCACTGGTTTTATCGAGGTTATACGCTTATTTCACAATCCTATAAGCCTGAGATTAAAATTTCAGCTGCTGTGACTGACATTTCAGCGATGGAAATGCAGCTAATTAACAAGAAGATACCCACCTTGGTACTTTTTGAGCAGGATTATTTAAATACGCTGATTATTCCCCGTCAGGTGCAATATTTGTATGCGACCAAGCGATCTTTGCAAAACTTTAATATGGAAGAATTCAGTTTTTTACAACAAAAAGATGAAATACAAAAACATTATGATTATCTGATTGGTTATTGTGAGGAAAATCTGAGAATAATGTCATTTAGACAGCGTATACAGTGGTTGTGCAAATTTGCATACGACAAAAAGATAAAAAATTGTCAGAAAAACTTGGAATTATATTAATTCATGCTGTTATTTAAATATTTAGCAAAACATTAATCGGATATGTTGCAATATGCGGATCAGGTAGAATTGGATACTTCCATTTTAGAGTGTTTTGAAATTTGTAACGAGGTACAACCATCACCTCGCTCAGTGGCTTTGAGGCATTGATTCGGTGGCTAGAAGTCTATTGTTATGGATTTCCTTTCTATAAATCAGGCACCGAATATCATGATTGAAGATGGTAATGTTGTTACAGTGACGGCTGACCGCTATACAGGAACCATTCAGGTACGGGTTGATGGTGCACATAAAGGTGGCCATGCCATTGTATTGCCCTATGGTGCCAGACTGGGGGATGTACTGGTGCAACTGCATCCGAATGCTTTAGCTGAAGCCGAGTCTTTGCAGCTTTACCGTACTTCTGTTGCTACACGGCAGAGAGAGATGCTGAAAGTTGCGCTGGACAAGCTGGAGGAAACCACATGCCCGCTCAAGTACACAGGAAGAAGCCACCTTACGCTTGAGTCAAGCTAAAGCACGATAGATTCAGCCTAAAGGGCTAATGGTACTCAATCCCAATTCTTTTCAAAATGTGATACTGGAACAGGGCGATATCTTATATATTTCGGAAAAAACCTCGATTATTATGGTGCATGGCGAAGTTGCTTTCCCGAATGGGATTGAATACAGTAATGGACTGAATACCAAGAATTATATCGAGCAGATTGGAGACTTTAGCCAGAAATCGAATAAATCCAAAGTGATTGTGATCCAGCAGAATGGTAAAGCAGAACTGGTCAGTAAAACTGCAAAAATCCAGCAGGGTAACGAGATTTTAGTGCTTCCGAAAGCCCAGACCAAGGGAATCGAGCTGACCCATGGTATCACCCAGGTGATCTATCAGATTGCAGTGGCTGTAAAGGTGGCGTTAGATTTATAGATATTTAATTTTTCTACATTTTAAAATTTGATCTAACTTCGGGTTAGTTTAAATTTTCTTTTTTTTGGTGTTATAGATTTTTGCTAAAGTAGAATTTTTAAATTTATCTCTAATACTTATTTGGAAAGTGAATTAAAGTGAATAACCTTATTAAAAATGTAAAAGTAACGTGGTCTATAGTTGTTACAGCTAAAACATCTATAGATAATATTAATATTTTTATAAAACATCATTTAGATATGGGTGTGGATCATATTTATATTTTCTTAGATTCACCACAAGATTTTTATGAGAATGATAATTTTTTTCCTAGTGATAAAGTTAAAATATTTAAGTGTGATGATTTTTTTTGGGCTCAGAGGGAACACTATGAGTGCTTAAGATATTCTCAGGGTGAAAGGCCTAGTATTGTAGAGTATAGACAATATCATAATATGTTGCATGCTCACTCTATATGTAATTCAGAGTGGCTATTAATGATGGATATTGATGAGCTTTTATACTGTCAAGGTAGTGTATCAGAAATTTTGAAAAAATATCCAAATAACATTTTTTCAATATTGGTTAAGCCGATAGAAGCTATATATCATAAAAAAGCTCCTCTAAATTTTTTTGAAGTATTTAGTACAAAATACTTTAAAGTTCATAACAAGAATCATGTTAGAAAATGGAATGAAATATATAATGTTTCTGAAATTAACCATAAATCAGGTTTTTATGGTCATATTACAGGTAAAACTTTTTTTCGTACACAATACCCTATAAGAGCACCATCGTGTCATGTATCAAAACCCTATGAAAATGATTTAGGTCTGGCTTATATTGAAGATAACTTACATTTATTGCATTTTGAGGCACAAACTCCAGAGTATTTCGCTAAGAAAATCAAAAACAGAGCTAATAAAACTTTTAATATTGGATTTTTGGATACACCAAGCATACAAAGAATTAATAATATTATTAATAACTATAATACCAAAGGTGAAAATTATCTTTCTGATATATATAGTTATATGCATATTTTTGATGATCAAAGATTAATGAAGTGTATAGATAATGGATTAATTTTAAAGATAGAAGATAAGCATTTGAAGGAATCCTTTAAACATAAAAGAATCCAAACATATCATGGAGATTTTCTTGTTTTAGATAGAAAAGAATTAAAAGTTATTGCTATTCATGAGTGTGATTATAATATTTTAAAATATTGTTATATACATATTATATTTAATTTGAAGAGAGATGATATTAGGGAAAGTGCTTTTTTGTATGTTGTTTTTGATAATAAAATTAAATATTTAACTCTTAATAGAGATGGTTTTTTAATTTTATATAGCAAAGCTAAAGCACAACTTCTAGATGTTAGCGTTCAGAATAACCTATTTTCACTAAAATTTGAGGATAAATTCTTATCAGCTCGTAAAAATGGGAGCTTACAATTGATTGCTCAATCAATGAAAGATTGGGAACTTTTTTCTTTAAGTGATTTTGAATATTAATAATTTAAGGTAGTTGTTATGTCAAAAATTAGCAAACTTTTTAATAAACCTGATTTGTTTATCAAAGATTTTTTAAAAAATAAAGGTATAGAACCTGATATTTTAGGTAGTAAATTCAATATTAGTTTTCTCAAACAACAAAAACAATTTATATCTAAAGATGGCGTAAATTTGATCGTTTCTAATATTAGATTATTTAAAAAAACAGTTCACCTTTTGCATACAGGTGAAGGTTTAACCCATGGCCCGTCTCACTTAGATCTATGGGTTGAACATTTTGCAAAATCTGGAGAAGATTTTGCTATCTTAATAAGAAACAAAGCTTTATTTGACTGGGCTATACAAAAATATTCTTACTTAGATATCGTATATGCAAAAAATCCAAGTGATGTTGAAAATATCTTGAATAAATTGCCTTTCATCAAGGCCATTTATTACTTCTCAAATACTGGAAATCTAATTCATACACTTAGATATAATCGTTACAAACATATTTTTTTAGGACATGGTGATAGTGAGAAGGCTGGAAGTGCACACAAGTTTTTCCGTGTCTATGATGAAATTTGGGTTGCAGGCCAAGCTCATATAGACCGCTTTAAAAATACAGATTTCAATACTGACCATATTAAATTTGTCAAAATTGGACGTCCAAATTTGAAAAATACTTTAGTAAGTGAATACACATTATCAAAGAATATTAGAAAACGTTTAGTTTATCTTCCAACATGGGAAGGTGTTTATGAAGAAAATAACTATTCTTCTGCACATCTAGCGCCTGTAATGTTAAGTGAAATTTTTAATAAACTTAATTATGATATTGATATAAAACTACATCCTGTTCTTGGTTCTAGAGATAAAACCTTGCTTAACTTACCTCTTACAATCAGTGAGATTTTTTTTAAAAATCAAGATAATGTGACGTTACACTCTAAAGAAGTACCAGTTGAAAAAATTATTAAAAATGCAGATTTTTTTATTTGTGATATTTCTGCGGTTGTCAGTGAGTGTATCTCCACTTTAGCACCAATTTTCTTATTCATGCCTATTGATAGAGAGATCATTACTTCAAATAGTAATATGCAATACAGCGAATATACTTATGTTTTTTCTAATATTGAAGAGTTACTAGATCTCTTAGATGAGGTTATTGTAAAAGGAAATGATAGATTGGTAAAAGCCAGATATAAGGCATTAGATTATCTTTTAACAATAGATGCAACGAAAAATGATGAATTTTATCATTGTTTAAGTGAAATTTCAAAAGACTCTACATTGCTTAATAATAGCCGTGAAAAAGTTATTCAGTAACATTAGAGGGTATCCCCCCCTAAAAATATATACAATATCTGCATCAGATGATAATCGAGTGTAAGAAACTAGCCATTGATATTGTGTTGGTTAAATCTCATGTGAGTCTTTCAGATAGGTGGAACTACCGTGGATGCATATTCATGCCGCAATCTTCTATTAAAAATATTGAAATAGCTGCTACTGTAGTCGATATTACTGCAATGGAAATGCAACTTATTAATAAAAAAATTCCAACTCTTGTTCTTTTTAATGAGTGTTATTTTAAAATAACTCATAATTCCGAAACGTGTTCAATATCTATATAATTCTAGCCGAGCGCTACAACATTTCGACTTTAAAAAATTTAGCTTTAATGAATAAAAAATAGAAATTCAGAAACATAAACATTATTTAATTAGCTATAGTGAAGAGCGCCTAAGAAATAAATCATTTAGGCAACGTATACAATGGCTGTGCGAATTTGCACACGATAAAAAGATAAAAAATTGTCAGGAAAATTTGGAATTATATTAATTCATGCTGTTATTTAAATATTTAGAAAAACATTCACTGGTAGCTTGGAAGCCACTTCTAGAACCTTATGAAAATTATACTGCAGGCTGGGGTCGTAAAGAAAGCTTCTTTAAAGCCCAAGCTCTTGCTGAAAAAAAGGGTTTAAAAGCACTCTGCCTGGAGGACGGTTTTATCCGTTCTTTGGGGTTGGGTAAACAGGGCTTTGCGGCTCTTTCTCTAGTCGCGGATATCACCGGAATCTATTTTGATGCCTCACAATCCTCTGACTTGGAACAACTAATTCTTCAAGCAGAAAAGGAAGAGCTAAATTTACGCGCCGTATCTGCCATTCAGACTATTTTGAGCCAAAAAATCACCAAATATAATCAAAAATTCCAAATAATAGACCCAGTAAAATTTGATCAGAAAACCAAACATGTTTTAGTAATTGATCAAACTTTTGGAGATCAATCCATTAAATATGCAGGTGCTACGCCAGAAACTTTTAAGCGAATGCTGGCGCAAGCTTGTGTAGACCATCCAGAAGCAACGATTTGGGTCAAAACCCATCCCGATGTACTTGCGGGCAAAGCAGAATCGCATTTCCAGGCGCACGATTTTGCATCTGCAAACATTCAGGTATTGACTGAAGCCTATAATCCGATTGAACTGTTGGAATATATGAGCGACGTCTATGTGGTCAGTTCACAGCTAGGCTTTGAAGCCTTGCTTTGTGCTAAGAAAGTCCATTGTTTTGGTGTGCCATGGTATGCAGGCTGGGGACTCACCCAAGACCATCACGCGCCACTACATGTTTTAAATGGGCGACGCATGCAAAATCGATCCTTGCAGCATTTATTTGCCTGTGCGTATTTGCAATACGCCCGTTACGTCAATCCGGTGACAGGTCAGCGCTGTGAATTGGAAGAAGTTCTAGACTTGCTCATTCCTAATATACAGTTTCAGCAAGGATTGGCTCAATCGTATGTAGCGTATGGATTCAGTCCCTGGAAGAAAAAGTTTATTGCAGCTTATTTTGCTTTTCCTCAGCTCAAGCTGAAATTTCAGCGTTATTTTAAACCGCATAAAAATCATCATATTCTGGCTTGGGGAAAAAAAGCCAAGCTGCTGAAAGAATCGGGTTATAAACAGGTCACCACTGTTGAGGATGGATTTATTCGTTCTGTGGGCCTAGGGGCGAAGCTGATCAGACCCTGTTCCCTAGTTTTTGACAATGTTGGAATTTACTACGACGCCACACAGCCTTCACGGATGGAACAGCTGCTTTTAAATGTGAATTTAAGTGCAGAGCAGATTGACCGCGCACAGTACCTAAGACAATTACTCATTGATTTAAATATTTCCAAATATAATGTCGGGACAGCAAAGTCATTAACACGTCCCCCACATCCACGTGTTTTGTTGGTCGTTGGACAGGTGGAGGACGATATGTCGATTCAGCTGGGGGGGATGGGAATCAAAACCAATCTTGGGTTGCTCAAGCAAGTCCGGGAAAACCACCCAGACAGCTATATTATTTACAAGCCGCATCCCGATGTCCAAGCCGGACTACGCATAGGGAAAATTCCTGAACCGGATATGTTGCAATATGCCGATCAGGTAGAACTCGATACTTCTATTTTAGAGTGTTTTGAAATTTGTGATGAGGTACATACCATGACCTCTTTAAGCGGTTTTGAAGCCTTGGTTCGAGGGCTAAAAGTCTATTGTTATGGATTGCCATTCTATGCAGGTTGGGGTTTGACTCAAGATATGTACCTGTCACAAAGACGCAGTAGACATATCACATTAGACGATTTATTGTATGTAACCCTTGTAGAATATCCGACCTATAATTTAGCGAATATCAAGGTGTCGGGCATTCCCTTGGTCAGACCTGAAGATGTAATTGGTTATATAAAAAAACAGTTAAATCAAAAGGTAAGTTATAACGATAGGTATAAACGTATATTATTGGCTCTATATAATATACTAAAAAAAATAGGTTAATTTCTTTATGTCAGTCCATATAAATCGTTTATTACTTTCTGATCGGGTTCTGTTGTTACAGGGACCAATGGGGAAATTTTTTACTTGTTTTTCTGCATGGCTAAAAGCACATAATATTCATTGTTTTAAAGTAAATTTGAACGGCGGAGATCAATTTTTTTCACGTTCATTTGAAGATAATTTTGATTTTACCGGTTCTTCTGCTGAATTTTCAGCTTGGATTGAGGATCTGCTGTTAAGCCAGGACATTGATGCGGTCGTATGTTTTGGTGACTGCCGCAAATATCATCAAATTGCAAAAAAAGTTGCATTAAAGCATCAGATTAACTTTTTTGCTTTTGAAGAAGGCTACATCCGGCCGAACTACATTACCTTTGAGCAGGATGGAGTTAATTTCTTTTCCAACTTTTTATCGCATTTGAAGTTAAAAGCCAAGAAACATAAACATACCCAGATTGAGGAAATTTCCGAAGTAAATAATAGCTACCGCTCAATGGTGGTTAGTGTGATGATCTATTATCTGTTTATGCTGATTTTCTCCTGGAAATATCCACATTATAAACACCACCGGCAGATGAGTATTTGGGCTGAAATTTATTATTGGATCTGGTCGGGTATTCGGCGTATTAAAAACTATTGTGTAGAGGACAGGCGTTTTAAGAAATTTATGCGGCTATATAGAAAACGCTATTTTGTTTTCGCATTACAAGTCCATAACGATTTTCAAATCCGTACCCATTCCGATTTAAAGTGTATGAAAAAGTACATTCAAATGGTGATTCAGGATTTTGCCCAGCATGCAGATCCATATCATCATCTGGTGCTCAAACATCATCCGATGGATCGTGGTTATCGTAATTATGCCTCCTATATTCAAAACCTGGCTAAGTCTTATAAGATTGAAGGACGGATTCACTATTTTTGTGATATCCATTTACCGACGCTGTTAAAAAGTAGCCTCGGTTTTGTAGCGGTAAATAGCACGACAGGTATTCAAGCGCTATATCATCGCATTCCGGTAAAGGTACTGGGCTATGCGCTATATAATTTACCCAAACTGACCAATCAACGCCCTTTAGCAAAATTCTGGAGAAATCCTGGTAGGGTCGATCAGGTCTATTTTAAATATTTCCGTGAAGAACTGATTAATTACTCTCAATTGAATGGCGCTTTTTATGGTGCTTCACCTTGGATGAATCATTATGATAGGTCGCATATCGAAATGGATGTAGAAATGCAGCAATCAAATAATCCTGTTTCTACCTAAGGTCTTGCGTCAGTTTTACTATTTAACGCAGTCTGCTGTTCTATAAAATTTAGTTTAAATTTGAAATTAAGTTATCAATAATCCATTTAAGAATGCATCAGGATCAGTTTTCCTGGTTTCAATGAGAAAATAGAAATAATAGTTAACTCCATAAAAAAAGCCCCCATCTTTCGATGAGGGCTTTTTTTGAATCTGGAGCGGGAAAGGAGACTCGAACTCCCGACCCCAACCTTGGCAAGGTTATGCTCTACCAACTGAGCTATTCCCGCTTATTGAGCAGTTTTTTATAAAACTTACACTAAAAAATTTGAGCGGGAAAGGAGACTCGAACTCCCGACCCCAACCTTGGCAAGGTTATGCTCTACCAACTGAGCTATTCCCGCATGCCGTGTATAATACATTATGCAAAAATAGGGTCAATAACTTTATGATAAAACTTGTATCAATTGCATAAAATAAAACCATTTTTCAGGCTGATGGCGGTTTTGTAAGCAAAAATGATATGGCTCACCACGATCTCTGCTTAAAACTGCTGAATGATTTAAATGCTTCAGGATAAAGATTGAATCGGAACACGTTATACTAAGCCCAGCGCTTAAGCGATTTGGGAGTATTATTTTGAGTTTAGAACAGCAACTGATTCAACGCCTTCAAGATTTATCACCGACACATTTGGAAGTGGTGAATGAGTCGTCAGGTCATGGTGGCTATTTCCCCGGTAAAGAGTCACATTTTAAAGTGATTGTGGTGAGTAACAGCTTTGAAGGATTACGCCTGGTGCAACGTCATCAGAAAATTTATGCTGCAGCCGGAGATTTGCTTAGCCCGAGTCGTATTCATGCGCTGGCAATCCATGCTTTTGTTCCGTCGGAATGGCAAGGACAAGCGACGACCAGCCCTGAATGTGCACATGCACCCAAATCTGAATAAGGAATGTTGAACAACAATGGACATGCAGCTGACCGTTAAAATTATACATATGAGTATTGTGACCCTGCTGATTGGGGTGGTAATTGCTCGGGCTTTTACTCTGTTTGTCGGGGTTCAGGGTAATCAGCCTAATCCAGTGGCACGGAAATTTTTGGTGGCATTCCAGCATTTGTCGATGAGCTTGATTGTATTGACCGGGGTCACCTCTTTAGTGATCAAGAACTTCGAAGTGCAACCGTGGTTCTATGCCAAAGTGGTTTTATTCCTGGTTTTATTTTCATCTTTAAACAAAGCGTATAAAAAAGATGACAGTATTTTATTGGCACAACGTCTTGCAGGCTTAGCCATTGCTGTGGTGGCACTGATTGGGATTATTGGTCTAGTCATCATTAAGCCAAATTTCGGCTAATTGTTAGACATAATTGTTTTTGAAGCAAGGCGGGTAGGTTAAACTGCAAGCAATACATAAATATAAAGCATAGAGGGCTGCAATGCGGACACGTGTGGTTTTTAATCAAAAAGGTGGGGTCGGCAAGTCAAGTATTGCCGTAAATCTAGCGGCAATCAGTGCACATCAAGGTTTTAAAACGTTGTTGATTGATCTCGATCCACAAGCCAATTCGAGTCAATATCTATTGGGAGATGATGCGACTTACTCGGTGGATAAACCTGCATTGGAGCCGAATGTTGAGAACTACTTTGAAGAAGTGCTGGGCAGCACTCAAAGTAAAGGACTTTTAGGAAATGCCATTGGTTCGATTTTAAAGAATCGTTCCAAAGGTCTGGAAAGCTATGTTCATCAATCGCCGTTTAAAAATTTGCATGTGATTCCTGCCAGTCCGACCTTGGGTACACTGGCACATGCTTTAGAATCCAAACATAAAATTTATAAATTACGCGATGCCCTGCAACAGCTGGCAGGTCAATATGACCGTGTTTATATTGATACGCCACCCGCATTTAACTTCTTTACTTTATCTGCACTGATTGCTGCAGAGCGAGTACTGATTCCTTTTGATTGTGATGTTTTCTCGAAACGGGCTTTAAAAACCCTGATTGAAAATGTCATTGAAACTCAAGATGATCATAATGAGCGTCTGGAAATTGAAGGCATTGTGGTGAACCAGTTTCAGGCACAGGCAAAATTGCCACGTGAAGTGGTGCAACAACTCAAAGATGAAGGCTTGCCTGTGTTAGAGAGTATGTTGCCACCTTCAATCTTAATGAAAGAGTCTCACCTTAAAAATCAGCCTTTAATTCATTTGGCTACTGATCATAAATTGACGCAAGCCTATCAATCATTGTTCAATGAAATTGAGCAAAATAAGATTTGAGGTTTCCCATGAAGATAATGTATTTAAGCCTGTTATTGGGCAGTACACTTTTATTAGGCGCGTGTGCGACCACAGTTAAACCGACTTATGTATCACCAACGCAGTATCAAGCCTTGAGCTGCCAGCAATTACAAAGTGAATATAACCGTATTCAGCAATATGTCGACAGTGGCGTACAACCGCCCAAGCGTAGCGGAGTGGGCGTCGGT
>NZ_JAZQPV010000105.1:0-5594 GCF_045628685.1 Acinetobacter sp.
ATTTCTTATCCGCGATTCAGGTTATTTATATTTTCTAGTGCTCTATCTCTTAATTCTTTTTGCATAATAGCATTAGCAAATATTATAAAACGCTTATTGTTTTCGATGCTATTTAGGTCAACTTTAGGCATAGAAATATGAGCTTGGTATTCTTCTAGTCGACAAAGCAAGTGATATATATCGTTCTCACGTACATGTAGGAGTTCGGCTATTATTTCCTTTCTGATATCAGAAAATTTATTGAGTCTATTTAGCATATTAATATCAGTCTGCCGAACATCTTCGGGTTGTTTAATCTCTTCATTAATGATGTTGAGTATCCATAATGTATCAATGTCTCTACAACGTGATAAAAACGATTTAATGTCATCTAAAGCTGAAGTTCTGCGCATTTTTAAATCTATCTTAGTAAAAGCTTAGGTCATACTTTACGGTAATTTAGTGCTTGCTTTTCCATGTCTTTCAGGGTGATTTCGGTTGATTTGCCATAGTTTTTTTAAATGCTTGGCGTGAAGAAATTAGCGTGATATCTATAGCTCCATCTTAAATACAGGGCCTATTTGACTTTGAACTTAACTTTAATGGAGTGGTTATCTTAGTTTTGGATGTAGGACATTTAGAATTTAAAATATGGAGGTAGTGAGGTTTTAGTTTGAATTTATGATCAATGATTTTAAAAAATTATGAATTTAATTAAGTGAATAATGAGGGAGTGTTTAAGCAGAAAATATCGCATAACTTTTAGATGCTTTTGATAGCTAAATAAATCTAAAACTTTGAATTTTTATCCCTATATAGGTTCTGAAATTGATTTTTATTAATTACCTTAATTCTAGCTTTTTTGAGGATAGAGCCTACACGAATTTAATCGTAGAGCAGGGAGGGAATATTTTTAATGTGGAGAATAGGTACTGTTCTACAGGAGGAATTTGGACTCCCTAGAGCTTTGGTTATATATATTATCTTTTATTAGCTAACACCTGATTGAGAAGTAAAAATTATATATATACAGAATTCCCTATCTCTTATGTAACTATCACACACATAGGTTTAAACATGAGAGCTTCAATTAATCAGGCACAACTTACACTTGATATTGAGAACTTTTTAAAATGTCTAAAAAGAAGAAGTAGGGAATGGGATGAATTCTATTCACAGCTTACTAATCTGTTATTAGACTTTGATGATATTTATGATCCTGATGATGAATACCCAGGTTATCTTCAATTCTTTGTAATTCTAAGATATGACTTACAGAGAATAGACTCTGATTATTTTGATCTTATGGATGAGCTAAAGATAATTGGATATGGAGAGATGAGATCATGGTTTTTAGACTTATCTGAGGATTTTGAAAAAGATTATAAAATGATCGAAAAACAGAAGGATGAAAATAAAATTGAAGTGCAGGAATATTGTGAGTCAATAATTGGTAAATATAGCCGAATATTAGTTGCTCGGGTGGACTTGGGTTATTTACAAGAACACTCTAGTCGAATTAGAGTTGAAGATATTTATAAGGACTTAGATATACTACTTAATCGTATCCAAAATAAAGATGGCATATTTAAACATGTGATCGGATATATATGGGGAGTAGAGCAAGGTGGTAAAAGTAAAGGTTTTCATTGCCATTTAGCAATCATTTATGATACTGCCTTTCGTGATGGAAGCGCAGCATATTGGGGGAATAAAATTATCGCGCTTTGGAGTGAGATTACTCGAGATTATGGTCAAGGCTATAATTGTTGGAACCGCGAACGCGTAAAGGAGCTTCGAGGTAGAGATGAGCTAGGGATCGGTTTGATTTATCGTCGCGATTCAACCCAAGTGACAAATTTCATTGAGGCAATGGAATACCTCACTGATCATCACAAACGTACCCTTCAATACTTGCGAGTTAAACCAAGAGGGCGAAGAGTATTTGGTAAAGGCCAGTTAAGAGTGCAGTATGATCGACGCTAAATGAAAATAATCTCAGATATACATTATCTAGATGAAAACGAGTTTTTTAACTTTGCAAGGCTTGCCAATCGGTGAGCCTTTGTCATTTCTAGAGGTATATATTATGAGTTTAAATTGTCCTTATTGTTTTTCCGATCAGGTTATTCAAGTGGTTAATCAGCAGGTGAGTGGATCTGATTCTACAGGTCTAGCAGCATCAGCTTCGTTCGCAACCATCGGTGCATCCATTTCAAAGAGTTTGCCATTGCCTGTATCACCACTGCTTGGCGGGCTTGCAGGTGCGGTCATTGGTGGTCTATTTAGCAGCATGTTTGATGAGCCGAAAAAGCCTGTCACTATGACCTACTATCACTGCAATCACTGTCAGCAGAACTTCCGCTAATAATCTAGGAGATAAAAACGATGGCACATCAAATCGAACAAATCGCCTATGTTGGCGAAACTCCTTGGCATGGTCTGGGTAATCAGCTGAGTCCGAATCAACCACTCGAAGTTTGGGCACAGCAAGCTGGGATGGACTGGCGGATTGAATCCTCGAACGTCAGCTACATGGCACAGAATGAACGTGGTCAGAGCATCATCATGCCCTTTGAAGAACAGCGTGTCTTGTATCGTTCAGATACCCATGCACCTTTATCTGTAGTCAGTCAGCGTTATCAGGAAGTTCAGCCTAAAGAGATTCTGGAGTTCTACCGAGATCTGACAGAGCAATCTGGGTTTGAGTTAGAAACCGCAGGGGTTTTGAAAGGTGGGAAGAAGTTCTGGGCTTTGGCACGTACAGGTCAAAGCACTGCGTTAAAGTCCAAAGATGTCAGTAATGGTTATATCCTACTGGCTACTGCGTGTGACGGCACTTTAGCAACTACAGCACAGTTCACCAGTATCCGAGTGGTCTGTAACAACACTTTGGCGATTGCTCTACGTGGACAAAGCAATAGTGCTGGTGTGGTGAAAGTTCCACATAGCACCAAGTTTGATGCCGAGAAAGTGAAACAGCAATTAGGTATTTCAGTTCGTGCCTGGGATGAGCACATGTATGAGATGAAACAGCTCACACAGCGTAAGGTAAGTCAGCAGGAAGCCAAAGCTTATTTTGATGCCGTATTCAACAACAGCACCATGTCAATTTCCGATCCTGAAGAAAACATCATTCAGTTCTATCGTAATGTGGCGCAGCAAGTTCAGGAGAAAAAGCCTGAACCGAATGGTCGTGCCATGAATAAAGCTTTGGAGATGTTCAATGGTCAAGGTCGTGGGGCTGATTTATCATCAGCTAAAGATACGGCTTATGGTTTACTTTGTTCGATCACAGAATTTGTGGATCATGAACGACGTGCCATGAGTACAGATCACCGTCTTGATTCAGCCTGGTTCGGTGCAGGTGCGGGGGTGAAACAACGAGGATTGGAGCAAGCGCTTGCTTTGATCGCCTGAGATTAACTTGCTCATTCATGTCGAAATCAAGTCACCCCAAACAAATGCTAGTCATAGCACTCATGTAACCCCTCTCAATTAAAACAGCAAACAAATCGCCATACCCGACCTTGTGTCGGGTATGGCTTTTTTATGCATTTCTTTTACAGAGATCAGAATTTATAAGGATAATTCCATGAATCAAATTGTATCTATTTCCCATCAGCCTACGACTGTAGGATCAAAGATCGTGGTCAATCCAACCATCACCACTAAACGCTCAACAGCAGCTAAGCGACTAGTCAACACCAAAGGGATGGAATATCAGGACTGGCTCGAAGTTCGTAAGCAAGGCATTGGCAGCAGTGATGCCGCGACTGCCTGTGGTCTCAATCCCTATATGTCGATGCTGGAACTCTGGCTGATCAAAACCGGACGGCAGGCTCAATCCATAGAAGATGAAAGCTCAGGGGTAGCACCGCTGTATTGGGGCAAGCAGCTGGAACCTTTGGTGGCAGAGTTCTATAGCATGCACACTCATAGCAAGGTGCGACGGATCAATGCGGTACTTCAGCATCCTGATCCGGATAAACACTTTATGTTAGCCAATCTAGATTACAGCGTGGTCGGTAGTGATGACGTTCAGATCTTGGAATGTAAAACAGCAGGTGAGCATGGAGCAAAATTGTGGCGTGATGGTGTGCCTTTATACGTGCTTTGTCAGGTGCAACATCAACTGGCGGTGACTGGTAAACAGGCAGCGCATGTTTGTGTCTTGATCTGTGGGCATGAAACGAAGATCTTCAAAGTGACACGGTCTGAATCAGTGATTGAGCATATTGTCAAAGCAGAACGATATTTTTGGGAATGTGTAGAAAACGATACGCCGCCATCAGTCGATGCCAGTGAATCGGCAGCCAAAGCTATTCAGCAGCTCTATCCAGCGCATGTACCCTTGACTGTAGAGGATCTCTCGCAAAATGAAAATGCCAATTTGATGTTCGACAAACTCATCAAAATGAAGGAAGAGATTCAGCATCAGCAGGAACGCTTTGACCAACTTAAACATGAAATTCAGATGATGATGCAAGACAAGGAAAGGGCTGTCTTTGCTCATGGCTCAGTGGTCTGGAAGAAAGCCAAGGACTCCATCAGCCTCAACACCAAGGCATTGCTTCAGCACCAGCCTGAACTCATCGAGCTTTATCCACTTGAAAAGCAGGGCAGTCGTCGATTCAACATCTATACCGACTAAGCCCGATCCACAGCACCAAATCAAAAATTCACAAAAATCGCTCCCCGCTCTCTACCCTTCGGTAGAGAGCAAATCGGTCGCGATCTCTGTAGCACTTTATCTGGCTCTACATTCTTTGGGTAACTTATTTGGTCCTTGTTCCGACCTACATACATAGACCCAAATTTGTAACGTAATACATTAAGGAATATCAACATGATTAAAGGTTTAGCAATTACTCCTCCAATACTCGGACGGATCAGTATCGGTCGGATGATCGAGAAGAATGGCAAGCGATTGCCTGAAAAGGATGACCAGTTCACCATTACTTCCCAGATTCAAAGCAAAGAAGGCTGGATTAAACATCCATTAGATGATCAGCTTCGAGCGAATACGCCTAATCAAAAGCTACGCTCAATCCCGGTCAGAATGATCTTCAATGATCCTGACTTAAACCTACGTGCAGAATACACCTTATTTGACCGTCAGACCGGTCGCCCCGTCTGTGTGGGCAATGGTGAAACCTGCCAACGTTTAACCAACCAAGGCGCGGAGCAACTTCCCTGTCCATCCCCTGATTTATGTCCATTGGCTCAAGGTGGACATTGCAAGCCCTACGGGCGTTTACATGTGAACCTGGATGACTCAGATGAGTTTGGCACCTTCATCTTTAGAACTACAGGCTTTAACAGTATTCGGACTTTGGCTGCACGGCTGAGTTATTACCATGCGGCATCAAATGGTTTGTTGTCTTGCCTCCCATTGCAGTTGATATTGCGGGGCAAGAGTACGACACAGAGTTATCGTCAACCAGTGTATTACGTGGATCTGACTTTAAGAGATGGGATTGGTCTGAATGATGTCATTATTCAGGCAAAGCAAATTGATGAGCAGTGCAAACAGGCGGGGTTTTATCAGGAAGCTTTAGACTTTACCGCAAGGAAGGGTTTTGCGAATGGAAGGATGGAGGTCGATATAGAAG
>NZ_JAZQPV010000106.1:0-5232 GCF_045628685.1 Acinetobacter sp.
GCCCTGCCAATTAGACCCCCGAGGGCACCAGCTAAACCACCACCACCACCCCCACCACCACCTCCCCCTCCACCACCGATAATTCTAATTAAATTCAAGATGCTGCGGTTGCCACCCCCACCAAATGGATCTGGACCAGGCCCGACGCCTTGGCGGCGGAGTAGATCAGTTAAACCTCGGAGGAGACCGCGGTTTCCACCGCCGCCAAGACCATCAGTTGGCACTGGTGGACGAGGTGGTCGGCCAACTGATGGTCTTGGCGGGTTTGCGCCGCCAGACTGTGGTGCAGGTTGCCCACTGCCAACTACGGGTGAACTAGGTATTGCGCGAGTGTATGCGCGCATCGAACGATTCATCTCGACAAAATTAGAACGCGTGTTAAAGACGGTTCTAGATAAACCTAAGAAATTTCGATTCAGTGTGCTTGATGATTGGGCGAGTGTGTCAAGCTCTGCAGAAACCGCCCTGTATGATCGTGGTGCACCATCAGTTTCATTTCGAGGAGTTGGAAGCCGACGCGTTGTAGCTGCCATCAAACGATCAGCGACAGATTGGAGTCGTTTAGCTGCTTCAAGCTGTCGATCGGCAGCGTTAAGTTGCTTATTCGCAGCTGCTTCTGCTTTTTTCGTGTTCGCGGCATTTGCGCGATCCCCATTAGCGTCTGCACCAGTCCTGCGTGTCCCTGCTGCAGCGGGTGCCATTGGGGATCGCCCCAATCCAGCGGCTGCTGTGCCTTTTGTTAGGGCTTGCTCAATTCGCTGTAGCGTCTTGAGGATATCGTCTTCTACTGCCATCCTGTAGGTGTCCCCATTGCGATTCGTCTATGCATGTAAATAACATTTAAGAGTATATTTATCGCATGGAGAGAATATGGAAAATGCTTCAACAAATCCGCTATTAGCAAAGATCAAACTTCCAGGACGGACTTTTCAGCTGCCATCACGAGGCGTGCTGTACCATAATGGCGAAGTTGCAGGATCTGAAGGTGAAATTCACGTGCACCCAATGTCTGCACTAGCTGAGATTTCCCTAAAAAATCCTGACTTGCTCTTTAATGGAAAGGCGCTAAACCAGGTATTTAAAGAATGCATTCCAGAAATTAAGAACCCAACTCAGCTTTATGGGCGGGACATTGACGCCATTATGTATTACCTTCGTCTTGTGACATATGGCCCAGAGTTTGAAATTCGGGTTAAACACGACTGTGAAGAATCAAAGCAACGTCAAGAAAATGGGGAATTTTTGACAGATAAGGAAGGCAATTTAGTTTACAAGGAGCACTCATATATTGTAAACATTGAGGAATTGGTTCAAAAGATCCGCTTCCTTGACCCGACAGTCGCTGAAGCAGATTTTCAATGTACGTTGCCTAATGGGCAAGTGGTGAAAGTCCACCCTGTAAAGTTTGACCACATGATCAAACTTTTTCAGATGAACACAGGTAAAAAAGAATTTACCTCAGATGACATTAAAAAGAATGTCGTGTTTAATCTCGTCAACCTTATTGAATCAGTGGATGACATTACTGATAAGAAATTAATTGAAGAGTGGGTGTCGAGTATCACTACCCCTTATCAGAATAGAATTACTGATGCGATTGAGAAAACAAATGAATGGGGGCCAGATCAGACAGTTACGCTAACTTGTAAGGATTGTAGAAAAGAAATGCCAGTGGATCTCCCTTTGAATCCAATTTCTTTTTTCACAGAATGATCATGTTCGGGGACGGGGGCAGGATCTCCGAAATGATCAATTTGTTAGCACTTGATACAAGAAACCTGCTCAAAGCCGCTTTTGAAATTTCATACTTCTCGCGTGGCGCGTGGTCTTATGATTCCGTGCTCCTGATGTCTCCCTTAGAAAGGGATCTTGCTGTTGAATTTATTAACAAGCGGCTTGAAGCAGCGTCAAAATCTCCAAGCCCAGTGTACTGACGACACAGCGCGCACGGATACAGCATTAGGTGACAAATAAGGAATGCAATGACCAGACTTTTATTTCTTTTATTTCTTTCAGGCCTTGCTGGTGCACAAGAGGTGTCCTGCCGTTATGACGGCAGCCAACTTGAAATGAACGCGTGCGCTATTCGTGATTTTAATGCTGCAGATACTGTCTTGAATAAGACATATAGTGAGGTAGTTGGAAAGCTGCTTGCGAGTGATCAAAAAACATTGCGAACAGAGCAGGATGCATGGGCCAAACGCCGAGGAGCCCGGTGTGCTTCTTCGAAGCAGAACCCGGGCTCCAACTCTACAATTGACTACTATACCTGCATGGAGATGTTAACTGAAATTAGAATTCTTCAGCTCAAGTCCTTCACGCCGAAATAAGTAAGGCTATCGCTTGGCAGTTTTTTGTTCATCTCCGCAAGCAGCTTGCTGAACGGCGTGGGTTGAAAATAATGGTCGAGGTGGGATTGCGCTTTGATCTCGATTTCTCGATCATCAGCATTCCCCATGTAGTCGCCCGACCCTTCCATACCGCGCGACAGCAGCTTGAAGCAGATTTGGGAACCTGCCGGCGTGCTGATGACCTTGATGCGGTGGTGACTCATGAAACCACCAGGGCTGTTTGGATTCCCAAACTCGATTGCTTGAATCTCGCCAGCACGCAGCTGGGCGAGCAGTGGGCGGAGGGTGTTCATGTCTTTCTGAATATCGCGGTTCATTTTTGTTCTCCTTGTCTAGTTGATGAATTCATTATACATCTAATCACTTTAAATGTACACAACTTTTATGACTTCGTCAACCGAATGTTCAAGCTCTTCACCAACCCTGGAATGTCCTGCAGGTACTCAGTTGGAATCCCGTCAATGCCGTCATGGACCATGATTCCATGTCTACCAACCGCCTCCCAAATCTTATACCTTGCTTCCCTCTCCCACTCGAAGTAGGAAGAGAAGACCATCTTTTGGTTCTTCCTCGAGGGGTTGATCCCCAGTTCTGACATGCACACGACCTTTCGTGCAGTGCTATATTGCTTCGCAATGGCCGATAACCGTTCACCAATCCGAATGAGGTTCATCGGTGACACATCCTCCACGCCATTGATGATTATGTCGCGTGTGATAGAGTAGCTGCCATGACCGATCAGAATACCTGGAGAGATCTTAGATCCATTCGCTAGGCTCATGCAGATTTTCTTGACGATCGAGATATTGTCATCATTATAATCAAGACCCAGGATGTCGACGCAGATTTCCCTTCTCCATTCTCGCTTATCTGATAGCGATCGAAGTAGGTCAGGGAAGAAGAGCTGAAGATGGACAGGATTGTTCGCGTATGCCTCACGAACATGTTCCATGAGGAACTGAGTGTACGCAGATTCTATGTCGATGCCCTCACCAAATAAAGCTTCTCTTAACCATGACGGCCAGGTCTCAACTGCGCTGATTGGCCAGACAGACGTGTCTCGAAGCTGCAATTTTCCAGAAGGAACAAAATAAAAGTTCACCTCAGATGTGGGGTGATCGAGCAGCCATACAACTGGTGCATGCAGGTCGAGGCGGCCCGATGCTGCAAGCCGAGAGAGGATTTCATCCTTGAGGTGCTGACGAACGAACACCTTTGATACAACGCCTCCAGCCGGAAGTGGAGGCGGCATGTACACCAGTTTTCGTGCCTTGATTGGTGCGATCACGTCATCAGGAAGCTTCTTTGGAATTACTGTGCTGATCTCGTTGTTGTCGAGACCGCAGTTGTACCCTATTTGGACGACCTCAAAGAAGTAATCAAACACGGTGCGGTAATCATAAACCCAGTGGCGAAGTGACATCAATCTCAGTGGAATTTGACAGAAGCCGAGAGGGCGACCGGACTTGACAGCCGCTCGGTGGATTGATGCTAAGTATAGGATCAGGTCCTGCCGATCCTGCATCTTCTTTGAGTGATGCCGAGTTAGGTCCGGATAGAAACGGAGAACGTTGAGCGGGTCCAGCGGATGAAGCTTCTCTGGGCTACTCACACGATAAATTGTTGTCACAATTACTCCACGTCACTGTCATAGAGTAATTGTAACACACGGCTGTTCAGAAATAAACCTGAAGTTGGGTCACTTATTTCGGTGCTTCATACGTCTTTACGACGATCCATCGACCACGATCACGGTCGATGTTACGGAACTCAAGCACCTCGATCTTGCTGAAGTTCCCTGCCTCAAGCTTCTTCTTGGCGTTCGGCCACTTCTTGAACGTGTCAGCAAGAGCTGTTTGCAGGTAGCTGTGAAGACCCGAACGATTGCCGAAGCCCATGTAGATGTTCTTGCCATCGATTGCAATGCGGTCACCGTCTTCAGCATAGGCCTCGAGACGTTTCATGATTGCCGGAGTCACCACGAACTTCTCCCCTGAAAACGCAGGAGCGGTGGCCTTCGCAGGCTTTTCAGTAGGTTCAGCTTTCGCAGGTTTTTCGTATCCAGCCACCATGTCTGCAACTGTGTCCAAACCTTTGGAGCTTTTGCTCTTCGCGTTGACCAGCGCAAATCCCATGGCATCTTTCTTTGTTGGCTTCACAAAGACCTTGCGCTGGAATTGGTAACCATAGTCATTGTCATTGAACTTGGTGTTGTAGTAATCCACGGTAACCATCTTACCATTATCCACCGTGATCTCACCGAGCCACCACTTTTCCTGACCACCTTCTTCCTCAGGAAACTTGATAGCAACTTGACGACCGACTAAGGTGTCAGACTGGCGTGCTTCAAATAGTTCAATTACTTTCATGCGACCCCCGCTTGTTTCTTGAGACGATCCAGCTTCTTGTCATAGCTTTGACCCCATGAAAGCATGCTCGCAAGGAACTTCTTTGCCATGGACTTGAGGTTGTCGATAACACCTTCAACAACAGGTGCACCTACTTCCTTGGAAACTGAAAGACGCTTGACTGGTGGCTTTGCAGGAACCTCTACCACAGTGGTGTACTTTGCGACGACTTGATCGACCTTGCTCTGCAGCTCATCGGGAATCAGCATGGAAAGGGCAGCGATGATCTTCTCGTAGTCGATTTCTTTCTTCTGCTCAGGGTCCTTTTGAATTTCCTTGGCCATTGTGAGCGTGAACTGAGCAGTCTCAACGACGCGGGTGTAGATTACTTCCTCAGCTTCGAAGAGGTCCTGCACCTCGCCCTTCAGACGGGTGTTCAGCTCCTCGTGCTTTTCTTTCATGGCCTTCATTGAGGCCTCGAGACGAGCGTACCGCTTTGCAAGCTTGGTCATGCTCGCTGACTGCGAACCGCT
>NZ_JAZQPV010000107.1:0-72055 GCF_045628685.1 Acinetobacter sp.
AATCTTTCGCTTCACCGCCGTAAGTTTTTGCACAGATCGTTGCAATTGCAGCAGTTAAAGTTGTTTTACCATGGTCGACGTGACCAATTGTACCCACGTTTACGTGTGGCTTATTACGTTCAAACTTAGCCTTAGCCATGATGATCTTCCTCGTTTACGTCGAACACGGTCTTAAACAACTCAGCTTCGACAGCTCGCCTAAAAAACAAACACCCAATACTTGAAAAGCAGACTAATAAGCCTGCTTTTTTAAAACATTGTGAACAAGTCACTAAACTGTATATCTGGAGCTCTTATCCAGATTTGAACTGGAGACCTCTCCCTTACCAAGGGAGTGCTCTACCACTGAGCTATAAGAGCATAATAAGTACTTCAATATGGAGCGGGAGACGAGGGTCGAACTCGCGACATGCAGCTTGGAAGGCTGCCGCTCTACCAACTGAGCTACTCCCGCACGATGTTGGTACAATCCACTTGTTGAAGTCTTAAAATTGGTGGTGAGGGAAGGATTCGAACCTTCGAAACTTTCGTAGCGGAGTTACAGTCCGCCCCCTTTGACCGCTCGGGAACCTCACCATTTTACACTTACATCAGTGTCGTTCTTTCCACTTCACTTCTTAAAACTTCCAAGATGGTGCCGGCACACGGATTCGAACTGTGGACCTACTGATTACAAGTCAGTTGCTCTACCAACTGAGCTATGCCGGCGTTTCCTGGTGTTTCGTACGTTTCGTATCGGAACGGTGTGCAGTTTAGCAAAACCCAGAAACCTTGCAAGTGTTTTTTTAAAAAAAACCCTCAAAAACTCATAAAATCAATCCATTTGATGATAATTCAACCGCTTTAATCACTGCACGAGCTTTTATCTGGGTTTCATTCCATTCAGATTCAGGATTTGAGTCTACCACTAGCCCTGCCCCCGCCTGTACATAGACCTTATTTTCACGAATCACACAGGTTCGGATGGCAATCGACATGTCCATTTCGCCATGCCAGCCCAAATAACCCACCGCACCACCAAACACACCGCGTTTTACCGGTTCGATTTGATCAATAATTTCCATAGCACGGATTTTTGGTGCACCAGACAGTGTGCCTGCCGGGAAAGTGGCTTTAAACACATCCAGTGCATCAACATCATCGCGAACTTCGCCCTGTACATTCGAGACAATGTGCATCACGTGCGAATAACGTTCGATCACCATTTGATCCGTGACTTGCACTTTGCCAATTTTTGACACCCGTCCGACATCGTTACGGCCCAAGTCAATCAGCATCAAATGTTCCGCAATCTCTTTTTCATCAGACAACAGATCTTTCTCTAAGGCCAAATCTTCTTCTTTGGTCTTGCCACGCGGACGTGTCCCTGCCAGTGGACGAACGGTTGCTATGCCATTTTCCAGACGTGACAGAATTTCAGGAGAAGAGCCGACAATATGAAAGGGTTTTTTATTCTCTAAAGTTTGGCCTTGAACCAAGAATAAGTACGGTGATGGATTGAGATGACGCAGCGCACGATAAACCTGTAATGGCTCGCCATCGAAATCGGACACCATACGGTGTCCCGGCACCACTTGCATCACATCACCTGCACGAATGTACTCTTTGACGGTTTCAATCGACTCAAGATATTTCTCTTTGCCTGTGAGCGATTCAAAATGCGGTGCGGTATGTTTTTTCGCTTGCAGACTAATCGGTTGAGCCAGTACTGCTTCCAAGTCATCTAATTGTTTTTGCGCCTTGGCATAGGCATCAGGATCATTGACATCTGCATGCACGATTAAGAACAAAGTATCTTTTAGGTTGTCAAACACGATTACTGTTTTAGACAGCATCATCCAGATATCAGGCAATCCGACGGGATCGGCTGCTGGCACATTGGTTAAACGCGGCTCGATATAACGCACTGCATCATAACCAAAATAACCCACCAAGCCACCGGTAAAGCTAGGCAAGGCTGGCAAGTCCTTTTGCGTGGGTACATGAAACCGGGATTGAAAATCACGAATATACTGAAATGGATCGCTACAGGCTTGGGTTTCAATTGAACCATCGGCTTGCTGAATGGTTAAGACACTTTCATTGCATGAAAAAACCGTGGATTCACCCAAGCCAATAATGGAATAACGTGCCCAGTTTTCGCCACCTTCAACCGATTCAAATAAATAAGCCTGGCTGTGATCCTTAAGACGCGCAAATACTGAAAGTGGCGTTTCGGTATCGGCCAGACGCTGGCGGTAAACTGGAATCAGGTTGTAACCGTCAGATTTTAAGCTGTCGAATTGAATTTGAGTGGTCATGAGTATGCTCTATGTTTTCGATATGGGCGGGTTTAAGTTCGTTTTGGTGTTATGTGACTTAGTGTCGCCATCGAAAAACCATACAATTTCTCATTCCAATATCCTTACTTTTAAATTCTTAGGCGAGTAATTCTGTTAAATCATCAACCACTTGCTGTGGCTGGCAATCCCGAATATCTTCACCATGATTATAGCCATAGCTAACCACAATACAATCTACGCCTGCACGTCGTGCGGCCTCCACATCATTGCTCGAGTCACCAATCATTAAAGTTTCTGCCGCAGTGACCTCATATTCGTCAACACAGAACAGTAACTGACGTGGATGCGGTTTGCGTTCTTCAAAGCGGTCACCGCCAATGACATCGATAAAATATTTGCTGAGGTCCAAAGTTTCCACAATCATGCGCGCCGGTTGTTCTGGCTTGTTGGTCACACAGATCATTTGTTTATTATGACTTAAACCCCATTCCAAGAAATCCACCACCCCAGTAAAAGGCTGGGTATCTACACAGGGCTCGGCATTATAAATTTCTAAAAAGGTTTCTAATAAGTGCTGATGTTGAGCCGGATCAACCTGTCCAGTTAAATACTGCAAAGTGCTATAACAAAAAAGTGAGGTCCCCTTGCCCACCCACGTCCGAACCTGCTCTTCGGTTACTGGGGGCAATTGTAAAACACTTAAACTCATGTTCATGGCGCGATATAAATCAGATGCGGAATCCACCAATGTGCCATCCAAGTCAAATAAAATCAGTTTACGACTTGCCAATTTTGCTACAGACATCTTGTTCCTCTCAAAATTTATTTCACCCAACAACAACCTAAATAATTAAGGCATGCGATTGCATGCCTTAATTGTATGTCGAGCATACACTTATTTAAAGAATAACCATGCGATGATTGCAAGAATAATCAATACAATCATAGCCATTAAGCCAACCGATGCATTTTTTTGCTCTTCTTTGACATGCTCTACACGCGATGCAGGTGTTTCAACCACGGCTGGATCCTGCTTCTCTGGAATGGCATTCAAGTCCACATTTTCAGGAATCGGTGCTGGTTTCGGTATACCCACATTGGTTGGCATGCCATCACGTGTCACATTGACACTGCTATCACGCTCTTTAAGCTCGGGCATGCCCTGATCATTCATTTGTTGAGCAACTGTTTTAGATGCCTCTTCAGCTTGTGCTGCTGCCGTTTCAGAAACAGCAACTGCTTCCGAAGACTGTTCACTAACAAGTGCTGCTTCTGCTACCGTCTCATCCTGATTTAATGCTGCAACTGTTTTTTCAATTTCGGTCGGTAATTCTACTTCTTGAGCTGGTTCCAGTACGGAAAACTTCAGACTGGCAAACTGGACGATATCACCCTGTTTCAATAAGGTATCATGCTCAATCTGTACATCATTGACGAATGTGCCGTTCGATGAGTTTAAATCCTGCACCCACAAGGCCTGGTCTTTTAGCAAGAAAGCCGCATGCTTGCGGGAGATTTCCCCGGCTTGCAATATAATATCTGCGCTCTGATGACGACCGACCACCATATCACGGTCGATGCTAATTTCTTGTCCCGTCAATTCACCGGTAATTGCTTGTATTTTCCAAGTCATGAAATGCACTTCTCTTTGCGATTTTTTCTCATCATATCACGGCAAATCTGCAATTTTTTACCTACTCTGTTAAGAACCTGATCGAATCGTGGTGGTGGTTACGGTATTTTTAGTTCTTTCCACTCCAGCTTGAGGAACCGGGATAACCTGTCTTTGTACCACTGGCTCAATCGCCACAGGCGTGGTAATGACAGCAACATTGGACTGTTTCTGTGCACCGGAAGGAACTGTTTGATAACCCGGTGCTTTTGGCGCTGAAGGCTTGACCGGAATACGTTGCTGATAAATATCATCCATCGTTTCGGGTAACTTCGAGAAAGTGCCATCCTGATCCATGGCGAGCTGCAAGCTATACAACTGACTGTAGCGCTGCTGAGATAAACGGCGCACATCCTTATTATCCCCTACAATAGTTGGGTGGATAAAGATTAACAGGTTACGCTTCTGATTGGATTTACCTTCGGAACGGAATAAACGCCCCAGGCCTGGAATTGCGCCCAGACCAGGCACGGCCTGACGACCATAACGGGTATTGTCTGAAATCAGACCGCCCAGAACAATGGTTTGCCCATGTTCAGCCAGAATCGAGGTTTTAATCGCCCGTTTGCTGGTAACCAGATCCTGTGCCTGTCCTTTACTGGCCTTGACATCAGATACTTCCTGTTCGACTTCCAGACGTACCGTACCGTCTTCACCAATATGCGGAACGACCTTTAAAGTGATACCGACATCTTTACGCTCAATGGTGGTATAAGGATTAACAACACCGCCAACACCAGTGGATACCGAACCAGTGACAAAAGGTACGTTTTCACCCACCACAATATAGGCTTCCTCATTATCCATGGTCACAATTGATGGAGTAGACAGCAGATTAGACTTGGTACTTTCCTTTAAGGCCTGAATAATCGCTCCATACAGACGGCGCGAACCATCACTGCCTTCACGATAGTCACCGAGTACCAGAGAGCTGCCTGCCCCGATTGAACTTACCGCACCAGCACCGCCGCCCGCCAGATAACCGGCCGCAATATTTTTCAGGCTGGTGCCAAAATTATCAAAATTAATCAGACCTACACCACTGCTGATATCTCCCATAGCCCATTGTACGCCCAGCTGATCAGCATCTGTGCCTTCAATTTCAATAATGGCCGCTTCAATCAATACCTGTTGACGACGGATATCCAGCTGATTAATCGCTGATTCAATTTCCCGCATCAGTTGTGGATCTGCTTTAACCACCAGAGAGTTTTGGGTGGCGTCAGCAATAATACTCACTCCGTTGGCATTAAAGCTGGTAATCCCGCCCTGCTCATTATTCATACCGGTATTCAGCTGAATACCTGAAGATGTATTATTTCCGGCACTATTACTGCCACTGCTATTATTTAAATCATTACTGGAGCCGAGTAAAGCTGAGCTCGAAGAAATACTGCCAGAGTTTGAATTACCACTTACGGCTTGTCCGGTGACCAGTCCCTGCAAGATTTCCGCCAGATTTTTCGCACTGGCATATTTTAGACGGAAGACTTTCAAGCCACCCAAGCGGTCTGCTGCAGGCACATCCAGCATTTCAATCATTTGACGAATACGCTTGCGCGTCACCGTATCGCCTTTGAGCACAATCCGATTGGTTCGGGTATCGGCAATGATGCGGATACGTGAGCCTTTTAAATCTCTGGACGCTCCCGTTGAACTCATCGACTCCAGCAAACCAATCATCTCTTCCGACTGACTCGATTGCAGGGTCACAGCCTCAATATCGTTTTGTCCGGTACCATCTAGGTTACGGATAATGGTTTCAATCTGATAAATATTACTGGCACGATCTGAAACAATCAGGGCATTGGTTCCCGCGACTGCAGATAAATGCGCGAACTGCGGCATTAAAGGACGAATCGCAGGAATCAAGTCATTCGGATTGGTATTTTCCAGCCAAATGACCCGCGTCACAACTTGATCACCCTTGGCACGTTGCTTGCTATCGTAAGGAATACCCGAACTTTTAACATTGCTATCCGGTACCAGTTTGATGGTATTGCCTGAAGGAATCGCCACCACGCCATTGACATTTAATACACCCAGAAATAACTCGTAAACTTCAGCTTTATTTAAAGGTTTATTCGAAATTACCGTCACATTGCCACGCACACGCGGATCTACAGCAAAATTCTTCCCAGTAATGTCTGCAACTTCATTAATGAATGCCGTTAAATCGGCGTCACGTAAATTGATTTTCCATGTCTGTGCATGGCTTGCAGTGCTCACCATAGCAATAAGTGGCGCAGCTGCAAATAAGGTCCAAACTGAACGATGATGATTAAATAAAGCCATAAAATTCCGTGCTTCCTAATCCTATAATGTGACGATGCATCACTTAAAAATTTTGTTGTATGGTCATCACTTGATCACCACGTTTTATTTCCAGCTTAACCTGACCTTCGCGTCTCGCCTGTTCCAGCAACTGAGCATCGCTTTGTCCCTGCCCCACAGCCTGTCCATTTAAAGACACAATCCGGTCACCCGGTTGCAAACCCAGCTTACTACGTAATGCTGCCGGTGTTCTTGCGGTCACTTCATATCCCCCACCGGCCGCATTCACCCCCATATCTTTTAAATATTGTTCCCGGTCTTGCTGTATTTTTTGTACGGCTTGCCCTAAAGCGTTATTTTCCTGACTCGGCGCAGCTTGAGTCGTTTGGCTTGACTGATTATTTGAGTTTGCCGCATTGACTACAGGTGGAATAATAGATTGATCCAATCCATTTTCAATTCCTTTAAACTGTAACTCACGGATGGTACCGTTATTTTGACGCAATACCACGCGATCCCAGTACACTTCTACCAACTGGTAAGAAGTGGTATCAATACTTTCTCCAACCCGATAGCGATCTGCTACCTCATTGACTTTAATCACCGCAGAAGAAAATTGACTGGGGTAGCCGACCACGACACCTTGTAACATTAAATTGATGTTCTCTTCCGCAGCCGCCGTCTTTCCCGTCTCTTGAAACAATGCAAACGAAGAAATGCTTGGAACTTGCGGCTGTTGTGAGCCCAATTCCACACGCTCAACTTGCATGACTTGAGGTGGCGCGAGCAATAACCAGAAAATACTCGCCAATCTCCAGCATAAATATAAAATTAACAGTGCAAGTAATATCGGTGCACCGCGATCCGCTTGTTTCCAATTTAACTGCTGAATTTTTTCAATCCATTCATTCATTAGAAACCACCTTTAAATAAAGGTTGTCGTGAACTAATGGCATAGGTATCTAGACCAGCTTTGCCATCGTAGGAAGGAATATTCATCAATAAACGCTGGGTGAGCTGCACATCAAGCATCAAGTTTTGATCCAGATCCAAGGCAATCAGTTTTTGATCACGCTGGTCACGAATATCAAACATCAGCTTGTTATTTTCATCTGACAGTTTTCCTTTCAATGACGGCATATTCATCTGATCCTGTCGCTGGGCATAGGTATAAATCAACTCGCCACCCGCCCACTGTAATTGACCATCTGCCTGGGAAAATCCCTGCTCTTTTTTATAGTTAAAATCGATATCCTGTAGTTGAATGGCATTTGCAGGCCATTGCCAGTCCACTATATTTTTTAGGGTTTCAGGCGCAATCTGTCCATTCAACTCATGAATCATGACTTTTTTGCCAAAACCATACCCCACTACCCCATCAAGTTGGGTATTGCCACTATGAACTTCGACATACGCCCCTAAACGCAGCAAAAATAGATCCAAAGGTCGTGTTTTCCAACTTAACGACCCTCTTAGATTTCCTTTATGCCAATCTGCTTGTCCCTGCCAGATATTGCCGCTTACATTTTGCAAGACCTGGTTATTTTTATAAAATTTTGAAATGAGCCAAGCCGCTGGAATTTGGAGTAAGACAAAAATAAAAAAAATGATGATGGCAAAGATCCACCACGTGATGTATTTAGGTTTCTTTATCATCCCACCACGACCAACATATCTATTCTTCTTTCCTGAGCCACGATATTATCTTTCTATACACATTATGCACACTTTTTCCACAACGCCAATTCAAAGATATAAAAAAACCAAGCATATATGCTTGGTTTTTTTACTCTAATCCAACTGGATGACAATCTCATGAATTCTAGAATTAGATGAGAAAGTCTTCCAGTTTCGCACCGCCGTCAAGTTCAGCAACTAACCAACGTGGTTTTTTACCGCGACCCGTCCAGGTGTCAGATGGATTCTGTTTACTACGGTAACGTGGCTCTACAGATTTACGTGTGCTTTTTTTACGTTTAGTTGCGCCAAATTCTAAAATTTCTTCAATCGATAACCCTACATTATCTGCAATATCCAAAATTTGCTGATAAGCATCTTCAACTGCTTGATCTTTTTTAGAAGCAATTAATGCTTCCGCTTCAACTTGTAAACGTTTTAACTCTTCAACAGATAAATTACTAATATCCGGCATCATAATAACTCCTAAACAGATTTTAATTTTATTTATTCAAACTCGATCATAATATTTTTATTATACGAAATATTCAATCTAATTCTTTAAATAACCACAATCTTTAAAACAGATTGAACATTTTTTAAATTTATAAAGCAGCTGCTTTAAATATTTTTTAAATCAAATGCTTCACGCTTAATTCAATTTCAGTGATTTTATGACGAATAATTTCAGGAATTTCAGTTTTAAGCATCGAGTCTTTATTTACACAGACAATGACTGCTTCACCCAATGCAACCGCAGTCTTTTGCACCTCACTGTATAATAAATAACTCATACGAAATGCACTGTTACGGAGTTCCTCAACCCGCACCCCAATTTTAAGCTGGTCGGGATAAAATACTGGACGAATATATTTACACTGATTTGATCCAACCACTGTATAAACATCTTGTTGAAAAATATTCAGCTCATCCATATAACGAATGCGAGCACTTTCGATATAACGATAATACATCACGTTATTGACATGCCCAAAGGCATCCATATCTCCCCAAGCGACTGGCTGCTCATGAATAACCGGATAATCTGACAGGGTTAACATTTATTTAGCCTCATATTTTTATTTCAACAAAATTCGCATTATTTTCAAATATTAAATTTAACTGTTTAATTAAATCATCTTGTCCTTTCAAGGTTGACTTAATTCTTAAATAATTCATCATCACATTATCTGGATATAATTCAAGCAGCTGCTCAGCTTCAGCATAACGTGCAGTTGCCTCGTATATATGCCATTTTGCAAAGCTAAACACCGGCAAAGAAGGGTATTTATTTTCCCAATAATTAATTCGTTGCTCAACTCCTGAATAATCCGGATTTTGCTTCAACAATTGCTGCTGGAACCATAAATAAAAAACGTCTTGATTAAATCGCTCATCCAACAAATGCAATGCCAAGTCTTCATGTGGCTGGCTCATTTCAGGCATCCGAGATAATACCTTAAGCCACAAAATTTTTATCTCATAATCGCGGTTATAAATTTGATCTTTCAAGTCTAAATAACGCTGTTGTAAATTTTGTAAATCCTCAACATTTGCCTGATCAAAGTTAAGCAATAACTGTTGCAACCATTCCTGTTTGGTGTCGGTTCCCAAATGACCATATTTAGTCGAACGCAGATACATCCATGGAAATTGCAGGGCAAACTTCCCCCATAGCGCGGTTAAACGCAAATCATAAGCATTTTTTACATCGTTTAACCACGGTGAAAGTTCATGCTGATTTAAAAACTCAAGATGGGTTAAGGCTTGTTCTCCATCATTTTGAGCCAGATAGATTTCAATCCGCTGTATTTCAGCCAATTCAAATGCCATGGCATTGCTTTGATTTAATATCGCAAGCGCTTGTGGATATTGCTGCTGCATCCAATATAATCGTGAACCAATAATACCTTTTAATAAGCCCGATTGGGAAAACACCCCTTGAATAAATTCATGCTGGTCTTGAGCTGCGTCTAATAACCAAACTACAGCCAATTGTTCATAAGGATGCAAATTCTTAAAATTAAAAACATTTTCTAGCTTTCTTTGTTCTCTTTTTAAATAGCGTTTAATTAGCAACCATAGTAATTGAATAATTAAGCTCAGACAGGCCATAAAAATAAAAATAACCCAGATATTGGTTTGAATTTGCCATTCTCGCCAATATAAATAAACATAACCCGCCCCATACCCGTAACTTAAAACGCTCAGTCCGGCAATTATAATCAAGCTAATAAAAGCATAGGCAAGTAAAACCTGTTTCATTGATACCTCACCCCAATAATGCGCGTGTATTTAAACTTGGCGTTGGAACAACAGTAAATCCTTTTATTTTTTGGATATTCTGAATCAGTTGACGTGACTTCTCATCCGGTAATCGACTTAACAATTGGATAATTTCAGTCAGTGATTCTTGATATTCTAAATATTGACCTTGCTGTAGCGCCTGATGTGCCAATAATAATCGGAGCTGTGCCTCTTTTAAAATCAATGGACGTTGCATTAAAGCCACAGCAGGTTGTTTTGCTGGTTCAATAGCCAGCCAACGCTGCCAAAAATATTTACTTTGGGGTTGGCTTGGACTTAATTGTGGCGTATTTATTTCTTGGGTTAAGGCTTGATCTAGCTGGTGTATCAAACCATCTACTTTTGTCTGCTGTTCAGCTCTGGCACTTGCAAAATGCTGAATCACTTGCTGATCCTTCTCAATTACCTGATGCAAACTCTGTTTCAGAGAAGGTGCTAAAGCATATTGTTCTAGGTTTCGATCTAAATACATTAATTTATCTAAGGCTTCATTCAATTTCTGCTGCTTCAGCATAAATTCAATCAAATCCAGCTGCTGTCTAATGACTACAATTGGATCAATACTTGAGGCTTCGAGGGTTTTTAAATCATGCTCCGCTTGAGTACCTTGCGCTACTGTCCCACCTTGTTCATTTACATGACGCTGTAAAGCCACAAGCTGGTCATTTAAATTTGCATTGCTCTGTTCAATACGATGCAGACTGCTGCTTAATTCTGTTTGTTGTGCAGAGATATTAAATACGTCATAACTTAATTTTATAATCCAGAGCAAACTTGAAATAAGCAATAAGATGAGAATTTTCTTCATGTGTTCCCTTGCACAACAACAATCTGCTGCAAAATTGAATCTATCTTTAAATCAGTTAATCGCGTGATATTAAAACATGCTAATTGATTTTTTTTATAATCTGAAACAACTTGACACAAGCGCTCACCCAAAACAAAGTAATGCCCTTTTGCAATAATCGCATCTTGACCTTGCATCAGATTAATCCAGTTTAGCCAACTTGCTTCACTGCTCACCACCATAGCATACTTTTTTTCTTGTTCTAATAAGGGCAATATATTTGAAAGATTCTGCTGAGTAAGTAAAGGGCAACGGCGTTCATATAAAATAAAATTTAGAATATGCATACCTTGTTGTTTCAACTGGTCCATCATAAATGGACGTCCACCCTCACCACGCCAAAAAGCGATGCAGGATCCAGCATTCATGCTTTTAAGCATTGGAAGTTGCAACATCCCTTCCGATGTTTCTACTAAAGGAATCTCAGCAGCAATTCCATAGCACACTAAGGCTTGCGCTGTTGTTTCACCTACCGCAATCCACTGGATATGCTGAAGTTGATTAAGAGAAATTTCTGCCTGTTTTAAATAATCCATCCCCACCTTTACAGCAGTTGGACTGACCACCACAATCACCTGTGCGGAAAGTAATTGCTGATACAACTCAGACAATGCCTGGGACCAAGGTCGAGCCACCAATTCAAGTAATGGTAAATCCAAAACAGGCACTTGAGCCATACGCAAGGTATGACTCAGTTTTTCTGCACGATCCCGAGGACGGGTATTAATAAACAGCATGTTAATAAAGTGCTTTAAGTAAATCGCCTGCACCTTGTTCCAGCAATTTTTGTGCGAGATTCACGCCTAACTGCTCAGCCTGTTCTGGAGCTCCACTAAGTTTAACTTTCAATAGCGTTACGCCATCTACACTCCCCACACGGCCCTCAATATGAAGTTGTCCGTGATTTAAGGTGGCATACCCTGCAATCGGCACTTGGCAACCCCCTTCCAAATAGGCATTGAAAGCACGTTCTGCACGAACACAGACATTAGTTTCAACATGTAAAAGCGGTGAAATAAGATCTAGTACCACCTGGTCTGTGGCACGACATTCTAAGCCAAGTGCACCCTGCCCAACTGCAGGCAAACTGATTTCAGGTTGCAGGGTATGACGGATACGTTCAGCCAATCCTAAGCGTTTTAAACCCGCACTTGCCAAAATAATCGCATCGTACAAACCAGAATCCAGTTTAGATAAACGCGTACCCACATTTCCGCGCAAATCAATAATATTTAAATCAGGACGCTGTTTTAAAATCTGGGTTTTACGGCGCAGGCTTGAAGTGCCCACTTTTGCACCCTGCGGTAATTCATCAAAACTGTTATAGGTATTGGATACAAAAGCATCCAGAGGATCTTCACGTTCACAAATCACCGCCAAGCTCAAACCCTCAGGCAGCGCCATAGGGACGTCTTTCATGGAGTGAACAGCCAGGTCTGCACGACCATCCAGCAATGCTGCTTCTAGTTCTTTAACAAATAAACCTTTGCCGCCAATTTTTGCCAAAGGAGTATCTAAAATTTTGTCACCTTGAGTTACGAAGGTCACCAACTCAACTTTAAGATCAGCATGCAATGCCTCTAAACGGGCACGAATATGTTCAGCCTGCCATAATGCAAGCGGGCTTTGTCGAGTTGCAATCTTCAAAATTTTCATAAATTTTAGAAACAGTCAATTAGGTGCGTTATTCTAAACTTAACGCGCTGACTTGAAAATGCAAGTGAATTTGCACAGTTGTTGTCACCAAAATCATGAAAAGAGAATTACATTTTTTGTATTCGTTCTCTTAAATTGGGTAAATGACGTCGGCTGACAGCCAGACGTTCCTCCAATTCACGACAACGCACCTGGTACTGCCCCGAACTAATCACTTCAAGGCCATCTAGAAAATTTACTGAAACCAAGGCATTACGATGAATTCGAACAAACTGGTCGCCAAATTCATTTTCCAGATCTTTTAAGGTTTCATCAATCAGTACACTGCCATTTTTATGGCGTACCGTGACATATTTTTGATCTGCCAAAAAATAATAAATATTTTCCACAGGAACCAGTTCTACCCCACGGTAGGTTTTTGCCACAATTTGATGGCGTTTTATATTGAATTCGTTCATATCTTCTTTTTGTTTTAAAGTGCTCATTTGTGCTTGAGTCAGTTTGGTTAAATGATCTAAAACCTGTTGTAATTCCTGCTGCATCACCGGTTTTAATAGATAGCCTTCCGCATGCGACTTAAATGCATCCAGAGCATGTTCATCATAGGCAGTACAAAAAATAATTGCGGGCATGGGCTCTAGCTGGCGCAAATACTGGGCACAGCTCAAACCATCCATTTCCGGCATTTGAATGTCTAAAAGTACCACATCCGGTTCATAAAACTGAACCATATCAATTGCCTGCTGACCATGCGTCGCGGTTGCAACCACTTGATGTCCCAGTTGGGTGACTAAACGTGATAATCGCTCTACAGCGAGAGGTTCATCATCACAAATCAGGATGTCCATTTTTCCTCCTTTCACAGTTACCATTATTTTTTTTTATAAGTTAACTATGATTTTTTTATTTATATCGATATTGCACAACTGTGGTAAACATTCCCTTTCCCGCATATGTCTGAAAGATCACAGTCCGTCCATAATAAGCTTCTAGACGCTGTTTCACATTCTCAACTGCAATACCATTTCCTTGTCGTAAATTTATTTTATCCTGTGTATAAGGGTTAGTAATAACTATATTTACTTGATTTTGCAATACTTCAATCAATATGCTTATCGTACTCTTTGTTAGAAATTTTTCAACACCATGAAAAATACTATTTTCCACTAAAGGTTGTAAAGTCAATAACGGAATTTGTACCTGAGAAAAGAGAACCTCATCGTCATATTTCCATTCTACGCGTAAACGATCACCCAAACGGATCTGTTCGATGGCCAGATAACGCTGGCACAGTTCAATTTCATCTTTTAAGCGCACCAGTTTAAGTTCTTTAAAACTTGCACGGAATAGTCGTGATAAATTCAGTAACATTTGTTCTGCTTTATCTGGATCAATGGTAATTAAACTGATCACCGTATTTAAACTGTTAAACAGAAAATGCGGATGAATTCGTGCTTGCATGGCCTGAATACGTGCATGTAATTCACTGTTTTGCTGGCGTGCCCATTGCTCTCGCAAATACAGATAGCGGAAACAAAATGTCCCGATCAGCACACCATAGCTCAGATGCAACATTACCCCATCGAGTAAAACATCACTGCTTAAATGGTAAATTTGAAAATTTTGCCCAAAATAAATTAAACCATTCAAAATAATGGTGGTTAATAAAACGATAATCTGCAACAGAATAAAGCCGACAACTAAGGCTTGCCCGAAATTTAAAGGCTGAATTTTTTTTTGAAACAGCTCGACCAATGCAACAAAAGCCAGCAAAACCCAGTTAATGAACAACATATACTGCAATAAACGCTCTACACTTAAAGCCGTCCATGATTGTACTTCTGCCAAGGCTAAAATCATCGCCAAAATATTGCTGGCAATAAATAATTCGATTAAATGTTGCCAACGTCCTATTTTCGTAAAAAAATAAGCGTATGTTTTATTTTCCTGTGTATCAGCAAAAGTTTGGTTGTCTTGTCCTTCGGCAAGTGAACCCGAATTTGTTATACTCTTTTTAGTTCTAATGCTTTTTATCTTATTGAGCCGACATGACCACATCTTCTAATTCCTCAAATCCGTCACAAACCCAAACTTCGGGTATGTGGGGCGGTCGTTTCTCTGAAGCTACTGACGCTTTTGTTGCTGAATTTACAGCATCTGTACAATTTGACCAACGCTTTTATAAACAAGATATTGCAGGCTCTATTGCACATGCAACCATGCTGGCAAAAGTGGGCGTACTCACCGAACAAGAACGTGACGACATCATCACTGGCTTAACCGCTATTCAAGCGGACATTGAAGCGGGTAATTTTGAATGGCGTGTTGACCTAGAAGATGTTCACATGAATATTGAGTCTCGTCTGACTCAGCGTATTGGCATCACAGGTAAAAAATTACATACGGGTCGTAGCCGTAACGACCAGGTCGCAACCGATATTCGTTTATATGTGCGTGACGAAATTGATGCGATTTTAAAATTACTGGAAAAATTACAAAAAGGTATTTTGGGCTTGGCTGCGAAAAATACCCAGACCATTATGCCTGGCTTCACTCACTTACAAACGGCTCAACCGGTGACTTTCGGCCACCATTTAATGGCATGGTTTGAAATGTTGGTGCGTGACTCTGAGCGTTTAATTGACTGCCGTAAACGTGTGAATCGTTTACCTTTAGGTTCTGCTGCTCTGGCAGGTACAACATACCCAATTGAGCGTGAATACACAGCCCAGCTTTTAGGTTTTGAAGCAGTGTGTGAAAACTCGTTAGATGCAGTTTCTGATCGCGATTTCGGTATTGAGTTCAATGCTGCTGCATCACTCATCATGATGCATTTATCACGCATGTCTGAAGAGATGATTCTTTGGACGTCTGCGCAGTTCAAGTTTGTGAACATTCCTGACCGTTTCTGCACTGGCTCCTCAATTATGCCACAGAAAAAAAATCCGGATGTTCCTGAATTGATTCGTGGTAAAACCGGGCGTGTTTATGGCGACTTAATGAGTCTTTTAACCCTCATGAAAGGTCAACCGTTAGCCTACAACAAAGATAACCAGGAAGACAAAGAACCCCTATTTGATGCGATTGATACTGTTCGTGGCTCATTGATGGCCTTTGCCGACATGATTCCTGCATTGGTTCCAAATATTGAGATTATGCGTGAAGCTGCACTCCGTGGTTTCTCAACCGCAACTGACCTTGCAGATTATCTGGTTAAAAATGGTGTCGCTTTCCGTGATGCACATGAAATTGTTGGTAAAGCGGTGGCGCTTGGCGTTCAAGAATCAAAAGATTTGTCTGAATTGACACTTGAGCAATTGCAACAGTTCTCTGACCTAATTTCTGAAGATGTGTTTGAAAAAGCATTAACTTTAGAAGCATCAGTAAATGCACGCAATCACATTGGCGGTACTGCACCAGCTCAAGTTGAAGCGGCAATTGCACGTGCTTATACTCGCTTAGAAAAACTTTACGCTTAAGGAATAATGATATGTCTCGACAAGTATTTTGCCGTAAGTATCAAAAAGAAATGGAAGGTTTAGATTTTGCGCCCTTCCCAGGTGCAAAAGGTCAAGAATTGTTTGACACGGTTTCTAAACAGGCTTGGCAGGAATGGTTAAAACACCAAACTACGCTGATTAATGAAAAGCGCTTGAACGTGTTTGAACCCGATGCGAAGAAATTTCTTGAAGAGCAACGTGAAAAGTTCTTTAGTAACGATAAGTCACTCGAAAAAGCTGAAGGCCTAAAGCCTGAGTAAAATTTAAGGCACTGCTTTAAATTTTACTCAGTACAAGTGAAGCAATAGTTTTTAATGTTATTAAGGAGTCTCTCAGAAGACTCCTTTTTTATTGATCTTGATAATGTTCTACCCTGAGGAATATATTCCGCAAGAAGACGAGAAGCTATGCTTGAGTAAAAACTAAGAGGCTACTTTAAGTTTTAAGCAAGACAAGGGCTTTACTCGCGCAAGCCTTAATTTAAAAAAGGTGCCAATAAGAAGCCTGTTTGCATAAAGGTCACTCTGTTCTGAGAAATATATTCTACAAGACCATGAGGCTATCTTTCGATTGGAAGCTCAAATGCTATTCTAAAAATTACACGAGTTTCAAAAAAGAATTTCTAATACAGTTTTTTCAAACTCGCAGATTAACACTTGACGTGCCTCACCATGCCCTTGAAATAATATCAGACTTGGACTTTTTAACTCCAAGTCTCTGCTGAGTCTCTTTTTATTGTTAGGGATTCTGTTGAAATGTTATTTTTACATCTAGAAATAACTGTAAACTAAAGATACATTTCTAAATAAAACTCTACATTACAATACAATAACCTACATGATTGATGAAATTGATTCTCTTATAATTAGTCTCAAGAAGATGGTTAAACATCTTATAAAAGATATAAGAAATACTCGATTTCAATCCTAGGTTTCCCCCAAAATCTAGGATTTTTTTTGTTTATAGATTTTTAAAATAAACGAAAAACCCAAGTCAAAAAAAACACCCTGAAGTGGGTGTTTTTTTTTGACTTTTTAAATTTTAATTTAGGGCTGCTTTAAATATGGCCAGGCGGCTTTCAAATAAATAAACATGGACCATAAGGTCAAAATCACCGCAGTATAGAGTAAAAGATAAGCTAAAGTATCAAGCGGTTGCCAGTTGAGTAAAAACACTGAAATCGCAATCATTTGAAAGGCAGTTTTATATTTACCGACGGTTGATACGGCTACATTGGTACGTGCCCCCAACTCAGCCATCCACTCACGCAAAGCAGATACGGTAATTTCACGTGAAATAATCACAATCGCTGCAAATGCCATGGAAATACTCGGTTGCCATTGCACCAAAACAATCAACGCTGCTGCGACCATTAATTTATCAGCCACGGGATCGAGAAAACGGCCAAAGGCTGAAGTTTGATTCAGTGAACGTGCCAAATAACCATCGAACCAATCAGTTACCGCAGCAACCACAAAAATCGCCGTTAAAATAATGTGACGAGTCATGTTAGTGTCGTGTTCCGCAACACCAATTGTAGGCGGCCAATAAGCCACCAACAAAAAAACAGGTATTAAAGCTATACGCGCCAAAGTCAATATATTTGGAATATTCAGGATGCGACCTGTAGTCATAGACACCGCCAATTTTTCCCCTTTATGCACAATGAAAAACCACACATATTTTGGGATGGATTCATCGTTAATTCAGACTCACTTTATACGAATTGCCCTAAAGTGTCACTAGGCAAACACAGTAACTGTCTGTCTGGAAATCGCAATCAGTCTATTTTCAGCATCCCAAAGATGCGCATATTCGGTGGAATATCCTTCTGCTGCATAATCGGTAAATACTTTATATTTAAACCAATCCTGCAAATGGCTATGTAAAGGATGAACATAGGTCACATGCCACGTCAGTGAACTGGCCGGTGCGAAGGTTTTAAACATCGGCAATACTCCAGGTGGCCACATATCAAATGCCACCATCAAATCAGCCACAGTCATTTTCCGGTTGTCATGTCGCTCAGGATTAAAACGCATCCAGCCACTAAAATCAGGTTTTTCACTTGCCGTACATGGATATTGACCATCAGTCCAAACCAGATCCATTTGCTGAAAACACTGGGGTGCTAATGGCGGTGGCGGAACAATGGTTAGATTTTCAACCGCAGGAAATTTGGGTGCAATTCGTTGTTGCTGGACTGAAATGGTCGACTCACGATGAGTACCAAAACTGGCAATTAAGATACTTTGTACCGCCTCATCTTGCCACAGCCGCACTTCGATAGTCGTTACCGACTTGCCTTGGCGTAAAATTTCCGCGGTCAGCCTAACTTGGCTTTCCTGTACCGGGCCGACAAAAGTCACACTGGTGCTTAACAAGCGTTTTGAGGGATCGGCAATCATCACCAATGCCTTTTGCATCATCATCCCTGCGACCAGACCACCATAAATGGTGCGCCCTTGTAGCCAACCTTGGGGAATATTCACCCATTCATCTTGTTCAATTTCTGTGAATAATTGGCGCAGTGACATCCATAGTCCTCTGGAATTTTTAATTTGCTCTATCTTTCACTCATTTTTAATGGTTGTAAATGACTACTTATTCATGATTTATTGAACTTTTTTGTCACTACCCTGCCATTTATTCATGTAAAACTTTATAAATGGTTCGTGCCATGACATCTCCCAAACCGGGAACCAGTTTCAAGTCGTTTTCTGAAGCTTTCAGTACGCCCTGAATCCCGCCAAAATGCGTCAGCAAATCACGGCGGCGTTTCGGACCAAGCCCCGGAATGACTTCCAGTACTGATCCACCACGGCGTTTATCACGTTTGGCCCGATGTTTAGTAATGGCAAAACGATGTGCTTCATCACGAACCTGCTGAATCAGATGCAGCGCTTTATGATCTTCAGGCAACTGAATTTTAGTGCCATCGGTAAAATGTAACGTTTCTAGACCAGGTTTACGCCCCTCACCTTTGGATACCCCGACCATAAATGCATCCAGTCCCAGATCCTGCATGACTTGCATCGCCATATGCAATTGACCTTTACCGCCATCAATCAGCAGTAAATCGGGCAACATGGCTTTTTTATAGCGACGGGTCAGCGCTTGACGCATGGCCGCATAATCATCACCGCCAGTAATATCTTCAATGGAAAACTGGCGATAATCACGTTTCCTTGCACCGCCTGAATCGAATACCACACATGAAGCAATCGTTGCTTCACCCATAGTATGCGAGATATCAAAGCATTCAATCCGGTCAATCGGGCGACCAACCACACTTTCTAACTGATGGAATCGTTCATTCAGTTCAAAATGATTGGCCAACTGCCCTTTAATGGCATGCTGTACATTCATATTGGCCAGCTCTAACCACTCGGCACGGGTTTCGCGGACATTGTGCTTAATCTGCACTTTTTTGCCAAATTCCTGCTGTAGTGCCTGTTCCAATTCTTTGTGATCGGGTAATTCGGTATTAATGATCAGCTCGGCAGGAACTTCATCTGCGACCTGAAAATAAAAGTTTGCCATAAAGTCCGACAGCATTTGCCCCAGATCATTACCCAGCATATCCGGGAAATAGCTTTTACCGCCGAGCATTTTGCCATTGCGTACATGCATAATCTGCACACAGGTCACACCTGCATGATAGGCAATCGCCAGAATATCGGCTTCACCTTTGACTTTATAAATCGCCTGTTGCGATTGCACATCACGTAGCAGTGCCATCCGGTCACGGTAAAATACCGCCTTTTCAAATTCTAGCGCTTCAGCTGCCGCTTCCATTTTGGCAATCAGTTCCTGATTCAGCTCTTTGGTATCACCCTGTAAAAAGCGGATCGAGTTATTCACATCTTCCTGATAATCTTCAGGTGAAATTAAACCCACGCAGGGCGCGGTACAGCGCTTGATTTGGTACTGCAAACAGGGACGTTTACGCTGGGAGAAATAGCTGTTTTCACACTGCCGCACGTTAAACAGCTTTTGCAGCACCACCAAGGTATCACGGGCATTATAGGCACTCGGGTACGGTCCAAAAAACTTGCCGACCTGATGTTTGCCTTTGCCTCGCCCACTGGCAATGCGTGGATAAGGCTTGTCACTGGAAACGAAGATATAGACGTAAGATTTGTCGTCACGCAGCATGATGTTGTATGGCGGACGATGCAATTTAATCAGGTTTTGTTCAAGCAATAAGGCCTCAGTTTCGGAACGGACAATCAGCGTTTCAATGTTATAAATACGTGCCACTAAAGCCTGTGTTTTCGGATGCTCGATAGTTTTAACGAAGTAGCTCGACACGCGGTTTTTTAGATTTTTGGCCTTGCCGACATACAGCAACTCACCGTCTTTACCCAACATCCGGTAAACCCCGGGTAAAGTCGTCATGTTGGCTAAAATCTTTTCAATATTTTCACGTGCGTTTTCGTTCACATTCAGCCTTATTCACAATGATGTATGCTTTGCTACATGATGTGATGGTTTTCACGCCATTTTCAAGCCAATTCGATATTTTTCCCATAATCATACAAAGTTATAACAATCATTTGATTGCTAAAAGCTATAAGTAAATCTGGCGTATTTTGCTATGCTCAAGCCATCTGAAAAATTTGGATCAAACTGAATGACGCCCCACAATCATGCCATGCATATCGTTAAGCCCGTAACTGCAACGCATAGCACATCTGAAAAAGATAAACTGATTGGCAAATCTCGTTTTCATTTTGAACCTAAACAGGTCATGCAACTCCTGCAAACCCGAATTATTGGGCAGGATGTCGCATTACAAGAAATTGAAAAAATGCTGCATGTGGTCAAAGCTGATTTTTCCAGTCCTGAACGCCCCCTCTCGGTAACGCTTATGCTTGGTCCAACCGGGGTCGGTAAAACCGAAACCGTGCGTTTAATTTCTGAAGCCATCTATGCACGTCCTGATGCTTTTTGCCGGATTGATATGAACACTTTGGCACAAGAGCATTATGCCGCAGCAATTACCGGCGCACCTCCGGGTTATGTCGGTTCTAAAGAAGGTCATAGCCTGTTTGATGAAACCGCCATTGCCGGTTCACATACCCGTCCGGGCATTATATTGTTTGATGAGCTAGAAAAAGCCTCTACAGAAGTGATTCGCGGTTTAATGAATGTACTGGATACTGGAAAACTCACCTTGACGTCTGGTACTAAAACTATCGACTTTCGCAACTGTATGATCTTTATGACCAGTAATGTGGGTGCTCAAGCTGCGCAACAATACCTGGATAAACTGAATTTTCTACCAAAAAAAATGCAGGATATTTGCCTTAAAAAAATACCCACCAAAACCATTATTGAAAAAGTCATGTTTAAGAAATTCGACCCTGAATTTTTAAACCGGATTGATCGTACTTTGCACTATCAAGCAGTTCAGGATAACGCTTTACCCAAATTGGTGGAGATTGAACTGGAAAAACTTAATCAACGATTACAGCATCAAAAGCGTGCTGTGATTTTAATGGATGCAGCCAAAGCACACTTCTATAAGGGTCATGATATCCGTTTTGGCGCACGCCACTTGGCGCGCAGAATGCGAACTGAACTGGAACCGATTCTGGCGATTTATTTTTTGAATTATCCGGAAAAAGCGCAGCTCACGGTGGATTATCACGATGGACAATTAATGATTCAGCCAGAATAATTCTTTAAATAATCAGCTAAACAATTATCTAAATCACCATCTAAATGATTCTCTATGCAGTCAAACATTCGGCAGTGGATTTAACTGCAAATGCGTTCAGTTTTAGTTCAATGAATATGCCTGAACGCTGCCGATGCACAATCTTTTGCTTAAAATTTTGTGACAATAAGGACTGGATTGAGTGAAAGAAGGAATCCAATTGACTTTTTTGACTAAAACAAAGCAATAAAAAACTTGAAATCCATAACTTACCCCCGATATAAATAGCGACGAAATGATTAAAAAATCTTAATTTAAACAAAAAGTTCATTACATTTTTATAAAGCACTGGAAAAGTAAAGCCATCTATCACAAGGGTTTGTTGAAAAAAAATTGATGACCCTTGCGTCACTGCTTGATACAACTTGTTATGTTCTTTTTGGATATAGTTATCGTAAGATTAGCGAAGCTCGATGTGCGCGGAAAAGGCGTACATGCTTCAGAACATCAACTTAATAAGTCCTCCAAAATAAAGGAGATCAGGCATGATCCACGCTGGCAATGCCATTACCGTCCAAATGCTTTCGGACGGAATTGCAGAATTCCGCTTTGACTTACAAGATGAGTCGGTCAACAAATTTAACCGTGCAACGATTGAAGACTTTAAAGCTGCAATTGAAGCTGTTAAATCAAATAGCGATATTAAAGGTTTAATCGTTACCTCTGGTAAATCAACATTTATCGTAGGTGCAGACATCACTGAATTTGGTGATAACTTTGCTCAAGGCGAACAAGCAATTGTGGATTGGGCCATGCCTGTTCACGCAATCTTCAACAGCTTTGAAGATTTAGACATTCCTAAAGTGGCTGCAATCAATGGTATGGCATTGGGCGGTGGTTTTGAGATGTGTCTGGTATGTGACTACCGTGTCATGTCTGAATCTGCTCAAGTCGGGCTTCCAGAAATCAAACTTGGCATCTACCCTGGTTTCGGTGGTACGGTTCGTTTAAGCCGTTTGATTGGTATTGACAATGCGGTTGAATGGATGGCGATGGCTAATCCTAAACGCCCTGATGCTGCCCTGAAAGATGGTGCTGTTGATGCGGTAGTTGCTGCGGACAAACTGCAAGCCGCTGCAATTGACCTGGTTAAACAAGCCATTGCTGGTCGCCTAGACTGGAAAGCAAAACGTCAGGAAAAACTGGAGCCGGTTAAACTTAGCCCAATCGAACAGATGATGGCATTTAACTCATCTAAAGGCGTGGTTCTTGCAAAAGCAAACCCTGCTCAATACCCTGCGCCTAAACTTCTTCTTGATTCTTTACAGGCAGGTGCAAGTCTGCATCGTGATGACGCACTGAAAGCTGAAGCTGAAGGCTTTGCCAAAGCTGCAGTGACACCACAAGCAAATGCATTGATTGGTTTATTCCTCAATGACCAGCTTGTGAAAAAAACTTCGAAAAAACATGAGAAAGGTGCACACCCTGTAAACCAGGCGGCTGTTCTAGGCGCGGGTATCATGGGTGGCGGTATTGCTTACCAAGCGGCAAGCAAAGGCACACCAATCATCATGAAAGACATTGGTAACCCACAACTGGCGTTGGGTATGTCTGAAGCGAACAAATTGTTGACCAAACAAGTTGAACGCAAAAAAATGACCCCTGCGAAAATGGGTGAAACCCTTGCTCGCATCCGCCCGACTTTAAGCTTGGAAGAGTTTAAAGAAGTGGATATCGTGATTGAAGCGGTCACTGAAAATCCTAAGATCAAAGCTGCTGTGCTTGCAGATACTGAAAAATCAGTGCGTGAAAACACCATCATTGCATCAAATACCTCTACGATTTCAATTACACGTTTGGCAGAAAGCCTACAACGTCCTGAAAACTTTGTCGGCATGCACTTCTTTAACCCCGTTCACATGATGCCATTGGTAGAAGTGATCCGTGGTGAGAAAACATCTGCTGAGGCAATTGCAACGACTGTGGTTCTTGCTCAGAAAATGGGTAAAACTCCAATCGTAGTAAATGACTGCCCAGGCTTCTTAGTAAACCGTGTATTGTTCCCTTACTTCGGTGCGTTCGACCTGTTGCTTAAAGATGGTGCTGACTTCCAGCAGATCGATAAAGTCATGGAACGCTTCGGCTGGCCTATGGGCCCTGCTTACTTGATGGACGTTGTCGGTATCGATACGGGCGTTCACGGTGCAGAAGTGATGGCTGAAGGCTTCCCTGACCGTATGAAACCGGACTTCAAAGGTTCGATTCAAACTATGTATGAAGCAAAACGTTTGGGTCAAAAGAATGACGTTGGTTTCTACAAATACGAGTTAGACCGTAAAGGCAAGAAAGCGAAAAAAGTTGATCCTACAGCGTATGAACTGATTGCATCTGTAGTGACTGGCGAAAAACGTGAATTTGATGCACAAGAAATCATTGACCGTATGATGCTGGCTTTCTGTAACGAAACTGTTCGTTGCCTGGAAGACAACATTGTCGCAACGCCTGCTGAGGCAGATATGGCAATGATCATGGGTGTAGGTTTCCCTCCATTCCGTGGCGGTCCAGCACGTTACATTGACCAAACAGGTGTTGCTGAATACGTTGCACTTTGCGACAAATATGCACACTTAGGTAAAGCTTATGAAGCGCCACAAATGTTGCGTGACATGGCTGCTAACAATAAAAAATTCTACGGTTAAGGAGCAACGTGAATGGCTACTTTAAATCCACGTGACGTTGTCATCGTTGATGGCGTACGTTCAGCAATGGGTAAAAGCAAAAACGGTATGTTCCGCAATGTACGTGCTGACAGCTTATCTGCTGAATTAGTTCGCGCATTGGTTGCTCGTAACCAGTTTGATATAAATGAAGTTGAAGACGTGATCTGGGGCTGTGTCAACCAGACCCTAGAACAAGGTATGAACATTGCGCGTAACATCGCATTACTTGCTGACCTGCCAAAAACGGTTGCAGGTCAAACTGTGAACCGCCTATGTGGTTCATCTATGCAGTCTATTCATACTGCTGCGGCTCAAATTGCTACAAATCAAGGTGATATCTTCATCATTGGTGGTGTAGAGCACATGGGTCACGTAGGTATGATGCACGGCATCGACCTGAACCCTGAAGCATCTAAGCACTATGCAAAAGCATCAAACATGATGGGCTTAACTGCTGAAATGCTGGGTCGTATGAACGGCATTACCCGTGAAGAACAGGATGCGTTTGGTGTGGAATCTCACCGCCGCGCTTGGGCTGCAACGCAAGAAGGTCGTTTCAAAAACGAAATTATTGGTGTTGAAGGTCACGACCAAAACGGTTTCAAAATCCTGTGCGACATTGACGAAGTGATTCGTCCAGATGCTAACCTTGAAGCCTTCCGTGCTTTACGTCCAGCATTTGACCCGAAAGGCGGTACAGTAACTGCTGCAACATCTTCAGCGTTGTCTGACGGTGCTTCTGCAATGTTATTGATGTCTGCTGAACGTGCTCAAGCGCTTGGTCTTAAGCCACGTGCTGTGATTCGCTCTATGGCGGTTGCAGGCTGTGATGCGGCAATCATGGGTTACGGTCCTGTTCCTGCAACGCAAAAAGCGCTTAAACGTGCTGGCTTGTCAATTTCTGATATTCAAACTTTTGAATTGAACGAAGCGTTTGCTGCACAAGGTTTGTCAGTTCTTAAAGGCTTAGGCATTTATGACCAGCAAGACCGTGTGAACTTGAACGGTGGTGCGATTGCACTGGGTCACCCATTGGGTTGTTCTGGTGCGCGTATCACGACGACATTGCTTAATGTAATGGAGCAACAAGATACGCAAATCGGTCTTGCGACCATGTGTATTGGTTTAGGTCAAGGTATTGCAACAATCATCGAACGTGTTTAATTCTTAAATACTGAGATAAAAAGAAACCCCGCTTAATGCGGGGTTTTTTACTTTAAAATGTATTTAATATAGTTTTTCTTATTTCTCTAACTTCGGAATTGGTTAACTCCTTAGCAATCCATTCAGTATCGTATAAAGCTTTTAAATGCTCTTGTACTAAAATGATATTCTCACTTATATCCACTTTTTTTAAAATTTCATAAAAACAGACTTTATTATTGTCTTTATCTTCAAAAAGATGAATCACTTTTACTAAAAAAATTTCTTGTATTGAATCTTCAAGTCTCTCCCTACTAAATAATACAATAGAGTCTCCCATCTGACATTCTTCAAATAATATCTTCGCATCAGATTTCTTAAAAAACAGCCATGATAAGTTGTTATGATGTTCCTTAGACCTCTTGCGAAAGTCGTTATTGCAAATTGATTTTGTTTACCAGTGCAGCGATTAAGTTTATGCGTAAACCGAATCTTTTCCGTCTATTTCGATAGCGTTCACTCAATATTCTAAATGTTTTCAATTGACTATTGATGTGTTCGATCACAACTCGTATTTTTCCAATCATTTTATTGTACTTTTTCTCAACTTCAAATAATGGGAAATTCTTCTTTTTTTTGATTGGCATCAACAATTTAAAGCCATCTTGCTCTAATCCGTAGTACCCTAAATCGGTCATAACATATTCACAATGTTTGAATTTCTTAACTGTTTTCCTTGCCAATTTAATGTCATGCTGACTGCCAGACGATATATCTACTCCTATGATTTGTTTGCTCTTCGGATGGTAGATCACTTGGGCTTTTAGCGTATGTTTCTTCTTTTTACCACTGTAGAACTTACTCTGATTTTTTTTTCGGGCGTTCTATTGAACATTCTGTAGCATCAATAATAACCCAGTTAAAGTGTTCTTCTGCGGTCGTAATGCTTCGTTTTGGCAGAGTAAAACATCTTGATTTCATCAATGCATCTTCAACCTTTTTAATAGTTCGATTCACATTACTTTCAGCGATGTGGTAGTGTGCTGCCAATTCTAGTTGAGTGCTGTAGTTTCGTAAGTAATTGAGTGTTAATAATAATTGATCCTCTATAGCTAAAGTATGAGGACGACCTGATTTCTTTTTGAGTGATTCTGCTTTTTCTAAAACCTCAACCATTTCAGTAAAAACTTGTCGAGGTACGCCAACCAAGCGCTTAAATTCAGAATCTGAAAAACGATTTAATTTTTGATATCTCATGAAATTTATATTGAGGTGGTTTTTACTTTCGCAAGAGATCTCTTAAATAATTTACATTGATTGTTAATGGTATCTTGATCACCATCATATAAAGCTTCTTGAAAAATACCTAATGCCCAATATTTTTTATTATTTTCTAATAAGCGAAATTTTTCACGAGATAGTATATTAAATCGATCCACTTTAATTGATTTCAATTGATCGATTGCCGCTTGATCAATTTTTATTGTTTTATAATCTGATTTTATAGATTTTATTAAGTTAATAGATTGATCTATAATATTTTTATCGTTAGTTAAAATACCTGCTTCAATTAAATTACTTTTTGAATTTCTTGAAATGTTAGCCGAACCAATATAGACATACTCACAAAATATTATTAATTTAGTATGCAAGGTAGAGTTTGAGTATATTTCTACCCCTTCTATTAGATATTTTTCTATTAAATCCAAAGAGGTAGCACCACTTTGGATTGATTCGGGAGAAGCATTAATAATTAATAAATCTCCCTTTATGAACTTTAAATCTATATCACTTGAAAAATAAGCCACTGCCGCACTTCGAAACGGGCTTTTTTCATTAATAACAATTAATTTTTCCCACAGATTTTCTGATTCCAAAGTTAGTAACGACACAACTAATCTCTTTTAATAATTTTTAAATTAACTTATATACCAATAACCCAAATAAAAACAAATATTTAATATTGCACATATAAATAATTATAAATAGTTAAGACTCAAATCCTTCACACTACTTCACCTATCGAAATGTAAACCATCCGCAACATCATGTTATCACTCTGTAAATTTAGTTGAATAATCATACAATTGAATACACCTAAGCTATTCACTTTTAAAAATTTAGCATCTGTGGCGCTAAAATAAAAAGTACAAAATCTCTCTTTAATCTCACAATTGAGTAATCATCATGAATACCATTAAAACTGCTATGGCTATTGCTTTAGTTGCAGTGACTACATCTGCTATGGCGACTACAACTGTAGAAACTACTCCAGCTGCTAAAGTTGCTGCTGCAAAAGCACAAGTAAAAGCAGATGCTGCTAAAACTGCGATTGCTGTTAAAAACACAGCTGTTGCGACTAAAGAAAAAACTGCTGCTGTTTCTAAAATAGCTGCTCAAAAAACTGTAGCGGCTAAAAACGCTGTTGTAGCTAAAACTGTTGATGTGAAAGATGCAACTGTTGCTAAAACTGTAGCTGCTAAAGATGTAGTTGTAGCCAAAACTGTTGCGGCTAAAGACGTGACTGTTGCCAAAGCAACTGAAGCAAAAGATGCAGTTGCAGAAAAAACTGCTGAAGTGAAAGATGCAACTGTTGCTCAAGTGACTGAAGCAAAAGACGCGACTGTTGAAAAAACTGCTGAAGTAAAAGAAGCAACTGCTGAAAAAGCAGATGCTGCTAAAGCTGAAGTAAAAGCTGAGAAAAAATCATTCTTCTCTTGGTTTAAAAAATCTGCTGCTTAATCTGCGCTAAAGCATTTTAGCTGTAAAAAAGGATGCCATTAATGAGCATCCTTTTTTAGTTATGAGGAAAAATATTTTTATCTCGCCCCCTGCCGAACTAGCGAATTCCATTATTCGGGGTAGTTCTACGCTGTTGTTGCAACTCTCTGATTGCTTCATTTAGCGCGGTATTTTCCAAAACACCCAATGAAAATTGCTCTCGAGCGATTTGCACAGTAGTTGCACTACGGTCTATACCAAAATTCTCGAGTATAATGTACAAGCCTTCTCTTGGATCAGGTGATAGCAAACCTTGTGCAACTGCCAGAACATATTGCTGCAATGGCAACGGTAAGCTGTTTATATCTGGCATTGGTCCATCCGGTACAAAATCTATCGTGGCTAAAATAGTGGGATCAACAACAAAATTTTGAGTGTCCAGCTGAATCTGCATAATTCTATGCTGCAACGCTCTCTCCTCTTGTGGCCCCCATTTATATTGAATGATTGGTGTGGTTTCAGCTCTTAACTCAGGTTCAGTTAAGGCGATTAATCCAGATTTATCAGTTGTATCGGCAAAAGTAGAAGAAATAGAAAAACTTCCTGCAATCGCTACAATTGCACAGGACAAATTTTTTAGGAGATTCATGGCAGTTTTACTCAAAAAAATAAAAGTAAACAAACACCCTTCAACAGCTAAAATTGTATAATAAAGCCTTTATTTAGTAGCCTTCGCCCAGATAAGTGGTCTGAGTCGCACTTTAATTTTTATTCAAAAATCATTTGATTTAGCATATTTATATACATGAATTTTATATTAAAAATTTTAATTTTTATGAAGCTAATTTTCAAGAAATCATCTTTTTAGCTCTACCTCCGCCCAGAAAATCCACCAAACGATACTGCCGTTTAATTTTTAATTTTTAGAGTGTTCCTACACGTAGCAAGACAGGAAATGTTACATCTAATTTTTTTGGTCCCGTTTGTAAAACATCAGAAATCAGCTGAAGCGGATCATGAGGGGTTTTTTCCTGATAATGCCTAAGCGCTGACCATGTTTTTAAATAGCCAAGCAGTTGTTGGGGTGACCATTGATATTGCAAAGCCATCTCGGGTACAGCCTGTTCATTAAAAGGAAATGGAATCGTTTGATACAGCTCATCAATATAACGGCGCTCTGCATCCCAATAGCCATTTAGCGTTTTAAAGTACAGTTGTTGCACCAAACTGTTTATCGCCGCCTCCTGCACCTCAATCAAGCCATAACCCAGGGCTGCAAACACCCCTTGCGGTTTAAGTACCCGTTTTACTTCTTTATAAAATACGTCAAAGTCAAACCAGTGAATGGCTTGAGCCACTGTAACCAGATCAATAGATTGCGCAGGAAGGTTACTCTGCTCTGCCGCTTGCACCTGATAGCTGACATTTTCAAAATAAGGTGCCTGTTGTAACTGTGCTGCACTGATATCGGTTGCGATTATATGATTGAAATACGGGACCAATAATTGGGTGAATTGTCCAGACCCTGCACCGCAGTCCCATGCAAAATTTCGTTCTGGAACATGCTTTAAAATTTCTTTCACAATTTGAATGGAATAATTTGGGCGGGCTTTTTTGTAGCGCAAACTATTGCTGGAAAACAGGTCCTTCATGAATTCCTCTCAAAATATACTTAATTTAATCAATTATCTGTTCAATTCTAAAACTGGTCTGCGCAATTGGATCGAGCTGATCATTCAATTGATAATACTTAACATCATAAGTTCCGACTTTCCAGCCTTTCAGCGGATTAAAGCTGACCCAGTTCTGCTCCCGGTGACTACTCACCCGCTGTGGCATAAAAAATAGCACTTCACCTGTAGACTGGTTGCTCCAGCGGATAAAAACCTGCTCGTTATTAGGTACTTTGCCCAGAGTATCAAAATGGGCAAACAACTGCTGTCCGGCATAAATCTGCCTTGGCAATACGGCACTTACTACATATTGTTGCTGGGTACTCACTGTCGCTTTTCCTTTCAACACTTCATTCGGATCATTTTCTGCATCAACAAATTCACTGACCAGACGTTTAGCAAATGCCTGCTTATTTTCAATATGGGTTAAATCGTAGCCCGGAAAGGATTGTTCCAGATATTTATTAATCTGTTCAGTAGAGGCTGTGTCTATAACGGAATTGATCTGCTCTTCCTGTTTTCTTAGTTGCTGTTGCAGGACAAGACTCTCTTCAGGCGAAGTCTGGGCTTTTTGCTGGATCCGCTGAATAAAATCTTCTACCGCAACATCCTGAGTGTGCTCAGGAACAGGTTGTTCAGATTCGCTCTGGGAGGGAGCAACAAAATAGCCCAATCCAAAAGATAATATACCCACTAAAAACAGTATGAAAAATTTCATGTGGATCAATTACAGGTAATGGTTTCAGTAAAGTTGCCAGTATTGAGATTTAAACTGCCGCTGGAAAATAATGTACCTGTACTGACTTGCTGTCTGGTGAAATTCGTACCTGAAAGCAATCTCAACCCTTCTGAAGTACAAATGCCTGTATGAATAGCATTGGTGAGTCTTAACACGCAGCCATCTATCGTTACTCTATGCGTATTTGCAACTGGCTGAGCACATACCCCGGTAATGATCAGGAGGGAGGATGAAGACTTTAAGTCACATGCGGAACAATCCTGATTCGCACCACCACAAGCATCAGCTGCTCTTTCACTGCGACAAATATAAGTTTGTGGACCAAAAGTAAAGATTTTCTCAAAAGAAGAGTTAAAGTAATCTCCGCTTCCGCTACCACCACAGCCAGTCAGCAGCACAAAAAGTAAAGTAAATATTGAACATCCGATTGTTTTCATTTTTTATTCTCGAATTGTTATTGCGGTTATTTTATACGAAAAAAGTTCAGCCCCAAAAAACGCTGACAAAAAAAAACCTCAAACAATGTTTGAGGTTTTTTTCAAATATGGTGGCGAGACCCAGGATCGAACTGGGGACACACGGATTTTCAATCCGTTGCTCTACCTACTGAGCTATCACGCCGATGCGGTGTATTAAGCCGTATCTGCCATCAATAGTCAATATAATTCCTCACATTTTTATTTGATCGGATATTTTTTGCCCAAAAAAAATCCCTGATGGGATCAGGGATTGAAATCTTGAAATAGATTTTAAATATGGTGGCGAGACCCAGGATCGAACTGGGGACACACGGATTTTCAATCCGTTGCTCTACCTACTGAGCTATCACGCCGATAGCGCGTATTAAACAATTTAAGTCTTTTTCAGTCAAGCGGGTTTTATGCTTTTTTAAACAACCGTTTATTTTTACAGCAAATTTCACGTTATTTGATTATTTTTTATTTAAATCTCAATTCATTAATTAACGATATGGGTCTGTTTGTTTAAGCTACAAAAACAGTCGCAAGTCTTAAAGCTGATCATTAAGAATAGGGAGTTAATAAAATTCTTTGCTTTTTAGATCAAATATTTGGATTATATTTATTGCTTGTACAACAGGGTTTTCATTCCCCAAATGAGAAGCCTCAAAATATATTTCAAGTTCGCAAGAAAAGCATCCTACGGTGCAGTAGTGCACCTCATACCTCAAATAATTGCGGATGACCTTTTTTGCATATCGAATCACATGAAAAGTTTATAATAAAAAATGCCAGTCAATTTCTTAACTGACTGGCATTCGCCTCAAGGCTGATTTTTTAGAATCTGTTCAAGCTTAAATTTTTTCCAGATGTGCCAGGCAACGATGAATTGCCCCACAGCCCGGTTCAAACGTCTTCACGCCTTTTTCTTCTTCCAGACGGCAGACTTCACTCACCAGCCTTTCCGCAACGCCGCGTCCACGGTTGGCAGGGTGAACCACAATATTTTCCAGGATCTTGCTTTCCCCTTGTCCAGTGCACCAAATCGCCCCAATCAACTTAGTATTAAATTCTGCTGTGTAAACTAAGGTATACTGAGCCAAGTTTTGCTCTAGTTGTTCAATGGCATCCTGCCCATCTCCAAATTCCGGGCTGGTGTCATACAGTCGCTCAAGCTGGCTGCGCACTTCGTCATTTTCTAGTGAAGTATAAGCATGTACGGTAATAGGCATTGATTAACCCTCCTGAGCAATCTAATATGCGATGATTTCGTCATCGCGAAAAAACATTTTACATCATCATTTTTAACGTTTTTGAGGAACGTGTCTATGACGCAACGTATCAGTGAAGTGGTAAGAAACACTAACGAAACCAAAATTCGAGTTCGGGTGAATCTTGATGGTACGGGTCAAGGCACCCTCAACACAGGTGTTCCATTTTTAGATCATATGATTGATCAAATCAAGCGACACGGTTTATTCGATATCGACATTCACTGTGATGGTGACCTGGATATCGATGACCATCATACCGTAGAAGACTGCGGTATCACCCTGGGTCAGGCTTTCGCACAAGCATTGGGTGATAAAAAAGGCTTACGTCGTTATGGTCATTTTTATGCACCACTGGATGAAGCCTTAAGCCGTGTGGTGGTTGATCTATCTGGTCGCCCTGGCTTGTGGATGGATATTCCATTCACTCGCGCCCGTATTGGTACCTTTGATGTTGATCTATTCTCTGAATTTTTTCAAGGTTTTGTGAATCATGCGTTAATGACGCTGCATATTGACAACCTGAAAGGTAAAAATAGTCATCACCAAATTGAATGTACATTTAAAGCTTTTGCACGCGCACTGCGTATGGCCTGTGAAATTGATCCACGTGCAGAAAACACTGTTGCTTCAACCAAAGGTAGTTTGTAATGACCCGTATAGCCCTTCTTGACTATGGCATGGGAAATTTACACTCTGCAGCCAAAGCCCTGGAACATGTAGGTGCCACTGTAGATGTGACCAATGATCCCAAACTGATTGCCCAAGCCGATAAAATTGTATTTCCCGGTGTGGGCGCGATGCGTGACTGTATGCAAGGCATGCATGAAGCGGGTATTGATGAAGTAGTACGCAATGCCGTATTTAACAAGCCTGTACTGGCGATCTGTGTCGGCATGCAGGCTTTGATGCAGTGCTCTGAAGAAAATGGCGGCACGGATGCATTGGGTATTTTTGAAGGCGAAGTGAAGCATTTTCCAGAAATGGCAGGTTTAAAAGTGCCGCATATGGGCTGGAACCAGGTGCATCAGGCAGACCCAAGCCATCCGATGTGGAAAGACATCGAGCAGGATGCGCGTTTCTATTTCGTGCATAGCTTCTATGTTGAACCGAAAGATACGGCTCTAATCGCTGCAACCTGTGATTACGGTATAGAGTTCTGTACGGCACTGTATAAAGAAAACTTGTTCGCGACCCAGTTCCACCCAGAAAAAAGTCATACCGCCGGTTTGCAACTGTTGAAAAACTTTGTGGAATGGAAAATCTAAGTATCCATTTTAAGATCTTTTAAAAGCTCAACTCTGGTTGGGCTTTTTTATTGGCTCAAATTGGATAGCTTATATAAAATCGACTATTTTTTATGCATTTTAATTGTTATGATGTTTATACAAATCATTATATTTAAACAATAATTAAATTTATAGGGGAATAAGAAAATGAATCAAACCTATCCAAGCAGCGAGTCAGCCTTAAGCCCAAGTGGACGTTTTGGTCGCCTGTCTTACTTAGGCTGGAACATGCTGATGAGCTTTTCTATCCTGATCATTATTGGGATTATTGCGGCTTTCTTCTCACCTAACTTATTTAATGATCCTTCTACCATGACCAGCTCCTCCATAACAGCAACTGTTCTGATCGGGATTGCTTACCTTGGCTTATTATATTTCAGTTTTGTTTTTACCATCCGTCGTCTGCATGACCGCAATCATACGGGATGGTTGTCGCTGTTTATGATAGTTCCACTCCTGAACCTCATTTTTATCCTTTACCTGATTTTTGCCAAAGGCGATGCCAGAAACAATCAATATGGTCCTCGACGTACCACCAAAGCTTGGGAAAAGGTGTTGGGATGGATTTATGTGCTCATTTTTCCAATCGGTATTTTAGCCGCTATTGCGATACCAGCTTATCAAAGTTATGTTGAGCGTGCTCAACAGGTGCAGATGGAACAAAGCATCCATCACACCGATTAATCCTTTTAAATTCTGGATAAAGCTCATGATCAATGGGCTTTATTTTTGCCTAAAATCTGAAAAGCGATTAAGCTGAATTTAAAATAAATCACTGTATTGATTATCATGGAAGAGTCTCTGCTTCAAACGCTACCCAGCAAAGAAAAAATTCAGGATTTGCCTGTGTTTCAGAATCTTCCCATGCAACAGATTCATCTCATTCATAACATTGAACAATGTCTTGCCCTTGAACAGGAATTAAAAAGCTGTGCCTTACTCGGTTTTGATACCGAATCCAAACCGACCTTTGCCAAGGGTGAAGTATCAACCGGACCGCATCTGATCCAATTGGCCAGTCATGACAGCGCCTACTTATTTCAAATTAACCCTGAAGTACTGGAATTTCTAAAACCAGTTTTTGAAAGTCGGGATCAGATTAAAGTCGGCTTTGGTCTAAAGAATGATGCGCATCTTTTTCGTAAAAAAGGCATTGAGCTAAATAGCGTGATTGAACTGTCTAAATGCTTTTTTGCCTTTGGTTTCCCCAATCCCATGGGGCTAAAAAATGCCATGGCACTTTTATTTCAGGTGAACTTTCCCAAAAGTAAAAAAATCAGCACCTCCAACTGGGCACGTAAAACACTAACGCCTGCCCAAATTCAATACGCGGCTGCCGATGCTTATGCGCCAGTACTGGTCTTTGAAGAATTGCGTCGTTTAAACTTGCTCCCTGAACATATTCCCAACACGTCATTAAAATTACGTATTCGCCCGAACAAAACAAAAGCTGAAACTGATGCTTAGAGATTTAACAATACTTTGCTAAGATGACAAACAATAACTTTAACGAGATTAGGCAAGGAGCGAAAGCATGCTGATCATCCCTGCAATTGACCTGAAAGATGGCAAATGTGTCCGTTTAAAACAAGGCCGTATGGAAGACGATACCGTATTTTCTGACGATCCAGTTGCAACTGCACAGCATTGGGTAAATGAAGGCGCGCGTCGCTTACATTTGGTTGATTTAAACGGTGCTTTTGCCGGTACGCCCATCCATAAACCTGTGGTTGAAGCGATTGCCAAAGCTCAACCTGAGCTGCCAATTCAAATTGGTGGCGGTATTCGCTCGCTTGAAACCATCGAACATTACCTGGATGCAGGCGTATCTTTTGTGATTATCGGGACTAAAGCAGTTCAAAATCCTGAATTTGTCGAAGAAGCCTGCAAGAAATTTGCCGGTCACATCATTGTCGGTATCGATGCCATGAATGGCATGGTGGCAACAGATGGCTGGGCAAATATCACTGACATCAAAGCGACTGATCTTGCAAAACGTTTTGCTGATGCCGGTGTATCCAGCATTGTCTATACCGACATTGCCCGTGACGGCATGATGCAAGGTGTCAACATCGAACAGACGGTCAACTTGGCGACTTATTCAGGTTTGCCTGTGATCGCGTCTGGTGGTGTAACCAATCTTGATGACGTTCGCAACTTAAAAGGTCAACCGGGCATTTTAGGTGCGATTACCGGTCGTGCAATCTATGAAGGCACATTAAACCTTCGTGAAGTGCAATCACTTTGGGATGATCAATCAATCTAAATATTGATTCATCCTTAAGAGGTCTTCGGACCTCTTTTTTATTTCAATCAATTTCTTCGCTGTATAGACATGTCAAACACTCCTTCTGGGTTTAAAACCAAAGCTCCCCAACTTGCCTTAATTCTGATTACCATGATTTGGGGCGGATCATTCCTGACCGTGCAATATGGTTTAAACTTTGCAAGCCCGATGTTTTTTGTCGGCTGTCGTTTTGCCGCAGCGATGTTATTTGTCTGTCTTTTCTCCTGGAAAGATTTAAGCGGTATCAATCTGAAAGAAATTGCTGCCGGTGCGTTGATTGGCTTGGTGATTGCGATTGGCTATGGCACACAAACCATTGGACTCAAAACCATTAGCAGCAGTGAATCGGCCTTTTTAACCGCACTGTATGTGCCTTTAGTACCAATTTTATTGTGGCTGTTATTCCGTAAAACGCCACAAATCATGACCTGGTGCGGTGCAGTCTTAGCATTTTTAGGTTTGGTATTTTTAACGGGTAACGGTTTCGGTCAAATCCAGCTGAACTTCGGGCAGATTATTACTATTCTCGGTTCAATCGCGATTGCCCTTGAAATTATTCTGATCAGTTTTTTTGCCGGTAAAGTCAATGTTCGCCGTGTCACCGTGATTCAACTCGGTTTTGCTTCTGTTTTTGCTTTTTGCATGATGCCTATAGCTGGCGAAGTGTGGAACCCTGTGTTCTCTTGGCCTCTGATGATCATTCTCTGTGGACTGGGCTTGGCCAGCGCAGCCATTCAACTGGTGATGAACTGGGCACAGCGTGAAATTGATCCCTCTCAAGCCGCAATTATCTATTCAGGTGAGCCGGTCTGGGCAGCACTGATTGGACGTATTGCAGGTGAACGCTTAGCTCTAGTTGCTATTTTAGGTGGTGCATTGGTGGTGTTAGGTGTGATTGTGAGTGAATGGAAACCGAAGTTTTTAAAGAAGAATAAAGAAGTGAGTCTTTAAGAGTTTAATTGCTCTAGAACTCTCCCCACAAGGGAGAGAGCACTCAATCAATTAAAACGACACCATTTTTCCTGGATTAATCATTGCCCCTAAACCATAAGCACTTTTCGCCATTGGAATAACCACAGGTGCCAAAGCGCGACCGAACAAAATATCTTGATGTTGGATACTGGCCAGCATATTAAAGTCATCGGCTTTGCCACAGAAATCTTCAGCAATGGCTTTACCAATCCTTACCGTTTGTGCCACACCATGACCACTCCAGCCTTGTACCGCATAAATCGGGAATTTATTGCCGAATTTACGACTGTCCGCAGCCCCATTCATGGTTAAATCCGTAGTTCCACTCCACACAAAATCCAGTTCTAGATTTTTCAATTGCGGGAATACATGTTTAATCCGACCCAATAAATATTGATGGGTTTTTTCAGGACTCCAACAAGAGCCTGTGCCCTCGCCTCCAAACAGCAAACGGTTTTTCGACACGCCACGATAGTAATCAATCTGGAATTGCGTGTCATAGACTGGAGCATCGGTGGGTAGTAACGCTTTTAAATCAACTTCCAAAGGTGCGGTAGTACAGACATAGGTATAGAACGGAATCGTAGTTTGGTTATGTTCTTTTAATAGTTTAAACGATGTATGATGCACGCCCATCACCACGCTTTTACGCGCTTTAATCATCCCACCTGAAGTGGTTACATAAATGCCATCTTCCCGCTCTTCTACCGATATAACTTCGGTTTGCTCATAAACCTTACCGCCATTTTTGCAGAAACTATAAGCCAAGCCACGGTTTAAAGCCAGTGGATGAATATGTCCACCCAAGGTATCCAGTAAGCCACCACAGTAATTATCAGAATTAACATGCCCCATCAATTCATGTTTACCCATGATTTGGGTATGTAACTCACCTAAGAATTTTCGGGCATCGGAACCTTGGGTCAAACCCACCAAATGTCCTTCATGAACGGCTGCGGTAATATGACCGCGTTTACGTTGCATCTCTAACCCGTATTGATCCGCAATCGAATCGATTAAAGACATCGCTTCAGTTGAGGTGAAATGCCAGAGTTTTTTCGCATCTTCATAGCTGAAATGTTCGATCATCTCGGAAGCTTCCCAACGTGCAAGTCCCGGAGTCAGTTGTCCGCCATTACGACCGGAAGCTGCGCTGCCAATTCGGTTTTTTTCCACCAGCACAGCATCTACACCCTGCTCAGATAAATGCAAGGCTGTGGAAGCGCCCAACAAACCACCACCAATTACCACGACATCACATTCAATGTCGGTACTTAATGCATCAAACTGATGCCACTGCTCCAGTGAACTTTCATAATAGTTGGCTGGAAAATCAAACTCACCACATTTAGGATTGACCCAGTTCCACTCTTTCCCACTTTGCTTGTTAAGACTTGGTTTAAATTCAACATCTTCTACAAATACGGGCTTATTGATATTCATTTTGCTCACTCTCTATTGTTTCAATTCATGTTTAAACTTTGATTTAGTAGGCATTGCCAATCACAATGTTTTGCTTTTTCAGTTTTTTATACAGGAAGATCAACACACCGACAGACAGCCATGCGCAGCCAAAAAGAAGCGCTGATCGTTCAAGGTTGAACCATAAACACATGATTACCGCCACAGAGATCAGCGGTAAAATCAGATTCATAAATTTATTTTTAACGCCTGCACGTTGCTTCTCTAGCACATAGAACTTCATAAAAACCGAGAAGTTCACTGCCGTAAAGGCAATCAATGCGCCAAAACTAATCATGCTCACCACAGTCGCCAAATCGAGGGCAATCGCCATTAAGGAAATCAAGCCGATGGTAAGAACCGCATACAGTGGGGTTCCTAATTTACTGTGCAGTTGACCAAAAGTGCCTTTATGGAAAATGCCATCCTTACCCATAATATGAATGAGACGAGATGCACTGGCATGGGTTGCTAGACCTGAAGCAAAGGTATTCATGATTTGTGCACACAAAAATACCGCCTGGAATAATGCCCCGCCCACATACAGCACGATTTCTGGTAATGCCTCATCTGGATTGTTAAAACGCACGTTACTCGGGAAATACAGCTGGATAAACCAAGAAGCCGTAATGAAAATTGCTCCGCCCATTAAAGTGGTCAAGATGACAGCACGTGGAATGGTACGCTTCGGGTCTTTGGTCTCATGTGACATGGTGGTCACGGCATCAAAGCCAAGGAATGAAAAACAGAGGATTGATGCACCCGCAATTAGCGGCAGAATTGAGGTATCGCCATTAAATAGCGGAGCAACCGTGAGTACATGGTGATAACCTTGTGCCGATCCCACACCTTGAATGACCAGATAAACAAACAGTCCCATCAGCAACAGCGGTGCTAAGACAAAGATCAGACTGAGATTGGCTAAGATATTAATGCGGAAACAATTGATCAGCGTGACAAGTCCGGAAAATAGACTCACCCAAACCCAATACGGTACACTTGGAATCACAGCTTCTAGATAAATACCTGCCAGTAACGCATTGATTAATGGTAGTAAAATGTAATCTAGCAAGGAACACCAACCGACAAAAAAACCTGCCTTTGCGCCACAAGATTCTGCAGTGTAGGTGTAGGCTGAACCCGATTTATCACTAATACGACTAAACCGTGCATAACTGAATGCAGTGAGTAACATGGCAGCCAAGGCTAAAATATAAGCCAGTGGGACACGCCCATCCGTGATCCCTGAAACAATACCAAAAGTATCAAAGACCACCATCGGTGTCATATACGCGATACCAATAATCACCACTTGCCATAAAGACATTTTCTTGAAAGAAACTTGCGTTTTTTCCATGCATGCCACCTGAACATTATTTATTTGAGTTATTTGTTCATTTGCAATGACTATGCCATATAATAAAAATATAAATATTTAACTCAGGCGAAAGTAAATGCCAAAGTACAGTTTAGAAACTCGAAAAGCAGCCATTCAAATGTATAAAAAAACCGATTATAAGGTTGCAGTTTGCAAAGAATTTAACATCTCTCGCGTGACGCTCGATGCATGGATTAAGCTGGAAGAAGAAACAGGAGATTTACTACCAAAACCAGCAAAAAACCGTGGTGCTCCGAGCCACATCAAAGACTGGAATAATTTTCAAGTATTTGTAAAAAATATAAAATTTCAGAATATTAGTGACCTTGTACCATTATTTAAACAGGAATTTGGCTACCCTGTTTCATATGCCGTTTTGGTACGTGCTATTCATGTTTTAGGACTACGTCGCCGTCGTGGTCGTTTTTATTCTTAAGCCTAAAGTTAATCAAAGTTTAAAATAAAAAACAAAAAAAATTTATATTAATAAATGTACATTAATGTAAATTATTTTTATTAAAAAAGTAATTTTTAAATATTAAAAAGGTAAATTTATTAAACTAAAAATATAAACCTATAATATTAAAATTGTACAATATATTAATTAAAAAAGTATGTTGTAAAAATTAAAAAGGTAATGCTTATTTTTGCAAAGTAGCTAAAGTAATGCACAAGTTTCATTCAGTGGTTCATTGCAGTGCAAAAAATTATAAGGCTCATCATTCACCAGACCTAAAAAAAGGCGGCATAACACCGCCTTCAACATGAGGAATAAATGAGTTATTGATACATCGGTTGATTATCATTCAAGCGAATAATGCCGCGAATAGCACGATAGACAATCCAAATCCAGGAAATACCAATAACCGTAAGACAAAACGTGGTTGAGATAAGGGCAACACCCGCGAAAAGATCGGTATTTTCCCCAGTAAAAAATAAGAAAAAGAACGGAATAAAAGCAATAATATTCCAGAATAAATACCACCAGAAAGTACGGATTTGCCAAGTAAAATGACTTTCAAAAATAGAGCCGCGTACATCGTTACGTTTGACATAATTAATAATTAAAGCAATGACCGCCAGTAAGCCACCTGAAAAAATAGCAATAATATAAAGGATATAAAGAACTAAAGTCAGGGTACGATTGGAATCTTTATCTATAGAATAATTCATTGTTATACCTTTTAAAGTAATCGTTCTCCTTAAAATATCATCATATTTAAAGGAGAAATTAGCCATAAAATCAAAAGAATGTTTAAGGCTATGGTACAAAAATAAATCTTTCTAAAGGGTTGTTTTTGTGTTTTATGGCGCAGTTTTTCCTGTGCCAGCCATGCGGTAGGCCACCCCCCAAGAAAGGATAAAATATGCAAACTCTGTTCAGGTATACGGCGATTGCCCAGTAGAGCCGCCTCTTTATCCTGGGCATACAGCCAGTAAGTCAAGGCATTGATAATACTGATAAATAAAAGCACCATTCCACTTAACATTCCCAAAATGGTAAAAACAGCCAATGCCAAGATATACCCCACGCAGGCGATTTGCATCGGTTTTATGTTTTTTTGTTGTTCATTTACCTTTTTAGGTTGTGGCAATATTTTTTGTGTCTGTGATGCTTTGAGATACATCACCTCTTGTGCTCGGAAACGCCCGTCCCCATCTAGCAATACTGTATATTCCAGTGCGCAACCGACAATGGGACGTGGACCTGGACGGGCAAAGTCCTTGATGTGTAAAAACACCCGATCTTTCGAGGCATCGTTCGGCTGAATAAAACCATAGCCTTTCTCATCAAACCATTCGACTAATCGCCCCTGATCGCGCATTTATTTTTCCTATTTTTAAGCAGTGACAAATTTTAGTCTTTCTATCAGCATATTACGCATCTCTTCTGGATTTTTCTGCAAAATATCCTCTCCAGTACGCCCCTGCTGTGCATTTTTTTGTGCCACTTGCAAACGCATCAGCCAAAATCGAGCCGCTGCCATAGCCAAATAGATCTCTAAACAGGCTTTCTCATCCGTGGTTAATGGACGTACAGTTTCATAGGCCTCTAAGAACGCTTGTGCTTTCACTTCATTTAGATGCACATCTGGATATTCAGTACAGAAATCATTTAAGGTAATGGCGATATCAAACAGAAACTCATCCTTATTCAGTTCATAAAAATCTAGAATACCTTTTAATTCATTACCTTCAAACAAGGTATTATCACGAAATAAATCTGAATGAATAAAGCCTTTAGGACGGTTGGGATAGACTGCAGTTAAGGCATCATAAAGGCCCAGTACTTCACTCAATAAAATAGCATCCGCAGGATTTAAAGTTGGTTTTAATTCTTTAGCAACTTGTAACCAATAGTCATGATTACGATATTCTGTACGTTCCAATGGAAAATCTTGTAATGCGATATGCATTTTTGCCTGTGCAACGGCAATGGCTTGTGCTTGTTGCACAGTCGATGGCATTGGGTGTTTGCCCAGCATACGTGGTGCAATCTGGACGGGCTTGTTTTTTAAGCAATGAATGGCTTTACCGGCATAATTTAACGGCACTGGCACCGCTAAACCCTGTTTGCCCAAATGCTCAAGTACCGGAACCAGTTCCCCAGCACTCTGCTCATCCATCTCTTCAAATATAGTGAGTACATACTGGGTACCATTTTCACAGACTAAAAAATAGTTCGTATTCTGAATACCTCCTTGAATGGGAATCAGGTCAATCACCTCTAATCCATAAGGTGCTGCAAAAGCCTGAACTTCCTGTAAAGTCAAAGGGGTATAAACCGACATAGAAAACCTGCAAAAAAACTTACATAATTTTGATAGAATACCTGCTCCAACTACCAAGGTGTAGCACCTTCGTGGCGAAGTTTCATAATCGGCTGTTATTTTTGGAAAAAATTATGCTTGCTAAACGTATTATTCCTTGCCTTGACGTAGATAATGGTCGAGTGGTGAAAGGTGTGCAATTTCTTGATATTCGTGATGCAGGCGACCCGGTTGAAGTTGCACGTCGCTATAACGAACAAGGTGCCGATGAAATTACCTTTCTGGACATTACTGCAACCTCAAGCGGCCGCGACACCACTTACCGTACTGTGGAACGTATGGCAGAAAGCGTATTCGTTCCCTTAACTGTGGGCGGCGGCGTGCGTAAAGTGGATGATATTCGCTCATTACTCAATGCCGGTGCAGATAAAGTCAGCATCAACTCGGCTGCGGTATTCAATCCTGAATTTGTACAAGAAGCATCGCAACGCTTTGGTGCGCAGTGTATTGTGGTTGCCATTGATGCGAAAAAAACTGCAGATAACAAATGGGAAATTTTCACCCATGGTGGTCGTAAACCAACGGGTATTGATGCCATTGAATGGGCAGTAAAAATGGCCGAATATGGTGCTGGTGAGCTCCTGATTACTTCTATGGATGCGGATGGCACCAAATCAGGTTATGACCTGAAATTAATGCGTCAAATTAATAATCGCGTGAATATTCCGACCATTGCTTCGGGTGGTGTCGGCTGTTTACAACATTTAGCGGATGGTATTTTACTCGGCGGAGCAGATGCAGTTCTAGCAGCCTCCATTTTCCACTTTGGTCAACATACCATTCCCGAAGCAAAACAATATCTAGCCGCACAAGGCATTGAAATGCGTCTCTAAAAATTTAATGTGTTGTCATATAAAAGAGTGTTGTTAAAACACTCTTTTTTTATTTTGATAAGATCATGATAAAAATTTGAGAAAAAAAAGGAGTCTTAGAGACTCCCTATAAACCAAGAAAACTACAGCGCGTGGTTTCTTGCAAGATAAAACAACAGCTAGATACACTGACCAGGTCAAATTTTGTTACAACTTACCGATGCGGCAAATATAGAATAAAAAAGCACTGGAATATTGACCATCGATGCCAAAAATATTGACAATTTACGACATGAATTAAAAAGTGATTTCTAATAGCCCTTTTAAAATCAAAATATTAATTTAACCCTACTAAAACTAAAAACTCTAAATACTGATTCTTCATACCTCAATGAATTATTGAAGCACTTTTTCTACCCATTTTGCGGGGAAGTAAGTGGCTGAGACAAAGTTTAATACTTTGGAAACAGGTTTCGGTAATACGATGCCGAGCGGATTCTGTTCTTGCAAGTCTTTTGAGGAAATCACTCGGGTTCCTAGCACATAATCAAACCAGGGTTTGGTCACACACCAGTTGGCATCCTGATTAGAATTCATATGATGATCATAATGCCAAGGAATTTTTTTTATTGCCCAGTCTGGCTCTAAATGGGCACGGCGATGAACATAGTAATAATTACAGGCACTATAGACCGCAGCTACAGCCATCCCTTTTGAGACGGGATAAAACATTAAACTGGTGCTTGCAGCTACCACTGCCAGAGAAATGATTTCATTTTTAGTACGCCAGTTTGAAATGCCTTCAATATAGCCATGGTCGTGAAATGCTGCTTTTCGAACTTCACGATGATGTTCCCAATGAGATTTCATGCTTTCAGGTACAGGGCTATAACGTGGTTTTCCACGACGATGTGAACCATGCAAAATATATTTGTGAGCTACCCATTCAAAACCATTGGCCACCACTAATCCCAGCAAAAAACCCTTCCACATATCACTTCTCCATCAATTGTATTGAATATAGGCAATGAACTGTGCTAAATATTGACCATAACATAAAAATTCATTGATAAATCACGACAACAAAAGATCACAATGCAGCAATTTAAAGACTATACAGGCTCTGTTTATGGTGGACTTGGACATTTACTTTATACCTATAGCCAAGCCAAGGGCTTAGTGATTTCTGAAAAACTGGAACAGGTTCAAAACCTGGAACGCTTTGACTTCAGTCTTTTGCGTGATTTGCTGACAGACATGCAACAACATATTCACATGCCGGCGTTGGGCTTGGATATTGCCGAACATGTCCAGCCTAAACATCTCGGTATCATTGCTTATATTGCGCTGTCCTGTAATACACTGGGTGAAGCCTTACAACGTTATTATGATTTTCATCGTCTGGTTTACGATGGCAGCGCCCTGCAGGTCAACATGCTTGGAGACTATTTAGCGATTGGTTGGGGGAATATGCCCTTTCATATTACCACCCAGGTCACCCATGAACTTGCTATCGCATTGATGTTGCAGTTTATGAAATACTTTATGAACTGTGAGGATATTCAAGTACATGAAGTTCATTTTGTCCATCCAGCGCCCAAAAATACCGTATTATATGAGCAATATTTCCGTTGTAGAGTTCGCTTTTCACAACCAGTCGCACAAATTATTTTACCTGTGCATGAGCTTGCCAAATCATTTTGCCAAGGTGATCAAACTCTACAAAATTTGCTGATGCAGCAAGCTCAGTCGCTTTTGGACAAGCTTCCTCATTCCACTCAACTGGATCAACGTCTACAACAAGCCATTTTAATTGGCATACAAAAAAACCAGTATCAAATTGAACCTATTTCCCAACAATTAAATATGTCGGTACGACAACTGCAACGCCATTTACAACAACAAGGCACTACTTATCAGCAGCGCATGCAAGAAGTTCGACATCTATTGGCAGAACAATATTTAAAAGATCCGCATTTAAGCCTGCAAGAAATTGCTTTATTGCTCAGTTATTCCGAACAAAGTGCATTTCAACGTGCCTTTAAGCAGTGGACTGGATTTACCCCCCAACAATGGCGCCAACAACAATATTTATAAAATTAAATCGAGTCACGCAAGGATCATGTGGTACTTGAGAAATGTTCAATTTCTCGATAAATATAAAAAGTTACACACAATTATTAAAAATTTGTAAAAAAATCTGGAGAATAAAATGCATAAATATTTTGCCGAATTGATTGGAACATTCTGGTTAGTCTTTGGCGGTTGTGGCAGTGCTGTGCTTGCAGCAGCCTTTCCCGATCTTGGTATTGGCTTTGCCGGTGTGGCCTTGGCTTTTGGTTTAACTGTCCTCACCGGTGTTTATGCCTTAGGCCATGTTTCAGGTGGGCATTTTAACCCTGCAATCAGTATAGGCTTATGGTTTGGTGGCCGTTTTGATTCCAAACACCTGCTTCCGTATATTATTTCCCAAGTCATTGGTGCCACCCTAGCAGCACTGGTCTTATATATAATTGTACAAGGTCAAGCAGGTTTTGTTGGTACAGGTAGTTTTGCCAGTAATGGATTTGGTGAACTATCTCCAGGTAAATACTCAATGACCTCAGCTTTAATCATTGAAGTGGTCGTCAGCGCTTTTTTCCTGATTGTGGTTATGGGCGCGACTGACAAACGTGCGCCTGCAGGTTTTGCTCCTATTGCAATTGGTCTAGCTTTAACCCTGATCCATTTAATCAGTATTCCAGTGACCAATACTTCGGTTAATCCAGCGCGTAGTACCGGTGTTGCCTTCTTTGCGGAAACAGCTGCGTTAAGCCAGCTTTGGCTATTCTGGGTGGCTCCGATTTTTGGTGCAATTGTTGGCACACTGATTTATAAAGTGGTTGCACCCGAAAAAGACTAAAACCACCTTAATAAAAAAGCTCACCTCTAGTGAGCTTTTTTATGTTCCACATGGAACATGATGCTTGATTGTATTTTATAAAAATGGATTTTCAATTTCCTGTTCATCTTGCCGATCAATTTTTTCAGGCAAATTGGGTTCACTTTCTAAAGCACTGACCACATCATTTAAAAATGCCTGTAAAGCTTTAGCAGCTTGCAAGCCGGTCTGGTCTTTAGTCAGCTGTAAATTTCCATAAATACTGACACAGTCTTCTTGGTTTTCTAGGGTCAAGTCATGAATGGCGTGGGATTCGGTACCATTTTCAAAAGGCTTAAACATTATATTCTCACTGATCTTTATTGTTGTTTAAAAGTAGGATGATTGCTCTTATCCTACCCAAAAAAGACTTATTTCAACAACTGTAAAATGTACTGTAAAAGTCCTTCAATTAGTTGTTTAACAAACGTATCCTGAGTATTTGGATCAATCGTTGGAGCTATATTCTTGTTTTCACTCGATGGTGCAGCTGTAGCGGTAGAAGATGAACTTACAGAGGAAGATTTAAACTCTTTCTGCAACGCACTAAGCGCATCTGCACTGACTTCTTCGGCACATTGGCTTTCTGCATCCCAATGCGAATAAGCAATTTTCTGCGTTGCTTTGACCGCACTTGCCTTTAAGGGCAAATTGTAAGTATTGCGTTTTTGGTCTTCGGTTAACTGAGGAAAAATATTAATTCCTGTGAGATCTTCCAGCGCACATATACTAATTATCTGCACTTTAGGGGCCGTACTTTTTAGGGTATTGTCGGCATAGTAAACCCCTGCTGCCCCAGTTTTGGGTATATAAATGGCTTTATAAGTCGCTGTCGGAACAATCACACCCTGACCAATCGTTTTGAGTTTTTTCGCAGAATATACCGGTCCAGTGACCACATAAACATTCTGCTTCTGTTTGGTCACAATCGCACGTGTGGCTTCTTCCAATTCACGCCAAACCTGCTGATTATTTTTTGGCGCTTGCGGCACCATATTGGCTAAAGAAAAACTGTCATTTTGTGCAGCTTTGTTGGGCATATCTGCATTCGGCGCCATATGTCCACGGTCATAACCTGAGGCTTTATAGTCAGCTAATGTCGCCCGATGTTCCACTTTAACTTTGGTTTCTTCATGAAAACTATCTTCACGCGGAATTTTTTGGCTTAAACGTTGTGGAGTCAAGGCTTCTGCTACCCATAAAGGAGTTTTTGATAGGCCTGAATACATCACATTAAAGCCATTAAAACACAGCGGATATGTATTTTTCTTGAGACTTTCTTTTGTTAAATAAGGTGGAATATCACGATAAAACTGATCTAAACATGCCGAATTTGACGAAGATGGCAATGAAACAAATTGCTGGATTTTTTCCTGTCCAAACGCAATCGCAAAACTACTGGTCGCGACTAAACCTAAAATAACTTTTAAGCTATTTTGATTTAAAAGTTGAACCCAAGATTTACTGGTTTTACGTTTCTTAATTGCCATTTCTAAATAAACACTCATTTTCCATGAGCTTAACAAGCAAAGAAAATGAAGTATATGTAGTGAAAGTCGTTTGCTTAACATTTAAACAAAAGCACAGGTGTTGTAACAGTATGTCTCTTTTTCTAAGGCTTTTATAAAGACTCTTAATGACTTTACGTATGTTTGATTGAAAAACCGATGCTAATTATGACAAGGTAAAAAAACATGCAAGATTCAGAATTATTATTTCTACGGAGTATTTTATGCATTCGAAGCTTTTAGTAGGTTTAAGTCTCGTCACAGGACTGATGAGTGCAACTGCATTCGCAGAACCCGCAATTCAGCCGGGCGATTCTTTAGAAAGTTTATCTAAAGTTAAAGTGACTACTACCGTAAATGGTCAAGCAGGTTCAATTCAAGATTTAGTGGCAAGTGGTCAAATCCGTATTATTGATTCAAACCAAATTGCTGCTGATCCTGCTCAAGCGGGATCCGAAACAGAACAAGTACAAAGCAATTCAGCTACCATTGCAAATGTACCTCAAGCTGCAGATATAAATAATACAACAGCACAAACTACTGAAGTATTACCAGAGCAAGTTAACAGTCCTGTTCTCGAGCAAACTGCACAAGCTGCACCTGAAAGTGCAGACCCAATGCAGCCTAATACTGAATTAGCTGCACAACATACTGAACAAGTGATGGAACAAGAAGCTGCGGTGGTACAAGCACCAGTCAATGAAAATATAGCTGCTGCTGCAATGATTTCATCATCTGCTGCTGCACCGGTAAATACTGCTGAAACAAATGAGGCATTTGCCGCTACACCTGAAGCTATGCAACCCAATAATGCTGCACAAGCAGCACCAGAAGCTGATCTTACCGATGCACCGCTGAATGCCTCTCCAGAAGCTCCAGCTGTAGAACAAACAGAGAACTAATCACTCTCTTTTCAGGGCTTTCATCCTCCAGATAAAAAAACCAAGGATTTTCCACCTTGGTTTTTTTATGATCTGCTGTTTAATACACTAGATTTCGATTTGACTGCCCAGCTCAACCACCCGATTAGGGGGAATTTGATAAAAATCACTCACAGGACTGGTATTGCGCTGCATGGAAATAAACAGTTTTTCACGCCATGGAGACAAGCCTTCACCCAGCGTATGCACCACCCGATCACGTGAAATAAAGAAGCTCATTTGCATCATGTCGAAGTCAAAACCTAACTGCTGATAGGCCTGTTGCAGTGCCTCCGGAATATTGGGTATATCCTTAAAACCGTAATACACTGAAATACGATAGAAACGATCATCCAGTTTTTCAACTTTGATGCGCTCTTCTTTTGCTACATACGGAATATCGCGGATGATTACTGTCACCATAATATTCAGCTCATGCAGGACCTTATTGTGTTTTATGTTGTGCAACATGGCATGCGGCACGATATTTGGGGTACCGGTCAGGAATACCGCGACCCCTGGAACAAATTGTGTTTCCGCGCTCATACTGATGCTTCTGATGAACAGATCGATTGGCAATGCATCGTTTTCCAAACGCGCCAGTACAATTTCTCGTCCTGTTTTCCAGGTCATCAAAATGGTATAGACCACTGCACCAATCAAAATTGGCACCCAACCACCGGCAATAATTTTTAATGAGGTAGATGCAACAAAGACCAAATCAATCAGCAAGAAGGGTATAGCAAATAATAAGACTTTCCATACCGGCCAACGCCAGAAACCATAGGCGAGGAATGAAATTAAAATGGTACCGCACAGCATGGTCATGGTGACGGCAACACCATAAGCGCTGGCTAAGTTGGCACTATTTTCAAACAATAAAATCAGAATAACCACCGAAATGAATAACACCCAATTGATGAAGGGTAAATAGATTTGACCCTGTTCAACATCCGAAGTGTGATGCACGGTTAAGCGCGGCAAATAGCGCAGCTGAATCGCCTGATTGGTCATTGAGAAAACACCTGTAATCACCGCTTGTGATGCAATTACGGCAGCCGCAGTCGCCAAACCAATCATAGGAAATAAAGCCCAATCTGGAACCAGCATATAGAATGGATTGGCAATTGCATCGGGGTTACGCAGTAACAATGCCCCCTGTCCTGCATAGTTAAACAGCAGACAAGGTAAAACAATAATGAACCAGGCCAGACGAATTGGTAAGCGTCCAAAATGCCCCATATCTGCATACAGAGCTTCGCCACCCGTTATGGTCAGAATGACCGCCCCCATAGTCAGGAATGCTACATAGGGTTGATGAGCAATGAAGTTAAAAGCCCAATGCGGGCTTACCATGGTCAATACAAATGGGGTCTGGATAATGCTCCACACGCCTAGCGCACCAATGGATAAAAACCAAACCAGGGTTAATGGACCAAAGAATTTTCCCATCGTGGCGGTGCCATGCCGTTGTACCAAAAATAATCCAGCCAAAATACCAATCGCTAATGGCATTAACCATTGGTTAAACATGGGTGTCGCAATACTTAGGCCTTCAATAGCGGACAGGACAGAAATAGCCGGAGTAATGATGCCATCACCAAAAAATAGTGATGCACCAATAAATCCCAAGGCAATCAGATAAATCTTTTTGTTCTCGGCAATACGCGAGGTCCGCAGGTTCAATGCCAATAACGACATAATCCCGCCTTCTCCATTATTGTCCGCACGCATAATGATGGTGACGTATTTAAAACTAATCGTCAGCATCATGCACCAAAAAATCAGCGACAAAATTCCAAGAACTGATGCTTCACTAATAGCGAGATGAGCGGTGAGGAAACATTGCCGGAGAGCATACAGTGGACTTGTACCAATGTCTCCGAATACAACCCCAAGCGCTGCGAGGGTAATCACAGGCAAGGCGGCTTTCTTTGCAGTACTTTGCATATTTTGTCTTCGTTTTGCGACACTATTTTTTCGCCATGATATCACCGAGATAAAACTTTTGCTTTAAATCAATTGTTTCAACTTGGCAGAGTGCATTTTTTTCGTTATCATCGCGGCGCAATGGTGAGGTGTCCGAGTGGCTTAAGGAGCACGCCTGGAAAGTGTGTATACGTTTGCGCGTATCGAGGGTTCGAATCCCTCTCTCACCGCCAGAATTTAAAAAAGACTTAAATCAAATAATTTAGGTCTTTTTTTTGCTTATAAAATCGTTTAGAACCTTACTCTGTTCATTTATTTTCAAAATTTTTATGCATGACTATAAAAAAAATTTAATCTTCTTATTTAAAATTTCGAATCAAGCAACGATAAAAACAACAATTTAAAAAATCATCATAAAGCTGCAATATTCTGCTGATAATAATCGTATTACAGCACCTTCAACCGAATCATAAAATCACATTCAACCTATCAAAAACTGCTATTCGGGAGTAAGGAGCATGAATAACCAACGATAATTAGTCAGACAGCTCAAGAACGCAAAACGTGGAGGTTACGCCCCATCCATGGCCAAAAATCCGAATAAACACAAGATTCAGAAAGCCATACGTTTAATAGAACAATGGAGAAAACTTACAGATGAACTGAAGCCACAAATGCAAATAGACATGGCTTTGACATTAGAAAAATGTGCTCAAGAGTTAGACCAAATTTTAAGGAATAACTAATTCGCTTAAAATTAAAAAATTCTTTGGATACATTTTTTTGACACTGTAAAATATCAAAAAAATATTCACCTAATTCAATCGCTCATTTTTTAGCTTGCGTTTTTAATAAAAATCGCTATTATTCACCCCACGTTGCCGGCATAGCTCAGTTGGTAGAGCAACTGACTTGTAATCAGTAGGTCCACAGTTCGAATCCGTGTGCCGGCACCATTTTATACTTAGCCTCGCTTTTTAGTGAGGCTTTGTTGTTTCTGGGCTTTAGCTTTGCAAAGAATATCTGAAATGTCAGTGCTGATTATTTTTTCGCACTGATTTGCACATACTTGACCCAGCCATCTGCATAAAGCTTGTGGCATAACTTTGCTGTCATGCGGATTTTAAATGCATCCAAGCCTGGAGTTTGTTGTGGCAATTTATGAAAATAATTTGCAAAACCCTGAAAAACGCCTTTAGATAAATCACGAATTTCAATAGCCTTATAACCATAGGTCTGCATGGTGTGCTGCAGCACTGATTCCGTCATTAAATGATTTAAATTCACATTCGCCGCTTTTAACAAGCAGCGATACTTTTGCTTTTGGAATGAATTTAAATTCCACCATTTCTCAGACCATATTAAATAATGAAAACCCAGTCTGCCCTTTGAATTTAAAACCGGGTTTACTGAATCGAGAAATGAATTCAAATTGGAGTGATAGGCAGCATCTATACACAGCACCACATCAAAGCCAGATTTGACCTGAATCTGTTTTAAATTTAAAAAGGATTGCTGATAAATTGCCGAAATTTGCGGAAAATATTTTTGAATTTGAATCACACAACTGGACTGCATTTCCACAGCTTCAATGTGTTGAACATGATAATGCTGTTGCCAATGGAGCAGACTTGCACCCTGCCCACAGCCCAAATCCAGCAATCTGTCATTTGAAGCTAAATGCACGGCTTGCGCCAACTGATCTGCCAATTGACGACAAGCATCGGGATAGGATGACGTTGTATCATCCCAATAGCCCAAATTACTCCAAGCAAGATCAGCATCATCGCCTAACTGTTTTGCGTTAATCGCATATTTATGCTGTGAAAATTGCTGCTGAATCGCTTGAAGCCATTTCATGTCTTAATAGCCGAGTTGTGGGGCAACCTCAACTTTAGGTTTTAATCCCACAAACGGCAATGGCGCACCCAAAATTTCTGCAATATGCATGGCTGAAGTCACTGCAGACTCGAGCACCGGCAAGCCATCACAAGACCAAGAACCACAATAGAACACTTTACGATTGAGATCTTTGTGGCGTTGTTGCAATTCTTTATTTAAGGCAACGGTCTGAGAGTCCACCACAGCACGGGTTAAGGTAACATTGGAAATGATTTTTTTAGAATCAATTTCAGTCACCGGTTGCCAGGTTTGGAATACGGGCGTTTTGCCAACCAGACTTGGCTCGACTGAATTCAACCACACGGTGAACTGTTGGCGGGTAAATTTACGATCCATCATATAACTGAGCACCGCCCAGTCTTTACGCTTGGGTGGCATCACGGTTTGATCGGTGTGAATCACCAATTGACCCTGTTCAAATCTGAATTGCTTTAACAGCGCAATATCATCTGCAAATTGTTCATTATCTAAAAAGGTTTCAATTTTATTGGTCGGTGTTGCCACAATGACACGATCAAAAACGCGCTGCTCACCTAGTGCATTTTCAACGAGAACCCCATTTTCTTGTTCTTTGACTTGGGTAATGGCAGTACCATTATGAATTTCAATGCCTTTAATCAGCTTGTCGACCAATGCCGGCGTGCCACCTTGAAGACGCAGTAAAGCATCGCCATCGGTCAATTGACGCAAGAATGTCAATAAAGGTTTTGCAGGCCAGTCACCAATGGTTTTTGGGTTACAGGTACAAATGGTATAGAGCACCGGCATCACCGCGCCATGCCAGAATACTTCTTCGATATCATTATTATTGATAAATTCAGCCAGGGTAATATCCTGGTTCTTTGATTTAAAGAATCGAGCGATGGCTGCTTTTAATTGCAGCATGCCTTTGACCAGACGCCAGCCGTATTGTTGCAGCCCTTTGCGGTTATTGATAATCGGGAAATTACCAATACGGCTACGGGTGGTGGTTAGCCAGGTTTCAGTGCGATCTTCAAACAGCCAGCTGCATGCCATATAGGTACGCACGGGAAAAGTGGGTATATCCAGATAGGTTGCCAAACTGAGGGTATTTTTCCACAAATGCGGATTCATGACACGCAAGGGTGCATCAATTAAGCCGCCTTCAAATTCAATGCTATGGCTGTCCATACCACGTCCAGGCAATGCTTCAAAAATAGTTATGCTATGCCCTGCATCTTTAAGAATTCTGGCGGTAGCTAGCCCAGCCATGCCACTACCAATAACTGCAATATCCAAAATTATTATCCGTCAGTTACACATAAGATTATTGAAATTATGAACCAAGCGAGATTAAAAGGTGGTATTAAAATATTCCAGAATATGTTTTTTTAACAAAAGTCATCATCACAGGTATTAGAAAGATTTTTTACGTTTATTCACAGCTTTAAAAACTCAAATAAATATGTGAAATTATTATAACTTTTCAACATAAAAACAAAAAAAACCTTTAAAAAAGTATAGATATATTAACCAATATTATAACGATCGGTTTACAAAATCATAAAATCTCGTTATGATACATCACATAATAATTTGACTTTCAGATTCACTTTTAACCCCCCCTAACTATGCAAATGCTGTAAAAACAACAAAATTTATTTCGCAAAAAGCCCCTAAAAATTTAGGGGCTTCTTTATTTTCTGGATAATCAATCCATGGCTAAAATTAGCTGGCCACCGGGATCTCACCAAATTTGCCACTATTAAAGTCATTGAAGGCTTGAATGATTTCATCCTTGGTATTCATCACAAAGGGACCATAGCCCTGAATTGGCTCGTTCAAAGGTTGGCCAGTAAGCACCAGAAATTTGCTGTCTTTAATCGCTTGCAATTGAATATCGGCTTCACCGTCTTGAGCAAACATGACAATGGAACTATCTTGAACATGCTGCGTTCCGTTCAGCTGCATTTCACCAGAGAGCACGACAACCAGCACATTGTGATCAACAGGCACATGAATGTGATGCAGATGTTCTGCTTTCAGCTCACCATCCCAGACGTTCACAGGACTATAAGTAGAAGCAGGACCTGAATGTTCCGCATGATCGTCTATGTAGTGACCCGCAACTACGCGAATATGTCCCGCACCCTGTTCAAGTTCAATCACAGGAATATCTTGTGCTTCAATGGCCTGATATTTAGGTGCTGTCATTTTGTCTGCCGCAGGCAAGTTAACCCAAAGCTGTACCATTTCAAACAGGCCACCCTTGTTGGCAAATTCTTCAGAATGAAATTCTTCATGCACCAAACCTGCACCTGCCGTCATCCATTGCACATCGCCAGTTTTAATCTGACCGCCACCTCCGGCTGAATCTTTGTGAGTCACCCCGCCTTGATAAGCCAGCGTCACCGTTTCAAAACCACGATGCGGATGTGAACCTACGCCATGCTGCTGTGTGGTCGGGCTAAAATGGTAGGGTGCTGCATAGTCCAAGAGTAAAAATGGACTAATCGCCTGTCCTAAGCGGTCATAGGAAAACAGGTTTTTAACCGGAAAGCCATCTCCGACCCAATGCATGTTCTGGTTACGGTAAACGCCAATAATTTTTTTCATTTCAAACTCCTATCTCTAGGAAACAATATGGATTTATCTTAAAACTTTTAAAGTAACCCGCCTAGCGCATAGGCAATATACAGCGTTTCGACAATAGGATAATCTCCTGACCATTTTATAAAATAATAGAAATTTGCAGGACTGGCTTTAATCCGGATCGTCCTTTTTCATCATTAATAAGAGATCTTATTAAAAACTTAGATGCTCAAATGCAGTGCAACAGAGATTAATTTTTAAAATTTTACAGATAAAAAATCCAGGAGCTAAGTCCTGGATTCTATGAAACATGATCTTAACTTGAGATTAGATTTTACCAATCAGGTCGATTGAAGGCGCAAGGGTTGCATCACCTTCTTTCCATTTTGCCGGGCAAACTTCACCTGGGTGTGCATGAACATATTGCGCCGCTTTTACTTTACGTAGAAGCTCTTGCGCATCACGACCAATACCACCGGCATTGATTTCGATAATCTGGATTTTACCTTCAGGGTCAATCACGAAAGTACCGCGGTCTGCCAAACCTTCAGCTTCAATGAGCACTTCAAAGTTTTTTGCCAAAGTCCAGGTTGGATCGCCAATCATTGCATACTGGATTTTTTTGATTTCGTCCGAGCTGTCATGCCAAGCTTTATGGGTAAAGTGTGTGTCAGTCGATACTGAATAAATCTCAACGTCCATTTTCTGGAATTCAGCATAGTTATCGGCCAAATCACCCAGTTCTGTTGGACAAACAAAAGTGAAGTCTGCCGGATAGAAGAACACCACTGACCATTTTCCGATCATGTCTTTTTCAGATACTGCAACGAATTCACCATTTTTATAAGCGGTTGCGTTGAATGGTTTTACTTCAGTATTAATTAAACTCATGAGATATTCCTCTAGCTCGTTTCTGGGATTGCTTATCTTGTGAAGCTAGAATACGAAAGTTTTTCAAATAGGTAAAACCGTATATTTTTATAAAATTTATCGGATTTTTAGATCTATTAATTCTATCCGGTTCCACCATCTCATCGCTATGACCGATTTAAGATTGAGGGGAAAATTGCACAACAGAATTCCAAGCAGCATCAATCAATACCTGCTTATATAAGATTGGCGAGGTACTCACTTTGTGTGATAACCAGGCACGGCAATAACTTTCAGTTGCACCCAGCATTAAGGACAACAGCAAGTCACGCGGAATTTTTGCAATTTGCGCAATATCTTCATCCGCTTGTTTTTGCAACCAGGCAAATACCGCCTGATTCCGTTGCTGGTTTTGTGTGGCAATTTCTGCCTGCTGTGCTGTGCCTAAACCTAACCGTGCCATAAAAAGAAACCGGGCAAAATCAGGGTTATGTACCACCCAATCGATATATTGAGCAATGATGATCGCCAGGCCCTGTTGCAGGCCTTGGACCTGCGCTAAGGCTACTGTGCGCTGCTGCATCTGATCTTGTAGGGCCGCAGCAAAGAGTGCTCCCACAATGCCTTCCTTGTTTTTAAAGTGATGATAAATTGCCCCCACACTACTGTCAGCGCGCTCACGAATCATTTCAATACTGGTGGCTTCAATACCAAATTCGGCAAAGCAATCCAAGGCATGTTGCAGCAAAATACGCTTTAGTTCGGCACGGCGACCGGGATAAATACGGGAAAGTAAATCGGTTTGCTGCATGTCTATATGCTTCGATACATAATGAGAACAGGCAAAATCATAGACCATTTTTTATCAAAAAGCAGTCATTTGTGCCAAATAACAGAATAATATTCTGTATTAGAATAATATTCTTAAAATCATAAAATGGAACCTTCTGATGAGCCAAGCGCTAAAAATATGGAACATGCTGGCAAACAAACCTGCTGGAAAATGGACATTTTCAAAAATGTTGTGCTTAAAAGCGCCTTATTTCAGCACTATTTCTCCGCTGTTTGAAAAACTCGAACCGGAATACTGTGAAATCAGGATGAAAAAACACCGTGCTGTGCTGAATCATCTGGGCACCGTACATGCCATTGCCATGTGCAATATGGCAGAGCTTGCCGGTGGAACCATGACCGATGCTACCGTTCCTGCGACTCAACGCTGGATACCTAAAGGCATGCAGGTGGAATACCTGAAAAAAGCCAACACCGATTTAATTGCAATTGCCACACCGCTGCAGGCCAATTTCTCGTGGAATGCAGGCTGTGATTATCTGGTGCAGGTTGAAGTCAAAGATGCAGTGGAGGACATTGTGTTCCGTGCTGTCATTACCATGTGGGTTTCTGCCAAGAAATAAGGGTTAAACAAACAAAATGTTGATCAATCACCCATTAAAAAACCCTCTACAATGAGAGGGTTTTTTTAGAAGATGACTTGCCGTTCTGAATCAATTAGAACGGTAAATCGTCATCTAAATCAGCAGGTGCAGCGACAGGCGCAGCAGGTGCAGATTGCGGTGCTTTCGGCTGGAAAGCAGACGGATTATTGTTTGCATAACCGCCTTGCTGGTTGTTATTAAAACCACCACCTTGATTATTGCCATAACCGCCCTGGTTATTGCTATTGTTATTATTGTTGTTATAACCGCCGCTTTGGTTGTTGTTGAAACGTGGTTGGTTATAACCCGCGTTGTCGCCACCCGCAGCTTGTTCACCTTGCTGACGGTTGCTATCTAACATTTGCATCTGTTCACCACGAATTTCTGTGGTGTAGCGTTCTTGACCGCTTTGGTCTGTCCATTGACGCGTACGTAATGAACCTTCGATATAAACTTTAGAACCTTTACGTAGATATTGCTGTGCAATTTCACCTAAGCGGTTATGCAACACAATACGATGCCATTCAGTTTGTTCTTTACGTTCACCAGTGGTTTTATCAGTCCACGAATCGCTGGTTGCAATTGAAAACTGAGTAAGAGAACCACCATTCGGGAAAGTTTTGGTTTCAGGATCTTTACCTAAAGTTCCGACTAAAATTACTTTATTAACACCACGCATCAGACGTACACTTCCTATCTATTTCTATATTTTACTTTATAAGAGTTATGGTTAAATGGCTACATCTTTACCTAATAACTGCGTTAAATCTTGTCGCGCAGCTTCATTAATAAGCTGCTTATCAATTTTAACATAAGCGAATTGCTGATCAGACATCACCACAACCTCTTCAATACCACGAATTGCCAAAAGTTGAGAAGTCCACTCATCTGTTTGTTTCGTTTCAGGTAAACGCAGGACCAAGGATGAAAGATACCGCGGTTGAGCCAAGCCGAAACTGACCAGCAACCAGACAATTGCGATAGCACTCAAGATACTCCAACCCAAGGCAGTATTATTGAGTAACAATAATTGACCACCAATCATGCCGCCAAAAAATGCACCTAAAAACTGACTGCTGGCATTCACGCCCATGGCGGTGGCTTTAGACTGAATCGGTGCAGATTTGGATAACCACGAAGGCAATAAGGCTTCCATCACATTAAAGGCAATGAAGAATAATCCTAAACCTGCCAGTAAGATATATTTTGATTCATAGCCAAAAATCAGTACCAGTAAACCTAAAATGATCCCGCCAATGGCAGTCAGGAAAATACCGCGCATTTTGCGATATTTTTCCGCCAAAATAATGCTTGGAAAAGCAAAAAACAGACTAATAAGCAGTAATGGCAAATACACCAGACCATGACTGGCCAATGGAATATCCGCAAACTGAATCAGTTGCGATGGCATATAAATAAACATCGCAGTCAGCAACAAATGCAGTGCAAACACTGAAACATGTAAACGATTTAAATCGCCCATTTTCAGCACCTGTTTCAGCTGTGCGAGATAACCTTGCTGATAATTTTTATGATGACGGGTCACTTTAGGAACCAGAAGCAACATGGAAATTGCTGCCAAGCCCATAATGGTAGTCACCCAAAACAGTCCGGAAATACCGACCAAGCTGGTGAGCCAAGGTCCAAGACTAAACGCGAGCATAAAGGAAAACCCTATACTCATCCCCATTACCGCCATGGCTTTGCTACGCTGTTCTTCACGGGTGACATCGGCTAACAGTGCCATCACCACAGCAGAAACAGCACCGCCACCAGCAATTGCACGACCAATGATCACCCCATAAATGGTTTCGGACATCGCGGCAATTGCACCACCCAGAGCAAACAACAATAAGCCTAAAACGACCAAAGGCTTACGGCTAAAACGATCAGCCAGCAAACTAAACGGAATTTGTAAAATAGCTTGGGTTAAACCATATACGCCAACCGCCAAACCAATCAGCGCAGGTGTTGCCCCTTGATATGACTGTCCTGCCACGGAAAAAACAGGAATAATCATGAACAAGCCCAGCATACGCAGTGCAAAAATACTGCTTAAGGCAAAAGTTGAACGGCGTTCTAAAGCATTCATCATATCAATAAGCTTAGGTTTATGAGTTTAGGTTCAATGGGCTATCCTACAACATTCATGTTATCGATGTTGAGTTATTCAAAGATCAGCCAGGATAAAAAAGGGCGCATAAAAATGCGCCCTTATTGTAACCGTTTTTCTTAAAAAAAGATTAGCCAATCCGCTCTTGACGCTTACGATATTGAATCGATGCAATGACGGCCCAGACAATAAATGCCACACCAATCAAACCTGTCACGACTTCTGGTACGTGTAGACCTGTACCGCTTGCCAGCATAATAAATGCCAAGGCACCAATGGCATAGTGCGCACCATGTTCAAGGAAAATATAAGCATCTAATGTGCCTTTTTCGACCAGGTAAATGGTCATTGAACGCACGAACATTGCACCAATGGCTAGACCCAGCATAATGATCACCACATCCGATGTAATCGCAAAAGCACCGATCACGCCATCAAAACTGAATGATGCATCAAGTACTTCAAGGTAAATAAAGCCACCTATGCCTGCTTTAATCACACCTGTAGATGCCCCGCTGGCATCATGTGCCACAGCATTACCCTGTTCATCAAGTTCAGGTTCGCCGCCTAACAAATGGCTCAGTACTTGAACCCCGATATAAATGACGATCCCCCAGATTCCTGCCATGGTCACCGCCAAACGTGTCGTTTCTTCTACATTTGCCGCCATGATCAGCAAGCCAATTAATGCAAGGAATACCGACATTGCAGGTACGTTGGCCAGATTAGACAAACGTGCCTCAAGCCATCTAAACCAGTGAGTATCTTTTTCACTATCCAGGAAGAAATTCAGGAATACCAGTAACAAGAATGAGCCACCAAATGCTGCAATTTCAGCATGATGTGCCATCAATTTTACTGAATAGCTGATCGGATCATTAAGCGCCATTTTCACGACTTCAAGCATGCCCATGTCCGCAGTGACTGCAACAATCACAATCGGGAACACCAACCGCATGCCAAATACAGCAACAACAATACCAACAGTTAAGAAAATCATTTTCCAGAAATGATCCCAACCGCGTAATACTGACGCATTGACTACCGCATTATCGAAAGAAAGCGACACTTCCATGACGGCTAAAATGGCAGTAATGGTTAACGCTGTGAACATGGTCTTTAACCCTGCTTCCGGGCCATGCGTAAAGCCCCAGTATGCAGATATAGCCAGACACACGATCGTAAAAATGATTGAGAAACCAAAATGTTTCATCATGATAGATCGACCTATAAACAAATATGTATAGAGAGTAAATTTGGTAAAACTTAAAAATAGAGCTTAAGATTTATATGCACAATTATGACGGCTTTTTGATATTAATCCAAAATTCTTCGTATGATTTTTTTCAAGACAAATACAGTATTTATGTGGCTTGATATCGTAGCTTGAAAACTCTTGTTATAGTCCAGGTTTCTGTAAATTCTTCTTTTATTATCGACAGGATGATGACATGAGCTTTTCTCAAGAGGTATGGCAGCGAAATTTAGCTTTATATCAAAAAACTTTAGCCCTGCCATTTAACCAGGAACTTGCACAAGGCACTTTGAGCAAAGAGGTTTTTAGTCATTATGTGATTCAGGATGCGCATTATTTACTGGCTTATGGTCGATCACTTGCAGTCTGTGCGGCCAAAGCCTATGAAGCCGATGACGTGATTCAATTTGCTGAAGCTGCTCGTATTGCCATTGTGGTTGAACGCAGCCTGCATGATAGCTTTATGCAGGAATTTGATATCACCAAAAAAGGATTTGAATCCACTCCCCTTACTTTAGCTTGCCATCATTACAGCTCATTCTTAACCGCAACCGCATGGTCCGAAAGCTATCCGGTGGTGTTAGCCTCTTTACTTCCATGTTTCTGGATTTATGCAGAAGTGGGCAAAGATATTGTCGAAAATTCTATTGCAAATAATCCGTATCAAGCTTGGGTTGATACTTATTCGGGTGAAGAATTCAATGAGGCGGTGCGAAATGTGATTGCCACAATTGATAAAGTTGCTGCACGCTGTGATGCCGATACCCTTGAGAAAATGCATCAGGCTTATACCACAGCGGCCAAACTGGAATGGCTGTTCTGGGATAGTGCATATGATCAACGCCAGTGGTTAGGTTTGGATAAAGAGTAGAAAAACATGAGTGCTTTATAGGCTGAATTTTGCAACTATTCACGACTTGAAGCAGCTCATTTGTTACTTGGGTTTCGCCTAAATGAGAAGTAAAACTTCGCAAGGGAGACATCTTGAAAAACAGTGTTCCTCACTACAAAACTCGTCAATTATCGGGAAATATAAAATTTGTCGCAGAAACATTATTTTTAAAAAGTAGTGCAGCCTCAAATAGTTGTAAATGGCTTTTCCGCGACAGCAAATTCAGTGAATTGGGTTTCTCCCGCCCTTACTGCTGAAATATCTGCCAGCCATAAATTAGCCCTGCCGCAGTTACTATCCAGCAAAGTGTTGCAATACCCAAACACGACCATATCGACATTTTAGTTGCCAGCACATACACCACTAATAGATAAATAAAATAGGGGATGAGCGACCATAAACCAAATAAAGCAGTTTTCTGTAAAGCTGCTACACCCTGCTGTTGCGACACAATTACATGGGCAATCAAGGCAAAAGTCGGAAACAATGGCACCAGTCCTGCAATATAAAATGCCTTGCTTTTAGAAAGTATCGAAATCAGCAGTACCACTGCAGCACCTAATATACATTTCAAAAATAAAGACAACATATTCACAGATCCAGAGGACAAACGTTTTGAGAAATAAATTCTATGCCGATCCTTAAAATATATTTACTACAATTAAAGCAAACAATGCAGGGACAGCCTGAATATAAATGATCTTTTTACTGGCAGTAATGCCGCCATAAATCCCGGCAACCAAAACACAGCCTAAAAAGAAGTTGGCCAGTGCCATGGCATAAGCATCCGGTGCAAACAGCGACCAAATTAATCCGGCAGCTAGGAAACCATTATATAAACCCTGATTTTGCGCCAAAACTTTGGTCAATTTTGCCTTTTCCAGATTATGGCCAAACGCCTTCATGCCAGGCGGTTTATCCCACAGGAACATTTCAAGCACTAAAATATAAATGTGGAGTAATGCAATCAGTGTGATGAAAATTATTGGAATCATTGTTTTCATTTCCCTTTTTATTTTCATACCATTGTGCGGTGATTTTGCTTTTTTAGCGATACCTTCTGCAACATGATTCACATTAAAAGTAACTTATTCAGACTTGTGGCTCTCCCTAAAGCTCGCTACAGTCTTATAAAACTTAACTAAATTGATTTAGCCGACATAATATGTCGTTAAAAAATGATTTTATTCAACTTGAACAAAATTAAATCGCTATCATATATAACCTTCAATTTGCACATTACCGAGATGTTTTATGAGCCAAAGTCATATCCGTATTCGAGGCGCACGTACCCATAACTTAAAAAATGTGTCACTCGATATTCCACGCGACAAATTCGTGGTGATTACGGGACTCTCAGGCTCAGGTAAATCTTCCTTAGCTTTTGATACTTTATATGCTGAAGGTCAGCGCCGTTATGTGGAATCGCTTTCTGCTTATGCACGCCAGTTCCTTTCACAAATGGAAAAACCAGAAGTCGATTCTATTGAAGGTTTAAGTCCTGCAATTGCAATTGAACAGAAATCAACCAGCCACAATCCACGTTCAACTGTGGGAACAATCACGGAAATTTACGACTATTTACGTCTTTTATATGCCCGTGTCGGAACACCGTATTGTCCTGAACATGACCTGCCAATGGTGGCCCAGACTATTTCAGAAATGGTCGATGCGGTTAAAAATTTGGAAGAAGGTACAGCTTTAATGCTACTTGCACCTGTAGTGCGTGAACGAAAAGGTGAATATACCAACCTGTTTGAACAGCTACAAAGCCAAGGTTTTGTCCGCGCCCGTGTGGATGGTGAAATTGTTGAAATTGATACGCCACCCGAACTGGATAAAAAGAAAAAACATACGATTGAAGTCGTGGTCGACCGTTTTAAAGTGCGTGATGATTTAGGCAACCGGATCGCTGAATCTTTTGAAACTGCGCTGCGTTTAGGTGGCGACATCGCGATTTTATCGTGGATGAAAGATGAACAGGCGGATCGCGTATTCTCGGCAAAACACTCTTGCCCTGAATGTGACCGTGCTGTTGCTGAACTGGAACCACGTTTGTTCTCGTTCAACAATCCATTTGGTGCCTGCCCGGTCTGTGATGGTTTAGGTACACGCAGCCATTTTAGTGCTGAAAAACTGATTCCAAACAATGAAGTGTCAATTAGCCAGGGTGCCATTCGTGGTTGGGACAGACAACGTCCGTATTACTACAGCATGATTGAAAAAGTTGCAGCACATTTTGGCTTTTCTTTGGATACGCCGTGGAATGAACTGGATGCCGACACCAAAAAGAAATTCCTTTACGGAACAGGCAAAGACAAGGTTGATTTAAGTTATATCGATGAGCGTGGTCGTCAGCATAAGCGGGTTCAACCTTTTGAAGGAATTTTGCCGCATCTGGAGCGTCGCTACCGTGAAACTGAATCGAATTATGTTCGTGATGATTTAGCGCAATATTTATCCAATGCAGCTTGTGATGCCTGTGGCGGTTCACGTCTGAATGAAATTTCCCGTAATGTCCGGGTCAAAGACAAAACCATTGCGCAAATTACCAAAATGTCGATTGGAGATGCCGAAAGTTACTATCAGGATTTAAACCTTGAAGGTGCCAAAGGCGAAATTGCCGACAAGATTTTTAAAGAAATCCGTGAGCGTTTGCACTTCCTTGTTTCTGTCGGTTTGAACTACTTAAGTCTGTCACGTTCTGCCGAAACCTTATCAGGCGGTGAAGCACAGCGTATCCGTCTGGCTTCGCAAATTGGTGCGGGCTTGATGGGTGTGATGTACGTGCTGGATGAACCATCAATTGGTTTGCATCAACGTGATAACGACCGTTTGCTTGAAACCCTCGTTCGCTTGCGTGACTTGGGCAATACCGTACTCGTGGTCGAGCATGATGAAGATGCAATTCGTGCGGCAGATCATATTATTGATATTGGCCCGGGTGCCGGTGTGCATGGTGGTCATATCATTGCCGAAGGTACCTATGAAGAAATTTTGGCAAATCCTGACTCGCTCACCGGCAAGTATCTTTCAGGCAAGTTAAAAATTGAAGTGCCGAAAGTGCGTACTCAACCACCCAAACCTGAGGAAAAAATCAAGTTGATGGGTGCTGCCGGTCATAACTTGCAGAATGTTGATTTAACCATTCCTTTAGGCATTATGACTTGTGTGACGGGTGTGTCAGGTTCAGGTAAATCGACCCTGATTAACCGTACCCTTCTCCCACTTGCCGCAACCCAACTAAATGGCGCAACCACTTTAACCGCCGAAAAATTTGATTCAATTGATGGCTTACAGTTCCTCGATAAAGTCGTGGATATTGACCAAAGTCCGATTGGACGTACGCCACGTTCCAACCCGGCGACTTATACAGGACTGTTCACCCCGATTCGTGAATTGTTTGCGCAAACACCGGAAGCCAAAGCACGCGGTTATGCTGCGGGTCGTTTCTCGTTTAACGTAAAAGGTGGTCGTTGCGAAGCCTGTGAAGGTGACGGCATGATTAAAGTGGCGATGCATTTCTTACCAGATATGTATGTACCTTGCGATGCCTGTCATGGTGATCGTTATAATCGTGAAACTTTGGAAGTGGGTTATAAAGGCAAAAACATTTCTGATGTTTTAGGCATGACTGTTGAAGATGCCATGCATTTCTTCGAAGCTATTCCCGTAATTCACCGCCGTCTAGAGACTTTAACGCAAGTCGGTTTGGGTTATATCCGTTTAGGTCAATCTGCAACAACCCTTTCTGGGGGTGAAGCACAACGTGTAAAACTGGCACGTGAGTTGGCAAAGCGTGATACGGGTAAAACCTTATATATCCTGGATGAACCGACCACAGGTCTGCATTTCCATGATATTGCCAAGCTGCTCGATATTCTGCATCAACTGCGCGATAAGGGTAATACCATTGTGGTGATTGAGCACAATCTGGATGTAATTAAAACTGCCGACTGGGTGATTGACCTTGGTCCTGAAGGTGGTGCGGGTGGCGGTATGATTATTGCCGAAGGCACGCCTGAAGAAATGGCAAAATCTGAAGTTTCACATACTGCTAAGTTCTTAAAGCCATTGTTGAAATAATTTTCTTTTTAGCTTAAATGCATGATAAAACGGTGATTCATTCACCGTTTTTTTTATTGAGGGAAATAATGCGGTTTTCAGAAAGATACGGATATAAGCCTGTTCGTGACATTATTCAAAAAGAAAGTATAGATAATGAATTAAAAAATGGTTTGTGGAGTGTTTTTCATAGCTATATCTGGAATCGGATTGAACAGGGACGTAATCAGAGTTCTTTTACTCGTAATTCAAATATATACTCGTTAGTAGAATCTTATTGGCTTAATCTTTTTAAAAAGCCTACAGATACTATCCCTAAATGGACATCTGATTCTTTAAAAATAATTAGAGATTAGTTTTTTAATTGTGCCTGGCATGAAATTTATAGCTTGATTGAAGAAACAATTGAGCACTACCCCTATCAAAGAGTAAGTAATAAAGATTCATTTATAACTAATATCAACAATATGCTAGAGCGTGTAAATAGTGCTTACCGAATCATAAATAACGAAATCATTCCAATCACTTCCGAATAAGAAATTCAATCCATCGAAATTGCTTTAGAAAATACAAATCAATATTCAGGTGTTCAGCAACATTTAAATCAAGCTCTAAAGCTTATGTCAGATCACCAGAATCCTAATTACAGCAAATCAATGCATGACTCCATTAGTGCTGTAGAGGGTTTGGCACGTTTAGTGTTAGAAGACGATTCAATAACTTCAGGAAAAGCAATTCCTAAACTTAGAACCAAATATGAATTACATCCAACTTTAATGGAGAGCTTGAACAAATTGTATGGTTATACATCTGATGAAGCTGGCGTTAGATACGGTTCAGCACAGGAATCAAATTTGAGTTATATCGATGCAAAATTTATGCTGGTTGCATGCACCAATTTTATTAATTATTTAATTGAAAAAACTAAATAGATAGTGGGTGATACATCATCACCCCGCCACTTTATTTTTTCCATTTTCTTTAGCTTGAAACAAGGACTTATCGGCTTTTTCCAGTAATGCCATCCACGATGCTGCACCAACTGCCACACCTGCGCTTACCGAAATCTGAACATTTTGATTGATCTCGGCAATGTAGAGTTCAGAGCTGCCAATTTCTTTAAGAATTTTATTTGCAACAACCCAGGCATCCTGAAAATCAGCCTGTTCGATTAACACCAAAAACTCATCACCGCCATAACGTACGATCAAATCTGAGGTACGCACACAAAATTGTAATTTTTCTGCAACCAGCCGAATAACCTCATCGCCAACAATATGCCCAAACGTATCATTTACGTGTTTAAAATCATCAATATCAAAAATAATTAAGCCAGTTTGATTAAATTTTTCAGGTTTCTTTTCCACATATTTAATGTAGTCATCCAAAGCCAACCGGTTGGACACACCAGTCAACACATCCGTATTGGCAACATTTCTGAGCTGAAATTCTAAAGCATCCCGTTGCTGTAATACGCGTTTCAACTTTTTAATTGCCTGCAATAATGTCACTGGAGCATCTAACAATTCATCATCTTCACCCTCTACAGCCTTATGCTGTGCCAAATGAAGAATTGTATTTTTGGCTTTGAGTAAAGGTTTAAATACCCCATTTCGTGTATAAATCATGGTAAAACATGCCGTAGCCAGACATATTATTGCCACCAGCAGCGTTAGAATAAATTGTCGTTGTGCCTGCTTTTTCTGGTTCTGAGCAACGCTAACACTGTAATCAAGAACATAGGTTTGCAAATTCACCACTGTTATGAACTTATTAACCATGGCTTCTGTGAGTTGCGTACCCGTTAAGGAATAAGCCTGATTGTGTATACTTTCATTAATCACGCCAGCAACCAGTGGAATACCTTGATCTAAAAACTGATCTTTTACTTGTTGATGCAGAGCTAAATATTCTGGGGTCTTACCCTGCTCAGGTTGTATGGTATTGATCAAGCCCCATAAATAATGTGACTGATGTTGAGTCTGTAATGATCGGGCCAGATTATCTTCAGGTATTTTTTCTGCAAAAGTGACGGATGCCATGATATTGGAGGCAATTCGTCCTGCCTGATCACGTAAATCTGCCAGAATTAAAATCAGGATGTAGGACTCAGAAACAGAGGTCCCCTTCGCTACAGAGTGCACCAATACATTTTTTAAAATTTCATGGCAGCTATCCCACGCCCTGAACATTTTCTTAATTGCATCATCAAGCTGTTTTGAAGTACGTTCAGATCGGGGCAAAGCAGCATACGCATCTACAGCTTGACGACCTTGCTGTAAAGTTACTTTTAAATTGGAAGATAAACCTCGTACCTGGGCAGAAAAGCCCGCTGCATTTAAAATCTGTATGGTCTGATCAATCTGTATATCGACTTCTTTTCGATGTGCTTGCAGCTCTTGTAGATTTTCAGCTAATTCTTCAGCGGTACTCGACATCACTTTATTGGCAGGTGCTCTTTCGCGTGAAACTTGATTGGCTAAATCTGCAACCGCACGTAGAGCAGAAATTTCAATCAAGGCACGATCTGCTTTTTGATAACCCTGATAACTACTGACAATTAAAGGAACAGAAAGAAAAAGAAGGGATAAAATAATGATGATCATCGACAATAAAAGCCGTTGACCAATATGTTCCGAACGTAATTTATACATGAATTCAGTACGTCCTACACAAAAATAACTGGCCAATCATCATAATATTTCGTTTAAAATACAGTCGTATATACTACATGATTTCTTTATCTTACTACTTCTTTCTTATCAACTATTTATATTATTTTTTATCAAAATTTTGATTCATATTTCTTATTAATAAAGATAAAAGAATAAGCCAAGCTTATCTAAAATATCTAGACTCAATTGCTTGCGCTCACCCACACCATCATGATCCTGCATTTCCAGATTTAAAACGAATGCGGTTATCTGTCCATTTGGCTGTTCAACCTAGCCGGTATACCAGCCCACTTGTGGCTGCACATCCATTCCCCAGCCACTTTTTGCATACAGTTTTGTATCTCCGCGATGCTCTATAAACAGCATCTCTTTGACTTGTTTTTGCACCGTGGTATCAAAAGGTAATTGTTCTGTTGCCAACTGATAGACAAATTTCGCTTCCTGTTCAGGGGTGATTTTCAGAGGACCTACCAGCCAAAAATTATCCACCTGTTGACCAATCTGCTGATTTCCGAAACCGACCCGATGAATTTCTTGTTGCATTAGATCTAACCCAATTCGTCTAGCCAGTTCCTGATAAACTGGAACTGCGGAAGCCTGTATTGCCTGTCCCAGAGTCATGTCTTTTTCCCATGCAGCAAAACTACGTTTCTGACCATCCCATTTAAAGACTTCAGTTGTATGTACTTTATGATGCTGCAAACCAATCAATGCATTTAACATTTTAAAAGTTGACGCTGGAATATAGGGATAATTGGCGCGTGTTAAAGCATTTCCATAACGCTTGAACTGATGCCCATCGTAAGTAATAAAAACGGCTTGTTTGTTGGCTTGATTTAAAAGTGTGGCAATCTCAGCTGATCGCCCTGTTGTAGTTTCAGAGACTGATTTCAATATAGAGGGATTTGAACTTTGATCTTTTCCTGTCTGACAAGCAGTTAATTGCATAAAAACCATTACGCAGCCCAAGTAAAACAGTCCTTGTTTCATTTTTAAATCCCGAAAAAATAAATTGTTTATTTTTTATCAAATTTCCTTGATTGATTTTGTATCAATTGAGCACATCTAAAAATATTTTTATTACAGGTGTAAGAAAATATTTACACATGCCACAAATAAGTGCATAATGCACCGCATTAGGGCAAGTCAAAATCATTCCTCAGCAGGATTTTTGATTTTTCCGAGATTTTTGGCTAAAAAACCCCAGTTTTCACAGGAAACTGGGGTTTTTTATTATTAAATTTAGCATATAACATAAACCCTATATTAATAAAGCACTATATTGGTGCATAAAATACTAAAAATTTCACATGCATATTTTTAAAAGATTCCACAGAGTAATAGATCTTTGATAAAAACTAAAAATTAATATTTTTTGGCTTTAAGCTTGTGCCGATATCAGGCTACTATTTTTATTAAATATAAGACTCAGTCAGGGTAATATTATTTATTACAGGCAAAAAAAAAGCCCAACCTTGGGGAAAGCTGGGCATATAAAAACAAAACTTGTTTATGGAGAATCCAATCATCATCACATTATTTCAATGCAATATGACTTGATAGATATATTATGGTAAAAATCACGGAATAAGTAAAGCCTATTAAAATAGTATGGTTTTATTTAAATCACAATAATCGCCAATAATTGTGAAATTAATCACAAATCAATAATTAATATGTCTGTTTTTTGAACAACCAAGATATATATTTCAAGTCATTTTATGATTTTAGTTCATAAATATGACAATTAATTCACTTTTATCTTATATACATAAATTATTTTTACAATTTATGTATATAAGATAACCTAACTTTACATTGTAAAAATTTTCCTATTACTTTTATTATGTTGTAAGCAAGTAAAGTTACTTTAATGCATATAATCTTTTGTTATAAAAAAGGTTTTTGAAATTTAAAAACAAGAACTGGATTGTATAATTATTATCTTACATGATGTTTATAGTAATATTTCAACCAAATAATGTTCTTTTAGTTCATTGACTTAATGTCTTGTTACAATACAATACCGGCTGTTTAATCCATTTTTAACAGAACTGGTAATAATTATGAAAAAACTCGGTTTAGCCACTGCTTTATTATTAGCGATGACTGGTGCTCAAGCTTATCAAGCTGAAGTTCAAGGTACTGTAGGCTACTACGATGCTGAACTAAATGATGGTAACTATAATGTAGGTGCACAAGGTACATACTACTTTAAAGATATCGATACATCTAAAGGACCTTTGGCTGAAGCTGCTTTCTTAAACCAAGCAAGCAATATTTCTGCTGGCTACAATTTTGGTCAACTTTCAGCTGACATCAACCGTTCTGTTACTGTTGGAGGCACAACAGTAGCGATTAATGAAGAATTAGATGTAGAACAACATTCTTACGGCGTTAAGGGTGAAACATACATTCCTACAAATGTTGTACCTGTATACGCAAGCGCATCTTACAACCATTCTAAAACTGATGCTAAAAACAGTTTTACAGCTCAGAATATTCAAGCTGATGATTCTGGCGATCGTTACGCACTTGAGCTTGGTGCTTTAGTTGCGCCAAACTTCTTGGTGGCTGTTGGTTATACCAGTGCTACAGAAAAAGATTCATTCGATACTTTTAACATTTTAAATAACGGTCTAATGAGCGCTTCTATGGAAGCTCGTTCAATCGATAGCGATCAAGATGCAATTACTGCACGTACTAAATATGTAGGTCCAATCGACGGTACTAACATGTCTTTGGGCTTTGAAGCAGGTATCGTTTACGGTGAAGATACTCTTTATAACTTAAAAACTGACCTTTACTTAACACCTAAATTCAGTGTAGGCGCATCTTATGCTGAAGGTAGCTACAAGAGCCAAACTCTTCCTGCCTCTGCAACTGGTGTGAATGTAAATTACTTCGTTACACCTGCTATTGGCTTAGGTATGAGCTATGTATATGCAAATGGTGAAAATGGCGCAAACGATGCTCAATTGGGTGGTGTAAACGCTAAATTCCGTTTCTAATTGCTGATTAGATACTGAATAGAAAAAAGGACGCTTTATGCGTCCTTTTTTATTACTGCTTTATTGCTACATGAATTTATTCCGAGATACGTAGCAGACTTAAAAAGTGTAAATGGGGTTCATATTAAGGTATTGGGTAATCAGCTCCAATGAATTTGGACTAAAATAACCACTAACAGAAAGATGAAAATAATAGCCCCAGTACTTAAAAACACATTTGGATGACGTTAGCAAATCAGGATGGTTTTTTGGAAAGCATACATCCTCAATTTTATATTTTAATTAATGGGACAGACCAAGCGGTCAAACAAAGCATTTATCGAAGATAAATAAAAGATGAATTAAATTAAAACTCAAACACATCATAAATT
>NZ_JAZQPV010000108.1:0-29797 GCF_045628685.1 Acinetobacter sp.
TAGGTTAAAGCAGTTCAGAGGAATAGCAACACGATATGATAAGCTAAAGTGTAGCTATGAGGGTGCAGTTGCATTAGCTTGTGTATTTATTTGGCTACCTTTATCGGGTAAATTCTATACTTGAAATGTCAACAGACCCTATTGTTTTTACTATTAATACCTCAAATATCTTATTATCGCTATTCACTTAATAAGATAATTGTTAATTTTTTATTCACTATATTGAATATAGATTTATTGTTATGATGAGGCAAATTTTGATTGAGTAGAAATTCAATCTCATTAATGAATACAATGATTTAAAAACTTTTTATAACTGTTTTTTAAATCACTATTCAACAGATTGCTAATTGCATCAACGTAATTTATAAATTTTATAGTGCTGCAGATCTATCAGGCAAACGTTTGGACATGATGACTGTAATCATGCCTTCGTTCTATACTGATTTCGATTTTGACTTAATCTCTCTAATAAATGATTCGTAAATTTAAAGCCAAAATTAAATTTACTTGGGATGAATACATGAAAAAGCTCCTTGGACTTGTTTTAGGTTTAACTGTTGGCTTAGCGGCTTGCTCTAAACCAGAAGCGCCTGCAACTGACGCAGCAAAAAGTGATACCGCAAAAGAACAGACCGTTGTAATGGCATCGACTGGTTCAGATGCAGACATCTGGCGTTATATTACGACATTGCCTGAAACCAAAAAAGCAGGTATCAATCTTGAAGTGAAAAACTTCACTGACTATGTGGCCATGAATAATGCAGTAGCCAACAAAGAAGTCGATCTCAATGCATTCCAGTCATATGCTTATTTGGTGGCATTCAATGCATCGAATAAAGACAAGATTGCACCAGTGTCTACGACTTATCTGGAGCCAATGGGTATTTACTCAAGCAAAGTAAAAAAGGTTGAAGATTTTACTAACGGCGCAACCATTGCTATTCCAAACGATGCAGCCAATGAAGCGCGTGCACTTTTACTTCTTCAATCTGCTGGCTTGGTAAAACTTAAAGCTGACTTTGACCCTGCCACTGGTACACCAAGCGACATTACTGAAAATGCTAAAAAAATTGTGATTAAACCGATTCAAATGGCGACTGCGGTTCGTGTTAAAGATGAAGTGGATGCGATTGTTTTAGGCAATACACTTGCGCTTGAAGGTGGTTTGAACGTACTGAAAGACTCGATTTACTATGAACCAGTAGACCAAAGCACCAAGTTAAATGTAAACATTTTAGCGACTGCTGAATCTCGTAAAGATGATCCTTTACTACAAAAAGTCGGTGCCTTGTATCACACCGAAGCTGTGAACAAATACGTGCAAGAAAAATTTGGTGGTACGAAGGTCGATGTGAATAAACCAATTAGTTATTTAACTGAATCAAAATAGTAATATAATCATCCAAACCAAACAGGCAAAGTCATTTTGCCTGTTTTTTATTTTCTGCTTAGTTTCTGACGATATGATTGAATTTAAAAACATTTCAAAGCACTATCAGCTCAAAGGTCAAACCATACGTGCCCTAGACCAAATTAATTTGGAAATTCCAGCAGGCAGTATTTTTGGTATTATTGGCTATAGTGGCGCAGGTAAAAGCACCTTAATTCGTTTGATTAATTTATTAGAACGTCCGAATGAAGGTCAGGTAATTATTAATCAAAAAGATTTTATCGCTTTGGATGCACGCTCATTACGTCAAGAACGTGCAAATATTGGTATGATCTTTCAGCACTTCAATTTATTGCAAACTAAAACTGTCGCGGCAAATATTGAAATGCCACTGAAGCTTTTGGGAATCAGCAAAGTTGAACGTGAAAAGCGCTTAAATGAATTACTTGAGTTTATTGACCTTAAGCATAAAAAAGATGCTTTCCCCGACGAGCTTTCAGGGGGGCAGAAACAACGTGTCGGTATTGCCCGCGCGCTTGCCAATCATCCTAAAATTTTACTTTGCGATGAAGCAACCTCTGCACTAGATCCGCAAACCACCAAATCTGTTTTAGCCTTACTCAAAAAAATCAATAAAGAACAGAACATCACCATTGTCATGGTGACCCATGAAATGGATGTCATTGAAACCGTTTGTGATTATGTCGCGGTAATGGAACAAGGTAAAGTCATTGAAACCGGTTCTACCCTTGAAATTTTCAGTCAGCCACAACATCCAACCACGAAAAACTTTATCCAAACGGTGCTTCAGCAACAGTTACCCGTCAACATATTAAAGAACCTCGAAAATCAGAATCACAACAGTATTTATTGCCTACAGTTTTTAGGCAGATCTGCTCAAGAAACTGTGGTACAGGCAGTAATTAAGAAATTTGATATCAGTTTAAATATCTTGTTTGCCAATATGACCGAAATTAATGGCACCGTAATTGGACAGATGTTTATCCAATTGTTGGGTGATCTAGAAATTATTCAGCAAGCAATTGAATTTTTAGAACAAAATGGCGTAAAGGTTGAACATTCAGGAGATCAGGTATGAGAGATTTAATCGTACAATGGTTGACTGAACTGACTACACCGTTTTGGCAGAGTTCCCTGTCGATTGACCAGTTTGTCACTGCCCTACAAGAAACCTTTCACATGGTATTCTTTGCCATGTTGTTTGGCGGAATTTGGGGCTTTATTCAGGGTATTGTATTATTGGTCACTCGACCTGAGGGTATCCTTCCGAATCGTGCGGTTTATCATATCTTGAACCCGATTGTGAATGCCCTCCGCTCCCTGCCTTTCATCATCCTCCTCATTGCAGTGATTCCCTTCACTAAATTTTTAGTCGGTACGTCAATCGGGACTTGGGCAGCGATTGTTCCACTGACCATCTATATTGGCCCCTATATGGGACGTCTGATTGAAACTTCATTATTAGAAGTGAATGAAGGGATTGTGGAATCTGCTCAGGCCATGGGTGCTACCCCATTACAAATTATTTTCAAGTTTATTTTGCCTGAATCGCGCAGTTCACTGATTTTAAATTTAACCACCGCGACTATTAGTTTAATTGGCGCAACCGCAATGGCGGGTGCAGTCGGTGCCGGTGGTATTGGGGATTTGGCGATCTCATATGGCTATCAACGCTTTGATACCAGCGTGGTCATTTTAACCGTAATTGTGCTATTGCTCTTGGTGCAAATTGTTCAGACTGTGGGCGAGTGGTTGGCCAAGTTAAGATAAATATTGATTAGCTCAAATCTTTAAAACCCTCATCTTGAGGGTTTTTATTTGGCAAAAATATTCTGGTTAAAAATAATTCAATTTCCGACTTTATCAATAAAAACATCAGTTCTAACCAATATTGCAATGAAAAATCTGCTTCGATTTTGATAAATATTAAGCCATTCCTATATTCAGAGCATGCTAAAATAGCCGTCAGTTTTTGCAGGGACTCATTTATGCACTTTGTTCATCTTGGTATACATACAGAATTTTCAATTACGGAATCGATCGTACGTATACCTGATCTTATGAAAGCTGCAGAGAATGATGCAATGCCAGCTTTGGCATTAACAGATCTGTCCAACTTGCATGCCGCAGTTAAATTTTATAAAAAATGTTTGGATAAAGGCATCAAACCCATTCTGGGTAGTGTCATTCGCCTGAATGATGCAGAACATAAAGCAACCCTGCTTTCCATGACCAACAAGGGTTGGCGCGGTCTAACTGAAATTGTTTCGCGCGGCTTTATTGAAGGTCAGCAGCTTGACATTCCTTGCGTAAAAAAAGAATGGGTGCTTGAACAAAACCAGGACATCATCGTGCTTTTAGGCATGCATAGTGATGTCGGTAAAATGCTCAACTCATCCAACCCGCAAAAAGCTGAAGCACTGTTAGAAGAATGGATTGAAAAATTCGGCAACCGTGTTTATCTGGCTCTGACCCGTACTGACCGCCCCGATGAAGAGAGCTTTATTGCAGGCGCAGTTAAGCTGGCCCAGAAATACAATATTGGTGTCGTAGCCCATAATGATGTGCATTTTATTGCAGCAACCGACTTCGAAGCACATGAAGCACGCGTGTGTATTGCCGATGGCTATGTGCTGGGTGATAACCGTCGCCCGCGTTCTTACACGCCTGAACAATATTTTAAAACTGCCGAGGAAATGACTGAACTGTTTTCAGACATTCCAACAGCGATTGAAAATACCTACCACATTGCCAAACGCTGTAATGTCAGCTTGCGTTTAGGCTTCAATGACCTTCCCGACTTCCCCATTCCAGAAGGTCATACCATTGATACCTTCTTTGAACATATTTCTCGGGAAGGCCTGGAAGAACGCTTAAACTTCCTTTATCCCGTTGAAAAACGCGATGAAGACTGGCCTGAAATCCGTAAAGTTTATGATGAACGTCTAGCCTACGAAATTGGTACGATCCTGAACATGGGATTCCCCGGCTACTTCCTGATCGTGATGGACTTCATTCAGTGGTCCAAAAATAATGGCGTACCGGTCGGTCCGGGACGTGGTTCAGGTGCAGGTTCACTGGTGGCGTATAGCCTGAAAATTACCGATCTCGATCCGCTACGTTATGACCTGCTGTTCGAACGTTTCTTGAACCCTGAACGTGTTTCGATGCCCGACTTTGACATCGACTTCTGTATTGCAGGTCGTGACCGGGTGATTGACTATGTAGCACGTCATTATGGTCGTGATGCAGTATCTCAGATTGCCACTTTCGGAACCATGGCCGCGAAAGGTGCCATCCGGGACGTAGCACGTGTATTGGGTAAATCCTACGGACTTGCTGACCGTATTTCCAAGTTGATCCCGACCAAGCCATTAGGTGTAGACCTTCGTGCGGCCATCGACATGGAACCGCAGCTTAAAGATATCGTCACTAATCCATCTAACCCGGATAATGACGACGCTGCTGAAATCTGGGAAATGGCCCTTAAGCTCGAAGGCATTACCCGTAATACCGGTAAACATGCCGGTGGTGTGGTGATTGCACCAGGTAAAATTACCGACTATTCAGCCGTGATGTGCGATGCTGATGGTACCAACCGCGTTGCACAATTCGATAAAGATGATGTTGAATCCGCAGGTTTGGTCAAGTTCGACTTCTTGGGTCTGCGTAACCTGACCGTAATTGAAGATGCAATTCAGAATATTAATAAACGCATTGGGCCTGAAAAAACCGTTGATATTGCGCATATCCCGCTAGACGACGCCAAAGCCTATTCAATTTTTTCGGATGCCAATACTACTGCGGTATTCCAGTTTGAATCCGTCGGCATGAAAAAAATGCTGAAAGAGGCACGTCCAAGTAAATTTGAAGAAATTATTGCCTTTGTATCGTTGTACCGTCCTGGTCCAATGGATCTTATTCCTGACTTTATCCACCGTATGCATGGCGGTGAATTTGAATATCTGCATCCGTTGTTGGAAGGTGTACTGGAGCCGACTTACGGGATCATGGTTTATCAGGAACAGGTTATGCAGGCCGCACAGTATTGTGCCGGCTATACCCTCGGTGGCGCGGACATGTTGCGTCGCGCCATGGGTAAAAAGAAAGTCGAAGAGATGGTCAAACACCGTCAAATCTTTATTGAAGGTGCGGCAAAAAAAGACATTGATGAAGCGACCGCCAACCATATCTTCGACTATATGGAAAAATTCGCCGGTTATGGTTTTAACAAATCACATGCCGCCGCTTATGCCTTGGTTGCTTACCAAACAGCATGGTTAAAAGCCTATTATCCGTCTGAATTTATGGCAGCGGTACTCACTTCGGAAATGCAGAATACCGACAGTATTGTATTTTTGATTGATGACTGCCGGATTAATGGCTTAGAAGTGTTTCCACCGTCCATTAACATGTCTTTTTACCAGTTCCATGCCAGCGATGAAAAAACCATTGTCTATGGGTTAGGTGCAATTAAAGGCGTGGGTGAGGCAGCCATGCAATCGGTGATTGATTCACGTTTGCAGGATGGCCCTTACAAAGATTTATTCGATTTCTGCCATCGTATTGATTTGAAAAAAATCAATAAACGAACTTTGGAAGCTTTAATCCGCTCAGGGGCTTTGGATTGCTTGGGTATTGATCGTGCCAGTATCATGGCGCAATTGCCGGAAGCAGTTCAGGCGGCTGAACAGGCACGTTCTAATCGTGAAACCGGCATTATGGATTTATTTGGTGAAGTTGAAGAAGTTCAGCGTAAACCGTCTAAACCAGTAAAACCGTGGTCAGATGAAGTCCGTCTTAAAGGCGAGAAAGATACCCTTGGGCTGTATCTCACCGGACATCCAATTGATGTCTATCGCCCCGAGTTAAAATCCTTTATTCCTGTACGAATTAACGAATTAACCCCGACACGTCGCGGTGTTACTACCGTATTTGCCGGACTGGTTGTGGATGTTGCCAACTTCCCGAACCGGATGATGGTGACACTGGATGATGGTACGGCACGTATTGAAGTCTCTGCCAACCATGAACGTTTCCAGCGCTTTAAAGATGTCATTCAGGCCGACCGTGTGGTGGTGATTGAAGGCGAAATCTATGAGCGTGAGGGTTATGACCGTCCGATGGGACGTTTAACCAAGGCGTTCAGCCTGAATGAAATTCGCCAGAAACGTGCCAATAGCATCCAGATTAAACTGAATAGCGAACATCTGACCAAAACCCTGAGTCAGGATTTACAAAAGATTCTGATCCCATATTGTAATGTCGATATGTGCAATCATATTCCAATGCAATTACAAATTGATTATCCCTACGCTTCTGCAGAAGTTCATTTGGGACTGAATTGGAAAGTTGCGCCACAGGATGAACTGCTGGCGAAATTACGCGATTATTTTGGTAAAGATGTCATTCACATTGAATATCAAGTGAAATCCAAAGCTGCCAAGGCCGCGCATCATAGTAAGCCCGCATACATTGCACCGCCGCCTGCCAATGTCAGCATGGATGATGCGATGGATCTGTATCAGGCTGAAGCCAACCAATATTCTTAATTTTTAAATATTTAAATTCAAATCGGACACATTATGAGTCAAGTTGACAATGCTGTTGTTTCAGCACATCTCTCCCATGTGCGTATTGTCATGGTCAATACCACATTACCTGCAAATATCGGTAGTGCTTTACGCGCTATGAAAACCATGGGCTTATCCAAACTGATACTGGTTGAACCTAAAACCTATCCGCACCCGGACATCAATGCTTTGGCGGCAGGTGCAGTCGATTTAATCGAACAGATTGAAATTGTACCGACTTTAGAAGAAGCAATTAAAGACTGCCATCTGGTTTTTGGTACCAGTGCGCGTAGCCGTACCATTCCGTGGCCTTTGCTGGATACCCGCCCTGCTGCGGAAAAATCGCTTAACGCAGTCGTCAAAGATCATCAGGAAATTGCGATTGTATTTGGTCGTGAAGATCGTGGCCTGACCAATGAAGAATTGGCGATGGCCAATTATCATGTCACTATTCCAGTCAATAACGACTATGGCGTACTCAATGTTGCCCAAGCCATTCAAGTGATTTGCTATGAAATGCGTATGGCAGCCATGGCATTGACTGAGCAGAAAGAAAATCCTGAAGCCACCATGCATGTGACCGATGAAATTGACATGCAGTGGGATGAGCCATTGGTCACGCATGAACAAATGGAACAGTTTTACCCGCATATTGAAAAAATGCTGGCAGAAATTGAATTTATGGATCCAAAAAATCCACGTTTATTGCCTTTACGCTTGCGTCGTCTCTTTGGGCGTATACAATTAGACCGTATGGAATATCATTTACTTCGTGGCATATTCACGCGTGTACAAGCGATGAATAGTGGTAAATGGAAAAAATCTACAGATAAAACAACAGATTCTTCAGAGGATCAAACTAATGCTTAAACAGCTTAAAGAAGATATACAGGCTGTATTCGCGCGCGATCCTGCAGCTCGAAACACCTTAGAAGTTCTCACGACTTATCCGGGCATACATGCACTGATTATGCATCGTATTGCTCATGAACTTTGGCAAAAAGAGTGTAAAGGCTCTGCTCGCCTATTGTCTTCTTTTAGCCGTTTTGCCACAGGCATTGAAATTCATCCAGGTGCAAAAATTGGTCGTCGTTTCTTTATCGACCATGGCATGGGTGTGGTGATTGGTGAGACTGCCGAAATTGGGGATGATGTCACGCTTTATCACGGCGTGACCCTGGGCGGTACAACCTGGAATAAAGGCAAACGTCATCCAACTCTGGAAGATGGTGTGGTGGTCGGTGCCGGTGCAAAAATTCTTGGCCCCTTTACCGTGGGTAAAAACTCCAAAGTCGGCTCCAATGCAGTTGTCACCAAAGAGGTTCCACCGGATACCACAGCTGTGGGCAATCCAGCCCGCTTTATCACCAAAGACAAACCAAAAGATGATGAAGAAGCCCGTCGCCGTGATTATGCGGAAAGCATTGGTTTTCAGCCTTATGCGGCAACACAGGACCAGCCAGATCCAATCTTAGATGGTATGCGGGTTTTGCTGGAGAGAATTCAATATAATGAAAAACGCATGAATAACTTATGCCAGCGTTTATCTTTACTTGACCCTTCATTCAAAAAGCAGCAAGACGAACAACCCTTTAGTGTTGAAGAGCTTAAAATTATTGAAGATGTACGCCGGGAATGTGAAGCACAAAGCAGTCAGTCCAAAGCCTAAAGTGCTTATGTGAATCTTCACAATTGCTAACTTGCGTGTTCATCAGAGTTTTCTTAGACTGACAAACATGCAAGTCGGGTTTATTGATACTTCATCTGTTCAATTTTAGCTTACAGCGCAAGCCATTTATGAAATATCGACAGACTCTCATCAATTTTAAAATTAAATCAATGGATGACCCATATGACTCTTAAGCCTTTGGCATGTACATTAATAGCGGTTTCTTTACTTTCTGGGTGTAGCTCAACTCCTAAAGAAGAAACAAAACTGACTACTCCAATTATCTTCACTGAACCTGATTTGACTCCACCGTTCTATGCATTGAATCCATTTAACTACGATGCTCCACCTCCATTTGAAATTGCATTAATACAAGCAGCAGCACAGCCCGTCACTAAAATGGAAGTTAATCTTCAAAGTGACCCGTCACAGAAAGTCACTTTAGATGTGAACAAGCTGATTATTCCAACCGTAAACAGCAATGAACGTAATTTGAAATTTGCCGTACTTGCAGGCGAAAATGAACTTGATGTCACTGAAATTGATGACTTCTTGCAATTGGTTGAAGGTAAAGCACGCCACTATCCGCCTCGTTTTACTGATCGTCAGGAACGTAAAGGTTTTGAAGCAAAACTGAAACAATTGACGCAGCAACTTGATACTTTAGCATCACGGGATAATGCGTCTTTTGATGTACTCATTCGTGCATTTAAAGCCAGTGTCATGGCGCGCAACCTGGATCTGGGTTCGGTTTATACTACTAAATCTTTAACCTATGCGCAGCGTATTTTAAGAATTAACAAAGAAGATGGGGAGGCAAACTTCTGGTTTGGTTTTGGTTTATCTGAAGGCGGCGGTCAACGTGAAGCGATTCCTTATTTAGATAAAGCGATGAAAGCCGATGTTCAGGAAGCGTATCTCTCTGCGGTAAATAACTACATTGCCATGGAACAAAAGAAAAATGCGATTCAGACTTTGAAAAATTACAAAATCAAATATCCACAAGAAGCTGAAGTGGCTGACCGTTTAATGGCTGAAATTGAAACACAAGGTCGCTGGAATGTATGGCAAGTCATTGCTGCACCAGCAACACCAGCAACACCAGCAACACCAGCATCTTAATATTTAAAGTCAGACCAAAGTAAAAATAGGCCGTCCAGTACGGCCTATTTTTATGGGGATTGATTGAAAATTAGAAGAATTATCGTATGATGAATCAAATTCAAATAAATACATACTGCAGATTATTATTATGCCAAAACAGATATACAAAGTTTTATTTGCAGCGCTATTCAGTAGTTATCTTCTCACTGGCTGTCAGGTGGTCAGTGTAAAAAGTCAGGGCATCAATGTTACTATTGCCAATGAACGAGAAAGTATTTTAACGCGCAACAAATTAAGCGAAGCCAGCTTAAACGTGCTCTCGATGACGGGGCGTGAAGCGAACATTTGCTCGGACGAACCTGAAGAGTGCATTCGGGAACTGCAACAAATTCCCCAGGTTCAAGATGAACAATTATTATCTACAGCAAGTGAGGTTTACTTAGCCAAAGCCTTAAGTTTTGAAAATTCAAGTGATTGCAAAATTGGCATATTAACCAGTACCAAAGCAGAAGAAAAAAAACAGCTCCAGCAAGTCAATTATAATAAATGTTTAGATCAGCAGCTTTACATGTTAGATAAAAGTATTCGATACAGTTATGCCTACATGTTTAAAACAAAACGCGCACCCCAAGACCGTATTTTTGATAACAGACAGGTGCAAATTCGTGACTTCTATAACTTGGCCCTGGCTAAACTGGTTTCAGCTTATGGCTTACGTTATAAACCTACGGAAGTCGAAAAACGGATTAAAGTCGGTGACAGTATCTACAGCATTAACTTTGACCATTACCCACAGCTTAAAGAACAGAAAATTGAGCAGCTGCTCTCAAGTTATAACCTGAATTTTTCAGGGTTGCGCTCTATTAACCGCCGTGATGGTTTTGGTTCCGAATTTGTGGTTGTTTTACCGCAAGTTAAGAATGATATCGGTGAAGGTAAAAATAAATATATTATCGACCCGATAAATTTTAGCTACAAAAATGGCGTTAATCCAAATATTCATCAAGCGCGTTATTTGGCAGCCACCATTACCGCCCAACCAAAATCTGCAACCAGTATTGAAGATATTTTAAATAAGGCCGAATTTGAATTAAAAGCTTTTGATCCATACAAGTATGAAAAAGTGGATCTGGCAGGAAAAACCTATCCGCTTGCTGCTAACTTTTCTACACCCTATGGTTTATGGCTGGCACAAAACAATCTGGGTAAAGCTGCTTATTTAACCCTGATTGACCGTGATGATCATCTCACCATGCCGCATTTATATATGCTTGAACCCTATAATCCAAATAAAAAAGTGATTGTACTGGTGCATGGTTTAGCCAGTAGTCCTGAAGCATGGATTCGACTGACCAATGACATTATGGGCGATACGGTGCTACGTGAGAATTTCCAGGTCTGGCAAGTGTTCTATTCAACCAATATGCCGATTATTGAAAGTCGCTTGCAGATTTATGCCCTGCTCAATCAGGCCTTTGCACAGGTGGATGCCAAGGCACCCGCCAAAAAAGATGCCGTACTGGTTGGACACAGCATGGGAGGCATTATTGCACGCCTTTTGGTCAGCGACGCGGATGTGACCCAAAAAGCCTTATCCATGATGAATAACCGCCAATTAAATAAATATCAAAAATTACCGATTATTTCTCAGCGCCTGGTCATCAAGGATATTCCTAATTTTAATCGGGCGATATTTCTCGCATCTCCGCATAAAGGAACCGATTATGCAGATCGCTGGTTTACCAAGGTTGCACGTAAAATTATTCGTATACCAGCTACCTTCCTGTCTGCCATCGGTGACAGCATACAAAATCAGGATCTGGACGTTAAAGATCTATTAACCCAGGTTGATCACGGCCTGATTCAAAATGGTCCAAGCGACTTAAGCCATCAGTCAAAATTTATGGAACTGACCAAAGACATTAACCCACGTAAGGGTCTCGCCTTCCATTCTATTATGGGTAATATCACCGACAGTGATGATCTGAATATGATTACCGATGATGTCGTTACCTATAAAAGTGCCCATTTAAATGGCGCAGTTTCTGAAAAGATCATCAAAGGTGGCCATTCCATTCAGGAAACACCTGAAGCCATTTTAGAGTTGCGTCGAATCTTACGCCTGCATTTGACCCAATTAGGTTTACATAACCCTTAAGGTAAGTAATTCAGCCGATCATGCTTCATTCCTATGATCGGCTGAAATGTTATTCAATTTGACGCAATAAATATTTGCTTAGGCTATTGTTAAGTATTATTCAAATATTTCAAAACTCGCCTATTGATCTTTATTAGCACTCTATTCACTATTAACTCACCCAAAATCTCTTCATAAAAAATAAAAAAATGGTTTCCCTCATTTTTACGTATTTATTGCAAAGCATTTTTCTCTGCTCATGCAAATTTGATAAGATAAGCCACTCGAATGAAGTTAAGTTTTTTGATAGGTACGACTTGCCAGAAAATCAAAAAATATAAGCAGAATGTGTTACTGGTAAATTAACTTATCTTCATGCAAAAAATTGAAATTGGTGAGACAGCCAAGTTTTTAGCGATCTAGATTTATTCAAATATTTAAGGATTTTACCTCAATGAGTTACCCGGAAATCATGGCTGATCTTTCCACTTTAACGCCCATGATGCAGCAGTACCTGAACGTCAAAATGCAACATCCTCACTCACTCATGTTTTACCGTATGGGTGACTTTTATGAACTGTTTTTTGATGATGCCCATAAAGCTGCAAAATTACTGGGGATTACATTAACCCATCGTGGCAAAGCCAATGGCGAACCGATCCCGATGGCGGGCGTACCTTACCATGCAGCTGAAGGTTATCTGGCGCGTCTGGTCAAGAAAGGCGAAACCGTTGTCATCTGTGAGCAGCTCGGTGAAGGCGAGAGCGCAGGCACTCGCGGTAAGGCGCCTATGGAACGTGGTGTAGTCCGAATTATCACTCCCGGTACACTAACTGACGATGCACTACTCAACAGTCATCAATCTTCCAATTTGGTCGCGCTCTGCATTCAACAAAATCAAATTGGTATTGCGCTGTTAGATTTAAGCGCAGGCATTTTCAAGGTTCAACAACAAGATTTTCAACACGAGCAACTCGCGATTGAGCTTTCCCGCTTAATGCCAAGCGAAATTCTGGTGGATGAAGATATTGTAGATCCCAATATTATTGAACAAATTAAAAAGCAACTTGAGTGCCCAGTTACCAAGCGTCCAAATGTCGATTTCAATGTCAATAATGCGCAAAAAACCTTATGTGATCAGTTAGCCGTATCGACACTGTCAGGTTTCGGGATTGATCATTTACCACTGGCAAAAGCCTCTGCTGCAGCACTGATTCACTATGCCAAAGAAACCCAAAAAACAGCTTTACCGCATATCCGTTCCATTCAGCTAGAACAAAGCAGTGACTTTATTGCACTCGATCCCGTTACGCGCCGCAATTTAGAGTTAGTCGAGCCCTTGTTTGATCATGGGACATCGCTATTTCAACTGATCAATGATTGTCAAACCGCGATGGGTGGACGTTTACTCAGCCGCACCTTAATGCAGCCGCTGCGTGATACCAAATTGCTCGATGCCCGCCTTGATGCAACGGCAGCGATGCTGAATGGCTATCATGAATCACCAATTCGCTTAGTGTTGAAAGACATTAGTGATATTGAACGTGTACTGAGCCGTATTGCTTTAGGCAGTGCACGTCCACGTGATTTAGTCCAGTTGCGCCAAGCCTGTGCGCAAATTCCTTTATTACGCCATGCCATTCAGCCGATCACCCAAGCCCGGCAATCTGGCTTAATTCAACAATTAGATCATGAATTAGGTGATTTCAAGGGGCTATATCAACGTCTGATGTCTGCCATTGTTGAACACCCCCCTGTCTTGCTTCGTGATGGTAATGTGATTGCAGAAGGTTTTGACAGCGAACTTGATGAACTGCGTAAAATTCGTGATCATGCAGGTCAGTTCCTGATCGATCTGGAAACTCAAGAGCGTAAAAATACGGGAGTCTCTACCCTTAAAATTGGCTATAACCGTGTCAGCGGTTATTATATTGAACTGACCCGCGCGCAGGCAGATCAGGCACCAGATCACTACATTCGTCGCCAGACCTTAAAAAATGCAGAGCGCTATATCACGCCAGAACTCAAATCTTTTGAAGATAAAGTGCTATCCAGTGAATCGCGTGCGCTGGCACGTGAAAAAATGTTATTTGAAATGCTGCTGGATGAATTACGTCAAGATATCGGCAATTTACAAATGATGAGCAGCGCAATTGCGCAGATTGACATGCTGGCTAACTTTGCCCATCAGGCACGTTTACGCAACTGGTCGCGTCCGGAATTTAGTCCTGAAATCGGGGTGAAAATTATAGCCGGTCGCCATCCTGTGGTTGAAGCATTAAGTAAAACGGCTTTCACCCCCAATGATACAACTTTAGATTTCAACCACCGAATGGCCATAGTGACAGGGCCGAATATGGGGGGTAAATCCACATTTATGCGCCAAACTGCACTGATCAGTTTATTAGCCTATTGTGGATGCTATGTTCCTGCTAAATCCGCAGTACTAGGCCCAATTGATCGGGTCTTTACCCGTATTGGCTCAGCGGATGATTTATCCACGGGTAAATCGACCTTTATGGTGGAGATGACAGAAACTTCACAAATTCTGCATCATGCCACTAACCAGTCTTTGGTGTTAATGGATGAAGTCGGTCGGGGTACCAGTACCTATGATGGCTTGTCTTTGGCGTGGGCTTGTGTGATTGACCTCAGCAAACGTATTAAATGCCTGTGTCTGTTTGCGACGCATTATTTTGAACTCACTGAACTGGGTAAAGAGCCTGGCATTGATAACTACCATGTTACCGCCAAGGAATTGAACGGAAATTTAATTCTGTTGCACAAAGTTCAGTATGGCCCTGCCAGTCAAAGTCATGGTCTGCAGGTCGCAAAATTAGCCGGTATTCCTGCCAGCGTGATTAAAGAAGCACAAAATCGTTTAAAAATTTTAGAAAAACAGCAACATCAGCAGCTCAATAAAGCCGTGCAAAACGATTTATTTAGTGTAGTAGATGAGTCATCCATTGAAGTGATTGAACGTGTTGTTGAAGTAGAGAAAGATGTACCTGCACTGAATCTGTTAAGAGCTTTAGATGTCGATAATCTTTCACCACGCGAAGCACTACAACAAATCTATGCTTTGAAAGATGCGCTAGAAGCTTAATTTAAAATCATCATCAGTAAGTTAAAGACTCCTAAATAGGAGTCTTTTTCATTTAGAAGCCTTATTTAAGCAGATGTTCAGTTTTTATTAAAATTAACAGCCCTATATATAACAAATATCAATAAAAGCAATTGTTAGTTACATGCATTTTTGCCTAGAATATAGCAAGAGTAATTAGAACCATATTTTTAGGTAGCTGTCGCCATGACCTTTGTTGTCACCGAAAACTGTATTAAATGTAAATACCAAGACTGCGTAGAAGTTTGTCCAGTAGATTGTTTCTACGAAGGTCCAAATTTCCTCGTCATCAATCCTGATGAATGTATTGACTGCGCACTTTGCGAACCCGAATGTCCTGCAAATGCTATTTTCTCGGAAGATGAGTTGCCGGAAGGTCAAGAAGTGTTTATTGAACTCAATACTGAACTTTCACAAAAATGGCCGAACATCACCCAGATTGGGGAGCAACCTGCTGACCGTGAAGAATGGAATGGTAAAACAGGCAAGTTACAATACTTGGAAAAATAAAACTGTTTTTACCTTAAAAAGGTCAGCACCTGCTGATCTTTTTTTATACTTAAAAAAACATTTGATTGCAATATTTCCAAATTTTATCCATCAATTTATATTAAAATGATAAACGTATTTATAAATATTTGATTTCTATAATGAAGGATTTTCTTAAGGGATTAATCGGGTTCAGTTTAATCCCACTTGTCATGATTGGATGTACTACATCTCCTCAGAAACAAGGACGTACCACCATGACTCCCAACGGAAAACGGATCTTCATTCCTCAAGAACGCATCATTATTGAACGCCCGATTCCGCCTAAAACGGTTCCTTATGCTTATAGCGCTTGGGCGGCAATAGGTGATAATTTACGACGCGTACGTGAATATGAAGTGTTTCTTGAACAAAATGGTGTGGGGAATATCATTCCAAGTTTTGAATTGATGCGTACAGCACGAGATTGGCAAAAATGTTCTCGTTCACAATACATGATTCCAAACCGTGAGTTGTGGAACAACCAAGTTTCGACTTTGCGTGTATTTAAATATTTGGTTGCAGCCAAAGTGCTCACCGACTTTGAAGTCACTTCGGTTTATCGTGATTTACCCCTCAACCAGTGTGCTGGCGGGGCCAATTCATCACGTCACTTATTTAATTCGGCCATTGATTTTCGTATTGGACCTGCATATCCTCAACCTGAAGATTATGCTTATATCGAAAATACCAAATTTAAATTATGCCAATTCTGGGCGCAACATGGTCAAAGCCTGAATATGGGACTTGGCCTGTATTCTTCAGGTCAAATCCATATTGATACTCAAGGTTATCGTACTTGGGGACCTGATTTATCACGTCATTCGTCTATGTGTAATTACTAATCTATATAATTATTAAAAACTGGTTAAGATAAAAAGAGATCTTGATGATCTCTTTTTATTGTCCTATTTTCAATAAATTTAAACGATAAATTGCACTCTGAATGGAAAGGTTTAAAATGTTTGCATCGCAAAAAAGGTGACGAAACTATGCAAAAAATGTGGACAGAGATTGATGCTTACATCGATTCACATTTAATTCCAGAAGACCCTATTCTTCTACAGACATTAAAAAATACTGAAGAAAAAGGTTTTCCAGGTCACCTTGCTGTAGCACCCAATCAGGGTATGTTGCTGCAAATGCTGATTCAGATGAACAAATGCAAGCGTGTGCTGGAACTGGGTACTTTTGCCGCCTACAGCACCATGTGGTTGGCACGTGCACTGCCTGAAGATGGTTATATCCTAACGATTGAAGGCCGAGATACCCACGCAGCTTTAGGTCAGGAAAATATCAACAATGCCAAGCTGCCGCAAACAATTGACCTGAAAGTGGGACGTGCAGCTGATGTATTAAAGGCCTTGCCTGCGGATTTCGAGGCTTTTGATTTTATTTTTATTGATGCTGATAAACAGAGTTATCCTGAATATTTAGAATTAAGCCTGAACCTGTCTCATTCAGGAACCATTATTGTGCTCGATAATGTGATTCGTGGAGGCGAAATCATCAATCTTGAAAATCATAAACCGAGTATTGAAGGTATACGAGAAATGTTTGTCGCTTTACAGAACCATCCTCGAATCTTGTCGTGTACAGCGTTACAAACTGTAGGCAGCAAAGGCCATGATGGCTTTGCATTGGCCATAGTGAAATAATTTGACACAAAGATCAAAAAACAATCGTACTGTTTTTTTATTTATTTATTAGTAATTTACACACACTATCCATATAGTTATCCACAAGTTATGCGGATAACTATGACTAATCTTTAATCACTACGTTTAGACCATACTTTTGCTTATTTGACCACCAACAAAGGTACAGTTGAATTTCGGAAAATAGTCGTTGCAACACTGCCCAAAAAGAACTGGTGAATTTTACTGTGACTAAATGCACCGAGTACAATTAGTTGTATCTCATGTTCACTCTGATATTCAAGTATATTTTCAGAAACATCTCCATAACGATATTCCATCACCACATCGAGTCCTGCCTCACGTAAATATTGTGCAGGTTCATTCAATATTTCTGGATGATCTCCAACATAGAGCACATGGCACTGCAAAAGTCTTAATAAATCACTTTGTGCAATTCGTTTCATCAAGTTGACGCAGGTTGGCGAATATTCATAAGCAAAAATAAATCTTGTCGGTGGCTTAAAATTTTCGCCCACGGTCATAATGGTACAGTTAGCACCACGAATAAAGTTTTCAACGTTACTGCCAATCGGTTTATTCCGCTCTGCAGAGCGCTCCCCGACTCGACCAATAATGGCAATGTCGTCATTTCTAAGCACATTAAAACTCTGTTCTAAAAAATCGCCTTTTTCTTGTAGATGCGAAGCAGTCAAATCATATTTTTGCTGAATCATTTCGCTAATATGATCGAGCAAATTATTACTATAATTCAGTGCCAATTCACTTTGTTTTTGTTCAAGTTCCGCCAGTTCTTTTAGTAACATTGCATTACTTTCAAAACCAATCACCCCACTTATTTCCCCTAAGTGATAACTGGCAGGGTAATAATCTAAAACCTGTAATAACACCAATTCACGTTGGGTCTGCTTTGCAACCCACGCAGCAGCTTCAGCAACTGCATTTACGCATGGAGAAGAATCGATACATGCGATTACACGTTTCATTTTTGCCTCGCTTTTCGCCATTAAAGGCTTTAAGTCTATTTGTTATTTTTAACTTAGCATATCTATTACAGACTGTGCATGCTTTTATGTAATTAAACTTGCTCGGTATTTCATCTTCATTTTATTGAACTTTTTAATCGCGATAACGAATAAATTTTGCCGGATTACCCGCAACAATAGCCGCTTTTTCAATATTTTTTGTGACCATGCTATTCATTCCCACCACGGCATGCGCACCAATACTTATGCCATCTTTTACACCGACATGGGCACCCAACCAAACATCCTGACCAATCTCTATACCTAGGGAGCGTACCGGTTGCTGGTAAATCGGCTGTTCAAGCTCCATGCCATGGTTGAAGGCATACAAGTGACAATATGCAGCAATACGAACCTGATGATGTAGTTTGATCCCCATACGCCCGCCATCCAGAATGCAGTGATGGTTAATCGCTACTTCATTACCTATTTCCAAGGGTCCATGCAAAGTACAATCTGCTGCAATAAAGGTATTATCGCCAATCACAATTTTCCGGCCCGGCTCGGCAAAAATATGCGCCAGTGGTGAAACAAAACAGTTTTCACCAATTTCGACCGTTTCCATTTGCATTAAATAGGCCTGATATTCTTTTTGCCATGCTTCAGCCCAACTCCGGTTTTTTGGTTTCAAAGACCAATATAACCACGGCATATAATTCAAGCGATGCTTATGCTGTTCACGATATTTTAACAGCGGGTCTTGTTCAGTCATTCTGTGGCTCTTCTACAATTTGGAGTTGTTCACGACCGCGTGTCACATCCTGAATTTTCAATGACAAAGGTTCAATTTGATGAATTTGTACTAAGGCTTCGACCTGTACCCCAGTTGCAGTATAGTCTTCTGTAAATTCAATTTTCTGTTGATTGAGTTCGTATTGAAAGATCGACCATTCATTAAATTGACAGGAAAAACTGACCTTTTTCTTTTCAATCAGTTCAATTTTTTCAGCCAGTAATAGACATTGTCCTGCACAGCCACCATACGCGCGAACCAGTCCACCTGTCCCAAGTTTAATTCCACCATACCAGCGATTCACCAACACCAGAATATTGGTCAATTCATTTCCTTCAATGGTCGCCAGGATAGGTCTTCCTGCAGTTCCAGATGGTTCACCATCATCATTAAACCGGACATTGTGTCCAATTTTCCATGCCCAGCATTGATGTGTGGTACTGATATCCTTATGAGTCTCCAAAAAATCCTTGACCGCCTGTTCATTTTCGACAGGCACAGCAATGGCTTGAAAGCGACTTTTTTTGATGTCTTCTTCGAAAGTAATGGATGAGGCAATCGTAAATGGCATAAATCTGACAATAAAAAAATCACTATAAAATTATAACGTGTTTTAAAACATCTGCAGCCAACTTAGATAAACATTTGAGCTGTACCACCCTCCTCTAGTAAGAATAGATACAGTATGCTCCAGTATTAGGGTTATAGGGCTTAGAAAAATTTCCACGCATTAAAGCATTAATCTAATCGCTTTATGATTGAGTGAGGTAAATATAGTTCATTGTGCAACTAAACTTTAAGAATGCTTCCTTCCTCGAAAACAAAGTCTAAAACTGTTAGTGGAAGCATAACTTGAGCTGGCTTTGTTTCACAAGGATTTAAGAATTAACCATTCCCCACACTATTCAAATTAAAGACCTGAGAAGCACTTGCTTCGCAAGATTTACTGTTCTAAATAATTCATTTCTTGCAGATGAGCAGTTTCCTTTTATCTCTCCAAGGTTTCGGATACTTTCTCTGCGGAATAAGCGCATGAGCGGGGTACTGTGAAATAACTTGACGGCATGGCTAAGTTCCATCTGTATAAACGGAATCCATCCATTCATCTTCTGAAATTTGGGCTAGTAAATCACCCAGTCATTGTGAATCACTCACATTATGGGTGGTCAGTTGAACAGCACACATTTGCGGAGTTTCAGCATCTATACCGATGTGGAGTTTACGCCATTATCGACGATATTCAGGTTGATGCTTCTTAGGTTTCCACTCACCTTTATCCCTGAACTTCAATCTTGCGAAGCTGTGCTTCTCATGTCTATTAATAGATGAAGTCCATCATGACTGTTTTGATAACTGATCGAGATATCCATATATTTTTGATGACGAGATAAGGTTGAATACTGATATCAAGAGCCGCTCAATCAAGACTTGATCGTTTTAATTAGACTTTGAACAAAACCAGTGACCATGCGTAGAGAATAGGGATTTATTCATGAGATCGCATTGAATTGCTACATAGGAATAAATTGGATTTCGACCTGGGTTACCGTTTGATTGTGCATATCCTGTGTAATGAAATCAAAGCAAATTGTGATATTTCCCCCGGTTCATTAAAGCTCGATTGTAAGATGGCCAAGTAGTTGTGTGATAGATTTTAGCTGTAAGCTTATGCATCTCAGAATTATATTACTGCAATGGCCTTTATCGACAGGTTTGTACAACAAAGCCAATCTGGCAACTTCGACCTCTGTCTGTGCCGTAATCATGCTCGGAATTTTGTTAAATTCAGGCTCACAGTATTATAAATCAGAATCCATCATCACACGTTCTGGAATAGACCACTCCTGACCTGTCACATCCGCACCCAATAAGGTACTCAATATCAACTTAAAAACCCTATCCAGCTAAAACCGAAAAATCCTGTTAAACATCTGGACTGTGCTTTAATGCATAAAATACTGTTTTATTGAAGTTTAATTGGCTAATAGGTTGATAAATATTTTGATTTTTAGAAAAAATACGTGTTCGATCAGAACCCAGCATTACAGGTAATTCCTGAACTTTTGAGGAACCCAATTGAAAGGTTACTCAGGGCATGAATATCAGCTTTATTATAGTTTCATGGAGCTTAGGAACAAAAATTTGACTAATCCCAGACTTGACCAATGGCATAAACTTTTTAAACCATCTACATTGCATAGTATATATGTAAGGGCATGATGCATATTAAACCTCAATATGCTTCTTATACACAGATTTTGCTGTAAAACTACTTTAAGTTGATTTTTTTAACATCATTTGATGGGGCAATTATATTTGATAAATATTTAAACGCATCTAATAAAAGACACCGCTGCTTTTATAAATTAATTGTTTTTTTATTATCCTAACGTATAGATGATCCTGTCATTTATTGATAACACAATCATCTTTCATTCGTTTATTGTTAAACCATAAAATCTTCACCCAGATAAACTTGGCGTACTGTCTCATTTTCAAGCACTTCTTGCGGTGTTCCTTCGGCTATTACTGCACCTTCACTGACAATATAGGCACGCTCACAAATTGCCAAAGTTTCGCGTACATTATGGTCGGTAATAAGCACCCCAATTCCCCGATCTTTCAAAGAGCGAATAATATCTTTGATATCACCTACAGAAATAGGATCGACCCCGGCAAACGGCTCATCAAGTAACATAAACTTAGGATCTGCAGCCAAAGCACGGGCAATTTCGGCACGACGACGTTCGCCACCCGAAACACTCATCCCTAAAGAATCTTTAATGTGGGTGATTTTAAAATCGGCCAGCAATTCACTTAAACGCTGTTGACGTTGCTGTTTGTTCAAATCCTTACGGGTCTCAAGAATCGCCATAATGTTTTCAGAAATAGTCAGTTTTCTAAAAATAGAGGCTTCTTGAGGTAAATAACCAATCCCTTTACGGGCACGTTCATGCATGGCTAAATCGGATAAATCAAGATCATCCAAATGAATCTCGCCTTTATCCATTCGGACTAAACCAACCACCATGTAAAAACTCGTGGTTTTACCTGCGCCATTTGGACCAAGTAATCCGACAATCTGCCCACTTTGCATCTGAAAAGAAACATCCTTAACCACCCATCTTTTACTATAGTTTTTGGCAAGATGTTTAATACAAAGGGTTTGTGGTTGGTTTAGCGATTGATCCATTAATCACGTGCTCCCGGGAATGATTTTGAACTAGAAGGAGGGATAATAATTTCAACACGGCCTTTAGATGAGCCGGTGTTATTTGGTGTACCTGTCGCCTCAATATCACCCTTATTCATACTATATTTCAAAGTATTACCACGAATACTTGCGCCATCTTGCTCTAACAATGCATTGCCAGACAAGGTGATAATGCCTGTTTGCGCATTATAGAGAATTTTTTGTGCCTGTCCTTTGGCTAAACCTTTATTGACATCCACTTTTTGTTGAAAGCGCGCAGGACCACCTGTTGCAGTAATCGTGCTGATTTCTTTTTGACTGTTCAGATTGGCAATAATTGAATTGGCTTGCAATTTCATTGTGCCTTGCTCGATGATGACATTACCGCTATAAGTCGTCACACCCGTTTTTTCATTATAAGTTGCCCGGTCAGCAACCAGGGAAATGGGCTGATTGCGGTCAGAAGGAATTGCAAATGCCGTTGCCGATGAGAATACAACCAAACCGACTAAAGCTGCTTGCTGAAGCAAGGTTTTAGAAAATGTAAGCTTAAGATTTTGGTTCATATTTTCCTCGAATATTAAAAAATTCGTATTGACCGTTATTTAAATTGGCTTTCAGACCTTGGCTTACAAATTCAGCTTGCGGAGATTGCACAATTACTTGTTTATTGGTTTCAATTTCACGAGTTTTAGGGTAACCCGTTAACTCTGTAGTTCGAAACTGCATTTTGCCCTGTGGCATCAGCTTAACCGCCAACACATCTCCAGACAAAACCACGCGCTCATTATCATCATAACCATTTGCGACTTTGGCATAAAAAGTGGCATCGACTGCGCCATTTGTATACATGGATGCATTCAGATTAGTAAGTTTTGAGGTTTGTTTCTGCATGTCCTGCTCAAGGCGATCGACCTGAGCACGGACATATAAATTACCATTATCATCGGTTTGGGTGAGATTAATTTTTTCAGCGGAATAGGTCATACTCCTTGCTGAATCAACCTCAAGTTTATTGCCCTTGCCGCTGTAATAGTAGTAACCACCACTTATAGCTGCAATTGCTATAGCAGTTACGTATAAAACTTTTGTATCCATAAGTGTGGTACTTAACTCAAATGAAATGAATTATTTGACTATTAATGTGGGATAGACGTATATTTTTCAAGAAGCGTTTCGTAAGCCCCTTTGGCCATTAAAATCATATCGCAGATTTCACGTACCGCACCGCGCCCACCCATTGCCTGAGTTACCAGGTCGGCACGACGACGGACTTCAACATGACCATTTGGCACAGTGACTTTCATACCGGCAATGGAAAATGCAGAAAGATCAGGCCAATCATCACCCATATATAAACAGTCTTCTGGCGCAACATTCAATTGTGCACAGGCTTCGCGTAATGCAGTGCCTTTATCTTCACGACCTTGAAAAACCAAATCTACCCCTAAGTCAGACATACGCTTTTCAACAATATTGCTTTTACGTCCAGTAATGATAATGACTTTGACGCCCGCTTGCTGTACAAGTTTCATACCCAAGCCATCGCGAATATCAAATGATTTAATTTCATCGCCTGTATTGGTCAATGTCACAAAACCATCACTTAAAATACCGTCGACATCAAGAACTAAAGCTTCAATATGACGTGCCTGTTCTAATAAAATATAAGATGCCATTTATTAATTTACCCCAGCTTGTATCAAATCATGCATGCTAATGACCCCAATAACTTGATTTACATCATTTACCACCACAAATTGATTGATTTTCTTTTCATTCATTCGCTCTAATGCTTCAACCGCACGCGCTTCTTGTGAAATGGTTAAAGGATTTTTAGTCATCACTTCAGCAATTGCCAAGTTCACATTAAAACCTTGTTGCTGATCAATTAAACGACGTAAATCACCATCGGTAAAAATACCAAGCAGAACATCATTCTGGTCCACAATTGTGGTTAGACCTAGACGTTTGTTTGAGATTTCGTATAAAACCTGATTCATTGGTGTATCTGGAGAGACTTTTGGCAGTTCCGCGCCAGTATGCATAAGGTGCTTAACATGTAGCAACAGGCGTTTACCCAAAGCACCCGCCGGATGGGACATCGCAAAATCATCTGCAGTAAAACCACGTGCATCCAGTAAAGCCACAGCCAGTGCATCACCTAGAGCCAACGTTGCGGTAGTACTTGAAGTCGGTGCAAGACCCAGTGGACAAGCTTCTTGAATATTACCCAAGGTTAAAGCCACGTCTGCATTTTGTGGCATCGGTCCTTTATCGTCACCACTGATGGTGATTAACGGAATTTCCAAACGCTTGATCAACGGCATTAGCATCATAATTTCATCGCTCTTGCCCGAGTTTGAAATCGCAATCAGTACATCACCCGGCACTAGCATTCCTAAATCGCCATGCCCTGCTTCACCTGGATGCATAAAGAATGATGGGGTACCGGTAGAAGCAAAGGTTGCCGCCATTTTACGACCAATATGCCCGGATTTTCCCATACCCGTAATAACTAAGCGCCCTCGGCACTGCAAAATAATTTCACATGCATGGCTAAAACGTTCATCGATTTGCGTCGCCAATATTTCTAGCGCTTGTTCTTCTATACGCAAAGTTTCTAGTGCAACTTTTTGGAAGTCTATTTGATTTGGCATATTTGGTGGGTTCAAAGTAGGTTTACCTTAACGCTGTAAAGCGTTGACTCTAATCAAGCAAAATAATTTTCGCAATTTTATCATATCTATGCAAATCGCATGTTTTTAAATGTATAGGTTTTCATAAAACTTAAACATGGAGGCTTTGAAATTTGCTCAGAATATCTAGATACAGCTATAGCTTAGAAACTTATGTAATTTAAAATTTTCTATTTTAAGGATTTAAAGACAATAAAAAAACCCCAGTCTTTCGACTAGGGCTTTTATGAATTTGGAGCGGGAAAGGAGACTCGAACTCCCGACCCCAACCTTGGCAAGGTTATGCTCTACCAACTGAGCTATTCCCGCAATGGTGTGGATTATAGAGAATTTCACAAAACTGTCAACTCTCTATAATTACAAATGATCAATTAATCAGCACGACGCCAAATCGTACCTTGACGGGTATCTTCTAAAACTACCCCTTGATCGAGTAAAGACTGACGAATTTCATCGGCCTTGGCGAATTCTTTGGTTTTTTTCGCATCTTTACGTTGTTGAATCAAATCTTCAATTTGTTCTGCTGTTAAGCCTAAAGCTTCCTGACCAATATCAGACTTTAAGAAATCATCTACATTATGCTGAACTAAACCTAAAATATTGGTTAAATGACGTAATGTTGCGTAGTAAACTGCTGCTTGTTCAGCATTTTCTTCTTTAACTGCACTATTTAATGCTTTGTTAATTTCGAAAAGAACTGCGATCGCTTCAGACGTATTAAAATCATCACGCATTGCTGCATTAAAACGTTCCACCAACGCTTCATCTAAGGTTTCAACTAGATGATCACCATAAAGTGCCTGATACGCTTTGAAGGAATGATAGAAACGTGTCAGAGTAGTCTTGGCTTCTTTGAGTGCGAAATCAGAGAAGTTCACTGGACTACGATAGTGTGAGGACACAATAAAGTAACGGATCACTTCAGGATGGAACTTATTCATCACATCGCGAATGGTGAAGAAATTGCCTAAAGATTTAGACATTTTTTCGCCATCGACATTGATGAAGCCAACATGCATCCAGTAATTTACATATTGTTCATCAGTCGATGCTTCACTTTGTGCAATTTCATTTTCATGATGCGGGAACATCAGGTCAGAACCGCCACCATGAATATCAAAATGATTGCCCAGGCAGCAAGTCGACATTGCTGAGCATTCAATATGCCAACCCGGACGTCCATTGCCCCAAGGTGAAGCCCAAGACGGTTCATTTTCTTTGGCATGTTTCCAAAGTACAAAGTCGAACGGATGTTTTTTCTCTACTTCAACATCGACACGATCTGAGGCTCCTGCTTGCATATCTTCCAGTTTACGGCCAGATAAACGACCGTATTTGGCAAATTTTTCAACCTGGAAATACACATCTCCATTGCTAGAAGGATAAGCCGTGCCTTTATTGACCAGAGTGCCAATCATATTTTGCATCTGATCAATATAGTCGGTTGCACGCGGTGCTTCATCAGGCTGTAAGCAACCCAAATTTTCAGCATCATTGTTCATTGCTTGAATGAAACGATCGGTCAATGCAGTAATGCTTTCACCATTTTCATTGGCACGTTTAATAATTTTGTCGTCAATGTCAGTAATGTTACGGACATATTTAACCTCCCAACCCTGACTACGCAAGAAACGGATAATGTAGTCAAATGCAACCATGACGCGAGCATGCCCAATATGACAATAATCATAAACTGTCATACCGCAAACATACATATCGATATGTCCCTCGACACGCGGAACAAATTCAACTTTTTTACGTTGCTCTGAGTTGTATAGAACAAATGGTTGCATAGGTCTTCTAAAATACTTTTACAAAAGATGGCTCATCTTAACCTAAGCATTATTATTCATAAAGTTTTAAGCCATGTTTTTATAAGATTTACCTCCTAATCTATAAATAAAAAAAGACCCGTATATAACTGGTCTTTTTTTATAGAAGTTTCAGTACAATTAAGACTGAATTTTCACTTTTGCATTGCATTAACCATGGACTGGTTTTAGGACCAAAAAATTGGCAATCCGGGTATTTTTAGCTTGTGCCCAGTTTTGGTTATCTTTTTGATAAGAATCTACTTGTTGATAACCTTGATAATGCCTGGTGCGTAAATAATTGTAGCCTTCTGGTGATGTGGCGATATCCTGAGCAGAAGATTTAAATAATGCATGTTATGGCTTCGCGGAAATGAGATGAAAAATGCTCTGATTATTTCATCAATCTGGGTGTAGATTTTTCAAATATTTTTATTGTCAAATGATCATTCCATTCTGGAAATCTACTTTTCCTAAACTTCTTAGCTACAACCGCTTTATTTAAATCATGCCCCGTTGTTTGCAAGCTTTGAGTCATTTCTTCCATCAAGTGAAAGGAAAAGATACAGGGATCAGTATAATTGATCCCACTAAATTGGTGGTTTGCCATAATCTTCGAATTAAAAGGCATCTTATATTTAAAGGCTTGGCGGGTCGTAGAAAAAGTAGTACGAGTTGGTTTTATGGATTTAAGTTACATATTATTAATAATTTAGGTAAAATCATTAATCTCAAGCTTGCATCAGAAAATGTTCATGATATTGCTGTACTGGACTCTTTAACTCAAGCATTAAAAGGGATTCTACTTGGAGACAAAGGCTATTTGAGCAAAGCTGAAGCTTTAGCGGCAAGAGGACTCAAAATATTGACCCCATCACGTAAGAATATGAAAAATAAATCCGTCCACACTGAAGAAGAAAAACAATTGCTTTGCAAAAGAGGATTGATCGAAACAGTGAATGATCAGTTGAAAAATTTACAGCAACTTGAACATTCACGTCATCGTTAGACCAATAACTTCATGGTGAATATTATGGCTGCTGTAGTAGCTTATTGCTTAAATCCCAATAAGCCAACTTTCCAAAATATGCTAAAAGGCTAAGCGGATTTCGTCGAACTCAGGTTAAATTGGTATATTTAAATTCAGCTATTCAAATAGTCATCAAAGTATACGCGTGGCATCGTTACCGTATTTACAATCCAACTACGACCATAAACCAATACGCATAGAAGTTATTCAGGCTTAAACTTTAATCACTTCTTTTTTATAGACCTTGAAAGAGTAAAAATATGTCACAACAAGATTTTGAAAATGGTTTAAAAGTTCGCACTGAAGTGATGGGCGAATCTTTTGTAAAACGTGCACAAGACAATACTGTGCCCTTTACTCAACCCTTGCAGGACTGGATTAATGAACATGCCTGGGGTTCAACCTGGCAGCGTGAAGGCGTATTGCCGCGTAAATACCGTTCACTGATTACCATTGCATTTTTAACTGCACAAAAAAGCTCAACTGAGCTTAAGGGTCATGTCCGTGGTGCACTCAATAACGGTGCGACAGTAGAAGAAATCCAGGAAGTGTTACTTCACAGCTTGCCCTACTGTGGCGCGCCCGCAACCCAAGAAGCCTTTCGTGCCGCACTTGAAGTGATTAATGAATATCAAAAAACTGAATAATCTATTTTAATGCTTCTAGAAGTAGCTTAAGCAGCTGAGGATTTAAAATACTTAGGCTATTTTCTTATCTTTTGAATAATTAAACCATTAACTCTTAGATATTGGGTTTTACTTATTCTGTAGTTGCCCTTGGTTTAACTGCACAATATCTGCCTGCAAATATTCCAGTTCTTGCAGATGATGAGTCACATAGATCATCGGCAAATTTAGCTCCTCTTTCATCCGTTTTAAAAACGGTAAAATTTGCTGTTTTAGTTTGCTATCCAATCCGGTTAAAGGTTCATCCAGTAACAGTAAATTCGGTGAAGATAATAAGGCACGGCCAATCGATACACGCTGCGCTTCCCCGCCTGAAAGTTGATGTGCTTTACGCTGAATCAAGGGTTTTAATTCCAGTAAATCTATAATGTCATCAAACTGGAATTTTCGTTCCGGTTTAGAGACCAGTTTTTCAGCATAGCTCAGATTCTGCTGTACATTCATGTGTGGAAACAGCAAGGCATTCTGGAAAATTAAAGCAGTTTTACGATGATGTATCGTTACATGAATTTGCCGCTGAGTATCCAGCAAAATACGGTCGTTAAACTGGATCGAACCCTCTTGAGGTTGCAATAGCCCCACAATGTTTTTTAAAAATGTACTTTTACCACTCCCTGAAGCACCGATAATACCTAAAAGTTGCTGCTGCATCTCCAGTTCAGCATTCAAGATAAAATCGGCATATTGATATTGAAAACCACATTTCAACATTTCAAGCTCCCAATTTTCGTTGATACTTTTGCAGAATAAAATAATTGGCAATTAAGGCGCTAAAAGCCAAAACCAAGGACAAGGCAACCAGTCGCATTGTCATATCCTCACCATTGGGCTGTTGCAGAAATGAATAAATCGCAATAGGGATGGTTCGGGTTTCATCTGGAATATTTCCCACAAAGGTAATGGTTGCGCCAAACTCCCCCAGACTGCGGCTAAAACATAAAATACTACCCATCACGATACCCGGAATCGCCAATGGTAAATTGATACTCCAAAACACCTTCCACGGCGCGGCACCCAAGGAACCCACGATTTGATCTAACTGTTGATTCATGAGCTAAAAAGACAAGCGAATGGGTGCACCATCAGCGGGAATGCCACAATCATCGAGGCCAATACAGCACCTTTCTCCAGCCTATCGCCTGTTCAACGCCGAACATCACCAAGGTAGCAAGCACTACCGATGATCAGCAATGCGGTATAGGTTTTACGTGGACCGTATTTGTCACACAAAGGTCCAACAACCAGACGAACCAAAATGGTAATTGCAACTGAAGCAATATTGATATTGGCGATTTGATCTTTGGTTAAGTGAAACTCACCTGCAATCACAGGCATAAGCGGTGCACAGGCAAACCATGCAAAAAAGCAGACAAAAAAAGCGAGCCAACTCATGTGGAAGGCTCTCATCGCTGC
>NZ_JAZQPV010000109.1:0-8429 GCF_045628685.1 Acinetobacter sp.
ATCAAGGTTAAATTAAAAGGACTGAGTCCTGTAGAGTACAGAAATCAGTCCTTAAAAGCTGCTTAATCAAACCGTCTAACTTTCGGGGTGCAGATCACTAAGACAGGCTTTTAGCAATCGAGATGTGGCTCACCATTTTAGTCCTGCTTTTTAGCATTGTTGTTCATATTAAATTTGGGGTGAACGTTGTTTGCTGATTTTAAATGCTGCAATTCGTTTATATTGCAATAAATTAAAGCAGTCCTTTTTGTAATGCTTACTCCTACGATATAGCCCTTGGCTTTTGCGCAAGGGCGGAGCGGGGTTTTACTTATCCTTTGTGTTTGTCTTGCGAGAAATAAGACAGTGTCTTATTTTGTCTCAGGTTGTGGGGTGAAGCGTAAGTAAGGGGTTACTGCCTTATAGCCTTTAGGAAAACGCTGTTTGATTTCCTCTTCATCTTGAAGAGAAGCTACGATCACCACATCTTCACCTTGTTGCCAGTTGGCAGGGGTCGCTACTTTATGCTTGTCTGTCAATTGTAGCGAATCGATGACACGTAAAATTTCATTGAAGTTACGACCTGTAGATGCAGGATAAGTAATAATTAAACGCACCTTTTTATTTGGATCAATAATCACCAAAGAACGAACAGTTGAAGTCTCACTGGCATTGGGGTGAATAAAATCATAAAGCGTAGACACTTTGCGGTCTTTATCGGCAATGATCGGGAAATTCACCGAAGTATTTTGGGTTTCGTTAATGTCTTTAATCCAGCCTTTATGTGATTCGACATCATCAACTGACAGGGCAATGGCTTTTACACCGCGTTTATCAAATTCATCTTTCAGTTTTGCGGTATAGCCCAGTTCAGTGGTACATACCGGAGTGTAGTCGGCAGGATGGGAAAATAAGATTCCCCAGCTGTCACCCAAGTAGTCGTAGAAATTAATTGTGCCTTCACTTGAGTCCTGCTCAAAATTCGGTGCGGTATCGCCTAAATGTAATGTCATTTTTATAGCCTCAAATTATTGTTTATAAACCTTGATGAAACCTAATATGGCGCAATTTTTTTTCCAAGGAAAATAGCGTTTTTGTATTTCTTTATGAGGAAATGGAATATATAAGCTGAATCTGATTTGTAAAATCTGCATAAATGACGGATTTTATGACTATATTGGCTGTTTAAAATTTGTTACATTGATTTTCGTTAACTGTCATGTGCTAGAAAGAGTGACCAGAATTTTTTGATCGGTTTTGTGCAAAACCCTTGTACTTCAAATTTCTAGCACCATAATAACGACTGAGAAAAAATTTATTCATTCGACAAGCAAGATTTAGAGAGTCTATTCATGTTGGCAAGTCTGATCGGAGGCATCTTCGGTACCAAAAATGAGCGCGAACTCAAACGCATGCGTAAAATCGTAGATAAGATTAATGCGCTCGAGCCGACGATATCTGCACTAAGCGATGCAGACTTATCTGCAAAAACTGAAGAATTCAAACAACGATATAACAAAGGCGATGGCCTTGATAAATTATTGCCTGAAGCATTTGCGGTTTGTCGTGAAGCGGCAAAACGAGTCATGGGGATGCGCCATTATGATGTCCAGTTGATTGGTGGTATTACACTTCACGAAGGTAAAATTGCAGAAATGCGTACCGGTGAAGGTAAAACCCTGATGGGTACCCTGGCCTGTTATTTAAATGCAATTAGCGGTCAAGGTGTACATGTCATCACTGTAAATGATTACTTGGCACAACGTGATGCCGAGTTAAACCGACCATTATTCGAATTTTTGGGTTTAAGCATTGGTATTATTTACTCAATGCAAAATCCGACCGAAAAAGCAGAAGCCTATCGTGCCGATATTACTTACGGTACCAACAACGAATTTGGTTTTGACTATCTTCGTGACAACATGGTGTTCTCACTGGCTGAGAAAAAACAGCGTGGCCTAGCCTACGCTATTATCGATGAGGTCGATTCGATCCTGATTGATGAAGCACGTACTCCATTGATCATTTCTGGTCAAAGTGATGACTCTTCACAATTGTATGCTGCGATTAATAGCATTCCACCAAAATTGACCCCGCAAAAAGAAGAAAAAGTACCGGACGGTGGTCATTTCTGGATTGATGAAAAACAACGCTCTGTCGAAATGACAGAAATCGGTTATGAAACAGTTGAAGATGAATTAATTAAAATGGGCTTGCTTGCAGAAGGCGAGAGCTTGTATTCATCAGCTAATTTGAACTTGGTTCATCATGTTTCAGCTGCCATTCGTGCGCATTATCTTTATCAACGTAATGTTCAGTACATCATCGATGATGGTGAAGTGATTATTGTAGATGAAAATACCGGTCGTACTATGCCGGGTCGTCGCTGGTCAGAAGGCTTGCACCAGGCGGTTGAAGCAAAAGAAGGTCTGGAAATCCAACCTGAAAACCAGACTCTTGCAACCACCACTTTCCAGAACTATTTCCGTTTATACAAAAAGCTTTCAGGTATGACAGGTACTGCTGATACTGAAGCGGCGGAAATGAAAGAAATTTACGGTCTGGATGTGGTGCTGATTCCAACCCACCGTCCAATGATCCGTAATGACCAGAACGATTTAATTTATTTAAACCGTAATGGTAAATACAACGCGATTATTCAAGAAATTCAAAATATTCATGAAGCAGGTGTTGCGCCTATCCTGATTGGTACAGCCACCATTGAAGCCAGTGAAATTCTTTCGGATAAATTGAAAGAAGCCGGTATTGTCCACGAAGTGTTGAATGCGAAACAGCATGAACGCGAAGCTGATATTATTGCGCAAGCAGGTTCACCTAATGCGGTAACCATTGCCACCAATATGGCAGGTCGTGGTACCGATATTTTGCTCGGTGGTAACTGGAAAGCAAAGCTTGCCAAAATTGAAAACTATACCGCTGAAGATGAAGCACGTTTAAAAGCCGAGTGGGAACAAAACCACGAAATGGTGATTGCTTCTGGCGGTTTGCATATTATTGGTTCAGAACGTCACGAATCTCGTCGTATCGATAACCAGTTACGTGGTCGTGCCGGTCGTCAAGGTGACCCAGGTGTTTCTCGTTTCTACTTGTCGCTTGAAGATGACTTGATGCGGATTTTCGCAGGTGATCGTGTTGTCGGCATGATGCGTGCAATGGGCTTGCAAGAAGATGAAGCTATTGAACACAAAATGGTGTCACGTTCGATTGAAAATGCACAACGTAAAGTAGAAGCACGTAACTTTGACATTCGTAAAAACTTGTTGAAATACGATGACGTCAATAACGAACAGCGTAAGATCATTTATTCGCAGCGTGATGAAGTGCTTGCTGAAAGTACTTTGCAAGAATACATCGAAGAAATGCATCATGAAGTGATCAAAGGAATGATTACTAACTATATTCCACCCGAATCAATTCATGATCAATGGGATATTGATGGTTTAGAACGTGCATTACGTGATGATTTAGGTATCGATTTACCGGTGAATCAATGGCTGGAACAAGACCGTCGTTTAGATGAAGAAGCTTTGGTGGAACGTATTTCTGATGAAATCGTGAATCGCTACCGTGATCGCCGTCAACAAATGGGTGATGAATCTGCAGCCATGCTGGAACGTCATTTCATGTTGAGCGCTTTAGACCGTCACTGGAAAGAACATTTGGCAGCGATGGATTACTTGCGTCAAGGCATTCATTTACGTGGCTATGCGCAAAAAAATCCAGAGCAAGAGTATAAGAAAGAAGCATTTAATTTGTTTGTAAATATGCTTGCAGTGATTAAGTCGGATGTGATTACCGATCTTTCACGTGTTCATGTGCCTACAGCTGAAGAACTGGCTGAAATGGAAGCACAGAAACAGGCTCAAGCTGAAGCGATGCAGCTGAATCTTTCGCATGCAGAAGTGGATGGCTTAATCGGTGCTACGGCTGAAGGATTGGATGCACAATATACTGCAGTCGATGAACAAGAAATTATTCCACCTGCAAGCCGTAATGCGCCATGTCCATGTGGTTCAGGTTTAAAATACAAGCAATGTCACGGTAAAATTTAATTTTACCCAGACTGTGAAGCCACTTTAAATATTTCTCTTGTTGGTTGAGAGGGGGGCCATTTAAAGTGGCTTTTTTAATTCCTCAAGTATGTTATTTAGTTTTTCAAGATGTGAATACGTTTGCAGAGAACTAAATTAAGTGGTATTTAGTTGCATATCGAACACTGAAAAGCGGAAAAGACAATGAAAAAAGTATTACAACCATTGATGATTGCAGCTTTAGCTATTCCTACTTTGACTTTTGCAAATAATGCAGCTCAAACAACAACTTTAGACAAAGTACAAGCTGCTCGTGGTGCAACAACAGCTCCGGCAGTTGCTCAGGATGGTAACATTACAGTTGCAAGCCCACGCACTGGTATTCGTTATACTTTTGCTAATCCGAATCAACGTCCAGTGGTATTGGAAACTGCGGCGGTGACTGCAGCCAATGCGGCCAATGTGAACCGTATTGTGGCGTCAAACCCTGCTTTATCTCCAGCAAGTCAAGAAAAAGCCAAACAGGCATTATTATCGGAAGCGACCCAATTGGCATCTAACTAAACCGATGTTATTTTTTTAAAACCAGTCCGCGGACTGGTTTTTTTGTGCTTGGAAACCTCAATCCGATAAAAAATAAATCAAACAAAGTGTTCTGCTCGATTTTTTAGCCAATTTCTACTAAGCTGTGTTTTTATCACGAACTTATTTGGAAGTTTAAAAATGGCGGTCGGCGACGTAACAATGCCACAGATGCATGTGGTTAAAGGTGTAAAAATTGGTTCAGCTGAAGCGTATGTGCGCTATCCGAACCGACGCGACCTGGTCATTTTTGAATTTGCTGAAGGTTCCAATGCGGCCGGTGTATTTACCCAAAATGCATTTTGTGCTGCGCCGGTACATATTTGCAAAGCACATCTTCAGGTGGGCAATCCGCGTTATTTAGTGATTAATACCGGTAATGCCAATGCAGGTACCGGTAAAATCGGCATGGCGAATGCTGAAGCGACATGTGTGAAACTGGCTGAACTTGCGGGCGTATCTGCAAGTGAAATTTTACCTTTTTCAACCGGGGTGATTGGTGAGCAGCTTCCACTTGAGCGTTTAATGACAGGATTGCAACCTGCACTGGATTCATTACGCGAAGATGCCTGGTTAGATGCCGCAACTGGCATTATGACCACAGATACTTTACCTAAAGGCGCATCTGAGCAATTTGAGCTAGATGGTGTGATGTATACCATGACTGGTATCTCAAAAGGTGCAGGCATGATTCGCCCGAATATGGCGACCATGCTGAGCTATGTAGCCACAGATGCGCCAATCAGCCGTGAATTGGTACAGCAGCTGTTAAATACAACAGTAAACGTTTCATTCAACCGTATTACGGTCGATGGCGATACCTCAACCAATGACTCCTGTATTTTTGTGGCGACCGGTCAAGCTGGTGGTGTAGAAATCACATCGACTGATGATGCACGTTATGCTGTGGTTCTCGATGTTTTAACACGAGTGATGAAGCGTCTAGCACAACTGATTGTTCGTGATGGCGAGGGTGCAACCAAATTCATTACAGTTGCAGTTGAAGGCGGTGCAGATACCCAGGAATGTTGCGATATTGCCTATAGCATTGCGCATTCACCTTTGGTGAAAACTGCAATTTTTGCATCTGATCCAAACTGGGGGCGTATCCTTGCTGCGATTGGTTATGCGGGTGTTAAAAATTTAGACGTTGAAAAAATCCAGGTTTGGTTAGATGATGTACAGATCTGCAAAGATGGTGGTGCGGCAGCGGACTATACGGAAGAAGCTGGTGCGCGCGTGATGTCTCAGGCTGAAATGACCATCCGTGTTGATTTAGGACGAGGTCAGGCAAAAGACACGGTCTATACCTGCGATCTGTCTTATGACTATGTCAAGATCAACGCAGATTACCGTTCTTAAGTTTAGTTGAATGAAAAAAGCCTCCGTAGTGAGGCTTTTTTATAATGTAAAGTTTTTAATGACTGGTCAAAAAAGCATGATGCCATTCTGATCAGTGAATTGAGTGTACTGCTTGTGGTCTAACAAGCACTAAGGATAGAGAAGACGTTTATGAATGATGCGGCCCATTTAATTGCCAATGAAGCTAAATCGATTGTGCAGGTGCATTTAGATCGTTTAGGCGAGCCTAAAGATATTCATTTAAGTGATGAGGTCAAGCAGGAGAAATTTGCGCAAATTCTGGCAGAACTTAAAAAACGTGACGCTGTCCTTATCGCCCATTATTATTGTGCTCCTGAAGTTCAAGAGCTGGCTGAACTGTCTGGTGGGTGTGTTTCAGATTCATTAGAAATGGCCCGTTTTGGCCGTGACCATGCCGCATCCACCTTGGTTGTGGCAGGCGTGAAATTTATGGGAGAAACTGCAAAAATCCTTTCCCCTGAAAAAACGGTGTTGATGCCAACTTTGGAAGCCACCTGTTCTTTGGATTTGGGTTGTCCTGTCGATGAGTTTACCGCGTTCTGTAATGCACATCCGGATCATACCGTTGTGGTATATGCTAATACGTCTGCGGCAGTCAAAGCGCGTGCCGATTGGGTGGTGACATCTAGCTGTGCAGTTGAGATTGTCGAGCATCTAGATAGTCTGGGTGAGAAGATTATTTGGGCACCAGATCAGCATCTGGGTCGTTATATTCAAAAGAAAACTGGCGCAGAGATGTTGCTGTGGGATGGTGCCTGTATTGTGCATGAGGAATTTCGTGCACGTGGTATTGCCAACATGAAAACCCTCTATCCAGATGCAGCTGTTTTGGTACATCCAGAGTCACCAGAATCCGTGGTTGATATTGCGGATGCAGTAGGAAGTACCTCTCAACTGATTAAAGCGGCACAGACCCTGCCAAATGAGCGTTTGATTGTGGCAACTGACCGTGGCATCTTCTATAAAATGCAACAAGCTGTACCCAGCAAGACTTTGATTGAAGCTCCAACGGCAGGTGAAGGGGCAACGTGTCGATCTTGTGCACATTGTCCTTGGATGGCAATGAATGAATTGGATGGGATTTTAGCGGTTTTACAAAAGGCTGATCAAGAAATATACGTCGGTTTGGCTCTTGCAGAACGCGCTAAATTAGCGCTTGATCGCATGTTGAACTTCAGTGCCAATTTAAAACGCTAATAATTGTATATAAAATGGCTAAAGTGCTTGATAAATATACATTCGAAGCGTTTTTTTTGATTTTTTTTGACTCTAGGTGTTGACGTTACTAAGCGTCACGCCTAGAATGCACACCGTACCGCATGAACTGCAGTATGAAGCTAAGATGAATCGGAGCATGGCGCAGCTTGGTAGCGCACCTGGTTTGGGACCAGGGGGTCGTAGGTTCGAATCCTACTGCTCCGACCAATTCTTCAAGGCGAAGGTTTCATGGTATTTAATATCATAGGTCATGCGCCTGTAGCTCAGTAGGATAGAGCATCCGCCTTCTAAGCGGATGGTCACAGGTTCGAATCCTGTCAGGCGCACCATTTGTGGTAGCTTGATATTTTAGAATCTGAAAATGTTGTAACGGTGGATGTAGCTCAGTTGGTAGAGCCCCGGATTGTGATTCCGGTTGTCGTGGGTTCGAATCCCATCATTCACCCCAATTCGGAGCATGGCGCAGCTTGGTAGCGCACCTGGTTTGGGACCAGGGGGTCGTAGGTTCGAATCCTACTGCTCCGACCATCTTTCTAAAAGATGATGTAAATAATCCGCTTAAAGGCGGTTTTTTTATGCCTAAAATTTAATAATAACATTCAACATTCAACATTCAACATTCAACATTCAACATTCAACATTCAACATTCAACATTCAACATTCAACATTCAACATTCAACATTCAACATTCAACATTCATAATGGTTTGAATGATAGTTAATCATCATAATTTAAAGATTAAAAATAATGTAATCATTATTGATGAGGCACTATAAAGCCAGTGGAGAATTGGCGAGTTTAAAGCATGAATGGATTGCTTGGGACAAGATGAAAATTTAAATGCTTTCTTGCGTTGATTAATGGGATTGGTGATTTTATTTTAAATTTATGGATGCTTCTTTACCCTGTATATTTTACCCCGTCTATGTATTGTATATAGATAGAGAGCGAGCCTCTGAAAGGCAGATGCGGAATATAGAAAGCGATAATGAAAATAATAAAATGGTGTAGATTGGATTTTTATTTGGGTTGTTTAATAAGCTTTAAGGTGAAAATGCTGTGAATTTAAGCTTAAAAATAAGAAAATTGGTCTATTTTGCAGAATAAATAAACAGTCGGGATGTTATTGGTAAAATAATAGGGAAAAGGGGTTGCGCCTGATCTGAAATACTGTAGAATGCACATCCATCGGCGGTGATGTTGATTAAAACTTG
>NZ_JAZQPV010000110.1:0-4548 GCF_045628685.1 Acinetobacter sp.
ATGAAACTTTTTTCAATGTTAGCAGTCTTCACAGGGCAGAAAATATGCCCAATTTCTGGCGATAAAGTTTAGGCGCTTTTGTAAGCAAAAGCGTACAGCAATCTCGGCCCTTTGCGGCTATCCGGAATACTGAAACTTTCCTATGATGAATTCATCAGGAACAGGATGTTCCAGGACATAAAACAATAATATTAAGTCTTAACACGTGGAATGTGGGGATATAACGGCAACGTCAGTCACACCAAATCAATAAAAAACCCCGACAGGATGTTGGGGTTTTTTATTAATTTTTGTATTTCAGTCGGTATTTTTAATCTATTTATAACTATCGTTTTGGTCTTGTAAACAAAACAAATAATCCTAATATCACATCGATTAACACCCAAAATGTTAAAATTAATCCCATACCTATAGTTGTTCCAACAGCAGCACCAGCCTGTTCATATTCATTGGTAGAAGATGTGTAGACTTCAGATGCCCCCCCACAAGCTTTAAATGCTATAACGAACATTAATAAATTGAATAAAATAAATACCCATTTAAATATTTTACCAATAAAACTTCTTGTAGGTTTATTCAAAGTGGTTCCGCAAGATGGGCAATCTAAAGCAGTATTACTTACTTGATGATTACATTCAGGACAATTTATTAGAGCCATAAATATTTTCTTTAATTATTTGAAATTGTTATATTAAGTATAATCTAAACAGATCTAAGAAATACATATGAAAATCAAAGTAATAACTTTATTTATATTATCTAACTTATTTAGCAATTTTAGCTATGCTGAAAAGGTAATCGCAATGAGTGATAGCTATTATCAAGGAAAATATTTTCTTGTTAGTCAAAGTAAAAGTAGAAATATAAATACTGTAATCTATAAAACTGTGTTTAAAGCTGAGACTGTTTTTTCAAAAATGGAAATTAACTGTACAACAGGGAAATACAGAAAAATTGGAGAAGGAATTAACAGTATTAACTCTATAAATATTTATAGTGATAAAGGTAATTGGATTACTCCTGTTTATGAAGCATCTCATTATGACGTAGTTAAATTCGTGTGCAAAAAATAATTTTGCATCGCCTCCTAATCTGCATTTTCATAATTGTCACTAAATAGCCACCAAATACATGTTGTATGAAAGGTCCTATTCACGGGCCTTTCATGATATTACTTAACATAAAATCTCTTATACGAAATCAAAAAATTGAGGTAAAAACCTCACTTTGTATAAAGCCAAAATTGCTGGATATTTTCTAAAATTTTAATTAGTAAAAGTTATAACGGTAGAAGTTATAAGCAGTATTGTGGCGATCAATGTTAGGTAGATGCATGGTTTACTCATTGATTGATCATCTACTTTGAAAAAGTTCTTTATTGGATCCTTCCAACCAGTCATTTGACTCCAAGGATACCAAAAACATAAAAAACCCAAAGTACTTAAAATTCCGGCTAAATCAAAACTCTTGGATAAGCCAAATAGACTTATAGCAACAGATGCTGCACCTAAGACAAAACCAAACCAAGATTTAATCAAGGGAGCCTTGGGAGAAGTTATTGATAAATTATTCATATTAGAGTTCTACATTAAAGATTAAATAACTTTCTGTCTCTTTCATCCGTCAAATACCGGTCCATCTGAGCGATCAATTTAGCCCGTGCCTGTTCATCTTCTTCAGTGATTTTTAGCATACAGGATCCGATTAGAATTTTGCGTCTAGTATCATCTTTACGAGTCTGTTGTTTCTCTTTAGCACGTTCTCTTGCTAGTGCTGCCTGTCTTTGAGCCTTTAACTGTTTTAGCTTTTCTTCCTGTGCCTTAATCTTGCTGTCTAGTGTTTCAGTAATACTCATTAATCCAATACCATCATCCTGGGAAACCATCCCTAACATAAGCGCACTTGAATATGCATTCAAGGTGCTATATGTATAGTAATGTTTTCCTCGAAGAGCGCACTTATGCAAACTTTGTTTGCAAGTCCGATTGGGGACTCCCCAATACCCCGACAACCGTATCCACGGTTGTATTTCACTACGTGAAAATTTAAAAGCGAAAAACAGGCATGGCGATTTACCACTTTTCAGTCAAAACCGTAGCACGATCAGCAGGGCGTTCCGCCACTGCTGCAATCGCCTATCGGGCCGGTGAAAAGATCTATTGTGAACGTGAAGGCCGAGAACATGACTACAGCCGAAAAACCGGTGTGGAATATAAAGAAATTTATTTACCCAAAGACGCACCAGAGCATTTAAAAAACCGGGAAAGACTCTGGAATGAAGTAGAACAACGAGAAACCCGAAAAAACTCGACAGTTGCGCGGGAATTTGAAATCGCTTTTCCAAATGAATTAAATCAGGAACAACGCCTGGCCATGCTCGAAGAACTATGCGCCAGTATCGTGGACAGACATCAGGTGGCCGTCGATGCCTGTATTCATGCACCGCATACTGGATCTGGTAGTGATGAACGCAATTATCACGCGCATATCCTGATGAGCACACGCAAACTTACTCCGGAAGGCTTCACCGAGAAAACCCGGGAACTGGATCAGAAACACAGTGGAGAAATCGAACACTGGCGCGAACACTTTGCCGATATCTGCAATATGCACCTGGATCTGGCTGGATATACTGCCCGAGTCGACCACCGCAGCTACAAAGACCAGGAGAATGGTTTAGAAGCCACGCTGCACGAAGGGCCGAAAGTCACCGAACTGCGCCGAAAAGGGATTGAGACCGAAATCAGCCGAAGCAATGACGAAATCAAACAGAGAAATCAGGCTCAGTTGCAATACGGCAAAAATATGGATCTGCTGATTGCTGAAAATGAGATCAAACTCAATACACTAAAAACTGAACAGCAGATCCAAATCAAAAATAGTGCTAAAACGCCACCAATTGACGAAAAAGCCCTGTTTGAAGAAAAACAGAGGGAAACCCTTGGCAAAGTGCTAAATCGCGAAATCAGCGCAAAAGACGCGAATCTAGACCTAAAATTTATGCAGGATGTTTTTAAAAAGGCCGAAAACACCTTCGGCAAGATGCAAAAACATGAAAACGAGTTCAATCAGCAGCTTGCCCAGGACATCGTGAAGAGTCGACTCAAGCAAAGTCATGACAGATTGCAAAGCCTGGTCGATCAACACAACGAATTAACCCAGAACAAACCCTTACTGTTTGGAAAAAAAGCCTGGGAAGCCCAACGTGACGAGATTTATCAGGAACACAAAAAGCTGAAAGGTCAGCATGAACACCAGAAAAAACATGGTGTGAAGGATTTATTGGAAAATGAAAAGTTCAAAGAACATGCCTGGAAGCAGTACCAACAACAACATCCGGCCAAAGCCAAGCAATACCAAACTCTATACTCAACCTATCAAGTTATTAAGAAATGTGTGAATGAGATCAAAGCAGAACAACAGATGAAACTCAGACAAGAACAACAGCTCAAAGCACAGCAACATGCGCCTAAAATGAAATCTCGTGGCATGAGTCGATAAACAGAGCGAGTGTCTACGAGCGAACTGAGAAAATTTGCTCTTTCCTTTCCCTGATTACAAGCTCCCTATCCATTAACCACCTACCCTACAGAGCATCCCGTATGGGTGCGAACTTTCCAAGTTTGATCCCTAAACCGAGCGTAGCGAGAAAAAAAGCTCATGAGCGAAGCGAATTCCGAGCTGCTTTTGCTTTTTCTAAAAGTCACGAAAATATTAACCAAAAATTGCCCCAACGAATCGAGCGAAAGCGAGATTTAATAGAGTTTGAGCGTAGCGAAAACCAAGGGCAATTTTTTACTCCCTGGGCTTTTAATTATTTTTAAGCTTTTAAATGCTTTTAATTAAGCTGTAATCCTTTATTCATAATGGTTCTAGAGATATTAAAACGAGGTTTACCTTGCATTAAAACGAGGTTTACCTTGCATTAAGCGAGATAATTATATAACCTCGTCTTATTGAATTAAAAATATAATCTTTTCATATGAAAACAGAACTAGTTGTTAAAGATAACGCCTTAATCAATGCCAGTTATAACCTCGATCTAGTTGAACAGAGGTTAATTCTCCTAGCTATTGTTGAAGCAAGGGAATCGGGTAAAGGGATAAATGCTAATGATCCACTAACAGTTCATGCTGAAAGTTATATTAATCAGTTTGGTGTACATCGAAATACGGCTTATCAGGCGTTAAAAGATGCTTGCGATGACCTGTTTGCAAGACAATTCAGTTATCAGAGTCTTAGTGAAAAAGGTAACATTATTAATCACAAATCAAGATGGGTGAGCGAGGTGGCTTATATTGATAATGAAGCTGTCGTTAGACTTATTTTTGCCCCTGCTATTGTGCCTTTAATTACTAGGTTAGAAGAACAATTTACAAAGTATGAAATACAACAAATAAGTAATTTAACAAGTGCTTATGCTGTTCGTTTATATGAAATATTGATTGCATGGCGTAGTACTGGAAAAACGCCTCTCATAACTATGTATGATTTTAGACAAAAAATAGGTGTACTCGAGACTGAATACAAACGAATGTATGATTTTAA
>NZ_JAZQPV010000111.1:0-17666 GCF_045628685.1 Acinetobacter sp.
TGTTAATGCTTCTGTAGATGTGACTACAGCCGGAGCAGAAGCTTCTATCAACAATAGTATCAAAACTACTGCTATGGGTGCTGTGAATACCGGCAGTATCACTGTGACTGTAAAATAAATCCTTGTTCAATGTGATTTAAAGGCCTAACTATTGGCAGATAGTTAGGCTTTTTATTTTATACTCATACCCGTATAAATTGTTGCTTTAAGAGACAGATAGCAGAATTTATTGAATAGCAGGAGTTGTTTCTAAAATTGAATGGCAACTCTTTAATCTTGATTTATCACCCTTATGGGAAAGTGGGGAGCAAGGTTTAGCGAGATCATCATTCGCCATGGTTTGTTGTATAAGATTTTAATGGCTGCCTTACCTAAAAACAAAAAATCACATATAAAAAAAAGAGCGCCTAAGCGCTCTTCTTGAAAATCAATTTGACACTCAGTCACGAACAAATTCAACCGTGCCATTTTCCAAAGATTTTACCCGTGCTAAAGATTCAACACGGTAACCTTTATCAAGTAACAGTTGGCGACCTGGCTGGAAAGATTTTTCAATCACAATACCAATACCCACGACTTCTGCATTTGCCTGATGAATTAAATCAGCAAGACCTAAAGCCGCTTGACCATTTGCCAAAAAGTCATCAATCACCAACGCTTTATCGCTAGAGCTAATGTGCTTGTTTGAAATAGCAATCGTGCTTTCAATCTGTTTAGTGAAAGAGAACACTTTAGAGCGATATAAATCGTCTTTTAAAGTTAAAGACTGGTATTTACGTGCAAAGATTACAGGCACGCCAAGTTCTAAACCTGCCATTACTGCTGGAGCAATACCAGAAGCTTCAATGGTGATAATCTTGGTGATCCCAGCATCTTTAAAACGGGCAGCAAACTCTTTACCAATTTGCTGCATCAACACAGGGTCAATTTGATGATTCAAGAAAGCATCAACTTTCAGAACTTGATCAGATAGAACGATACCTTCACTTAAGATTTTCTGTTCTAGTGCGTGCACGGGAGAATTCCTCTAAGGGCAGATGCTTTTTCAAGCAAAAGCGTATTTTAAAAAGGCTCTCAAAAAATGCAAGCGAAATTGATCAAATCGATTAATTCGTTGTGCCTTTATAGCCTGTTAACAGCAAACCATAAGATGTTTTGCCATCTTGATGAGAAACCTTCACTGGAGCATAGTCAAGTTTAGGGGCTAACCAGAAAATCGTGTCACGGTTTGGTTTGTCATGTTTCATCACCACTTTAATGGTGTCAAAAGTGCCGTAAGAGGTTTTAACTTTTTCTGAACCCTGTTTTACAAAGCGACGTGATTCAACTTCTTTAGCATCGGCAATGGCATAACTTGATTTTAAGCCTGAATTTTTGAGGTCTTCACGCAGTTGTAATTCAGCATTTAACTCATCCAGAACACCAGGTTTCCAGGCAAAAGAACGTGCTTTGTCATCTTTCTTGGTGTGAATGGTTTTGGTGGTGGGATTAAAATTAATGCTCATGCTGTTATTGTGCACCAAAATTTTACTGCTACGGCTAAAACTGTTCGACATGATTTGGCTGCCATTTAAACTAAAATGGCTAGTTTCAGTGGCTGATGCCATAGCACCGGCTTTGGCAGCGAAAACATAGGTCCAGTTATTTCCAGACTTGCTTAAAGTACGTGTTGCCGAGCCCATATTTTTGCCGTTATAGCTAAATTGATAACTTGCTTGGAATGGGCTCATGGCAAATGCTTGGCTTGAGAAACCACTAAACAACAGTGTAGTGCTTACACCAGATGCCAATGCGATTGTTTTCAATACATTGTGAGCCATAAGTAAGTGTTCCTGTGAAGTTTGATATTGTTTTTTGCTTGGTTACTATTATGCGCTTTGATTATGAAGATAAAATTCAAAATTTTGTCCAATCTGTATCTTTATGTAGTTTTTTTCAGCTAAAAATACAGATTTTAATCATGAAAAACCATTCAGCTATTTTTGTTTAATTGGGCTGACTTTTGTATCAGGAATGTCTGTTCTATCCCAATGATCTACCGGTTCTTCTGATATTTTTCTAAATAGTGCGGTCAAGTTGACATTGCCTGTAACCACCAGTTCAGCTTCACGTAAAACTGCATGATTGACATGGACTTTGGCCAAAGTATCAATAATGGAACGTTTTTTACCCAGCCAGCGGTTGAGGTCTAAATACAGTAAATCATCTTTAACTTTAATGACATTGAGCTTTTCCAGAATCATGCCCAAAGGATCTTGATCTAAGACTTTTTGATAGAAAAATAAAGCAAATTTTGCCGCAAGCTTTTGGAAGATATTCTTATATTTTGCTTCAATCACTTGGGTATCGCTAATTTGTTCAAATACTATAAGCTGGATGTCTTTATTCAGTTCCATCTGTACCAGTTTTAAATCGACTGAAAGGGTGGTGTATAGACCTTTGACCTCCAGAGTGGCATATAAACGTAGCCAGTCATCATGCAGATCTGCATGCAAATCTTTCAACATGGAAACATTATCGGTCACAAAACGCTGAAATGTGGCATTTAGAAAAACTTGGGATAATGGAAATTCACGCTCATCTTCAATAAATCCCTCAGCTTTTTGGTAAACTTGACGTATACGTTTCGAGATATTGGATATTAGCGTTTGCATATGGAGCATCCTAGCAAGTGAATCTTCTTAAACTTCGAGAGATAAACGATTTTGTCGAAAAGTATTAAAAATACAACTATTCAATCTTGCAGTTTAGCAAAATTAATTGCACCATTTTCATGATTTTAATTGTCTACAGTTCGCTTGTTGATTGAGTTCTCGTTTTTTATTCAAAAGTGAAGACTGTGTTTATTTTATACTGTTTTATGCAGTTTGGGGACCAGACATTTTGTCGGTTTAATGTGATGCTCAAGAAAATCAGTTTTACGCCTTTAATGCATGCATGGTGGAAAGATTCTATTTTCACAAGCGCAGTTATTTTAGCTGCGGTTCTACATTTGATTATTTTGACGCTGCAATTTGCAATGCCGGCAGAAAGTGATGCAGCAGTGAAAGAAATTGCGGTAACTTTACGCCCAAGTAAAGACAAAGTTGAAGATTCCGATTTTCTGGCACAGGCAGATCAGCAAGGTTCAGGAACCTTCCGTGAAGCACATCGCATGTCGAGTGACATGCCTGCACCGATGCTTGAACAGAGCGCAGGTGAACAACAACAAGAAAGTTTAGAGCGGTTACAGCAAAAGCGCGAGCTCAGCTTTGAAGAAAAAGTTTTAATGACCACCTTAAGCTGGAAAAAAGAAGCGGAACAGAATCAGCGTAAAAAGACTATGGAAGAGCTGAATAGCCAGTTCCAGGCCAAAGCAGCCATGGTGGCAAGCCTAGAAGCGCAATATTTACAACGTCAGCAAAATTTTAGCCGTCAGCAGAAAATTAAAACGGTAGATGGCATCCAAGCCAAGCAGGATATTTCAGCTGCTTATTTGGAAAAATTCCGGCAAAAAGTTGAATTTTACGGTAACCGTTATTATCCCGATGCTGCAAAATTGCAACGCTTGGCAGGGGAAGTGCGTTTAATGGTGATTCTAAATAAAAATGGCGGGATTCGGGCCATTCGCCTGATTGACAGTTCAGGTCATGCTTTACTGGATGAAGCTGCAAAAACATCCGTGCGTAAAGCGGCACCCTTTGGCGGCTTTGATCAAGGCATGAAAGATATTTCAGAATTGCGTATTGTTCGTACCTGGCGTTTTGACCCGGCAGAAGCAGAGTTTGACGTGCGTTAAATCCCTTCTCACCTCTCTTTTTTAAAGGGAGGAAAATTCTTATTCATTATAAATAGATTTCGAGTTTCGTGAATTTGCCCCTTAATTCAATTTTATTGGATTTACTCTTGTCCCTTAGGAAAAGCTGGAGGAAGGGATATAGCAACTCCTCTTATCTCTTGAGAAAGAACTCATTATTGATCTCCATATAACTTCGATGAATTTCACAAATTTCAACACTAAAATTTTTATACCATTTCTGTTTCCCTAAACGCTGCGCAACTTGGTGTTCTGCATCTTTATGCCAAGTTTGAATATCTTCTAAAGTATTCCAATATGACAAAGCAATCTCCAAGTCATTTTCAGTAATCGCTTCAAATTTTTGGCAATTGAATTGTGTAAGTGCTTTTTCACGTAAAAGTTGGGCTGCTCTAGAATATTCATCGTCTAAAACATTTATTTTTGCTTTGAAAATGACAATATATTTCATTTTGTATAATTTTTTATCTTATTGAGTCTGTTGTTTTATAAGAGATAAGGTGTTTCTTTTGCAAGCAAAGAACAGTGAATATGGTTTAAAAATGTATAAATAAAAAAGAAAATTCTTCTATGTTTTTAGAAGAGTGTTGGGGTAAGAAGGATGAAAAGTTTATGAGATTTACCCTCATCCTCTTGCGGAATATATTCCTCATCCCAAAGGGAGAAGGAATATTTTAAGGAAATAAAAAAAGCGAGCCTAAGCCCGCTTTTTTATTGCATGAATTTTAGTCTTGCTCGGTATAAGGATTGTCAAATCCCAACTTGGCCAAAATTTTAATTTCCAAAGCTTCCATTTCTTCAGCATCGGCTTCTGAAGTTTCATGGTCATAGCCCATTAAGTGCAATACACCATGAACCAGCATATGGGTGAAATGCTCAATCGGTGTTTTGCTTTGATCAATCGCTTCTTGCAAAACCACAGGAATACAAATCACCAAATCACCCATCGGCCATGCATCAAGCATGGGTAAAACTTCTTCTGGAATATCACTTGGGAAAGACAAAACATTGGTTGCTTTGTCTTTTTGGCGATATTCCAGATTCAATTTATGACTTTCATCATTGTCGACACAGGCAATCCCGATTTCGCAATCTTGATTAAACTCGATATAACGAAGTGCCGTTTCAATCACTTTCTTGATATAAGCACGTTTCAGCACAAGCTCGGGAGCCTGAAAGTCTTGTTGGAGCGAGAGACTAAGTTTCACAATGAATCCTTAAATAATCTTAGTCCTGGGCATCGGCAGCTGCATCATTTTCAGCAATCATGGCTTCCTGACGCGCTTTGCGTTCTGCACGTGCTTCAGCACTAAGACGATGTTGTTCACTGTCCCATCCTTCATATGCTTCGACAATTTTTTGTACCAGCTGATGACGAACCACGTCACGAGAATGAAAACGAGTGATATGAATTTCAGCAATTTGCTCAAGCACGCGTAAACAATGCGCCAGACCAGATTGTTGACCACGCGGCAAATCGACCTGAGTAATGTCACCGGTAATTACCGCACGTGAACCAAAACCTAAACGGGTCAGGAACATTTTCATCTGTTCAGGCGTGGTATTTTGTGCTTCATCTAAAATCACGAAAGAATGATTAAGGGTGCGACCACGCATATAGGCCAGAGGCGCAACTTCAATAATCTGACGTTCAATCAGTTTGGCGACTTTTTCAAAGCCCAGCATTTCATACAAGGCATCGTAAAGCGGGCGCAAATATGGATCGATTTTCTGGCTTAAATCACCAGGTAAAAAGCCAAGTTTTTCACCGGCTTCAACCGCAGGACGAACCAGCAGAATACGCTGGATTTCATTACGTTCCAGCATATCGACTGCGGCAGCCACTGCCAGGTAAGTTTTACCCGTGCCTGCAGGACCAACCCCAAATGAAATATCACTTTGCAAAATACGCTGTACATAGCGTTTTTGATTCGCGCCACGGGGATTAATCCGGCCTTTACGGGTTTGTAACCAGACCTCATCCAGACCTGTATGTTCCTGATCTGGATCAATCTGTAATTCACGGTCAGTCTGACTGCCCTGAATCATCAGATGCAGAGTGTCAGCACTAATTTGCTGGCTAATTTCAGTTTCTTCATGCAGACGCATCAAGAGGCTCTCGGCCCTCTCTACTGCATCGATATCCCCACCAATATAAAAGACATCACCTCGATGGGAAATGTTGACATCTAAACGTTGTTCGATTTGTTTCAGATGGTCGTTATAAGCACCCAGCATGCCTTTTAAACGTTCCATCGAAACGCCAGGAAAATTTACTGTACGTCGAATCGCTGCAGTCAAGAGAATTCCTTATAAAATGGTCTAACTGATCACCTTACATTACGCCACGTCAGGCTCAAGATTCAAGAGTTCACCGTAAACAAAATTTAAAGTTTTGATTTCAGTAATCTCGATTTCTGCAAAACGTCCAACCCAGGCAGGATCCCCAATGAAGGATACATAACGGGTGTTATCGGCAGTACCGACCAACAGGTTTGGATCCTTGTCAGAAACATTTTCAATCAAAACACGTTGAATGGTTCCCAGCATGGCATCTGTTTTATCAATACTTGAACGCTTGATCCATTTTTGTACTTTGCCAAGACGTTCTTTTTTCACATCTTCTGGGGTGCTATCTGGCAATTCAGAGGCTGGCGTACCTGGACGTTTTGAATAAATAAAACTATATGAATGGTCAAAATCTAAATCTTGGATAAATTGATAAGTCTCTTCAAAGTGTTCATCAGTTTCACCGGGAAAGCCAATAATGAAATCACTTGATAAATGCATATCGGGGCGTACTGAACGTAACTTTTTAATTTTGTCGATATAGACGTCGATGGTGTGGTTACGCTTCATCGCTTGAAGTACATCGTTGGAACCACTTTGTACGGGCAAATGTAGATGTGAAACCATTTGTGGCAAGTCACGGTAGCATTGAATCAGATCATCATTAAATTCAAGCGGATGTGAGGTGGTATAACGCAAACGACCAATCCCCGGAATTTCAGCGACTAAACGTAGCAATTCCGCAAAGGTAAAGATGTTGCCTTCAAAGGTTTCACCACGGTAGCCATTCACATTTTGGCCCAGTAGTGAAATTTCACGTACGCCTTTTTCAGCCAAACCTGCAATTTCAGCCAGCACGTCATCTAAAGGACGAGAAACTTCCTCACCACGGGTATATGGCACCACGCAGAAAGAACAGTATTTTGAACAGCCTTCCATAATCGAAACAAATGCTTTGTAGCCTTCAACACGAGGTTCAGGTAAAAAGTCGAATTTTTCGATGTCCGGGAAAGAAATATCCACCAGCTTGATTTTATCTTTCTTTGGTTTTTTAATTTGATCGCTATGCTGATCCAGCATTTGCGGCAAACGGTGTAAGGTTTGGGGGCCAAAAACCATGTCAACATATGGCGCACGTTTTTGAATGTTGTCGCCTTCTTGGGAAGCCACACAACCGCCGACCCCAATCACCAGATCAGGATTTTTTTCTTTCAGTTTGCGCCAGCGACCAAGTTCAGAAAATACTTTTTCCTGGGCTTTTTCACGAATCGAGCAGGTATTCATCAGGAGAATATCGGCTTCCTTCGGATCAGTCGTTAACACATAACCGTGTGAGTCGCCCAACAGGTCTGCTATACGATGACTGTCATACTCATTCATCTGACACCCTTGCGTTTCGATATACAGTTTTTTCACTGATCCGTCGGCTGGGGTGTGCTGTGGCTGGGTAACAGTGTTTTCTGAAGCAGCTTGGGCACTATTTGGAATGAAGGTTTGAACCGTCATGTAGGCTCCTAAAGGATAAATCGTAGAAATCACTATTTAAGATTCCCCATATTATAGGGCGTACTGGCATTTTTCCTTTTTTTCCATTTCAATCGTTAATTGAAAAGTATTTAAGAAAATCATGCTGGCTTAATCTTTTAAAATTGTGATTTGAATAGAAGAAAGGCGCATATTTTAGCAGGAATCGAAGCCAAACTTATAGATATAAATAAACCGACAAGAAGATTGATTTATGGAGTAAAAATGATTGAAAATTAATATTGTCTAATCATAAGGTTACATAACACAACAGTAGAGTAGTTTAATAATAATTAAACTATCCAAAAATGATCAGGTGCGACCAGGGCAATACTAAATGACGGAAGGTAAGCATATGTTTAATCGGGTAATCAATAAAAAATATTATAAAATACTTGCTTTAGGTTTGGTATCAACAGGTTTCGTTTCTATTACGCATGCGGCAGATGAACAATTTAATGAGGCCTTACAAGCGGCGAATGCGGGAAATATTGGATTGTTACAACAATATCAAGCCTCAATGCAAAATGATGTACTCGGCTATTACCCTGAATACTGGTCACTAAACGCGAATTTATCTGCACAACCTTCCAGTAATATTGTTAATTTTGCACAGCGCTATCCACAATCTGCCATGGCTGAAAAATTGGCGGCAGATTATGTGGAAGAAAAAGTAAAACAAGCCGATTTTGCCGCTGCACAACCAGTTTTGCAGTATGTCACCAATGCCGACCAGGCCGAAAGCTGTGCCGTGGCTCAAGTTCGCGCAAAATCAGGTGATCCGCTGGTCTTTGCGGAATACAAAGATGTCTGGCTGACCACCAATTCACAACCTGAATCCTGTACCGGTTTGGGACGCATGATGCTTTCCAGTCCACTCATGACAGCAGAGGATAAACAGCAACGCCTATGGGGGCAGCTTCGTGCAGGTCAGTCCGGTCAGGCTGTAGCTACCGCACAAAGCTTGGGCATGAGTCTGTCACTGGCGCAACTTAATCAAATCCAAGCCAATCCCTTAAATTATTTGTGGTCTGCACCGAAAGCATCTACTACCGATCATGCCTATTTGGTTTTTGCGATGGGACGTTTGGCAGATAGTGATTTAAATTCTGCCATGTCTGCAGTAAAAAATGCAGCCCAAGGCACACCAGTTCAAGTGCAAAAAGCTTTATATCGTGCTGTGGGCTATATTGGCGGCACTACGGTGATGAAAAACAACTTCAATCGTGAAGTGCTGAATTATCTGGATGCCAGTTATGGATTGCCATTTAGCTCAGAAGAAGCAGAAATTTATGCCCGCCAAGCCATTCGTTTCAGCAGTTGGGAAAGTTTGATTCGTGCCATTGATGCAATGAGCGTGACGCAAAAACAGGAAGATCGTTGGCAATATTGGCTGGCACGGGCATTAGAACAGCGTGGAGATGCAAGCTCTAAGCGTACTGCACAGGAAATCTTTAAAAAATTGGCACAAGGGGATGATTACCACAATTTATTGGCTAAAGATAAAGTCGGACAAAAGTATAATAATATTCCGAATAATGTTGAACCGTCTAATAGTGATGTGCAACGTTTAAGCCAGAACATTCATTTTAATCGTGCTTTTGCGTTACGCCGTGTCAATGCACCGGATAATTATATTAATCGTGAATGGAACTGGGCGGTTCGTCAGGCCTATTTAAAACATGATGATGGCTTACTGCTGGCGGCAGCGAAACGTGCCACGGATATGGGCTGGTATGACCGAGCAATCTATGCTGCAGATCGTACTGAAAATAAACATAATTACTCATATCGTTATGCCATGCCGCACCAAAGTTATGTGGTGAGCCATAGCCGGAATGCCGGCATCGATCCTGCATGGGCCTATGGACTGATGCGTCAGGAAAGTCGTTTTAATACCGGTGCACGTTCACATGTGGGTGCAGGCGGCCTGATGCAAATTATGCCGGATACAGCAAAACTGGTAGCGCGTCAGATGGGGGAGACCTATAACCCGGCTGCACTGTCTGATATGAATACCAATATTCGTTATGGCACTTTCTATTTGTCGATGATTCAGAGCCAGTTGAGCAATAGTCCTGTTTTGGCCACAGCAGGTTATAACGCAGGTCCAAACCGAGCACGTCGCTGGCAACCCGATTATCAGCCTATTGCTGCAGACCAATATACCGAAAGCATTCCACTGACTGAAACCCGTGATTATGTAAAACATGTGATGACCAATGCAACACATTACGGGGTATTACTTGGACAAGGTGCACAATCTATTGAAAAAAGAATGAATATTATTCCATTGAGAATAAATCCTTAAATTTTAATTTTTTGTTGATGGGGTCTAATTTATTAATGATATTTTTTGACTACACACCAGTTTTAGCCAGAGTGGCGCTGTTCGTCGTGAGTGGGGGTGGACTCGTGCTGGGTTCATCTTATGTTTTCGCAGCGCCTGTGCAAGGTTATGTGATGGTGGTACAAATGACGCCTGCTGTGTGTATGTTGGATAATCAAAAATCAAAAAAACGGAAATGTTTAGAAGGCTATGCGCTTAATATTTCAGGTTTATTGCCTGAAACCTCAGAATCGGATTGCAGAACTGCAGCTTCGGCCATTTTATCACCCTTACAAGCGAAAGTGGTGGCACGTGTCATGCCGGATGAAAATGCGCGAATTCAACTCTGGCAGGCAATTGGCGGTTGTGTACCGATGAATGCAAGTCAATATTTTCGTACCGTGATTAATTATGCAGAACGTTTGAAAATACCTTCTGAACTTACTAGTCCTGAAAATCGAACCTTGCATATGACCAACCTTCGTTTGCAGTTTTTGCGTTTAAATCCGACTTTACCCGTGAGTGCGATTAAATTTAATTGCGCAGTGGTAAAGGGGGTCACCATTCTGACAGAAGTCAAAATTTGCTATAAACCGAATGGGCAATATAAACAGTGCTCTGCAGCAGTTGAAACCAATTGTCCAAGTTCATTCACCATAAAAGGTTCTTACTGAGCTTTTCAGCCTATTTTATTTATATTTCCTATCAGACTTTTGTTGAAGTTCTATCTCTTTTACATGCATCAGTCCAATGATTGGAGTACAATCTTTGGCGTTTATGATTATTAGATTAAATAGACTAACTATTTAATCGCATTGACTATCCTCAATTGGAGATAATTAGATGAAGCAAGCCGTTCGTGTTGCCGTTACTGGTGCTGCAGGTCAAATTGGTTATAGCTTACTATTCCGTATCGCAAGCGGCGAGATGCTAGGTAAAGATCAACCGGTTATTTTACAATTGTTAGAAGTTCCTTTTGAGAAAGCTCAACAAGCGCTTAAAGGCGTGATGATGGAACTTCAAGACTGCGCATTTCCTCTTTTAGAAGACATGATTGGTACTGATGATCCAAAAGTAGCATTCAAAGATGCTGATTACGCGTTATTGGTTGGTTCACGTCCACGTGGTCCTGGTATGGAACGTGCTGACTTGTTGAAAGTGAACGGTGAAATCTTCATCGGTCAAGGTCAAGCATTAAACGAAGTTGCTAGCCGTGACGTTAAAGTACTGGTTGTAGGTAACCCTGCAAACACGAATGCTTACATCGCAATGAACTCTGCTCCAGATCTTCCTGCGAAAAACTTCACTGCAATGTTGCGTCTTGACCACAACCGTGCGGCATCTCAAATTGCTGCTAAAACTGGTAAAGCGGTTAAAGATATTAAAAATCTTACAGTTTGGGGTAACCACTCTCCAACAATGTATGCTGACTACCGTTTCGCTACAATCAATGGCGAAAGCGTTAAAGACATGATTAACGACCAAGATTGGAATGCAAACACATTCCTGCCTACAGTTGGTAAACGTGGCGCTGCAATCATTGAAGCTCGTGGTTTGTCTTCTGCTGCTTCTGCTGCTAACGCTGCAATCGATCATATGCGCGATTGGGCTCTTGGCACAAATGGCGAATGGGTAACGATGGGTATTCCTTCTGACGGTTCTTATGGTATCCCTGAAGGTGTAATGTTTGGTTTCCCTGTAACTACTGAGAACGGTGAATACAAAATCGTTCAAGGTCTAGAAATCGACGAGTTCAGCCGTGAGCGTATCAACGTTACATTGAACGAACTTGAAGAAGAGCGCGCAGCGATTGCTGACATGCTTAAATAATTTGATCTGAAAAGATTAAGTTGAAAAGCACTCCATTTGGGGTGCTTTTTTTATACCTGTCACTTTAATTGAACAAAAAATAACATGCTGTGAAGGAGAGACAACTGAGTTTTGATGATGAGCAATCTAAGGTAGAAACAAGATTAAATTATAGATAAAAAGATGGAGGTCAGTCCGATGTTAGAGCAACGCCCCACTTTCGAACTGTTCTTTGAACAAATGGGTCTGGATTCGAGCCCGGAAGCGATTGATGAGTTTATTCGTACGCATCAAATTGGTATGGATGTGCCTCTACATAAAGCACCTTTCTGGAGCAAATCACAGCATGACTTTCTGATTGGTCACTGGAAGGAAGATGATGACTGGGCCATTTTTGTCGATGTGCTAAATGAACAATTGCACATTGAAGCAGAGGGTTCAGGTGCTTGCGACGTGCCTGGTCATAAATCAACTTAAGAATTTCGATCTCAACACACTCATAATTTAACGCTACGATGGATTCTACTTATGCTTATGGAACAACAGTTAACTTTAGAACTATTATTTGAACAACTGGGTTTGCCTGCAGATGAAGCTGCGATTGATCAGTTTGTTAAAAATCACCAGTTGGCTTCCGAAGTGATTTTGCCAGATGCAAATTTTTGGAGTGAAGGTCAAAGTGCCTTTTTACGTGAGCACTGGCATCAAGATGATGAGTGGATTGTGATTATTGACAAGCTGAACCAGCTCTTACATGTGGAAAGCGACAAGCAGAGCACTTAAATGCTTTCATACAAAAGAAACAACAAACCTGGTCAAATGACTAGGTTTTTTTGTCTTATCTTATAAGTTTGATCTGTAAATAATTACAATTTATCTGATATAAGGAGGGTCCGATGCTCATGAAGAACCAACCATCCTTAGAAATGTTATTTTCTTAACTCGGTCTGGCAAATAGCGCTGCTGCCATTGAGTTGTATATCCGTACCCATCAACTTCCAGCAGGCTTGTCCTTGTATGAGGCACCATTCTGGAATAAATCCCAGCGTTCATTATTGATCAGTCAATTGGGTACAAGATGATGATTGGGCAATAGGGGTGGATATTTTAAATGAACAATTACATGGCGAAGATCAGTCGCATGAATAAGATGAATTTTTAATCACAAATTGAAACAACATAATTAGAGTGATGACTATTATTGTTTGAATATTTCTTATAAGTTAATTGAATAATAAATGACAATTTAACGAATAAGGAGTTTGCAAAGATGAGGAATAATAAACCATCCTTAGAATTATTGTTTTCGCAGTTGGGATTGGCCAATAGCCCTGCAGCCATTGAGCTTTTTATACGTACACATCAATTACCCGCAAATCAAAACTTACACGATGCACCTTTCTGGAATAAGTCCCAGCGTGAATTCTTGATCCGTTATCTGGTTGAGGATGCTGATGAATGGGTCATCTGGATTGATGAACTGAATCAGCAGCTGCATATGAATGCCAATAAATTAAAAATGGCTTACAGTTAGAATAAATATTTTTCAAAAATATAGGGATATAAAAAAACTCTCCGTTTTAGAGAGTTTTTTTATATCTGGAATTAATGCAATTTGCTTTGCAGTAGTTTTACAAACCAAAGTTCTTTGCGTACGGGTCTAAAGGAAGGGTGCTGCTGTAATAGTTCTAAATCAAAGTCAGCGGATTGACTATATTTAGTCAACCAATGTCGAGTCAATGCTGTTTGATTTTTAGAAACCGATGCATAGGCAAGGAAAAAATAGATGTCACTGTGTTCATGTTGAGACAGCGGTTTTAAAATCTGCTGGGTGATTAAAGCAAAACGCTGTTCCTTGGTAATTTCAAAATACAGCATATAGGCTTTAGCCAGATGTAAAGACAGATTCAAATACAAGCGCATTGGCATTTCTTCATATTCAATTCGGGCCTGTTCTAATAGAACCACGGCTTCTTGCAGAAAATGAATCTGTTCTTGACGTGAATTACTGATTACCACTAGCTGTAAGCGCAAATCAGCACGTTCTAAAGCGAGATCAGGGGTATTGTTTTTCAAATACAATTGATCTGTCTCACCGATACGCTCGATAATTTTTTTTGTATTTTCAAACATTAGCCAATACCTCATTGATGAATTATCAGTATATAAGGGCAAAACCCGGAATTTAAAGCTAAATACAGCATCCTGATTTTATAATAAAGAATTAGAACAAGACATTAGCACTACGTAACCATCCTGTAATCGATAAACGTTGATGCTGGGCTTTAATCACTTCGTGCAATAAATCGCTTTGGAACATTGCAATGCGATTTGGCTTGGGTTGAATGGTATGCCATTGCCCATTTTTATCTTCTAGATGGAGTTCTCCACCCCAGTCATCTTGCCAGTCCTCATGTAAATAATAGACTGTAGAAATAATACGGCCATTTTTTCCTTGTGGATTGTCACGATGTAAAGCGTAATGTTCTCCTGCGTTATAGCAGGCAAAATGTGCTTCGACTTCTTGTATGCCTAAATAAAAATTTTGATTTAATAATTTAGAAATTTCTTTAAGGGTTTCAATGTGATGCTGAACAGTTGCTAGTTCTTCACTAATCCATAAGATATGGTCACTACGGATATTGCTGACCACGCCGCTTTGAATGGCAGCATCCCGAAAATGGTTTAAATTAGAAGTACATTCTTCAGCTAAAGCAAGTACATAGTCTTGATGGTAGACATTATCAATGAGGGTAAAACCATGTTGATCTAAATCTTCAATAATTTGATCAACATTCCATGACTTTGGGAGGTGAATTGCATCCATACACATATACTCAAATACAATCTGAAAAAAGGTGGCGTATTCTAGAGCAAGATATCCTTCGGAATGAAACATTTTTTCATGCTAAAATATCCATTGATTATAGGAATTAAAGAAACATGAATTACCGTCACCATTTCCATGCAGGCAACTTTGCCGATGTTATGAAGCATGTGTTATTGCTTCAACTTTTAGCACGTTTAAATGCCAAAGATAAACCATATCGCTATATCGATACGCATGGTGGTGCAGGTAAGTACGATTTATCTACTTCTGCTGCACAAAAATCAGGTGAGTTTTTAAACGGTATTCATCGTTTGGTAAAGCTTGATGATTCAATTATTCGCAATGCCCCAGAGGGCGTGAAGCAGTATCTTAAAGTGGTTGAAGAGATGCGTGCCGGTTCAGGCAAAGGTGCTTATCCCGGTTCACCTTGGTTCGCACTAGAAGGTATGCGCGATATTGATAAAGCAACAATTTTTGAAATGCAAAAAGAAGTTTTTCAAGAGTTGTATTTCAATATTCGTGACCGTCGTGCAGGTCTGCATGAACGTGATGCTTATGAAGGTTTGTTGGGGGTTATTCCACCGAAAGAAAAACGCGGTTTGGTGATGATTGATCCTCCTTACGAATTAGAACGTAAAGATTTCCCCCAATTGGTAGAATTGTTGGCGACTGCACACAAAAAATGGCCTACAGGTTGTTTTGCTGTTTGGTATCCAATTAAAGACCGCGCCATGATTGATCGTTTTGAGAAGAAAATGATGAAAACTGGTATTCGCCGTCAATTGGTGTGCGAAATCTGTGTATGGCCGGATGACACACCAGTCGGTTTGAATGGTTGTGCTTTGCTGGTAATTAATCCGCCTTGGAAATTCTCGCAGGATGCAGATGAAGCATTGCAATGGTTATTCCCGCATTTACGTATGAGTGAAAATGGCGGTCATGCTGCCGTGCGTTGGTTGGTTGGTGAATAAGTTATACCTTTAAGAGAGATATGGTTACAGTTAGGATCGACAAGAATGACAAGTATAAAAAAACCTGAAAGTGAATCTTCTGCACGTGATGAACATGGTTTCGATGGCATCACTTTTGAAGTGGAAGAAGAAGAGCAAACCCATGAGGGACAAAAGGTGAAACGTCGTGGTATCTACCTGTGGCCAAATCTGATCACGACAGCAGCATTGCTGTCGGGGTTTTACTCCATTATTGCCAGTATGAATGGTGATTTTACCCAAGCTATTTACGCTATTTTTCTTGCCGCATTATTAGATGGTCTAGATGGTCGGGTTGCTCGCGCGATTGGTGCACAAAGTGCTTTTGGCGAACAATATGACTCTTTATCCGACTTATTGGCTTTTGGTGTGGCCCCGGCTATTTTAATGTATAGCTGGAGCTTGCATGATTTGGGTCGTATCGGTCTGGCATGTTGTTTTGTTTATACCGCATGTGCGGCATTCCGCTTAGCACGTTTCAATGTGCAAATTGGTGTGGTTGATAAACGCTACTTTATTGGTGTTGCAAGTCCGTTGGCCGCTATTTTGATTATTACCCTCGTCTGGGTCGGACGTGATTTTCCTACAATTTTTGATTTGCGTGAAGTGGGTATTCAAATCATCAATGCCGCGCTCATTGTGGCGGTGGGGCTGTTGATGATCTCAAATATTAAATATTATTCATTTAAAACATTTGATCGTAAACGTGTACCTTTTGCAGTGTTACCAATTGTGGTATTCATCTTCGCTGCGATTACTTATAATATTCCAGTAGGTATTTTAGTCATCTCGATTATCTACGCACTTTCTGGTTTTGTAACAACTTTTATGGCCAGAAAAAATACCCCGATATAAAATGAGATCTCTATACTGAAAATAAAAAGGAGCATGATATGCAGTTGTTTCAAGATTTATTTGACCAGTCTAAACAACTCAATCAGGCTCCATCTCAGGTGCAGTTGGCTTATCATGCACAAAAAGGGCGATATAAAATTATTCATCAAGGCTTGATGATTCCGAATCTGCCTGCACCATTACATTATTTAAACTTTTTGAGCGTGATTGGACAGCCCAATGCACCTATGCTTCGCAATGAAAGTGCCATTCATTCTACTGCTTTGGATACAGCAACTATTATTGCCAGTGTTAGTCCACATATGATGGGGCAACTGAACTCCTATTCTGTGGAAAAAGAATGCCAGTTTAAAAAGGAATATTTTAAATTTGCAGATCGGGAAATGATTTCAGGATATTTCCCGCATTTTCGTATTCAGCGTGAAGATAAAGAGCTGAGTTTTGATTTGTCGGTGACCACCAGTAATATCGTTTCTTATTTTACCAAGTTGCGTATGGGTTTGGCAGATCACTGGTCTGCAATGTGTCAATGTGAAGGTCAGATTATCTATAAAGGTCAGCAATTTGAAATTCAGCAACTGGGCTGTTTCGAATATGCACGCGCCGTTAACTTTTCCTATTTACCTCTCGCATTTTTTACTTATCAAATTATTAATCTGGAAAATAATCGTCAGCTTCTATTAGCGCAAATTCGTGATCCTTTTAACAGCATTGTGCAATCTCGTTTATATTTACGCGACGCGAAGACAGGCAGGGCACAAATGTTTGATGATAATGTCCGTTTCAAAGTTCATCGGGTTTATCCGAAAGTGAAAACGCCGAATGGGCAATACATGTATTTGCCGCGTGAATTTGAATGGGGTTATGAAGGAAAGGATGGCACCTGTATTTCAGTTCAGGCACAAAGTCGTGGAGATTTTAAATTTGGTTTGGCTGCAGGCTATGTGGGTAGCTTTAAATATCAAATCCAAATTAATCATTATGAAGAAATAGGTGAAAGTGGCTACTGTGAATATATCGATTGCCGTTCATTAAACTGGCAGGAAAAAGATAAAGAAGAAAAAATGCGAGATCAATTGGTGAATACAGTCCCTTTTGCATGCAAAAAATAAGAAAATTGGTCTATTTTGCAGAATAAATAAACAGTCGGGATGTTATTGGTAAAATAATAGGGAAAAGGGGTTGCGCCTGATCTGAAATACTGTAGAATGCACATCCATCGGCGGTGATGTTGATTAAAACTTG
>NZ_JAZQPV010000112.1:0-16777 GCF_045628685.1 Acinetobacter sp.
GCAAACCGTGAAAGAATATATTCACTATTACAACCATGAACGAATCAAGGTTAAATTAAAAGGACTGAGTCCTGTAGAGTACAGGAAACAGTCCTTAAAAGCTGCTTAATCAAACCGTCCAACTTTCGGGGGTCAGATCAATAATCTAGGCTTTCTTTTTGAAAATTAAAGTTATTCACCGCCAAGTGAACATTCGAAATTCGCCTTATCGACAGAACAGCGTGCTTTTTTCAATACCGTCATCATGCTGGCATCATACACTCCACGTTTGGTCATATCCATACGGCCTTCACGCAGCATTTTTTGATATTTGGTTTTATCTTCTGCCGTCAGGTTCATTTTAAACTTAGCTGGAATACTTGCTTCAAGACGATTAATCATCGCAAAACTTTTTGGCAAATGTTTTACGAACCAATCACGCGATTTTTGTCCAAAACCCGCTGGGAACTGATCAGGTCGAATCACAAAATCTGAGGTCACTTGAAGTACAGGGAAATTGAACATTGCACCATTGCTACCTAAACCTTTATAGATTTCTAAAGGTTTGTAGGCATAGGCAGGCGCACCGACCATATCTACCTGACCATTATTAAATTTCGACACAAAGTTGGAAACATCCGAGATTACTGCCTGCGCCCCTACACGTTGCACCATGATTTTTTGTGCATCGTCATAACCCAATACTGCAAATTTTTTGCCTGCTGCTTTTTCAATAGAATTGATGCTCTTATCACGTACAAAAATAAAAGCTGAACCTAAAGGTGCAATACCGGCAACTTCATATTTTTTGCCGTTTAAATTGCTGATCATTTTCGATGCATTACGTTTATCTAAAGCAAATGTAATCGCACGTTGAGCAATCGCATTGCTGGGTGCGCCACCAAGAGCATCAATAGAACCGACAAATTTATTGTATTGACGTGCACGCATTGCCGTCATAAAAACGCCATCACATTTGCCTGCTTTAAAATCATTATCAGCCACAGCTTCATCTTGACGTGGAATTAAATTAATATCGGCGCCCCATCCTTTGGCGGCCAGCGCCCATTCTTGCGCCATTTGATAAGACTCACCCGATTTACCCAGTAAATCAAATACGCAAACATCCACTTTTTCTGCTTGTGCTGTTGTCGCTAAACCGATAGCAGAAAATGCTGCTACTGCGAGAATCATTTTTTTCATTAGTGTGGTCCTTTTTACAATCTTGTTGTTTGACGAGTTTCCATTCATGGCACAAATATTATGCAAGTTTATGCAAAAAAAATAGAGCATTTACTCCATTTATTTCCCGCTTAAATGTCAGTTGATTTATATTTTTTAATTTAATAATAAAATCATAATCTTATATAAAAATACTTTGAACTATCACTAAGTAAATTCTAGAGATTTTACAAATTACTACATAACAATCGAGTTATTCCCCGCTTAAGGAACATTCAAAATTGGTTCGCTCTACAATACATCGGGATTTTTTCAATACCGTCATCATCGTAGTTTCATAAATTCCTTGCTTGGTGAGATCTATACGCCCGTCGCGAAGGAGTTTTTGATATTTTTCATGATCTTCTTTGCTTAGATTCATTTTATATTTGGTCGGGATACCTGCTTCTAAGCGCTTTACCATTGCAAAACTTTTGGGTAATTGTTGAATAAACCAGGTACGAGATTGATCTGCGAAGCCTTGTGGAAATTTATCTGGACGAATAATTAAATCCGCAGTGACATTCACCACCGGAAAATTAATCATAGTACCAGTTGTGCCTAAACCTTTATAAATTTCTAAGGGTTTAAATGCATAGGCAGGTGCAGCAATCATATCCACTTCACCATTGTTAAATTTCTTCACAAAATTTGAAATATCCGCCATTACAGGAACTGCGCCAATGCGCTCTACAATAATTTTTTGTGCCTGGTCATAATGCAGAATGGCAAACTTTTTACCTGCTGCCTTTTCTATAGAATTAATGGATTTATCACGTACAAAAAGATAGGCAGGTCCAATTTGTCCAATTCCTGCAACTTCATACTTTTCATTACCGATATTGCTAACCAGCCTTTTTTTATTGCGTTTATCCAATACAAAAGAAATGGCTTTTTGTGCAATATGATTGCTTGGTACACCACCCAAAGCGTCAATTGAACCCGCAAATTTGTTATAGGCACGTGCACGCATAGATGTCATATAAAAGGCATCGCATTTCCCGGCTTTAAAGTCTTGATCGACTTTAAATTCCTCTTGATAAGCCACTAAATTGACATCTGCACCCCAGTTCTTACTGGCTAGGGCCCATTCTTCAATCAATTTATAAGATTCACCGGCTTTTCCCAGCAAATCAAAAACACATATATTTTGTTTTGCCTGTGCTAAATTGGAAAAACTAAATAACAGTCCAGTGGATAAAATTAAAACCCTTTTTTTCATGATAATGCCTAATTCTTTTTCTATATTCCTTTATAAAATTACTATACTGTTGTTTTAACGGTAAAAATATAGAAGTAGTTCTGTTTCTGATAAAAGGCCGGTTTTTACACAAATTGTCACAGGTTTATTTATTTAGTTAAAACCCTTCTTTTATCCCATAATAAGCTCTCAGTCTTTTTCTTTTCTCCGCCACTTCCTTTAGAATATGCACACCATTTTCTCATTTAGATATTTTAATGATTCAGTTAGATCAACTTTCTATACGTCGCAGTGGACGTGTTTTATTTCAAAAAGCATCCATGCAACTCCATCCAGGCTGGAAAATTGGTTTAACTGGTGTAAATGGTGCAGGAAAATCCACGCTATTTTCAGCACTGCTCGGTGGTATGGAATCGGATGGGGGCTCTTTAACTCGTCCTGCAGTTTGGACCGTGGCACATATGGCACAGGAAATCAAAGCTTTAGATATGAAAGCGATTGATTTTGTCTTGTCTGGCGATGAAGAGTTTTGGGATATTCAAAACAAATTAGATCATCCAGAAAACTTAAGCGATGATGAGCTTGCACATTTATATGGTCGTTTTGATGAAATCAATGGCTATTCTGCACCCTCTAAAGCCTCGCAATTGATGGCAGGTTTGGGCTTCTTTGAACACCAATCACAACTGGATGTTTCAAGTTTCTCTGGTGGCTGGCGTATGCGTCTGAACCTTGCGCGTACCTTAATGAGCCGTTCAGACCTGTTGTTACTCGATGAACCGACTAACCACTTAGATTTAGATGCAATTTTATGGCTAGAAGACTGGTTAAAAGCCTATGAAGGCACACTAATTCTAATTTCACATGACCGTGATTTTCTGGATGCGATTACTGACCATATTTTACATATTGAAAATCAAGAGCTTGTTCTTTATACCGGCAACTATTCTACTTTCGAGCGTACCCGTAGTGAACGTTTGGCTCAGCAACAACAGGCTTATGAAAAACAATTAGAAACACGCGCACATTTACAAAAATATATCGACCGTTTTAAAGCGCAAGCCACCAAAGCAAAACAAGCACAAAGCCGGATCAAACAACTTGAACGTATGCAAGAGTTGTCTGCAGCACATGTCGATACACCATTTACTTTCTCATTCCGTGAACCGACTAAAATGAGTTCACCACTGCTTGAACTGGAGCACGCAGATATTGGTTATGGTGACAAACTGATTGTGACCAATGTGAGCCTACAAATCACCCCGACTAGCCGTATTGGTTTGCTGGGGATGAATGGTGCAGGTAAATCGACACTGATTAAATCATTGGTGGGTGATTTACCACTGCTTCAAGGGATCCGTAAAGATTCTGAACTGCTCAATATCGGTTACTTTGCACAGCATCAAATGGATGCTTTGGATGGTAATGCCAGCCCAATGCTGCAATTGTCCCGTATTGCCGATAAAAAAATCAGTGAAGCGAGCTTGCGTTCTTTCCTCGGAAGTTTTGGTTTTAGTGGCGAACGCATGGATACCCCAAGTGAAAGCTTCTCGGGAGGTGAACGTGCGCGTCTAGCACTGGCACTGATTGTATGGCAACGTCCAAACGTGTTGATTCTGGATGAACCGACTAACCATTTAGACTTGGATATGCGTCATGCATTAACCATGGCATTACAAGATTTTGAAGGTGCTGTGGTGCTGGTATCGCATGAACGTCAACTGATTGCCAGTGTATGTGATGAGCTGATTCTGGTTCATGGCGGTCAAAGCCGTGAGTTTGATGGTGATTTGGCTGCCTATGCAGACTGGTTACGCCAAGCCCGCATCGAGATGATGAAATCAGGTCAACAACCTGCTGCCCCTGTAAAATCTCAGGTGGAAGTTAAACCTACAATTTCTAAACTGGATAAAGAAGCGCAACGTAAAGAAGCTGCGCGTCGCCGTGAACTCAGCCGTCCTGTTCGCAAGAATATTGAAAAAATTGAAATGCAGATTGCCAAAGTACAGCCGCGTTTAAATGAGATGGAAACATTACTCGGCGACAGCGCATTATATGAAGCAAATCGTAAAGATGATTTGTTGAAGCTGATGAACGAACAAACCGAGCTAAAAGCGAAATTGGCTGAAGCTGAAGAAAAAATGTTGGAACTGATGATGGAATTGGAAGAACTTGAAGGTGCTTTCGAATAAGTCTATTTATCACTCTTAAGCAAAACTAAAGTGATGCTTATTTTTTAATCGCAGTATGATTTCCAAATTGTATTGCGATTTTTTAATTTTGCTACACAACACTTTTTAGTGACCTCATTTATCAAGATGTCAGGATGGTTAACAAAAATCCCCCACTATTCATTTTAAATTCAAAACAAACTTTTAAATTTAAAAAATTACCCATAACCACTACAAAATCAACTTTAAATTTAAAACAAAAAACTTAATCAAACTGTGGATAAATTAATTTTCACATTCTTAATTTATAAAAAATAAAGTTATCCACATCCCTCATTTACAAAAATAAGATTTTTTAGTCATCTTGCTGTGGTTTATTACATTTTAAAAACCGGAGTTCAATAATTTTCCACCTATCCTGATTGACCCATAATTCCTGAATTTGTCGCTGATCTTCTAAGCCAATTAGAACCTTACAGCGCTTCAAATCTCGGTCAAAATTAAACTCTTCAAATTCAATATTAGGCTTTTGTGGTTTCCATACGCCATTTTTAACCGCGTGTGCTATGCGCTCATAACGGGTAAAATTGCCTTCAACCTGACCTTCCTGCTCATAAACCACCTTAAATTGTTCATGTTCATACTGCGCCAATACTTCAAAATTACCGGTAAAAAATGCATTGCTCCAAATATCCCGGATCTGTTCCAGCTGATTATCCATGCTACTAACCTCGTAATATTGCATGATGATGTCCCTAGGTACAGAACTCATCATGACAGAGGAATAAGTCACTTTTATAAAACAAAGGTGGCTAAAAGTTAATCGGATTTAAATAAAAATAGCATAAAAAAAGCATCCCGAAGGATGCTTTTTACAATTTAACTTATCAATATATTAAGCGTCAATATCTGCATTTAAAGCGTTTTCTTCAATGAAGGCACGACGTGGTTCTACATCGTCGCCCATCAAGCAAGAGAACATACGATCGGCTTCAATTGCATCATTAATAGTAACTTGCAACATGTTGCGGTTTTCAGGATCCATAGTCGTTTCCCAAAGCTGTTCCGCATTCATCTCACCCAGACCTTTATAACGCTGGATCATCATGCCGCGACGTGAATCGGCTAAAATTTGCTGCCATACTTGATGGAAAGTTGTGACATTAATTTTACGATCACCTTTCTGCAAATATGCACCATCTTCAAGCAAGCTAAACCAGCTCTTCGAATTTTGCAGTAAACGCTTATATTCACCAGAAGCCAGCAGTCCAGAATCAAGTAAATACGAGTGCGGCAAGTTATGTACATAGATGGTCACACGTGGCCAGAAATGAGCTACTTTAGAACCATCAGCATGTTCTTTCTCAAACACTTCCAAACTGATTTCAGGGCGTAAACTTGGTTGATATTTTTCAATCGCAGCACGTAACTGTTCAGACCATTGTTTCACATAATCTTCATCATGATTTTGATCAAGCTTAAATGCATCCAGCCCCAACAAACCATCCAGCAGACTTGCAGGATAGCGTACAGTTAAACGGTGCAAACTTTTCTGTGAAACCTGGTAATCTTCAATCACTCTTGCCAGTGCTTGACCTGTAATTGCAGGAGATTCAGCGCTGATATGCAAGGATAAATCATCAATCGCATTTGAAATCAGGAAGGTTTCTAGAGCATCATTATCTTTGAGATATTGCTCCTGCTTGCCTTTTTTCAATTTATACAAAGGTGGCTGTGCAATATAGATATAACCGCGTTCCACAAGTTCAGGCATTTGACGGAAGAAGAAAGTTAACAGCAGCGTACGAATATGCGAACCGTCGACGTCAGCATCGGTCATGATGATGATTTTGTGATAACGCAACTTGTCTGGATTGTATTCTTCACGGCCAATACCACAACCGAGTGCAGTAATCAGTGTACCGACTTCTTGCGAAGAAATCATTTTGTCGAAACGCGCCCGTTCCACATTCAGGATTTTACCTTTCAGTGGCAAAATCGCCTGCATCTTACGGTTACGGCCCTGTTTTGCAGAACCGCCCGCTGAGTCACCTTCGACCAAGTACAGTTCAGACAATGCAGGATCTTTTTCTTGGCAATCCGCCAATTTACCTGGAAGACCTGCAATATCTAGGGCGCTCTTGCGACGCGTCATTTCACGCGCTTTACGTGCTGCATCACGCGCACGTGCTGCATCAATAATTTTTCCGGCAATTGATTTTGCCGCTTGAGGGTTTTCCAGCAAATAAGCAGAAAATTCCTTGTTCATCGCCTGCTCTACAGCAGGTTTCACTTCACTTGAAACCAGTTTTTCTTTGGTTTGTGAAGAGAATTTTGGATCTGGCACTTTCACTGAAACAATTGCAGTTAAGCCTTCACGTGCATCATCACCCGTCACCGCAACTTTTTCTTTCTTCAGAATATTTTCGCTTTCCAGATACTGGTTTAACCCACGGGTTAATGCTGCACGGAAACCGGCTAAATGCGCACCACCATCTTTTTGTGGAATATTGTTGGTAAAGCAGCGTACATTTTCTTGATAAGTATCATTCCACTGTAAAGCGACTTCAACAGTAATTCCTGTTTCCGGCACCTGGCTGGTAAAATGAAAAATATCATTCAAATGGGTTTTACCCTGATTGATATATTTTACGAATTCAGACAGACCGCCTTCATAATCAAACACATATTCAGCATTAACACGTTCATCACGTAATACAATACGAACACCGGCATTCAAAAATGAAAGTTCACGTAAACGACGCGCTAAAATATCAACATTGAAAATGGTTTGGCTAAAGGTTTGCTCACTTGGATAGAAACGAACCGTTGTTCCTGTTTCATCAGTCTCACCAATAGCACGTAACGGATATACAGGGTCGCCGTGAGAATATTCTTGTTCATACACTTTACCGGCACGACGAATATTCAGTAATAATTTACTCGACAAGGCATTTACAACAGAAACACCCACCCCGTGCAAACCACCAGATACTTTATAGCTATTATCATCAAACTTACCGCCAGCATGAAGAATGGTTAAAATAACTTCAGCGGCAGACACGCCTTCTTCGGGGTGAATATCAGTTGGAATACCACGCCCGTTATCTGAAACACTCACCGATTCATCTTCATGGATGGTGACTAAGATTTCATCACAGTGACCTGCCAAGGCTTCATCAATTGCATTATCAACAACCTCAAACACCATGTGATGTAAACCTGAACCATCGTCAGTATCACCAATATACATGCCGGGACGCTTACGAACAGCATCGAGGCCACGTAATACCTTGATACTAGAGGAATCATAAGCCTTTTCATTGGTTGGTTCTGTTTGAGAAGCAGCTTGATCTTCTGAACTCATGGTTTCTCCCTAGTGAAATATAGGTCTATCCAAAGATGGGTAAAATCTAAAAAACTATTGCACAACAACTTGAACTTGACCGTTTTCAACATTGAATAATTGATATGAAATAGACAAATCATGTAAATGTTTTTTTACTGATTCATGCTCTAAAGTGGTAATAAAAACTTGACTACCCAACTGGCTCAATCGCTCAATTAATCGTCGTTGTGCAGTTAAATCTAATTCTGCTGTCACATCATCTAATAATACCACAGTTTCCTTGTTACAAGCATGCAGCATTGCAATCTGTGACAGTTTTAAGGCGACTATCAGCAGCTTTTTTTGACCGCGTGAAAGCACCACCTCAGCATCGCCCAGCGTTGTTTTTAAACGTAAATCTGCGCGATGTGGACCATACTCAGTATAACGCCGATCGAGGTCTTTTTGATGATGCATCGTTAAGTCATGCAGCAAGCCCTGCTCGCTATGGAAACCGGGAACATATTCCATCTGAATATCCAGATTGGGCAATAATTGGTTTAAACCCTGCTCAAAATAGACTTTCCACTGTTCCACAATTCCACTGCGCTGTGAATGCAGCATTTCACCATATTCAGCCAGCATTTTATTCCATGGCTCTAAATCATTCAGGCTCAGGTTTCGTTTCGATTTCAACAAACTGTTGCGTTGTTTTAAAGCGCGCGAATAATACTGCCAGGCATGATAAAAATCCGGTTCCACGTGGAACATCAACCAGTCAATCAATTGGCGACGTGGTTTGGCTCCATAATCGATAATATCGGTACTTTGTGGATCAATATGCTGCAAAGGCAATATTTTAGCTAGTTGCCCCTGGGTTGCAATATGATCACCATTAACTTTAATCAGCTGTTCACCGGATAAAAATTTTTGCATGCCAATTTTTTCAGTCGCAGATTGTGCAAAAACAATCGCGTCATTTTTTTCATTTTGAATATAGTTTTTTGGAATATGGGTTCGAAAAGAACGTCCTGTCGCCAGCAAATGAATCGCTTCTAAAACCGAGGTTTTGCCTGAACCATTTTGACCATAAAAGACATTAAACGGCTGCAATTCTTGAAGTGCAACCGTTTTTAAGTTTCGAACACGCTCTATATTTAAACGCGTGATAAACATAATCTGATCGTGTTAAAAATCTGCAAATTAAACCCGCATTGGCATGACAACATAGGTTTGATCTGGCTGTGCCGGATCATGCACCAATACCGATTGGTTGGCTTCAGTCATGGTCATATAGACATCATCACCATCCAAAGCGCCCAATACATCCAATAAATATTGCGCATTGAATGACATTTCCATCGGTGAATCTGCATATTGAATGGCTAGATCTTCAATCGCTTCATCTTGCTCCGGGTTATTGGCGCGAAGCTGCAAAGAATCGGTACTGAAATTCAGGAATACGCCACGTAATTTTTCATTACTCAAAATTGCGACACGTTGCAGGGACTGTTTAAATACATCATGTGCGATCAATACATTTTTATCGCCACCACGTGGAATCACACGACGGTAATCCGGGAATTTCCCATCAATCAATTTGGTGGTGAAACGCACCGTGATATTGCCCTGTTCTTTGTCGCGGCTTGGTGCACTAATGGTCACGTTCAATAATTCACGACCAATCAGCAAAGATAATTGTTCATCTTCAATACTGAGCAGGCGTTGTAATTCTGCTACTGCTTTGCGGGGCACAATCGCTTGGATGGGCTGTGTCGCAGTGGAGGTTGCTGCGGTTTCACATAAAGCTAAACGGTGACCATCAGTGGTGACTGCACGAAGTTGGTTTTGATCAATTTCAAGCAAGGTACCGGTTAAATAAAAACGTACGTCTTGTACCGCCATTGCGAAAGCAGTTTTTTCAAACAGGCGTTTTAATTCGCGCTGAGTCACCGTCACTTGCGTGCCTTGCGTATTTTCAGTGCTTAATAGCGGATAGTCTTCAGCAGGTAAAGTACCCAACACAAAACGGCTATTGCCCGATTTTAAAATGCAACGATCTTCAGTAATTTGCAGGTCAATCAATGCTGCAGAAGGTAATGATTTACAGATATCCATCAGCTTGCGTGCAGGCACAGTAGTCTCGCCCACTTGCAAGCATGCACCTTCCGCCAAAGTGGTACTGGCAACCAATTCAACTTCCAGATCTGAACCGGTAATGGTGAGGGATTCATTGCTGACCTGGATTTTTACATTCGACAGAATATTTAAAGTATGGCGACGTTCAACCGCTCCTACGACATGTGACAGAACATTAAGTAAGCTTTCTTTCGCGATTTTCAAACGCACGGTACATTCCTCTAACTACTGAAGATAAATAATAAATAAATTTGTTTTTTAGCAGTGTACTATGCGGCAGAATATGCCGCATTGCAAGAATAGAATTTGATCAAATTCGCTCAACTTTGCAACAAACGTTGCAGGTTTTTATAGTCTTCATTAAAGATCGGATCTTGTTCACGAAGGCTCAATACTTTCTCACAGGCATGCATCACGGTACTGTGATCGCGACCACCAAATGCCATACCAATTTCGGGAAAACTATCCCCTGTCAATTCACGCGCCAGCCCCATAGCGAGCTGACGTGGACGTGCATAAATACGGGTCCGTTTGGGACCGACAATTTCTTTCAGCGGAATCCGAAAATATTCACTTACCACACGCTGTATATTTTCAGTACTGATGGTTCGGGCACGAATCGCGAGCACATCCTTTAATGATTCCCGCACCACCTCCAAATCAATTGAGGTACCTTTAAAACGTGAAATAGCCACGACTTTATTCAGTGCGCCTTCAAGTTCACGTACATTAGCGACAACCTGTTGTGCCACAAACAAAGCACAATTACGCGGCAATTCTACCCCGATGTTTTCCGCTTTTTTAAGCAAAATTTCGATACGGGTTTCAATATCCGGTGGTTCCACCCCCACAGATAAGCCCCAGGAAAAACGTGAAACCAGACGTGCATCCAGTTCAGTCAGTTCTTTAGGATAACGATCCGAGGTTAAGATGATCTGCTTCGACTCATCCAGCAAGGCATTAAACGTATAGAAAAACTCCACCAAACTGGCTTCTTTGCCGGCAAGTAAATGAATATCATCGACCAGCAACAAATCTAGCGAACGGCAATTTTTCTTAAATTCTTCAACCTTGCCTTGTTGCAATGAGCTGACAAAATCTTGTACAAAACTTTCGGCAGTCATATACATCACGCGCGCATTGGGTTTGGCTTGTAATAAGGCATTCCCCACTGCCTGCATTAAATGAGTTTTACCCAGACCTGTCGGGCCATATAAAAATAAAGGATTATGTTGTGAAGCACCCAATTGGGTTAAAACTTTACGACAGGTTTCCGCTGCCATCTGGTTTGAGCGACCTTCAACAAATAACGAAAAAGTGAATAATGGGTTCAATAAGCGCTTACGACTATTTTTTGCGATGGATTCTTCTTTTTCTTTTCGCGGTCTCGCCATGGGCGTGGCAACCGATTGCAAAGCAGCAGTCGTGGTTGCCGGTTGTTCATTGGCGGATAGAATGGCACCAGGACGGGAATCGACCAAAATTTCAACTTTGCGTACCCGGCCTTCAGACATCTGCTCTGCCAAGATTGTGATCAGCTCAAGATGATGTTCCTGAATATAACGGGTCCAATACGGATTAGGTGCATAAAGTTTTAATGTGTCGTTAAGCTCTTCAGCAACCAAAGGGCGAATCCACATTGTAAAGACATTACCCGAAAGCTCTTGTCGCAAACGAGTTAAACAGTCAGTCCAAAGCATGTGAAACCCCTATTTATTCCATTAGTTATAAAAAATCATTTTGAGCCCGACCAAGCGGGTCGCCATTCTATCGAAGTTATCCACATCTGTCATGGCAAAATTAAAGAAATATCACTTAAAAAAGCAAATCTCAGTTTAAATTTAAATTTAAATCCTGATGTGGATAAGCTTATCCGCAAGCTGTGGATAAAATATATCACAAAGTTATCCACAATTTAATACATTCATAAAAACATAGATACCCACAATATAAAACATTGTTTATAAAAAATAAAAATGGCTTTTCCACAGAAAAACAGCTCCCTAATAGTAATAAATTTAAATTTATAAATTTGAATTTAATTATAAGAACCTCTACACATGGGGATAACTTTAGATATTTATAAATTTAAATTCAAAAGACAGGTAAATAATCTTATTAACATTAAGTTGTGGATAATATTGTGAATATTTCTGTTTATAACTTATGTTGTATTATTAATCAACAACTTATATTGTGCGTAAAATTAAAACAATTTTTTATCAGATTAAAAATTTACTATTCTTCATCTTTGAATTAAAAAGCCCTTATTTTGAAAGAAAGTTTGTTTTTGATTGACAGCTCACCGAATGACCACTAAAATCGCGAACCTTCATAGAAGATCATTTTTGGAGTTTCAATATGAAACGTACATTCCAACCATCAGAATTAAAGCGTAAGCGTGTTCATGGTTTCCGTGCTCGTATGGCTACTAAAGCTGGTCGTCAAGTATTAGCTCGTCGTCGTGCAAAAGGTCGTCATAGCTTAACTGTTTAATTAGTTAAGTTATTACGATTTTGGGTGTCATGACACTTTATGGCTTCAGCACAGACGTACGCATACGCTGTGCTGCCGATTATAAAAGTGTGTTTGATGGTGCGCTTTTTAAAGTGCATCAACCCCATTTCTTATTTTTGGCAAAAAATTCCGAACAGCCTTCCAGCCGTTTGGGCATTGTTGTTGCCAAGAAAAAAGTGCGTCGCGCACATGAAAGAAATAGAGTAAAACGTCTTGCTCGCGAAAGTTTTCGCCTACATCAACAGCAATTAGATTTATTAGATATTGTGGTCATGCCTAAAGTCGGCATTGAAGCAATCCCTAATGCAGAATTGCAACAGCAATTACAATTTGCTTGGCAGAAATTGCAACGCCTTGCCAATAAGCATAAAAAGATAGCTCCCTCCCCACAAAAGTAGAGAAGGCCAATGGTACGTTTACTGCATTGGTTGATTCGATTCTATCAGATCGCGATTAGTCCTTTATTGGGACCCCGCTGTCGTTATATTCCAACATGTTCTCAATATTCTTTAGAAGCAGTCCATCGTTATGGTGCTGTGCGTGGTGCGTGGTTAGCTACTCAACGTATTTGTCGTTGTCATCCGTGGGGTGGCTCGGGTTACGACCCTGTTCCCCCAAAAGCAATTCGTTTTATTTCATTTCAGCAAATGGATTCTCAAACGCTTCACGTTGCTGTACCCTTTCGTGATCGTTTATTGAACCGAAATCACTCTAACTACTTGGGATAATAGATATGCAACAATGGGCCAGGTTTGCAATTCTAGGGGCTATGTTTGTCGTCGCATATTTGCTTATTTTGGCTTGGCAAAAAGATTATGGTCATGCAGAGACTAAACCGCAGCAAGAAGCTGCTGTAGTTTCACATGAAGTATCTGCAGATTTGCCAAATGCTCAAACAGCTCCAGCAGCGTCTGACGTGCCTCAAGCAAATATTGCCACTCAGCAAACCACAACAGATGCCACAGCACCTGTAAGTCAACAGCTTATTTCAGTACAAACTGACCTTTATCATCTTTGGATCAATCCTAAAGGTGGTGACATTGTTCGTATTGAATTACTCAATCATGACAAAAATAAAGACAGCGATGAACCGTTTGTCATGCTGGAAAGTGATGCGAAACGTACCTACGTCGCTCAGTCTGGCCTGATTGGTTTAAATGGACCGGACAGTAACCGTAATGGTCGTCCGGTGTATGAAGTTGAAAAAGCAACTTATACTTTGGCTGATGCTAAAGCTGAAAAAACCAAAGATGGTAAAGCGGTTAAAGTTTTATCGGTACCAATGGTTTATAAAACGCCTGATGGTGTAGAAATCATCAAAACTTTTACCTTTAAGCAAGGTGAATACCCGATTGTTGTAAACCACAAAGTTGTGAACCGTAGTGCTCAGAATTGGCAAGGCCAAATGTTTGGTCAAATCAAACGTGACAATTCGGATGATCCGGGTAAATCTGATCAAGGGATCTTCACGCTTGGGACATTCCTGGGTGGTGCTTGGGGTACACCTGATGAACATTACAACAAGCTTAAATTTGACAACTTTAATGAAGAAAAATTGAATGTTGAAGCAAAAGGCGGCTGGGTTGGAGTGGTGCAACACTATTTCGTTAGTGCCTGGATTCCAGGTGATCTTAAACTGACGCAAGCCAATGGTCAGCCATATAGTGCCAAATTAGAATCGCGTCAATCGACAGATAACATGAATATTATCGGTTTCACTTCACCGATGATTAATGTCCCTGCCGGTACTGCAGCTGAAGTAGATGCGACTTTCTATTCAGGTCCTAAAATTCAGTCTGAACTGAAAGATTTGGCGATCGGTCTAAACCAAACCGTAGATTATGGCTGGTTATGGCCAATTGCGAAGCTATTGTTCCTCGGTCTACAGTTCTTCCATAACATTGTCGGTAACTGGGGTTGGTCAATTATCTTATTGACTGTACTGGTAAAACTGATTCTTTGGCCATTGTCGTCTAAAAGCTATCGCTCAATGGCGAAAATGCGTGTGATTGCACCTGAAATGCAACGCATGAAAGAAGAATTCGGTGAAGACCGCATGCGTTTCTCGCAAGAAATGATGGCTTTGTATAAACGTGAACAAGTCAACCCATTATCAGGTTGTTTGCCACTGCTGTTACAAATGCCAATTTTCTTGGCCTTGTACTGGGTATTGATGGAGTCTGTAGAACTTCGTCATGCACCGTGGTTAGGCTGGATTCAAGATTTATCTGCAATGGATCCCTGGTTTATCCTGCCGTTATTGATGGGTCTGACCATGTTCATTCAGCAGTCTTTAAATCCACAACCGGCTGATCCAATGCAGGCGAAAGTCTTCAAAATCATGCCGATTATCTTCACTGTATTTATGTTGTTCTTCCCTGCGGGCTTGGTGTTGTACTGGATTGTCAACAACAGTATTACCATCTTGCAGCAAAGCTTGATCAACAAAAGTGTTGCGAAAGAACGCGAAAAACGTGACGTTGTTAAGTAACGACTGATTGCGAATAGCTGAATAAATCCGCTTAAGATGGTAATCTTAGGCGGATTTTTATTTGGCTGTGATTTGGGATTTTTTAGGTGAATTTTATGCAAAACCGAACAACGATTGCTGCAATTGCAACTCCGCCCGGACGTGGTGGTGTAGGGGTGATTCGTCTGTCAGGTCCGAAATCCTATGCCATTGCAGAAGCTTTGACGCAAAAGACTTTACCCAAAGCTCGTCTTGCCGGCTTCCGTCAGTTTTATGATGCAGCGGGCGAAGTCATGGATGAAGGTTTAGCCATTTGTTTTCCCAATCCAAACTCATTTACCGGTGAAGATGTGGTGGAGCTGCAAGGTCATGGCGGTCCAGTGATTCAAAATGCCCTGCTGGGCCGTTTATTGGAACTGGGTGCAATTGCGGCCAAGGCCGGTGAATTTTCCATGCGTGCCTTTGAAAATGGCAAGCTGGATCTGGTGCAGGCCGAAGCGATTGCCGATTTGATTGATGCAACTTCACAGGCGGCTGCACGTTCTGCAGTCCGTTCTTTGCAAGGGGCTTTCTCGACCCGAGTCAATACCGTTTTAGAAAAATTGATTCATCTACGTTTACATGTAGAAGCTGCCATTGATTTCCCAGAAGAAGAAATCGATTTTTTGGCCGATGGTAAAATTCTGGCTTTGCTTGAAGATGTGCAAAGCTCTGTGACTGCAGTACAAAAGTCTGCTCGTCAAGGCCAGTTGCTGCGTGAAGGCTTACAGGTGGTGATTGCTGGCAAACCCAATGCAGGTAAGTCCTCATTGTTGAATACTTTGGCCGGAAATGAACGTGCGATTGTGACCGATATTGCTGGTACCACCCGTGATGTGCTGCATGAAAAAATCACCTTAAATGGCTTGCCAATTACCCTAACTGATACTGCCGGTCTGCGTGAAACCGGAGATATTGTCGAGAAAGAAGGCATTCGCCGCGCCATTAAAGAAATTGAACAAGCCGATTTGTTATTGTTGGTGTATGACTTAAGCCAGGGTGAAGATCCATTACAACTGGCACAAAACTATTTTGCCGAACATCTTGAACCACGTCGTTTGATGTTGATCGCCAACAAGTGTGATTTAACCGGTACTTCAGCTGAAATTGGCGATTATCAAGGCTTCCGTCATATTACGGTTTCTGCCAAGCAGGAAACTGGTGTTCAGTCGCTTATAGATGCGATTACAGCACATGCAGGCTTCCAGCCAGAGGAAGATACCTTTATTGCGCGTACCCGCCATTTAGACGCAATGAAACGCACTCAAGTGTATCTTGCAGAAGCGCATGAGCAGTTGGTGGTGTATCAGGCGGGTGAGCTGGTGGCGGAGTCTTTGCGTCTGGCACAAAATGCCTTGGCTGAGATTACCGGTGAATTTAGTGCAGATGATTTGTTAGGTAAAATCTTTGGATCGTTCTGTATTGGAAAGTAATCTCAATTTATGGTGTTATTCAGTAAGTTCTAATAGATTCCAATATGTAAATAAATAGCATTGAGTTTTAGTAACTTAGTGCTTTTTTATTGTCTGGTGGTTATTCAATAGTGTTCAATATATTCATACAGTGCTATGATTTTTTTAGTCACTATTAAGTCACTTACTTAAATGTGGCTATAATTTTTATATGGTGACTAGATTATGGTGCAAGCAGAAAAGATATTTTTTTCTACTGACAGAGTGATTAAAAATCTAAAAGTAGGCGAAAAGAGGTAC
>NZ_JAZQPV010000113.1:0-5065 GCF_045628685.1 Acinetobacter sp.
CGCGCAGTAGAAGTCAAGGATCGGATAGGTCTTCACCTGCTTCGGTGTGAAGCCATCATCGTTCATCTCAATCTCAAGGACCTTCGCGCCCTTGTAGGTGGTGCTCAAACGGCCAAATCGGCTTGTGATGTGGGAACGAAGATGTCCACCAGTGTTCCATTGATGACCGAACTTGTGGTGGCGCCCTTTGCCGGCCAGCTTCACGTAGCTTGGCGTCGTCTTTTCTGCGAGCTGCAGTGCAGGTTGTGCAAGCTCGATCATGTAGATTGCACGCGGGTTGTTCGGAATTTTCAGTCCACTGGCAGAGAAGTCACGGGCCATGAACTCGTCGTAGGTCATCAGCGTCGCGAAAGAACCCTTGAGACCCAATTCCAAGTTCTTGATCTGGATGACGGTGGTTTTGTCTTTGTGGGATGCGCTGCTGAATTTCAAGTTCCCATACGCTGTTCTGTTTTCAAGCAGCAGGTTCTTTACGCGAGGCGCAGCGTTGAAGAACTTGGGGATACTGCCAATGTGGCCACCTTGGCCCATGTAACAGATTTTGCCGTCGAGTTTCACCTCGACGATGTAGCACGTTGTCATATTTTTCTCTCTTACCAAAGTTCAATAGGGCAGCTCGCATGGAGCATCTTTGTTTTTAAATCCATAAAGCAATTGCAAACAGAGCAAGTTCTCGTCATCTTACGAAATGCATCACACTCTTGGCAAACCTTGATACGTTCGTTGGCAAGCTCGGCCTCAGAGAGAACGATCTTACCTGTAATGAGGTCCTTCGCGATTTCCTTAAGTCGACTCATGAATAGCCCAGATAATGAGAGCGATGAATACGACAACGGCGATGGTCAGCATGTTGTAATCCTTTTCAGTTATGAGCGGCGTCGTCCGCCGCCAGTCCTAATATCTTTCATCATCTCAGGCGTCACTAGCATATCACCGGATTTATTATACCCAGGCGCAACTGGGAATACACGCTCGCGGGCCTTTAACTCGCGTTCAAGCATTTCAGGATTATCCTTGTACTCAATCTCAGGACGCATTACTTTCTTCGTTGTGCCTGCAATACCTGGAACTACCACTGACTCGCCTGATGTGCGTTGCTTGGTTTCTAGCTCAACGCGAAGTGAAGGCATCTTCTTTGGCGCTGGTGAGTTTGTGTGTTTCACCTTCTTGTTGCTTGGCAGCAGTTTCATCTTGTTGATGCCATCAAGCCAGGCCTTCTCCTCAGCCTCACGTTCCTTCCAGCCTGGCTTCTTCTTCACTTTCTTTGAACCTCGCTCATAGATCTTGATGATACCCATCAGTCAAAGATCCTTTCAGCGATGTTACACAGCGCGAAAAACGGCTCACGCCGGATTGAAGGTGAATCGGGAAGAGCTTCCCAGAAGTCGTGGCACATGTGAATAATTTTCTTGTCTTCGTAGGACTCGCTGGCGATGCCATCAGGGCCCATGTCGTGGGCCACTAGTATTTCAGCGAAGAGCTGAGGGTAGTAATGCTGCTCATTGACCTCTGCGGCTAGCAACTTGAATTTGGTTTGAATGCTGCCCATGTTCATCTCTCTCCATTATAACGCGAAGCGCGAACTACACGTGCATGCGCGCGAAGCTTTTTTGGTGGCGCGCGACGCGTCGCTCCCACATCTGGGTTAGTCGTAACTTGAAGAACTCGTGTCAGATGACGACGAGCTTGAATCGTAACTGGACGAGCTTGAATCATGTGAGGAATGCCCACTGGCGTCATGGTTAGAATGGCTGTGGCTCATTGGTTTATCCCAATCACCGCTTGCACCACCACCATCAAACGTTCCGCCGCCACCATGAAACTTTGTCGTCGACTTGTGATGATCGTCATTATCGCCCCAGTTCATCGTCGGCACAGCAGTCGTGTCGAAGCTTGGGTTTGTGTAATTCATTGATGGTGAACTTGACGATTGGTTCGACGATTGAGTCTTGGTTGATGAAACCGGTGAGGCGGCACTGCGATTGTTACGAGCCCGTGCTGCAAGCATGGTTACGCCAGCAAGCGCAGATTCCATGCGCTCGCGTACCTCGCGCAGTTTCTTTTCGCGCCGGGCGTTGAGTGCGCCATGAATCAAAACTACGCCAACAATGCCTGCTCCAACGAGCAACGCTATTAACAGATTACTCATTTAATACTCCTTTTAATAATAGGTACATTATAGCATTTTTAATATAGCGTAGTGTTAGCTTAAACAGGTCTCACCTGGGACACCCAGAGTTATTCGCGCTTTATTAGTGTAAGGTGTTACACTAATTTTACTGAGTATGACTGGGTGTCCCAGGTGAATCTGAAATGCAAAAAGTCACTCAATAGTTAACTTAGCTGCAGAGCAGCAATCAACTAGTTTTTCGTAAATTTCTGGATCAACATTGATGCAACCGCGTGTGATCCTTCTCATTTTTGGATCAGGACTGTTTAATCGCTCCTGTCGCTTCTCCCAAGGGCGGAGAGTCCACACGCGATGAATTGCAAAGATTTCTTCACCTTCTTCCTTAAATTGAAGAACATCTCCACCATATCCCTTTGCGTCTGTTAATCGCTGTTGCAATTGAAACTCACCCTTTGGTGTGTCACCACCAATTAGAACGGGATAACACTCTTGGGTTTCTACAGGACTGATGACACATAACGTAGCAAGTGCGACGTTAACAATAATTGAAAGCATATTCTTTTCCTAAAACGGCAAACTTGAAAAGTTTGCCGTTTTATTTTTGAATTATTCGAGAGGTTTCTTTACAGGAACTTCTCTGAGGATGACACGCTCTTTTATTTCAATTTCCGGTGTCGTCTTGCGAGTTGCATAAACGCATTCACGAAGTGAAACGCGCTGGACGATTTGTTGAACTTGACCATTCGAAGCTGCCCCACCCTGCGCCGCCTGACCACCAGAACCGAAGCCGCCTAGCGAGAACGAACCACCACTTGATGTACCAATTATTGCAGTGTATTCTATGACCTGATGGCCCATCAGGTACTCGCCGCGTTCGATGAATGGATGTTCTGCTGGAACAATGCTGTAGTCGAAGCCTTGTTTTTTCTCACTATCCCAAATAACGCCATGGTGAGTGGTTGTCACATCGATCTTTCTCAGTTCATGGCGCGGGCCGCATTGCCCAGGGTAAATGATTACATTGCCAGCAGCTAGGGCTGGTGCAGCTTGGCCTAGAATAACTGGCGCCCAAGCTGTTGCACGGTAGTTGGTTGAGCTGCGGTCAGCAGCGTCTACGTTGGTGGTGTTGGACGTCATATTGCCGGAACCAGCTCCATTGCCTGCAGATGTATTCTGCGTGTTGCGATTCGCGCTAGACTGCCCTTGGCTGTTGCTGGTTTTTACGTCAGCATTACCACTGTGGTTTATCCCCTGCTCCTGGCCATTGATGCCAACGTTACTTCCGTTGGTGGTTGCAGAGCCGCCGGCATTGGTGTTCGTGTTGAGGTTAGCGTTGGGCCCTGTGGTAGCTGATGCTCCACCCAGAACATTACCGCCGCTTGAGCTGGTCGTATTACCGATCGTGCTGTTGCCGGTGTTGGCCTGGCCAAGGGTTTGATTACCATTCGAGGCAGTAGCGCTGGATTTGTTGTCCGATTGATTTCCGAACGCGTTAGCCCCGCTGCTGACATTGTTCGTGTTCTGGTCGCGAGTGTCAACCTTGGTGTCGATGCTCGCTCCATTATTGTTCGCGCTGTTGCCCAGCTGGGTCGAGACGCTGTTCGTGTGATCAGCTGTCGATGTGGTGTCGCCGATGATTTGTTGATCCACCTTACTGTTATCGCCAACAGTATTTGATTGTGGCGCCTGCTGAGCGAGCGCGGGAAGCGTAGCGCTCAGCGCTAAAACTAATAAAATTTGTTTCATAAAATTCCTAATGGTTTGATTTATTTGATGGCCAAAATTGAAGCAATTTTGGATTTCCTGCCTTTCTCAATAGCTTCGCCCAGTGCTTTACCACCGAACTTGGGAGCGAACTCCTCAGCCATGACCTTCTTCGTTTCGGTTACAGCTGCCCGCAACATGCCCGCGCTCACGTACAACGGCTCGTCAGAAGCTGCTAACATCTCAACAGCCTTAATCAAGTCGTCCATCTCGGTGCCCTGTGACCATGCCTTCGCGCGCTTCAAGATTTCAAAGACACCATCGACGGTTGCAGGGCCCATCTGGCGAACTGTCTCAATGTTCTCGTACAACTTTTGCGTGCGACTCGGTGCGGTCTTGATAGTGCGTGAGGCATGCAAAGCAAACATCGCGGTGTGGAACATCAAGCGATCAGCAGGGGCCTCGATCTGCTGAGTTACAATGTCAGAAACCTGCATCATCTTAGCAATGCACTGAACGTCCAAGGCACCGTACAGCTCGCGGAAGAAACGCACCTGCTTATCAGCGCCGAAGGTCAACAACGCCATGAAGAAGCGGTCAGGGCGTTTTTCACCCATTACCTTCTCCAACTCGGCCCAGAACCGTTCGTTTGGTAAGTGATCCAACTCGCCGGCAGTCACGATTTCCTGTGCCAGCGCGATCGTCGTGGTTGCCATCGAAAAGTCGCTGTAGCGAGCGTAAAAGCGTGCCAATCGGATGACGCGCAACGGGTCCTCAGCAAAGGCTGGAGAAACGTGGCGCAACGTCTTGGTGGTCAAGTCACCTTGACCACCAAAGGGGTCGATGATTGTGGCGTCCGCGGATTTTGCCATCGCATTGATGGTCAAGTCACGACGCCACAAGTCGTCTTCCACGGTGATGTTGGGGTCGAAGTCAACGACGAAGCCATGGTAGCCAGTACCTGACTTTCGCTCGGTGCGGGCCAAGGCGTACTCGTCTTTGGTTTTGGGATGCAAGAAGACTGGGAAGTCGGCACCGACTTGCTCGAAGCCTTGTTCGATCATGTCTTGCGGCGTAGCACCGACAACAACATAATCAAAGTCCTTCGGCGTCAAGCCCAACAACTCATCACGAACCGCGCCGCCGCACAAATAAATACGCATAAGGAGCTCCTATGAAACATATTCTATCTACAAGTTTACAAATACTAACAACTGCAGGTTTAAACCT
>NZ_JAZQPV010000114.1:0-2438 GCF_045628685.1 Acinetobacter sp.
GAGGAAGCAAAACTAGATATAGGGCTGTATCTGATGGAATACTACAATCGGATACGACCACATCAATTTAATAATGGTATCAGCCCTTTTGCGGCTGAACAAAAACTTAAAACTGTGTCCAATATTTGTTGACCACTACACTCCAAACTTACATTAATTAGAAGAGACACGCCACGTTGGATGCTTACGAATAAAATAGATAATGCTATTTTTGAGAGTGTCAAAAAAATAAGTGACAACTTAAAGTTGCCGCCTATTCTTACTACTAATTACAAACCAAGTGCTAATGCAGTAGCGGACATGGTGGCTAGTAGCCAACCCTACGTGCTGCATCACAGTTAAAATATTAGTCAACGTGATACCGGTGGTCAAACTATTTTTTTTATTAAGTAACTTCTCAAAGTGGTTTCTATATTTTTATTTCATATAACAGCCATTATGTTAATTTTAGAAATTCTTACAGTCTGAGGAAACTTTATAACTTACTTCTATCCTTTATTAACTTAAGAAGTAGAAACTAATGCTGCACAAATAGCTCGTTTCTCTTGCTCAGAAAGTTGATGGGCTAAAAGCCCTTCAATTGTGAAAACCGCAATTTTTACTTTTGTCTCAATCTGATCATTCGCCATACCAAGTTTCTGTAGCTCTAATCGAAGTAAGCCCTCCACCAAGAGATGAAATTGTTCATGCCACTCTCGTAGTTCTGTAGAAAATTTTAATCTTGCATGTACCGTGCTGACTAAGCGATTCGCTAATTGAAGTTGATCGACTACCCAAATTAAACGTTCAGTAGGATCTTGAGTCGGCTGCAACATATATGCATTCAAATGTTTGGTTAATTCAGCATTAAGAATACTCACCAAGAGTTCATCTTTATTTTTGAAATACCAATAAATGGTATTCGGTGCAACCTGAACTTCGATTGCAATACGATTGATCGAAGTTGCGTCATAGCCTTCGTTTAAAAACAAAGCACGTGCAGCATGGATGATCTCTTCTTGTTTTTCTTCACGATCCTGTACGCGCTTATTACGAGCCATCAAAATTTCTCACTCTTCTAAAAAGGTTGAATTGCGACCAATAAAACAATTCAAAGACTGCATCGTAAATATTTCTTGAATGCTATTCAAGAATATAGTTAAAATGAGTTATCTTGAATGGCATTCAAGATAACCAAACAAGAATAATGGTGCACTGAGGATTGATGAAAATAAACTTATTCTTCTCGTGTATTTTTAAATAAAAACAAGATGGAACGTTGTCATCGTTATATCTGAGATCAGGTCAAAATATATGTCGAACCGTAAATATCCCGATACATCAAGTATTCAAAAATCTATCCATAAATCTACATTTGTAACGGATGGCATTCCATGCTCGGCAACACTTCATGTTCCCGTTGATATCAAAAACAAAGGATTGCCTGCCATTTTGATGGTCGGTGGTTGGGGGAGTGTACAAGGTGCTTTAACGACATCCTTTATCAATCACTTTGTGGCTGAGGGTTATGCAGTTATGGAGTTTGATTACCCAGGATGGGGTTTAAGTGGTGGCTTACCACGTCAAGATATTAATCCGTGGCGACGTGTAAAGACGGTGAATAGCGCATTAGCACATTTAAAAAATTTACCTCAAATCAATGCACATCATATTATTGTCTGGGGCACATCGTTTGGGGGAGGTCATGTGGTCGATCTGGTTTCACAACATCCAGACCTGAAGGGCGCGATTATCCAAGTACCGATGCTGGATGGAGTAAGTACAGTACGTTCAGTTCCATTTAAGCAAATGCTGAAATTTTTAAGTTATGGTATGGCCGATTCTGTAAAACCCGGTACTCGAATTTGCATACCGACAATATCTGAAAAAGGAGCATTTGGGTCGATGGATCGTGATGGCGCCTGGAATGCACTACAGCTGGCACTCAATGCACATGACCAAAAATATGATAATCGTGTGACTGCACGTTCTCTTTTAACTATGGGCTTTTACCGCCCCTGGAAACGATTAAAAGATGTAAAAATCCCCATGCTAATCATTGGAGCAACGCAAGATACTGTTGCTCCGTTTGTTCCTGAAAAAATAGAAAGAGTAAATAATCCATTACTTCAGGTGATCGAAATGGAAGCAGATCATTTTGATCCTTACTTTGAACCCTATTTTCCTAAAAATCTGCAATATCAATTAAATTTTCTGAAAAATCTAAATTAAAAATAGGTATCTTCGAAATTATAAGACGCGTGTGAGACGTAACAGAGGTTAATACCGAAGCACCCCATATGAAGAAGCCTAATATAATGAACCGCACCCCGAAAGTTAGACACTTAATCTAATTTGAAGGGTGCTTTTCTATGGCTAAACATTCTCAAGAATTTAAACTGAAAGTTGTTCAAACCTACTTATCCAATGGTGGAGGATATAAAAAAACAGGTGAACAA
>NZ_JAZQPV010000115.1:0-5784 GCF_045628685.1 Acinetobacter sp.
ATTCCATAAAAATCGGGATATAAATTCCGCACTGAACATTCTCGCGCTCGGACATGAGCGTCTAGTTGTAGGAATCCCCTTCCTTTAGGTGGGTGAAGATGTCAATGAACGGCAAATGAAAATCGGACTCAAAATGACTAAAGGTTAAATGGAAGAATAGATAAGAAAAACCCGCTTAGAGTCATAAGCGGGGGAGGAAGATGATCTCTCGACCATTAAACTTTGATTATTATGGTTATAGTATTTAAGCGGCTATCGATATACGGGCAGCAATTTCTGAGAGTTCGTCACTAATGATGGCGCGAGCTTCGGGAGCACAGCGACCACAACAGGTACCCAAATCAAGCAAGTCGCGAATTTCACGAAAGCTTTCAGCGCCATTTGCTACAGCATCTTTAATATCTTGATCGGTAATACCACGACATAAACAAACGTACATTTTCAACTAGCCACAATAGTGAAATAGGATAAGTAATATTATTGATAATTATTATCGTTTGTCAATGAAATTCATTTGAAATCTCATTCTTATTTATTGGGTTTTTGAATAAAAAAATACCACTTGATCGGTGGTATTTTAAACAATTATTTAACTATCTGATTTTATTTATTAATAATAACCACACCATCCATTTCCACTAAAGCATCTTTAGGCAGACTGGCTACACCTAACGCGGCACGTGCAGGGTAGGGTTGTGCAAAGTACTCACCCATAATCTGATTCACCAACTGGAAGTGTGAAAGATCGGTGAGGAAAATGTTCAGTTTGGCGATATCGGCTAAAGAACCACCGGCTGCTTCACAGACTGCTTTTAAATTATCAAACACACGACGAATCTGAGCTTCAATACCTTCAACCAATTCCATACTGTAAGGATCTAAGCCAATTTGACCTGAAAGATACAGTGTATTTTCAACTAAAATCGCTTGAGAATATGTACCAATTGCTGCTGGTGCATTTTCCGTATGGATTACTTGACGGGTCATTGATTTCTCCTTATATCATCTTCATACATCATAGCGTATATCAGTCAAAAAGGTTGCATATGATTGAATTAACTTGCTTTAGATGCTTCTGTAATATTAATTGGTTGGGCTAAACGGGTAATGCGCGGAAAACCAAAATGCATGCGTAAGTCACGAATGATTTGCGCAATTTGTTTGCGGTTATGCACCACAATATTCACGTAGGTTTTGCCTTCATGGTTATATACCATTTCTACGCCAGTTTTTTCTTTACGGCATTGGTAGATGAGTTCAGAAATTTGTTCATCATTCATTGCCATATCAATGCTTAAATAGGCAGTAAAGCTTATATCATCGGCATCTTCAGAGGCCCATTGCAAAGGCATAATGTTTTCTGGATGCTGATGTTGTTCGTGTAGCAGGTTGTGACAACGGGCACGATGTACAATGAGTCCACGACGCGATAAATGTCCCTGAATGGGGTCTCCAAGAACGGGATTGCAGCAATGGGCATATTTGACGTCCACACCTTCAGTCCCTTGAATCAGGCGAGTTGAGGATTGAGTTTCTAAACTCTGGTCTTGCGCAAACAGATGGTTGGCGACCAATTGGGGAAGCAAATCTCCGACCGCAACCTGTTCAAATAACTGTTCTTTAGATTCAATATGCCGCCATTGCAAGATATCAATCCAGTCTGCCTCGGTTAAGTCTTTTATCGAGCGATTAAACAGTTTCAGTGCACGATTTAGAGCTTGCTGGCCCACTAGCTGCTGCTCTTCAATATCCTGATCACGTAAAATATTTTGTAAAGCGCGACGTGCTTTTTGAGTATTAATAAAACTGAGCCAGTCAGGATTTGGAGTGGCCAAGACATCGGTAATAATCTCAATCACTTGCCCGCTAATTAGGGGTGTTGAAAGCGGCTTGGTTTCACCGTTTATTTTTGCACCTACCGCATGATTGCCTAAAAACAGACTGGCTGAATAAGCAAAATCGACTGCTGTTGCCCCTTGAGGGAGTTCATGCAAATTGCCATGCGGGGTATAAACCCAAATTTTTTCTTGATGCAAATAATCTAACAGATCGCTAAATGTTGTTTTCGCACAGGCCTCATCAATCAGTACATTAAGGTTTTGCATTGAAGCTTGAATGGCTGAACGACAGGCTTGTGGCGCATTTTCACCTAAAACCACACCAAAACGGGCCGCTTTACGCATCAGCTCTGTTTGAATGGTCAGGGATAAAGTCGTTTTTTCACCTTTTAAACGCATCATCAGCGATTGGTTGCCACCGGGAAGCGGACGGCGAATATGATCTTCGTAATGCAGAATCTGGAAATTTTCCCGTAAAATTTCTGCCAATCGGTCACAGTCAGCAATGCTTTGTAAAATAATTTCAAAAGCATGACTATGAGTCAGTTCTTGCAGATTGATATCATTTTTAACGAAGTGACGCAGTAATTCGATATTGTTATTTTTCTTTTTAATACGCCCTGAAATGTGATGCTGCTGCAGTAGTTCAGTGAGTTTTTTTTCCCAAATGCTTTGATATTCACAGCGTTTGGGTTTGGTTTGAAATAATGCTTCTTGCACGTTATTAAACATATCGAGGTCAAGATTTTGATAGCACAAATGTTCTAAATTGTCTGCCATCTCATTCATGCCGACAATACGGGCCATCGGAACAAAAATATCAAAGGTTTCCTGGGCAATACGCCGACGTTTATCTGGGCGTAATGAACCCAGTGTAGTCATATTGTGATAACGGTCTGCAAGTTTAATAATAATGACACGTGGGTCTTGTAGTGTGGCTTGCAGGATTTTACGGAAGGATGCAGCTTTATTATATTCTTTATCACTGGAATGGCTGAGTTTGGTGACACCATCGACCAGTTCTGCAACGGTACGTCCAAATTTTTCAGTGATGTCTTCTTTATTGAAGTCAGTATCTTCAATGACATCATGTAAAAGGGCAGCCATCAGGGTTTCTGCATCCAGGCGCATATGGGCAAGAATGCTACTCACCGCGATAGGGTGCAGAATATACGGTTCACCACTTTTTCGGGTGATGCCATCATGTGCAATATCGGCATAATCGCAAGCCGCAAGCACGCGCTCGACATCGCTTGCACTTAAGTAAGCGTCAATAATAATTTTGAGCTGTTGTCTGGCTTGGCTGACCTGTGGGCCTGGCATATAACACCTTTACTACTTCAGTTTTACAGTTTAAATCGCTAGCCCTTTAATGAAAAACATATTGCATGACTTGTCAAATTTTTCATTTAAAAAAAGCAAAAAAATACATCTTGAATAACGTATCTTTATACTTATGTTATAACGGTTATTGAACAAATATAAAAGTTATCCAATAAAAAAAGCCTAGTTAAAAACTAGGCTTTTTTTAGATTTTTTTTCTTATTGGAAAGAAAAGCCATCTAAATTCAAGTTGTTTGCAGAAAGTGCAAGATCAAGACTAGATGTTTGATAGTCTTGATCGCGTTGTTTCAAAATATCTTTAGATATATGACCCGCTGCAATTTCACGTAAAGCAACGACGGTTGGTTTGTCGTTATCCCACTCTACAGTTGGTTCAATGCCTTGACGTGCCAATTGACGCGCGCGTTTGCTTGCCACTAGTACAAGCTCAAAGCGGTTGTCTACATGGTCTAAACAATCTTCAACGGTTACGCGTGCCATAAGAATTCTCGTTTGAATATTAAATTTGAACAGACTGAGCAGTATAAAAGGCTTTGTCTGTAGACTCAAGTTTTAATCACAATTCAACGGGAGTAATTAATTTTTGAATCAATTCTTGCTGACGGTTAGTCTGCTGTGCCAAGCTTAAACGATTGGCAATAATCACGCATTCCAAATCATGCAGTGCTTTATTAAAGTCATCATTAATAATGACATAATCAAAGTTTGTGTATTGCTGCATATCTTCAACTGCACAACTTAAACGGTGTTCGATGACTTCAACAGAGTCTGTACCACGATTCGACAAGCGTTGACGTAAATCAAACTGGCTGGGCGGTAAAATGAAAATTTGTTTAGATTCTGGAAAAAGTTTGCGAACTTGCTGCGCACCTTGCCAATCAATTTCAAGTAAAACGTCATGACCTTTAGCCAGTTGCTGTTTTACTGTGGCTTGAGCTGTACCGTAATAATTGCCAAAAACTTCGGCATGCTCAATAAAACCGCCTTGCTCAACTAAAGCAAGAAAATCTTCTTTTTGCGAGAAATGATAATGCACACCTTCGAGTTCACCAGGGCGTTGATCACGAGTGGTATGAGAGACAGAAACGTGTAAATTATTCACACGCTCAAGTAGGGCTTTAACGAGAGATGTTTTGCCTGTTCCAGATGCAGCAGAAACGACAAACAAGAGACCCGACATGATATTTTTCCTGATATGATAAAATATCTTCTCTATTTTAGAGCAGACAGCCAGCAAACTAAATAGCTGTTCGTAAGTTGTTTGCATTTATTTCAAGTTATTCAGTTTAAAGTCAAGTGAACATTGAGGGTCTTATGGAAATTGTATTGGCCAATCCACGTGGTTTTTGTGCAGGCGTCGACCGAGCAATTGCGATCGTTAATCGGGCACTTGAATGTTTTAATCCACCGATTTATGTGCGCCATGAAGTGGTACATAACAAATTTGTGGTCGATGATTTGCGTCAGCGTGGGGCTATTTTTGTCGATGAGCTGGATGAAGTGCCTGATGATAATATTGTCATTTTTAGCGCACATGGGGTCTCTAAAGCTGTACAAATCGAGGCGGAACGTCGGGGTTTGAAAGTTTTTGATGCAACATGTCCATTGGTGACTAAAGTTCATATTGAAGTGACCAAATATGCGCGTGAAGGAACAGAAGCCATTTTGATTGGTCATGAAGGTCATCCCGAAGTTGAAGGAACCATGGGACAATATGACAAAAAAAATGGTGGTGAAATTTATTTAGTCGAAGACGAACAAGATGTTGCAGCTTTAGTCGTTCATAACCCTAAAAAAGTGGCTTTTGTTACGCAAACGACTTTATCCATTGATGATACGGCGAAAGTGATTGATGCTTTACGTACAAAATTTCCTGAAATTCAGGGGCCGCGTAAAGATGATATCTGCTATGCCACCCAGAACCGTCAAGATGCAGTACGTGATTTAGCGCTGCAGTGTGATGTGGTTTTAGTGGTAGGTTCGCCAAATTCATCCAATTCCAACCGCTTACGAGAATTGGCTGAGCGTATGGGGAAACAGGCTTATTTGGTTGATAATGCCGATCAGCTTGAGCAAAAATGGTTTAATGGAAATACCAAAATTGGCGTCACGGCAGGCGCATCGGCACCAGAAATTTTAATCAAACAAGTGATTCAACGTTTACAGGACTGGGGGGCAAAAGCACCGCAAGAACTTGCAGGACGTGAAGAAAATATTACGTTTAGTTTGCCCAAAGAGTTACGTATTTCTGTAACTCAAGCATAAAGCGTGAATGATTTAACATTCTGAAAATTTTAAAAAATTGACAGATAATTGTAATTTGGCAATTATCTGTTTTTTTATGCCTTTTGTCCTGTTATGTGTTTAATTTGTAATTAAATTGAGTAGTATCTTTAATAGGGTAAAGTTTTGTTGCCTTTGGGGGGAGTATGCAAAGAAAAGAACAGGGATTCACTTTAATTGAGCTGATGATAACGATCGCTGTGTTGGCAATTATTACAACAATGGCAGCTCCTTCTTTTAATAATTTGGTATCAGAACAAAAAATGAATAGATCGGTACGTGAATTAGTTCTTGCAATAAATCAGGCGAAATCACAAGC
>NZ_JAZQPV010000116.1:0-34166 GCF_045628685.1 Acinetobacter sp.
GGTTAAAGCAGTTCAGAGGAATAGCAACACGATATGATAAGCTAAAGTGTAGCTATGAGGGTGCAGTTGCATTAGCTTGTGTATTTATTTGGCTACCTTTATCGGGTAAATTCTATACTTGAAATGTCAACAGACCCTAATTTTTTTAATTTAAATGATTGAATGTCTAAAATTTAGGCAAGTTGTTAAAAAATATAACTTAACTGGAACATTTGGAAACAGACCAGTTGTATAAAACCTACTTATTTAGGAGGTTCTCAATGATATCTTGTGGTCATTCCAATAATTCGAAAACTAAAATTAAAAAATTGTGAATTAAAAAGTCTACTTAAGTTGGGAGAGTTAAGTAGACTTTTTATTAATTTTTAAATTGAATTCTAATGAAATGTTTTGTCCATGATTAGAAAATAATCTAATTTCATATATAGAATTCTCCTCTATCGCTGTCGTTTTTTAATTTTTTTGCCCAGCTCTCCGGAGATATTTTTTTGCCTAAAATTAAGCAGTAAAAACAATATTTAAATTTTGATTTTAGAAATTGGTTGAAAAATAATCTGATAATTAAAACTTTTTCAATTAAAAAAGAAGAAGATCAAGCTAATCTAAATTTATAAAATGTGATTTGTGTCACATAAAGTTAATTTTTATATATATTTAATATGTATATTTATTGTTCTTAAATTTAAGCCATATTATAAATAATTTTTTGTTTTTTAAAAATAATTTTTTAAATTAGGAATTTATTATCTTTTAATAAGTATATTATTAATAATAAGTCTTATTAGTTAGAATTATTTATTACTCTACAAGTGTAATTTTTTTATGTATTTTTGATGATCATTGTCATGATGACTTTGAATTATTAAAAGGGATAAAAAATGAGTAATAGTCAACTATTAAAAAAATTAGCCATTGCCTCATCATTACTTGTTACAGCAAATTTAAGTTACGCTGAGGGAGTAAAACGTTTTTCAGTATCGGCTGGCTGGCTACATGTGATGCCACAAGGAAAAGCGAATGCATTTAACACCAGTACTTTAGTCAAAAATGGTCATATTTCGACTGTGGGAATTATTAGTGAAGAAGCATTTGTTAATTCAATTGATCCTGATTTTATTTCAACCGATCCTGACACTGGAGCGACCTTTGTTGCAAAAGATATATTAATTGATATTCGTGATGCTGGAGCATTAGAGGTATTTGTTGGGGATGGTCAGGGTAACGTTAGAGCAGATGAAACAGGTATTGCCCGAATTGAAGGTCTGCAAAATTGGAGTTCTGCAGGAACGGGATTAGAGGCAGATGATGTTGATACATTAGGCCTAACTTTTAACTATTATCTTAATGATAATGTTTCATTACAGATTATTGGTGGTATTCCGCCTGAAGTTGATATTAAAGGCAAAGGCGAGATCTATGCACCTTTGAGTGGGCACGCAACATTAACTCCGGGTTCGTTTTCCGATGGGTTATTTCCAGATGGTTTGGGTTTAAAACAAGCTATTCCTGTTACGAATTTGGGTAATAAAGCCGTAGCTTCAACAGCACGCGCTTGGACACCAGCGATTGAAGCGCAATACCAGTTTGGTAAATCTGGGGTAAACAAATTTCGTCCTTACGTAGGGGCAGGAATTATGTATGCCTATTTTAATGAGATTGAGTTAAATTCAAGTATTGAATCAGATTTGATCGCTGCTGGACATATGATCCAAAACGTACTTGATAATAAGGCGGGTGCAGCACTTGATAAAAAACTTTCTAGCGCAGATCCATCCATTAAAATAAAAACAACTGATGCAATTGCACCAATTATAACCCTAGGTGCAACATATGATCTAACTGCGAACTGGTATGGTGTGGCTTCAGTGTCTTATGCGAAATTAAATAATCGTGTCAATATTGATGTTATTGATAATAACTCAGGCAATCGCTTGATTCACTCCTCTACAAAAATTGATATTGATCCACTTATTACATATATGGGGATAGGTTATCGCTTTTAATGAGTGAATAGATTTTAAAATTAATAGATTTGAAAAATCCTTGAGGTACTATTTTGCCACCACACTTCTTGAGTGTGGTTTTTTTTGTTGGGATTTATGGCACTCAAAATACTTGTAGTAGGATATAGCCCTATAAATGAATACAAGTATCTCTCTGGTTTATTATGGTTTATCCCTATATTCTCAAGTGAGAGTTACATAAATGATAATGCTTAACTATTGAATAACACCTTTAAGTGTTTAACCATAATATTTTCTCGGTTAAATAAGTGAAGGATCGCCATGATAGATGATGAAAAGCCACTAGATTTTGATGATGATGCAGAGCCTCTAGACCTCGAGGATGAAGAGTTCATCGATGATAAGAAAGAGGATGAGATATACAACATTATTACCAAAGATGGTTCAAGTGTTGATCCTGCTGATGATGATGGACATCCTAATCTCCCTGACGAGGGCGATCTTATAGAAGATGAAGAGTAAATCAATTGTTTAGAATAATAAGTAAGTCCAATTCAATATTGGGCTTACTATTGTGTTTTACCGTGTACAGGTTAGAGCATTGAAATTGCTATATCGGTGAATAATATATTAGGGGATTCTGGATCGCATAAGTATGATGCTGAATGGGGGGGCAAAAAATGACTTGGTAATTTTGATTGACCCTGGCTAGCTATATTGTATATATCACTATCAGTAAAATTTACATGACTTTAAAGATCACTATTTTACATTCAATAAAAATTGATTAAAACAGATTAAAGTTATTATTAGATGGTTTTAACATATATTGAGTAGATAAATATAAAGCATTAAAGAATGAAGGTTGCAGAATGACTAAGAATGAAAATTTTCATAGAAAATGACGATTTTGATAATCATCCATACTGGAGTATTGAGTTTTATTTCAGCGAGAAATGGCGTTATTTCCCCTATAAATCTCAGAGATACTTAAATTCGATTAGAATAATATGGGTGAAAATAAGTCGAAAGTATCGAATATTGGCAATTAAGGTTGAAATTTGCCAGATAAAATAACAATTGGGAGAACAAGTACAATGGGTTATCAGAAGATCATAGTGCCAGTAGATGGTAGCAAAATTACCGTAAAAGCAGATCTGTCACTGAATGTTCCTAACAATCCCATCATTCCCTTCATTGAAGGCGACGGTATTGGTGTGGATATTACACCAGCAATGAAAGCAGTGGTAGATGCTGCAGTTCAAAAAGCTTACGCTGGCAAACGTTCGATCGAATGGATGGAAGTTTACTGCGGCGAAAAAGCAGATAAAATCTATGGTACTTATATGCCGGAAGAAACCTTCGAGGCGCTTCGTGAGTTTGTCGTTTCTATTAAAGGTCCATTAACCACTCCTGTTGGCGGTGGTATTCGTTCTCTCAATGTTGCTTTACGTCAAGAATTGGACCTGTACGTATGTGTGCGTCCAGTGCGCTGGTTTAAAGGAGTTCCTTCTCCAGTTCAACATCCTGAACTAACTGATATGGTAATTTTCCGGGAAAACTCTGAAGATATCTATGCTGGAATCGAGTGGAAAGCGGGCTCACCAGAAGCTAAAAAAGTCATCAAATTTCTGAAAGAAGAAATGGGTGTGACTAAAATCCGTTTCGAAGAGAATTGTGGTATCGGTATTAAACCGGTATCGAAAGAAGGGACTCAACGTCTTGTCCGTAAAGCCATTCAATTTGCGATCGACAATAACAAGCCAAGCGTGACTTTAGTGCATAAAGGCAACATCATGAAGTATACCGAAGGTGCGTTTAAAGAATGGGGCTATGAAGTCGCGCTTGAACGTTTTGGCGGTGAGCTTATTGACGGTGGGCCCTGGATAAGCATCAAGAACCCTAAAAACGGCAAAGAAATCGTAATTAAAGATGTTATTGCTGATGCATTCTTGCAACAAATTCTGATGCGTCCTTCCGAATATTCAGTCATTGCAACGCTTAACTTGAACGGTGATTACATTTCTGATGCGCTTGCAGCAGAAGTGGGCGGTATTGGCATTGCGCCGGGAGCAAACATTGGTGGCGCAATCCAGATGTACGAGGCCACTCACGGTACTGCACCTAAATACGCAGGCCAAGATAAAGTAAACCCAGGTTCAATTATTCTGTCTGCTGAAATGATGCTTCGTGATATGGGCTGGACGGAAGCTGCCGACTTGATTATTAAAGGTGTTTCTGGTGCGATTGCTGCAAAAACGGTTACCTATGACTTCGAGCGTTTAATGCCAGATGCGACTTTATTGCGCTGTTCGGAATTTGGTCAAGCAGTCATTGAAAATATGGAATAAGTCTGGGACTTAAACCTTGTATTAGAACATCCCGCCACTCGTTGTGTAATGCCAGTCAGTTAAGAAATTGGCTGGCATTTTCTATTTTGAATCCATCATGTTTTTGATACGAGGAACATCATTCGCAACTGTTTGAGACAGGATTATATTAAGAACTTACTATTTCTACGATGAATTTGCTACTCGGTGGTAGTGGACGAGTTTTGCGAATGACAAATGCTTTTGGTTCTTTTGGTCAAACAAAACAACTGTCTAACTCCAAATGTTTGATTTTAAAAAATAAGACTCTGCTGTGAATAATCCAAAAGCTAGGGAGTTTAGGGTCAACCCACTTAACTGATCAGCATTAGCCACTCTTTGCGGGTTTTTATATTTACAGAAATCATATTTCACTCAATAGAACTAAAAATCTAAGATGAAATAGATTAAATTATTTTAATTCTTGAAATTAATGCATCAGCATCGAAAAATGTTCACAAAGATTTCCTGCTTCAGTTTAATGATTACATTCATGCTGCTTTCAGGTTGTCAGCCGCCGCCATCTGGTGAGGCAGCAGGCATGCGTTATCCCATTTTATACATACAATTACAAAAAATGGATTTGCCTGTACAACTTGCTATGCCGGTTGAAAATATTAAACCTCGCCAAATTAATGACACTTGGGGGGCCGCGCGTAGTGAAGGGCGAAAGCATGAAGGGATTGATATTTTTGCCAAGCGAGGAACAGCGGTACTCAGTGCAACTCAAGGAATCGTTTCTCGGGTCGGCACTAACAATTTAGGCGGTAAAGTCGTTTGGGTTACCGGTCCGAATTTAAGTCGGCATTATTATGCACATTTAGATGATTATGCCGATCAAATTCAAGAAGGCGACTGGGTAGAAGTCGGTGAAATCCTTGGTTATGTTGGCAATACAGGCAATGCTAGAAATACTCCGCCACATTTGCATTATGGGATTTATTTAAATAGGCAGGGAGCAATTAACCCCTATCCATATTTAGTGCCATCTTCTTGAGGGGGTAGAAACTTCATTGCTCTGTTTAGTGATCTGGTCTTTGCTTAAATGCATATACCACACCAGTTGCAATGTTCCTAAAAATAAAACCAGAGCAGCCAGAATAAACTGTTGCTGATAGGTGATCCCGAAAAGTTGCAGGGTGCTAAAACTTAAACCGCCAATCAGCTGTACCGATGCAAAACACAGCGTGGCAATACTCCAGAGTTTTTATATGCCAGACCATAAAGCTGTAAAATCGTATAAGAGGTCAAAAACACCACTGCTGGATTGAGCATTCCTGTAAAGAAGGAGGAAGCAAAAGTCAGAAAAGCACTTACATTTAAAACCGCAATAAAAATAGCCAGAATATAAAGGCTATAAAGCATTTTTAAGGCACTGAAATTGCCGAATTTTTTTGGCCAGTAGATAAGCTGAAAAAGCTCCCAGCGCACTTCCTAAGCTATAAAGAATCCAGTTGAGATTGATCCACAACAGATTCTCCAGCTCATGAACGAGATAGTCAATCCAAAACAAGGAATGGGGGATATAAGCAAATGCACTGCAAGCGTATACGATCAGTAAACTATAAAACAGGCTGTTGAGCGTTACTTTAGTGGGACTTTGGGTAGATTGTGCAGACAGATGAGGTTTAAACTGTTGTAATAAAATGCTGAGGAAAACGCAAATAATAAGCGCAAAACCACACGAAATAAGCCATGCTGTTTGTGTCGAAATTTGATCTAACTAAGGCAAGAAAAGCGTAGCTAATAAAACTCCAAGTCCAATACCACTAAAGCCAATAAAATTGATTTTAAAGCGATCTTGAATGTCGCAGCATTGTGCCACTACACAAGGTGATAAGATCATTAATAATCCGCCGCTTATCCCTGAAATGACGCGCCAAAAGATATACCAAATTTGGGGGAAATCAGAAAAGGCACAGCAGAGTAAACTCAACATGCCTGCGATGGCAGCACTTTGGATATAGAAGATCATGATTTTGGTCTGCGAGAGTTTCATGGCCCAAAATGCACCGATCAGATAACCCAGTAAATTGGCACTCCCTAAAAGACTGGCAAATCCCGTGGTCCATTGAAAAGCTTCACGTGTGCTGGGTAACAAAGCAGTATAAAAAACGTAAAATACCAATTCCTAAACACATGCTGAGGCATAAAAAAAGACTAAGCCTGATATTGCTTGAGGACATCCGTGTGCTCGCAGCTATTTCATATTGATTCAACACAATAAATAACATGAGTCTCAAGCAATGAATAGGAACAGATCTTACAAAGGCTACAAAAATATTGATGTTTGAATCATCAAGTAATATTTAAGACAACTCTTATAGCATTGGAAGATGTATAGCCCTTTATTGAAAATTGAATTTTTTCGATAAAGGCATACAATGCCGCTACTTTATTCTACTTTTTGTAATTATGAATCTCTCGTATCGCGCTGATATAGATGGCTTAAGAGCTATCGCCGTTTTATTGGTGATTTTTAACCATATCGGATTATCTTTCTTTTCTGGAGGATATATTGGTGTCGATGTTTTTTTTGTGATTTCAGGTTATTTGATTACCATCATTTTAACGCATGATATTCAATCCAAACGATTTTCCATCGCACGATTTTATAAGAAACGTGTGGTACGTTTGGCACCTGCCTATTTTACAGTGCTCAGCGTTGTGAGCATCATTGCCTGGCAGGTGATGTTACCGGGTGATCTGACTCAATATTTTGATAGTGTCATGTACGCAACTTTGTTGATGGCAAATATCTATATGCGCAATGAAGTAGGAGATTACTTTAGCCAGAGTGCTGAAAGTATTCCTTTATTGCATTTATGGTCGCTTGGGGTAGAGGAGCAATTCTATATTTTCTGGCCTCTATTGTTATTGCTGTTTGTTGGAAAGGTATCGCGTAAATATACCTGGGCTATAGTCACGACATTAGTCGTGACCTTATTGTTTTATGCCCAGCATAAATTGACCCAAAATGCAGAGAAGGCCTATTACAGTATGCCAGTACGTGCCTTTGAGTTGCTCATTGGTGCGTTGATTGGCTTTTTACCACAACTTAAGCTGCCAAAAAAAATAGCACAAAGTCTGGTTTGGGGTGGTTTAATCGTATTGTTTGCCGCAGGAGCTTATTTTAATGAAAAGACTCCATTTCCGGGAGCAATGGCGCTTATCCCGTGTTTGGCGACAGCCTTCATTATCTATCTGGGGCAATGTTCACCTTCAAGTAACGTGTTGCTCAACAATCCTATAAGTACCTGGATTGGAAGAATTTCTTATCCTTTGTATTTGTGGCACTGGCCTATTATCGTATTGTTTGGCATTTATATGCGGCCATTAAACGCAGAAAATCAGGCTGTAATTGTACTGTTGTCCATTATGTTGGCATTTTTAACCTATCAACTGGTTGAAAAACCAAGCAAACGTTTTGTAATGACAGCGAATTACAAAGTGATATTCATTGGCTTCCTGATGCCAGCCCTTAGTTTTATTGCTATTGCAAAGACCGTTAATATCAATAATGGTTTTCCAGATCGATTCCCTGAGTCTGTTTATATCAAGCAACAAGCACTCAATTCATTTGCGCATGTGATCCGAAATAAATGTATGGATATTGACGACCCGAAAGCATTACCTGATCAGGATGATTGTGTGTTGGGCAAAGCGAAAGCCAGTATCGATTTTTTATTGATTGGCGATTCTCATGCCAACAGTTATACCGCGATGCTGGATGTATGGGCTAAAGATGCCAGTTTACGCGGCTATGACGTCACTCAAAGTTCAACTTTCTATTTACCTGGCGTGCAGCGTTTTGAATCTAATTTTAATCGTTGGGAAGAGCTGAGCAAATTTAAATTAAGAAATGATGCCATTACCGCGCATCTTGCAAAAACACATTATTCCACCATTATTTTAGCGGGTTCATATGTGCCGTATTTTGGTCATGAGGTGAAACTGGAAGATGGCGTTCATCATTCCAATGAAGAAATATTTAAAACTGGTTTTATGAAAGCACTGGAAATTGCCTATCAGTCCAGTGATCAAGTCATATTGCTTAATGATGTACCTCGGCTAGATCGAGATGGAGTGCCGGCCGATTGTAATCTACGCAATGAAATTTTGAATACTCAGACCCAATGTACTGTTTCTAAAAAGAGTTATGAGAAACAGCTCAGGAAATTTAATCGAATTGTTGCAGAAGCACAACTGAAATACCCTGGCTTGAAAATTATTGATCCTGCGAAGGCGATGTGTAATCAGCAGACGTGTAAAATTATGATCAACAATGTGCCTTTATACCGAAATAAAGACACCAACCATATTAATAATCAGGGTTCTCGGCAATTAGGGATTGAATATTTAAAACACTATGGCAATCCGCTTAAAGACTAAATAGCAGCCATAAAAAAACCGCGTTAATTAACGCAGTTTTTTATTTCAGAAATTAGCGCATTTTTGCCAGGAAGCGGCCTAAACGGGTAATCGCTTCACGTAATTCATTTTCAGCTGGCAAGAATACCACTCGGAAATGATCTGGAGTTGGCCAGTTAAAGCCTGTGCCTTGAACCAGTAACACTTTTTCAGCACGTAGAAAGTCGAGCATGAATTTTTCATCATCTTGAATCGGGTAAATTTCAGGGTCAAGATGAGGGAAGCAGTACATTGCACCTTCAGGTTTTACACAAGATACACCCGGAATTTCATTCAGCATTTCCCATGCAATATTGCGTTGTTCATATAAACGGCCACCCGGACGAATCAGGTCATTAATCGACTGATAACCACCTAAAGCGGTTTGAATCGCATATTGCGCTTGATGGTTGGCACAGAGACGCATTGACGCCAACATGTCCAAACCCTCAATGTAGTCCATTGCACGTGATTTATCACCGGTAATGGCCATCCAGCCTGAACGGTAACCCGCAATACGATAGGCTTTAGACAAGCCATTGAATGAAACGCATAAATGGTCACCCGCTAATGCAGCGACAGAAACGTGCTCGATCCCATCGTAAATAATTTTGTCGTAAATTTCGTCAGCAAATAAGATCAGGTCATATTTTTTCGCTAAAGCAACAATTTGCTCAAGCACATGACGTGGGTAAACAGAACCAGTTGGGTTATTTGGATTGATAATCACGATACCACGTGTATTTGGCGTGATTTTACTTTCCATATCCGCAATGTCTGGATACCAGTAGTTTTCTTCATCGCATTTATAGTGAATAGCTGTACCACCCGACAAGTTTACCGCAGCTGTCCATAATGGATAATCTGGCATTGGAACCAGCATTTCATCGCCATCATCTAGCAAGCCTTGCATTGCCATGACAATCAGTTCAGACACGCCATTACCGATATACACATCATTGACCTGCATATTCAAAATGCCTTTTTGCTGGTAATACTGACAAATCGCTTTACGCGCAGGGAAAATCCCTTTCGAGTCTGTATAACCCACGGCATTGGGCAAGTTTAAAGCCACATCATTAATAATTTCTTGTGGCGCTTCAAAGCCGAATGAGGCGGGATTACCGATATTAAGTTTAATAATTTTGTGACCGGCTTCTTCCATTTCATTGGCCGCTCGTAACACAGGTCCGCGAATGTCGTAGCATACATGCTCGAGCTTAGACGATTTCTTAATTTCGCGAGGGGTTTGGAAAGTGTTCGGCATTTTGATGTTCTCGGAAGGAGTGGAGGTCACTTTTGCATAACGATATAAATAACTTTTAAATGTCTCAGTTGTTACTAAATCAAGATTGTGTTCATCCCGAAGTAAAGCAACAATTTTTTCGTGCGTAAATCCTGCCTGTTGATACTGTTTAATCAAAGGAAGCAAATTTTTAAAAATAACGCTCTTTTTTTGCGACATTTTTTAATCCTGAGCAAGCTTATGACAAAGAGTAACACTAAATTTGCTCACAAAAAAGCATTTCTTAAATAAATTGCTCACTCTGTTTTTAAGCATTGCTTACTTTTTGCTTTTTTAGGAAAATTATAGGTCTTTTGTAAAATGTTAACGAAAGACTAGAAATTTAAATATGAATGACGTAAATATAGGATTATTTTATTTTAAATAGCAAGAAAGAAGGTGTGTAGCCATGGGAAAACTCAATAAAACAGACCGAGAATGGCAAAGAGAGTTATCACCAGACGAATTTCGCGTTACGCGACAAAAGGGGACAGAGCCAGCATTTACAGGAAAATACTGGAATACCAAACAAGCAGGAACGTATATTTGTCGCTGTTGTGGCGCTGAATTGTTCTCTTCAGACACTAAATATGACAGTGGATGTGGCTGGCCAAGTTTTTACAAACCCATTGCCAGTGGCGTAATTGATGAAAATCAGGATACGACGCATGGTATGGTGAGAACCGAAATTGTTTGTCATCATTGTGACGCACATTTAGGGCATGTTTTTGAAGATGGTCCACAGCCAACCGGATTACGCTATTGCGTGAATTCAGCTTCATTAGAATTAAAAACACAAGAAAAAAATGACGAGGAAACCTATCCATGACCAACATTTATCAGTTTGAGGCTGAGTTGTTAGATGGAAAAAATAAATCATTTGCCGATTATGAAGGCAAGGTTTTATTGATTGTAAATACTGCAAGTAAATGCGGTTTTACCCCCCAGTTTGCAGGTCTTGAAAAGTTGTATGAGAAATACAAAGATCAAGGTTTCGAGGTTTTGGGATTTCCCTGTAACCAGTTTGGTGGGCAAGATCCAGGCTCTAATGAACAAATTGGGGCTTATTGTCAAAAAAATTATGGCGTGACATTTCCTATGTTTTCAAAGGTCGATGTTAAGGGGCCAGAAGCCCATATTTTATTTCGTTATTTGACCAATAATAGTAAGGGGGTTTTAGGTAACGGGATCAAATGGAATTTTACCAAATTTTTGATTGGTAAAGAGGGCAAAGTTTTAAATCGTTTTGCACCCACGACAAAACCAGAAGATCTGGAAAGTGAAGTAGAAGCTGCACTAGCCAAGTAATTTTTTTCAAAATATATAGGGTAATCCTAGGATTGCCCTTAATTCATTTATATGCTGCATTCAAATGTCAAAAAAACATTTTTCCCAGTCTTACTATATTGGTTTTGATGGGTCCACCAATTACCGTAATTACAAAGATCGGAATGATTGCCAAAGTCGAAATATTGAAAAGTACAGGCTCAAAAGTACTTGGTGCCACAGTTATGGATGTGGTAATGCAGGCAAAAAATTGAATCTATTGTCATAGTCGACCGAAAAATTATTTATAGTTTAATTGATGAGTGGGAAATAAATAATCCACTGAAAAAACAGTGGATTATTGTGAAGCAGATTGTTACTTGAAATATTAGAGAATGGCTTTTAGACGTTGAATGGCTTCTTCACATTGCGCAATATCTGCAACTAAAGCTAAACGCACATGGTTTTCACCTGGATTACCTTGTTCGGTATCACGAGACAGGTAACGTCCCGGAAGCACTTTAATGTGCGCTTTTTCCATTAGCATTTTTGCAAAAGCTTCATCATTGTCGACTTTTAACCAGTAATAAAAACCTGCATCCGGTTTTTTGAGGGGCAATAAGTGACCGAGCTCTTTTTGGAACAGTTCAAACTTGGTACGATAAAGTTTACGGTTTTCTTCCACATGAGCTTCATCATCCCAAGCAGCAATTGATGCCAGTTGATGCTGAACCGGCATTGCTGCGCCGTGATAGGTACGGTATTGCAGATAAGGTTTAAGTAAGGTTGCATCACCTGCTACAAAACCTGAACGCATACCCGGTAAGTTTGAACGTTTAGAAAGGGAATGGAACACGATACAGTTTTTGTAGTCGTCACGTCCAATTTCAGCGCAAACTTCAAGTAAACCCACAGGCGATTCATCAAACCAGAGTTCTGAATAACATTCATCTGAAGCAATGACAAAGTCGTATTTGTCTGAAAGTTCAATCAATTTCTTGAACTGTTCTTTAGACAATACAGCACCTGTTGGATTGCCCGGTGTGCAGACAAACAGTAATGCTGTTTTTTCCCAGACTTCCGCAGGCACCACATCAAAATCGCCGAGGTAATTATTTTCTTCTGTGCAGTTAATGAAGTAGGGTTTTGCACCTGCAAGCAAAGTTGCGCCTTCATAAATTTGATAAAAAGGATTTGGCATCACTACATAGGGTGCATCTTCACGGTTTATTAAAGCCTGAACAAAAGAGAAGATCGCTTCGCGTGTTCCTGAAACCGGAAGAACATTGCTATCAGCACTAATGCTATTTAGCTTGAAACGACGGGTTAGCCAGTTGGTAATGCTTTGGCGTAGTTCAGGTAAACCTTTGCTATTTGGATAAGTCGACAAATGCTTGAAGTTGTCAATAATTGCTTGTTTTACAAACTCTGGCGCAGGATGCTTCGGTTCACCAATCGATAATGGAATGAGTGGTAAATCTGCAGGTTGAATATCCTGAAAAAGTTTATTTAACTTTTCAAAAGGATAGGGGTGCAATAATGACAAACTTGAGTTCATGAAATCGATACCGCTTAATTTAAGTTAATGTTGGCCAGAGACTTGATTCGAGGCTTCATCGAGTGCTGATTTTAATTGGGCAGCAAAAGTTTTAGCCTCTGAATCAGACATCGGAATGCCATCTTTTTTAGTGACAAAGAAAATGTCTTCTGCGCGTTCCCCCAGCGTTGCAATTCTAGCAGAGAGAATATCCAAACCTTGCATCATAAATAAACCGCCTATTTTGGCTAGTAAACCTGGATGGTCAAGTGTGGCTATTTCAACCATGTTTTGCTGTAGCGCGGCATTCAGGGTGATGTCGACGGTATTTTCAATATCGAAATGGCGTAACTGGCGTGGAATGCGACGTTGCATTAAACCCGGATATTTATCTGATTGACTGAGGGCTTTGACTAAAGCTTCAATCACGGTTTTTTCACGTTCAGGATCGGTCAACAAAGTCCCAAAACGGTCAAGCACGACATAGGTGTCCAGGCTAAATGCAGTAGATGCAGTAATAATTCGCGCATCTTGAACATCCAGATTCATCCGGTCAAATACCGCAACGGTCGTGGCAAATAAATTTGGCTGATCTTGTGTGTAAATAAATATCTGTACTGCATCTTGTGCAAATTGACGATGGGCACGCATTAATACCAAAGGTTCAGTATTGTTGCCATGTTGCAAGATGGCACGGGTATGCCAGGCAATTTCATCAGCCGATTCTTTAATGAAATATTCATCGCCCAGTTCCTGCCAGATGGTTTCTACATCATAGAGGGAGAAATCATTAACCAGCAGTTCGCTGGCTGCGAATTTAGTGTCTTCAATCAGCATTTGATAATCGACAGGACGACCAAGACCGGTACGAATCACATCACGTGCATGGGTATAAAGTTGACGCATGAGTGATGAACGCCAGGTATTCCAAAGTTTTGGATTGGTCGCGTTAATATCGGCCACGGTCAATGTGTACAGATAATCCAGATGTTCCATATCGCCGAGTTTTTCAGCAAACGCTTGAACCACGTCTGGATCGGAAATATCTTTCTTTTGCGCAGTCATGGACATGAGCAAGTGACTTTGAATCAGCCATGCGACCAGATTACATTCACGCTCGGTAAAGCCATGTTTGCGACAGAACTTGATGGCATCTTCTGCCCCTAGTTCACTGTGATCCCCGCCACGGCCTTTGGCAATGTCATGGAATAAAGCGGCCAAATAGACAATATCGCGACGTGCAAGACGCTGGAAGACTGAACTCACCACAGGGAAATCCTTGGCAAATTCAGGTTCTTTAAAGCGGTTTAAATTGCGTAGTAAAAGTAAGGTATGCGCATCTACAGTATAAATATGGAACAGGTCATATTGCATCAAACCCATAATTTGACCAAATGCAGGAATATAATTACCCAAAACACTATATCGTTTCATCGCAACTAGCGTCTCATAAAGACGATGTGGTGAACGAATAATCGCCATAAACAAGGCTTGATGTTCAGGATTATCCCGATAGTTTTGATCAATGCGTTTTGCAGCAAGGATCAGAAGACGTAAAGTACGTGCGCGAATGCCTTCAATTTCCGGACGATTGGCCAATAAATAGAAGATTTCTAGAATTGCGCTTGGGCGTTCCGAGAAAATTTTATGATGCTGTACCGCAAGTTTGCCATCCACCAACTTGAAGTTTTCGTTAATTTCTTCAATTTTGCGTTCATAGTTGGGTAAACGAGGCGTAATGACCGATTCATTAAAATAAGCCAGCAGCATTTCATTCAGTGTGGATACTTGCTGCGCGCTACGATAATAACGCTTCATGAATTGTTCGATTGGATAGTTTTGTGAGTGATGTTCTTCACGGGTGTAGCCGAACAGGGCTGCAATATCACGCTGATAATCGAATAATAAACGGTTTTCATCGCGTTTGGTTAAGCGGTGTAAATGATGGCGAATTTCCCACAAGAAACTTTCTGCTTCTTCTAAAACACCGAGTTCAAAATCGGAAATAAAACCTAAATGTACCAGATCATAAATACGATTGACCCGGAAATGACGTTTTGCAATCCAGCCAATTTGGTTGATGTCACGAATACCGCCCGGGGCATTTTTAATATCCGGTTCGAGATTGCTTTCGGTATTGTTATGTTGAGCATGGCGTCGTGCCTGCTCATCCATTTTGGCATCAAAAAAGGTCTTGTCTGTCCAGGTTTGTGACACGATCCGGCGCGGCCATTTGGCCAAATGCTGATTGCCAATAATCAAGCGTGACTCAATCAGGGCTGTGGCCACAGTTAAATCACTAGTGGCCTGTTCTACACACTCTGAAATGGTGCGTACACTAATGCCCGGTTTGAAATTCCCTACATCCCATAATGATGAGATAAAGGTTGAAATCAACTTTTCTCGATCGGGCGTGATTTCATCTTCCGATAAAATCATGATGTCGATATCGGAATAGGGCAACATTTCCCGACGACCATAACCGCCAACGGCAAATAGTCCCAGATCAGTCTGATCCAGTTCAGCATGTTTCCAGAGAAACTGTAATGCTTCATCAATCAGATTCGATCGACTTAAAATCACTTCACGAATCGACTGTCCATTTTCAAAACCATCTTGAAGCTGCTTTTCCACATCTGTGCGCCATTGATTGATCGCCTGAATGTCATGGTTACTTTTAACGTAATTTAACAGTGGAGAGGTATTGATCATGAACAGGGGTCCGTAAATAAGGTGATACGTTTAGTTTTGCTGAACTCTGACTAGAGTTGCCGTTTGTAGTGCGAGTTCACGTGCCTGGTCGGTTGTTTCAGCACGTGCAGTTGCAACACCCATGCGACGACGTTTAAAACCTTCGGGTTTACCAAAAAGGCGTAAATCTGTGTTTGGATTAGACAAAGCAAGATTTAAGCCAGAAAATGAAAGATTGCTGTCATCAACGCCTGCATAAATAACTGCACTTGCTGCAACGCTATGGCGTATGGTATTCACAGGCAGGCCTAAAATGGCACGTGCGTGCAGTTCAAATTCGCTCTGGAATTGCGAGGCAAGTGTCACAAGCCCCGTATCATGTGGACGTGGTGATACTTCACTAAACCATACTTTATCGCCTTTGACAAACAGTTCGACCCCGAAAATACCGCAACCGCCCAAGGCTGCTGTTACTTTATGCGCGATCCGTTTAGATTCTTCCAATGCGGCAGGAGTCATGGCTTGAGGCTGCCAGCTTTCAACATAGTCACCAGCATCTTGACGATGTCCGATCGGGTCGCAGTATTGAGTTTCGATTTCACCTGTTTCAGTATTTTTAGCGCGAACTGTGAGTAAGGTAATTTCAAAGTCGAAATCAATTTGCGATTCCACAATCACTTTACCTTGATTTACACGACCACCTGTTTGGGCATATTCCCAAGCGGCATCGACTTCATCAAAGCTTTTAACACGAGATTGTCCCTTACCTGAAGAAGACATTACCGGTTTAACAAAATTTGGATAGCCAATGTCATCGCAAGCAGCGCGGAAAGACTCAATCGAGTCGGCAAAACGATAAGCTGAAGTCGGTAAGCCCAGCTCTTCAGCAGCCAAACGGCGGATACCCTCACGGTTCATAGTCAGGTTAACGGCTTTTGCTGAAGGAATAACAGTCGCAATGTTTTGTTCTTCAATATCGACTAAAACTTGCGTTGCAATAGCTTCAATTTCAGGAATAATGAGATGGGGTTTAACTTGTTCGATAAGTTGTTTGAGTTGTTCGGCATCTGCCATATTTAAAGTATAAGAATAATGTGCAACTTGCATGGCAGGTGCGTGATCATAACGGTCTGCTGCATGGATTTCCACACCAAGACGTTGTAGCGAAATCACCACTTCTTTACCCAGTTCTCCTGAACCCAAGAGTAAAACTTTAAATGCAGAAGCTTGAAAGGGAGTACCAATAGTCACGCTCATGTAAATCATCCATGCTTGATTTTATGGGCTTTTAGCATAGCAGAACTGATTGGAGTGTTAAGCCTGGATTCACATAAAATAATGATATTGTCTAACAATTTTATTTATAAGTTTTAGATAATTTTACTAAGAAATTATTTTGATATTTAGATCGTATCAGCTTTAATTTCTCTATTTTCAATATTCGACGAGTATCTAAATCAAGTAGCGACAAAATTTTCAGTGTTTGATTACGTTGAAAATACAGATAGGGTAGCGCAATAGGCAGCACGAAGAACAGCGTAAACAATAGCAGCCCAGCTCCACAAAATTGGACTGTATCAATGAATACGGTAGAGAGTTGAAATTGCTCTAACGAAACGGCTGCTAGTGTGAAAAATGCAAAGAGTAAGCCGAAGCAAAAGCCAAATACTTGAAGCAAGTTCGGAAGCACATAATGGATATAGCTCCAGCGACTAAATACAATATTAAGTGGGTGCAGATGTAAAATTTGCTGAGTTTGGTTAAGCATTGCAATGATTTTATTTTTATTGTGTTGCTTAATATAAATGACACGAACCAGATCTGCAGGTTCACAATGTAATTCAATAAAATGCCCTACAAAATTTTGACTGCCCATGAAACATTCAAAACAACACCCCGGTCGATATAGAGTATGTACAATATGAAGTAATTCATCACGACGTTGATGAATAAAGATTTTTCCTTCAATCATATGTTTTGGCTCAAACATGCCGGATGATCCCTATTTTTGTTCTTATAAAAGTTTATACACTTAAATTAGCATAAACATTTGTTAATTATAAAATAAATCTTTAGTTTTTTAAAAATGAACAGGAACGTAAGTATAAATCAAACCATATATCACGGCTGCTGTTAAAGTCGCAGGCACGATTTTCTTAAACTTGAAATACAGTCCGGCTAATGTCAAAAAACCAATCAACATGGCAAAGCTTTTATCCGGTGTTTCCATCAACGGTGGAAGGGTGGCAACCACCAGCATGGAACTAATTGCGGCAATACCAATACTACCTAAGGCGATTTTAATCCAGACCGAGCCACGCTTTTGCGAGTTTTGCTGATGTTTTTGAATGATATAAAAAGGACCGAAACGTGATGCAAAATTGGCAATCCCGACGATGATGCCCACCAGAATAATTTCAAGATTCATGCGCTTCTCCAAATTCATCATCATGCTGTTTTAAAACATAGTGCTTAAATAAACCTGCCAAAATACCGGATAGAATCCCAATGAAAATTGCTGCCGACAAATTAATGAAATAGCAGGCGATGGCTGAAACAATTAAACAGACAGCGACTATTAAAGTATGTTTCTTTTCAAAGGCGGCAAGCAAGAAACTTAAGAACAGTGCAGGAAGCAGGAAATCCAGCGCGGCTTGCAAGAATTGCGGTAAGTGACTGACCTGGTCCGCAAATAAGCCCCCCAAGAATGAACCTAAGGCCCACGACATCCAGCTAAACAGACTTATGCCCAACATCCAGGACTCTGACCATTCCTGTCGACGTTGCGACAGCTTAATCATTCCTGAGGCAAAGACTTCATCGGTTAGTCCCCACGCCCAGAATGCTGTTTTTTTTAGGTTTAATTTATCTTGAATCAGGTTTTGCAGTGCAGGACCATAAAGCAGATGGCGAATGTCTAACGCAATTACGGTAAGCGCTGTCATCCAGATTGATGTACCACTACCGAGTAAAGCCACCACTAAAAATTGACTGGCACCCGCATACATGGAGCAGGATAAAAACAGGGCTTCCCAAGGGGTAAAGCCAAATTGTGTCGCAGAAACACCGAAAGCAAAAGATACAGGAAGATAGGTAAAAACAATGGCTTGACTATCTTTAGCGCCTTGCCAAAAACCAGCAGCTTGTACTGGAGGGGGTTTGTGCTCAGACACGACACACCTAAGGAAAGTTAGACAAAGAGGGTAAAATGGTGATTGAGTATTCTACCCGAATTCACTAGCATAGTGCCGAAATGTTTGTATAGGCAGCTGATATGTTAGCGTCCAAATCACGTGCAATAGTGATGATTTTTGTGCTGTGCAATATTTTTGTATTGCAGGCTTGTGGTAACTCATCTGAAGAACCGAAACAGAAAGTTGAAATTAAAGCTGCACCCAAGCTCAGTAATGATGCGACCAGCTATGCCAATGAAGCCTGGAAATTCATGAACCAAGTTGATGGGCTGGTGTATGCAAAACAGCTGGATGTGCTGGAAGAACAGGTACGTAAACCTGCCCGCAAGTTAAGTACTGATTGGCGTATTAATGTAAAAATGACTGATTCGGTGACTGAAGGTAAATATGCATTATGCCGTAAAGCGTTGACCAGTCTGGAAATATGGGCGCGTGAAACGAGAGGGCAATCGAGTTCGGTTGCACAAAAGCAGGCAGATTACGAACGCGATAAAGCACAATGTAAGGATGCAATCGATAATCCTGAACTTGGAAATACTGACCCGAAAAAGAAAGGGGTTTAAATGAAATGAAACGAGGCAAAGACCTCGTTTTTTTATCCAATTTTTTTGAATTTTATTTTACTTACTTATAGGTTAAAAGAATCAATAAGAGCTTAAAACAATAACTTGATAAGTATATAAAATTATCGCTTTATGATAATAGGTGTATATTAATTGCTATTTAATGAGTAGATATGTTAATCAAATTTTATATAAATTTAGTAAAGCCATTAAATAGGAGCATAAAAAAATGTTAAATAAAGTCTTTTTATCAATAAGTTTAGCAGTCACAGTAGGTGCTTTGAGTAGTGTAGTAGCTGCATCTGAACGAGTAGAGGCTATTCAATCTTTATCAGGAAGCGAAAATGAAGTTGCGCCATGTACAAATGGTTTTGATGACGTAAATGTTTGCCAGTTACGTTCATAATGGATCGATATAAGAATGATGAGTGAGACATTAATATAAGCCTAATAAGGCCTGAATAAGATAAATACTGCAACGGTACTGTCTCTCAATCATTCAGATATTATTTATATATATTTGTTGTTTAAAAGCTTGAAGATGAATGCGCGATTCGGTGCAATTCACCCAGATCTAAAATTTCGATTTTCCGAAAAGAAAGCCGCAAAATACTCTGCTTCTCTAAGGCTTGCAGTTCTTGGTTTATGGTTTGTCGGGAACAGGTCAGCATTTGCGCCAATTGTTCTTGAGATAAATGAATGGTGTTTGTTTCAATCATTAAATGATTGCCATAGCCATTTAATATAAAGATTAAGCGCTGCGCTAAACGTTGGGTGAGGCTTTGCGTCTGAATTGCAATCAGCTCTAAAAAAGCAAAACGTAACTTTTGGCTGGTCAATTGTGCGATGTGATACCAAAAAAGGGGATGTTTATTGAGTAGCTTTTGAATGGCTGTACTTGGAATATGCAGGATCAAACTTTTTTGAATGGCGATCGCATCGTGCGAACGAGGCTGGGTATCCACCAGTGAAATTTCACCAAACCACATAATCGGTTCCACAATTGCCGCCACTGATTCTTTACCTTCAATATCAATATAGCCTAAGCGAACCGCGCCTTCTAAAACCGCATAGATGCCATTGAATAGATCGCCTGAATGAAAAATAGCCCGTTCCTTGGCAAAATGCTGTTGCACAGCATGCTCCACAATAAATTCCTTGAACACTGAAGGCAATTTTGAAAACCAAGCATTCTGTTCTAAATGAGCAATATAAATGGGTGACAGCACTTCAATTCCTTTTTTTAATATGAGTTGTCATTTAGCCGACAACTTTGTCTTGAGTTTTTTTATATAGTGAAAGGATGAGTGTAACAAGGAAGAATAACATGACCAAATTAGAACAGCTGTTAAGCCAGTATGCAGCGTATCACCTAAATCACAAAAACATTTTGACCCATTTTGTGGGTATTCCTTTGATTGTCTTTGCTATTCTGTGTTTAACCGCAAGAGCCGCAGTGATGCTGTCAGAAATGGAGCTGACCTTAGCTTTGGTGATTATTGTCATCACCAGTATTTACTATTTTAGTCTGGATCGTATTTTTGCTTCGATTATGTTAATTATTCTGGTTGCGGCCTATCCATTGGCTTTGAAAGTTGCCCATCTGCCACTTAGCGCTTGGTTAAGCTTAAGTATTGGCATCTTTGTGCTGGGTTGGGTATTTCAGTTTGTGGGACATTTTTATGAGAAGAAAAAGCCTGCTTTTACCGATGATATTATTGGTTTAGCCATCGGACCATTATTTGTTTTGGCAGAAATGGTGTTCATGCTCGGTTTTCGTAAAGATCTGGAGCAACGCATGCTTGATCATGGGCGTGTGTTACGTGCCGAAATGGAGAGTAAGCATATCTCTGCAACATCAGACTAATTGAGTGATGACATAGTCATAAAAAAGCCCCGAATGAGTCGGGGCTTTTGGGTTTTAACGATTAAACATTAAAACGGAAGTGTAAAATGTCACCATCTTGAACGATATAGGTTTTACCTTCTAAACGCCATTTGCCTGCTTCTTTCGCACCAGCTTCGCCGTTGTATTGAATGAAGTCATCATAAGCAATACATTCAGCGCGGATAAAACCTTTTTCAAAGTCAGTATGAATCACACCAGCCGCTTGAGGTGCAGTTGCGCCAATTTTAACCGTCCAAGCACGAACTTCTTGTACACCGGCGGTGAAGTAGGTTTGTAAACCTAGAAGTGAGTAACCTGCACGGATGACCACGTTCAAACCTGGTTCTTCCATGCCCATTGCTTCAAGGAATTCAGCACGGTCTTCATCTTCAAGCAAAGAAATTTCTGCTTCAATCTGGTTGCACAGTGGAACTACAATAGCATTTTCTTCAGCCGCCAATTTTTTAACTGCATCTAAATGTGGATTGTTTTCGAAGCCGTCTTCTGCAACATTGGCAATGTACATGGTTGGTTTTAAAGTCATTAAACCAAAACCACGAACCAGTTTACGTTCGTCATCATCTAAGTCAGCTGCGCGAGCCGGTTTACCTTCATTAAGCAATGGCTGGATTTTTTCTAAAATTGCTTTGGTTGCAATCGCTTCTTTATCGCCACTTTTTGCGGATTTTGATAAACGGGTGATTGCTTTCGCAACTGCTTCAAGGTCAGCAAGTGCAAGTTCAGTATTGATGGTTGCGATGTCATCAAGCGGATCAATTTTACCATTGACGTGAATCACGTTTTCATCTTCAAAACAACGAACAACGTGTGCAATCGCATCAGTTTCACGGATGTTGGCAAGGAACTGGTTACCCAAGCCTTCACCTTTAGATGCACCTGCAACCAAACCGGCAATATCTACAAATTCCATAGATGTGGGAATCACGCGTTGCGGTTTTACAATAGCAGTCAATTTGTCTAAACGTGGATCGGGTACAGGAACGATACCGGTGTTTGGTTCAATGGTGCAGAACGGGAAGTTTTCTGCAGCAATCGCAGCTTTAGTCAATGCATTGAAAAGTGTAGATTTACCAACGTTCGGCAAGCCGACAATACCGCAATTAAAACCCATGAAATGACTCACAAAGTATTCTTTAAAAATTGTGGCTGATTTTACATGAAAGCCATCACAAAGTCAGGTCATGGCTTTCATGTTTATTGAAAACAACTGAAATGTATATTGTTTAAATTTTACGTTTATCCAGTTGGTTAGCCAAGGTGTCACCCATTGCCTGAATCAGCATGACTAAAACAATCAGTACCAAAATAACGGCCAGCATAATTTGCATATCAAAACGTTGATAACCATAACGGTAGGCAATATCGCCTAAACCGCCTGCACCAATAGCACCGGCAATGGCAGATGAATTAATCATGGTGACTAAAGTCACGGTAAAGCCTGCCACAATACCGGGTAGTGCTTCGGGAAGCAGCACATGCCAGACAATCTGTTTGCGGTTACAGCCCATGGCCTGTGCAGCTTCTATCAACCCTTGATCGACCTCGCGCAAACTGACTTCGGCTATACGTGCAAAGAAAGGTGTCGCGGCAAGGGTCAGTGGAACCACTGCTGCCCATACCCCATAACTGGTGCCAACAATGAGTCGAGTCAGTGGAATCAGCGCGACCATTAAAATCAGGAAGGGAATTGATCGGGTAATATTCACGATCCATCCCAACGACTGGTTAATGCTTTTCGAAGGATAAATGCCATGTTCCGAGGTGTTAACCAAAATCACGGCCATTGGCAAACCAATCAGCAAGGCAAAAAATGCGGAAACACCGACCATCAATAAGGTGTCGATGGTGCCCGTGATCAACAGATCAATGAGTTGGTCGTGCATAGCCCAATACCTCTATATGTGCAATTTGGTTTTTTAATTGTTGCGTGAGTTGCTGGAGATCAATCTCTAGATCAGCTACACCCACAATTAAAGTGCCAACCAAATGATTTTGGATGGTATCAATATGACTTTGATACAAATGCACCGAATGTCCAAAGCGATTTAGAATCTGCGCAAGGTCAGGTGAATGCCTGGCTTCACTGGCATATTTCAGTTTTAAAATAGTATGTGAAACTGTGTTGTCCTTTTCAGGATAAACAGCAAAAGGTAAATCCAGTTGTTCCAGATTGAGTAGCTCTTGGGTAATTGGCTGTTCAGGATTGGAAAACACAGACCAGACTTGCCCGGATTCCACGATTTCACCTTTTTCAATCACTACTACTTGATCGCAGATTTCACGGATCACCTGCATTTCATGGGTAATCAGGACAATGGTAATGCCCAGTTTTTGATTGATTTCTTTGAGCAGAGAAAGCACTACCGAAGTACTTTCTGGATCCAGTGCAGAAGTGGCTTCATCACAGAGTAAAATTTCAGGATGGCTGACCAAAGCGCGGGCAATCCCGACACGTTGCTTTTGCCCACCAGAAAGCTGTGACGGATAATGTTGCGCCTTATCGCTCAGCCCAACCAGTTCCAGTACTTCATTCACGCGTTGTTCAATGTCCGCCTTATTAAGGTTTGAAATTTTTAACGGCAGGGCAACGTTTTCCCAAACCGTTTTGGCTGACATTAAATTAAAATGCTGGAAAATCATGCCAATTTTCTGGCGCAACTGAATTAAATTCTGATGATTTAGAGTCGCTATTTCCTGTTGATGGATATGAATGCTGCCTTCATTGATCTGTTCCAATCCATTTAAGGTACGTATCAGTGATGATTTGCCCGCACCACTTTTACCAATAATGCCCAGAATCTTGCCTTGAGGAATATCCAGGTTAATATTTTTAAGTGCATGCACCTGTCGGTCTTGTACATCATAAAATTTATTCAGCTGCCGAATTTGAATATGTGGCACTGAAAAATCGATTTGTGAACCAAAACTCACCATGATTATTCTCCTTATTTCCAGCCTTCAAACCACATACCTTGCCCAAAATCTTCATTCAAAATTTCACGAACTTTGGCAGAGTTTTGGAATGCTTTTACAAAGGTGGCCAGCTTTTGCTCATGATCGGGATAGTCTTTACGCGTCACAAATAAAATGGCGTATTTTTTATTCACCGGGTCAATAATGAGTGCTGAATTGGGATCAGCAACTTTTGCCATTTTTAAATAATGGGGAAAGCCCATAATCAGATCTGCTTCGTTATAAGCATGCGCTGTTTGTGGGCCTTCAACTTCAATCAGCTTGAGTTGTTTCGGGTTGCTGGTGATGTCTTGCAGTGTGGTTAATTCATTATTGATATCTTTTACAGAGAGTAAACCTGCACGCGCCAATAGCGTCAAGCCACGTGATAAATTCACCGGATCATTGGGCACCACGACTTTGGCCTGATTGGGGATTTGATCAAGTGACTGATATTTTTTCGAATACAAACCGACATGACTGCCCGAACCTTTGCCAAAAGCATGCAGCTTATACCCTGTTTCACGCACGGCATTGGCCAGGAACACACTCTGCTGAAAAAAGTTGGCATCAATATCACCATTTTGAACCGCGACATTGGGTGCTTGCCAGTCTGAAAATTCGATCAGTTCGACATTGATGCCTTGAGCTTTAACATCGTCCGCCACACTTCTTAAAAGTTCGGCATAGGGTGGGCTAATACCAATTTTTAGGGTGCTGCTGTGTTTGTCGCTATTGATCCAGCGATAGCCTGCAAGTCCGACTACCAGCGCAATCACGACTGCTGTAATAACCCAAAGTTTGGTATTGTTTTTGACGGTATTTGACATGATCTTATTTCCAGCCCGGGAACCACAGTTTGGCGCCAAAGTCTTGGTCCAAAGCCTGTTTCACTTTTGTAGAGTTCTGATAGATCTCGACAAATTTTTTCAGCTTGTCATTTTTATCTTGGTAGTCATCACGCACGGCAAATAAAATGGCATAACGTGTGTCAGCGTTAGAATCAAATAATAAGGCTTGTTCAGGATCGGCTGTTTTAGCCAGACGTAAGTAGTGCGGGTAGCCAAAAGCCAGCTCAGCATCGTCAATAGCACGTGCCGTTTGTGGGCCTTCCACTTCGACAAACTGCAAATTTTTAGGGTTGGCTGCAATGTCTTTTAGGCTAGATAAATGATTTTCTGGGTCTTTAAGGGCGATCAGTTTTGCCTGTTGCAAAAGTAGCAGTGCACGCCCCTGATTCACTGGATCATTGGGAACGACCACTTTGGCATTATCTTTTAACTCATCAAAGCTTTTGATTTTCTTTGAATACAAACCGACATGCGTGGCAGCTCCTTTGGCGAATGCCTTGATTTTAAAGTCGGTTTCTTTTTTCGCATTATCCAGAAAAGGCTGGTGCTGAAAAAAGTTGGCATCAATATCGCCATGGTTTAGGGTAATATTAGGCGTGTTCCAGTCGGAAAATTCCACCAGTTTGACATTTACACCTTGTTGCTTGGCCTCATCAGCTGCCACCTGTAAAGGTTTGGCAAATGAAGGGCTGATGCCAATCACCAGTTCATCCGGAGCAGTTTTTTTTTGTTGATTCCAGACCACCAGTCCAATAATGACTGCGGCAATAATCACCACAATAAGGGTGAATTTGGTTTTAGCTGTTTGTGCCATGATGCACCTCAAAATTTATATTTATTAAGCTGAGTGTTTTTGAATATTGATTTGATCTGAATTTTCATCCGAACTTTGACATCGAAATTGCTGTACCGGATGTGAGATAGAGAGCCGGTCGCCTTGCTGAAACAGCTTATGCCTTAAACTGCCGTGCTCATATGCTGTTTTATAACGGCCACGTTGCTGTAATTCAGGAATCACCAGTCGAATAAAATCATGGTGCGATTCAGGCGCAACAGTACGGGTCAGGTTAAAACCATCGATTCCTGTTGCATCCAGCAACTGAATCAACTTTTCAGCGACAGTCGCACCGCTGCCGACAATCAGGGGATAACGGCCACCGAGGACATGCTGGGCTTTTAAGTCATTTTTAGTGACTTTCTGTTCTTTAAACTTGTTGTTGACCGAAGCAATACTGTTGGTTTTCTGATAGGGAATTGCTTCATCATCGGCAAATTTAGACAGATCAATCCCGACTGAACTGGAGAAGTGGGCAAGACCTGCTTCAGGACTGGCATAAGCAATATATTCATCCAGTTTTTGTTGCGCCAGTTCATCAGTTTCAGCCGTGACGACAGTAATGCCAACAAAGATTTTAATCGCTTCTGGATCGCGTCCTTGATTGGTGGCTTGCTGACGAATTTGATCGACCTGTTTTTTGATTTTTTCAGCTTGCTCACCCCCAATAAATATGCCTTCTGCGTGTTGAGTCGCAAAAGCTAAACCACGCGGGGATGCACCCGCCTGAAATAAAACTGGAGTGCGTTGAATAGACGGAGCAACTTGAAATACACCCTGACTTTGATAAAATTGACCTTGATGTTGAACCGCATGAACTTTAGATGGATCGGTGAAAATACGATTCTGTTTGTCTTTTAAGACTGCATCGTTTTCCCAAGAGCCTTCCCAGAATTTATAGCAAAGCTGTAAAAATTCTTCGGCTTGTTCATAACGCAGATCATGGTCTTTCAAACCTTTTTCGCCAATCAGACGTTGCGCACTGTCTAAGTAACCGGTGACAATATTCCAGCCAATCCGACCTTGGGTCAGGTGATCCAGACTGCCGAAGCGACGTGCAAACTGATAAGGCGATTCATAGCTTAAATTGACGGTAATACCAAAACCAAGATTCTGTGTGACTGCTGCCATAGCCGAAACCAGAGTGGTTGGATCATGGCTCGGCAATTGAATTGACTCTTTTAAAGTCAGGTCAATGTCATTTTGATAGACATCATAAACACCGGTAATGTCGGCAATGAACAAGCCCTCAAACAAGCCTTGTTCTAAAGTCTGAGCCAAGTCAGTCCAGTAGCTGAGTTCATTAAAGCGATGCGACTGATCACGCGGATGCGTCCATAAACCATGGTTGATATGCCCGACACAGTTCATGTCAAAAGCATTGAGCAGGATTTTCTTTGCTGTATTTTGAGTTGAGTTTATTGTCATTACAATGTCCCCCGACGTGGCGGCAATACACCGTTTAATGCATGATTGGCAATGAAATAGTATTTCCAGCGAGAGGCATCATGCAGGGTATGTACTCGGACATTGCGCCAGAAACGGTCCAAACCATCTTCACGTTGGCTACCACGGCTTCCTGCCAGTTCAATTAGTTTTGATGAAGCTTTTAATGCTGTTTCAGTACTGTGAGCACGAACCTTTGCGACATCAATTGAAGCTTTAGCAATATTTTCAGCAGTCGGTTGTGGCTTGGCAACATCAATAGAACGCGCGGCTTGTTTGAGTAAAACTTCAGATGCACGGACATCGGCAATAATGCGACCCAGTTCAAACAGGGTAAGCGGATCATCCGTGGCTTTGTCGACACCTGAATCAATCCATGGCCGCGCTTGCCGCACACGAATCAGGGTTTCTTCAAATGCAGCACGTGCAATACCGGTTTCAATCGAGGCATGCATGATTTGTGCAAAAGGTCCTGAAATCGTCGGTTGTAAATACGCAGTATCGAATGGAATAACATCGTCGGCTTCCACAAAAACATTATTGAACTTAACGGTGCCGCTGCCGGTGGTACGTTGTCCAAAACCAGACCAGTCATCCACGAATTCCAGGCCTTCACTTTGACGCGGAATAAAAGCCAGGAATTCACGGCCATGTTCATTTTTGACCAAGGTCGGAATACGATGGGCAAATAAACTGCCGGTACAATAGAATTTTTCACCATTCACGACAAACCCGCCATCGACTGGACTGATTGCAGTTTGCTTTTGTGCAGCAGTCTTGGTTTTAAATTCTGCCAATGCATTACCAAAACGTGCACCTTTTAAAACCTCGGCATACAGTTTTTGTTTTTGTTGTTCTGTACCCGTATTGCGTAAAATTTCCAGGCCATAAAAATGATTTTGCGGGATTTGCCCAATTGAACCATCGACGCCACTCATGAGCGCAATGACTTGAGCGACTGTATAGCTTGAGACTTCTGCGCCACCATACTGTTTCGGTACAGTCATGGCCCATAACCCGGATTGGCTGTACGCCTCAATTTCTTCAAAGGGCAGAAGACGTTCGGCATCACGTTGTACAGCATGATATTTAAACTGTTCTGCTAACGCGCGCGCGATTTCCAATGCTTCAGCATCAGACTGAATAATATGTGCATGTGCCAATTGTTGCGCTTGTGACTGGCTAAGTTCTTGATATGAGGTCATATTTATTACTCCTTAAATCCAGGCGTGACGGGCAGGAAGTTTATGATTCAGGTAATAGTCACCTAAAGCATGGAGTTTCCAACGCACTGGGTCATGTAAGGTATGCACACGGGCATTGCGCCAGTGTTGATCGAGGTTATGCTGACTGAGACTAGAACGGCTACCACCCAGTTCCAGTAACTTTTCAGAAATGTGCAAGGCAGCATCATTGGCATAGATTTTTGCTTCAGCGACTAAAATTGACGCTTTTGCTGCTTGTTCCTCGGTTACGGCATTAAGTTGATCGAGTTCGTCTAAATATTCCGCTGCTTCATCCAGTAACAATATGGCAGCATCGAGTAATACATTCGACTTGCCGACTTCTTGCAGGGTGTAATGTTCAAGGCTGGCTTTTTCGACATTGGCATCCACAATCGGACGGGCTTTTTGTACCGCACTGAGCGTGTCGGAAAATGCAGCTTCTGCAATGCCGACATCAATTGCGACCTGCATCAGCTGTGAGAAAGCACCCCGATAGTTTGGTGCATTGCCGAGTAAGCGTTCATCAAAAATTAAAAATGGATCGACTTCAACATGATTGAGTTTAACTGTGCCGCTAGAGGTGGTACGCTGACCAAAACCATTCCAGTTGTCTACCACTTCAACGCCAGTCGCTTGATGGTTAACCACCACCAAAACCACATGACCTTCAGGGTGAATGGCTTTAATTGCGAGCCAGTGTGCGAAACTGCTACCGGTAGAATAGAACTTTTCACCATCTACAAAATAATGACCATCTTCAACCGTTAATAGTGTATGTAACGTTTTGGTGTCTTTGGTATGACGTTCTGGACCGCCATTGGCCAAGCGTTTGCCCTGTAAAATTTCATTAAAAATAAAAGTCTTTTGTGGTTCTGTACCCATGATGTTAATCATGTTGAGCAGGGCAATCTGGTTTTGTGGAATTTGTCCTACACTGGAATCGGCTTTATTTATAATGCGAAAAACATGCGCCAACGTTTTATTGGACACAAATGCTCCGCCAAACTTTTTCGGGATGCGAATTCCCCCTAAACCTTTTTGGCTGAATAAATCAATTTCAGCAAAAGGCAATTGGCGTTTTTGATCGCGTTCATTACGACCTTCCAAAGCAAAATCTGCAACTTGGTATGCTGCATTAATCGCATCCTGGTCATTTTTAACCACATGAACACTGTCAGAAATTAAATGAGACATAACGACACCTTTAATAGATATCGAAACGCTACAAGTAATTGGGTTTGAAATTAAGCAATTGCTTTTGCAAAGCTTATGAAAAAAGGTCTTTATGATAAAAAGTGTGGATTTTTGAAAGAAAATGAATAAGTTAAGTGTTTAAAAATAAACATGATTTGATTTTATGGGGGTATATATTTTGGCTTTAATTTATTGGCTTATCTGTTTTAAAGATAATCAAGACAAAAATATATATAAAAATAAATCATGGGAAGTGAACACTGTACTCAGGTTTTTTGAATAAAAAGTGCATTGTATTTCGAGGGCAGGGTGACTAAAGTATCCGACTAAGGTCGTTGGTTATCTTTATAGCCAGAACTAAAAAAATAACTGCGGAGATTTTATGCGAACTTTATACCAGTTTCCTTTATCTCATTTTTGTGAGAAAGCTCGCTGGTTGCTCGATCATAAAGAGTTGGATTATGTGGCCCATAATCTGATTCCAGGTCTACATCGCGCATTTGCACAATTAAAAACTGGGCAAAATCGTTTACCCATTTTACGTGATCAAGACCGCTGGATTGCCGATTCGACTGAAATTGCATTGTATTTAGATGACGTCTATCCGGAACATTCTTTGCTACGAGCTGATTTACAACAGCGTGAACTGGCTTTAGAAATTAATTATCAAGCCACAGAGTTGGGAATGCATGTGCGTCGCTGGGGCTTGGCACATACATTATCCCAAAGTGAAGAATCACTTGATATTTTAATTGGTGAAAAAGGCTATTTACGCCAATTTGAAAAATATTCAAAACCAATTATCAAAGCATTGCTCTCAAGAGGCTACCAACTGAATGCTGATAAAGTGGCTGAGTCTAAACAACGAATGGATGCTTTAATCGAACTTCTGAATCAGCGCTTAATTGAAAATCATGGTCGCTATTTTGTCGGTGAGCGTTTAGGTTTTGCCGATATTGCTGTCTGTTCTATGCTCGCTCCACTTTTAGAAATTTCCGGTACGCCATGGGAAAAAGAGCATGGTGAAGTGTGGTCTGAAGAATTTAAAAAATATAAAGAGACTTTAACTGAATTGCCGATCGGTCAATATGTGCGGCGTATTTATCAAACGGAACGCAATGCCCGCGTGGACTGGCGTGGTATTTAAAGGTGAAATTATAAAAAATACGCACGATATAGGGTATAGGGTCAGCGCAATATTGAACTTAGTTCTAAATTTAATGATTTAAAAATAAGGATTTAATAAAAGTTGTCATAAGTCATTTTTATAATTAAATGACTTATGACAATCTAACTCAGCATGAATCAAAAAAATCCTTATGAATTGAACATGCTTTCAAGAAATATTTTCACATTATTAAAACTTTATGGGAATAAATAATTATTGTATAACAGGGATAGCATAATATTTTGCGAATTGACTGATTGCGGATAAAGAGTATAAAAATGGAACTGGATCGTTTTGATAAACAACTTCTGGAAATTTTGAATCAGGAAGATGTCAATTTAAATGAACTTTCGGAACGGATTAATCTTTCAGTGAGTTCTGTGCATCGACGGATCAAGCATTTGATTGAAGCCAATATCATGACCCATTTAAAGCGTGATATTAACTATGCCAAGTTGGGTTTTAGCCTGCATGTTTTATTGCAAGTGTCTTTAAATAAACATGACACCGATACTTTTGCAAAATTTTTGGAGGAATTAGAAGGTATTCCAGAAGTCATTAATGCCTTTTTAGTGACCGGCCAATCTGCCGATTTTATTGTCGAAGTGGTCGCAAAAGATATGGAAAATTATAGTGAAATTCTTTTAAAACGCATTGGTAAAATTGAGCATGTCGTGGCACTTCATTCGAGTTTTGTCATTAAAGAATATAATGTGCTGAACTGTAGTGGATTACTTAATAAAGTTTAATTAACTGCTCAGATAACGGCAAAGCTCTTGGCCCAAAAACTTCTATTTATTTTAAGGAAGAGTGAAAATTTCAAGCTTGGTTGAAAAGAATATTGACTGCGTTGATTATTTTTATGGGTTTCATGATTTTAATCTTACGTCCACATGTTGATTTTACATACTTTAATTGGTGGGCAGCTATAAAAAAACGCACTAAATAGTGCGTTTTTTTATAGCAGATGAAAAAACAGGTCAATTCAGTTAAGCATCCAACTGTTCTAAAACTTCATCTGAAAACTCTACGTTGGTGTAAACGTTTTGAACATCATCAAGATCTTCAAACATATCAATCATTTTCAAAATCATTTTGGCTTGATCAATATCGGTGATTTCTGCTTTAGTGGATGGACTCATCACAACTTCAGCATTGTCAGACTTTAATCCAGCAGCAGATAAAGCATCCTGTACATCACCGAAGCTTTCAGGCGTGGTAATAACCAAGATTTCATCTTCATCCACTTCAATATCTTCAGCGCCAGCTTCTAAAGCCACGTCCATGATTTTATCTTCTAGAGAAACATCTTCAAAAGTAATTTCACCGCGTTTGGTAAAGAGATAAGCCACTGAACCAGCTGTACCTAAGTTACCGTTGGTTTTAGAGAAGCAATGACGCACGTCAGGTACGGTACGGTTTAAATTGTCTGTCATTGTTTCGACCAGAACCGCTACGCCACCAACTCCATAACCTTCATAAGTGATTTCTTTTAAATCATCGTTATCTTCACCACCCGCACCACGTTGAATAGCACGGTTAATTACATCACGTGTCATATTTACAGACAGTGCTTTTTCGACAACAGCACGTAGACGCGGATTGCTTCCCACATCTGGGCCACCGAGTTTTGCAGCAGTAGTTAATTCACGAATGTATTTGGTAAAAACTTTACCACGGCTCGCATCTTGTTTTGCTTTGCGATGCTTAATATTGGCCCACTTGGAATGACCCGCCATGCGAAATATGCTCCTTGTAGATTGGCTTTATGCCTAATCGAATGTGTTAAATTCTACCATAAGCTCTTTTTTTTTAGAAAGGGCTGGCTTGGGGGTTTTTATACAAATAGCAGTTAGTTTTTAGGTTCCGGTATCACAATATCCAAACCGACCTTATCTTTATAGAGTTGTTTAAGCAAAGCCAAGTCATGATTGATTTCAGTCGGGTATATTTTCCCTAAAATGCCACCTTGTTTGGTATTAGAATTGGCATACATTAAAACGATAGGAACACCCGCTGCTTTGGCAATATGCCAAAATCCGGTACGAATGGGTCTTCTTATTTCACCTGTTTTTGCACGGGTAGCTTCAGGTGCAATCACAAGATTGAATTTTTCATTTTGCTGAAAATGTTCGACCATAACAGACACGATATCTTGATTAGCCTTCCGATCGACTGCAATTCCACCCATAGCTTCTAATAAGGGTTTTATTGGTCCCTTAAATAATTCTTTTTTAATCAGGATGTGAATTTTCATATCAAAAATTTGGAACAGGGCAAGAGAGAGAACTGCATCCATCATTGATGTATGTTCAAAGCCAACAATGACTTGTTTATTCTCAAGTACATCGGGTTCGACATGATAGTTCCAGCCCGCAAGTTTAAATGCAGATTCACCAATAAATTTTTTTAACATAGGAGGAAATTAGACAATTCGAAAGTGAGCTAATTTCTGCCTGTTCTTATTTATAGTCAAGAGGTGATGTGTTTAAAATGAACAAATAAGTAAATATGTATACAGCTGGGGAAATGGCGCTATTAATTGTTTTTATATATAAATTGGGATAATAAATAGTTTAAATGTATTGTTTAATATTAATTAAGACTTAATAATGGCTTAAAAGGGCTATTCAGATCAAAAAATACCTATTAGACTTTTGTCGAAGATAAAAGCTTTTGAACATGTTGTTCAACTTCGCTTCTGTTTAATAAGGATTGAAAAGAATGATGTATTTTTCGACTTTTCTATTGGCATTTGGATTGTTGATGTTGGTTATTGTATGGTCTTTGATCGAAATCCGCTTGGAATCTCGTAAAAAACGTAGTTTTGGCTCTGAAGTAAGCTAGAAATTAAACGTTTTAAAAACTTAATTGCTCGGTTAAATTTTTAAATGATGATTTGAAAATAATAGTTAAATGATTAATTAAGACCTTATACGTATAATTAAGTCATCATTCCTTCATTGTGGAATGTTTAGTATTAAAGTTTCTTCAGCTTGATGAAATGTCGTTCTATTGAATAAAAGTATTTCTAAAATATAAAAATGATCTATTTTTAATTTTAGCGATGAATTAAGAATTTATAAAAATACAGCTAAGCAAATAAGCGATAAACGTAATTGTTGTGTTAGTGTGCAAGTGCGAGCAAAAATGCTTGTTTTTTGAAAAAATCTTCGTTAGTATTGCCTCGCTTGAACTTGTTGATATATAACAAATTCAGTTTATAAGGGCCTATAGCTCAGTTGGTTAGAGCAGCGGACTCATAATCCGTTGGTCGACAGTTCAAGTCTGTCTGGGCCCACCAAA
>NZ_JAZQPV010000117.1:0-76697 GCF_045628685.1 Acinetobacter sp.
ATTGTTGCCGATACTGGCTGGGAGTTAAATCAAATAGCCGTTTAAAGGTTTGGCTAAAAGCCGTTTCAGAAGAATAGCCAACGCGATGGGCAATTTGTTGAATTGATAATTGTCCTTCGCGTAAATGCTGCGATGCCAGACGAAAACGATATTGCTGTAAATATGCCAACGGTGTTTCACCCACAATATTGCTAAATAAAGGGGCAAATTTCGAGCGCGACATAAAGCATTGTTCTGCCAAGCTTTCCACTGTCCAGGCCTGTTCTGGTTTACCGTGAATAGCAGCCAAAGCATTCGCCAGTTCGGTATGTGCCAACGCTCTGAGCCAATTATTGGAATCTTGAAGTTGGGTAATATAGTCACGGACACATTCAATAAATAGAATACTCACCAGATGGTCGAGAATTTTGTCGCGACCCGGCCGAATTTGATAGGCTTCAACTGCCAAAAAATGTAAGCCTATTTGTAGCCATTCTGGTGCGGTACTGCCAGTAATATGGTGAATATGAATATAGTCGGGCAGGGCATTGAGTAAAGGACGCGCCATAATCGTATCGATATGGCAGCGGATCGCTAAAATGAGCGCAGGCTCACCGCTAGAACTTCCAAACTCGACAGTTTCCTGTCTTTTTTGATCAAAAAGTTCTGTAATATTTAAGGCTTCAACCAAGTTGTTTTTATTATTGCTATGGCAAGAGTGGTTTTGTCCTGAAGGAATCAGCACCAGATCACCCGCTTCGACCTGAAGTTGGGTGTGTGGATTCAGTTGAATCGTCATATTACCCACCAGAACCACATAGCCAATCATGGCATCTTGTTTCTGATAAGAATATGCCCAGTCACCTTGCGGTTTTAAATAAATATATTCAGATTTATTAAGATGAATATCATCAAAAATTTTACTTAAGGCATCCATGTCTTATCGTACTGTCATCATCTAATAAAAATTATAAAAAGCTTTGATTCACTCAAGCATGTGTTTTCAGGTCAAATATTGGCTATTGATGCCAAGGACGTTTGCATAGCTTTTTTGGACGTTTAAAACTGTTCTTGATGACCCATTTCTAGAAATATAACGGTAGAATAGAAAATAGGGAAGATCGCCAGCATGAATGCGCCAGTAAATTTAAATCAAACAACAATTCAAACCCTTCCAGCAGCTTCAGGTTTAGCCCTCGATAAAAAACGTTATTGGTGGTTATTAAGCCCCGGTTTACCTGTGATTGGCATGGGTATTTTGTCAGGCTATCAGTTTGGTCCTAAAGCAACGAAAAAAATATTTGCTTTGGGTGGTCCTTTATTATTACACGTGATTATTCCCAGTCTTGATTCAATTGTAGGTAAGGACAATAATAATCCTAATGATGAGCAAGTTACATCCTTAGTCAACGATCCTTATTATGACCGTATTGTGAAATTGTTTATTCCTTTGCAAATGGCAGCCAATCTATTTGCAGGCTATGTGGTGAGCCGTAAAGAAACGTCTTTCGTCGATCAGATCCTGTTAGGAATATCCATGGGTGCCATTAATGGTATCGGGGTAAATACTGCACATGAGTTGTCGCACCGACCGAATAAAAAAGATCACTATCTTTCACATGCCACCTTAATGCCGTTATTTTACAATCATTTTAGGGTTGAACATCCTTATGGACATCATAAACGTGCTGCAACACCTGAAGATCCGGCATCTTCTAAAATGGGGGAAACTTTCTATGAGTTTTGGCCTAGAACGGTGTTTGGTGGTCTTAAATCTGCCGTAGAAATTGAAAAGAACCGTTTAAAACGCAAAGGTCTATCATTTTTTAGTCCAGAAAATGAATTGTTTCAAGGCTGGGCGATGAGTGCAGCTTTTCATGCCACCATGTTGAAGCTATTTGGTAAAGAGGTGATTCCATATTTGGCGACTCAAGCTTTTTACGGAGTAAGCTTATTTGAAGTCATTAATTATATTGAACATTACGGTTTAATGCGCGATAAAAAACCAGATGGTTCTTATGCGCGTACCATGCCAGAGCATAGCTGGAATAATAATAACATTACGACTAACCTGTTTTTGTACCAGTTGCAGCGTCATTCAGATCATCATGCCTATCCGACACGTCCATTTCAGGCGTTGCGTAACTTTGATGAAGCACCTGAGTTGCCAAGTGGTTATGCAACCATGTTATTACCCGCTCTAATTCCATCATTATGGTTTAAAATGATGGATCAACGCGTATTTGAGCATTACGAAGGCGATTTAAATAAAGCCAATATTCATCCGAAACGCCGTGCAAAAATTTTCAAGAAATTTGGCCTAGTTGATCGTTTATTGAATAAAAATTCATGAATAGGTAGGCTGAATTAATAAATTATTAAACAACCCTAACTTATCAAAGCTAGGGTTGTTAAGAATATTTATTAAATAATAATATGATTTTATATCATTTCATTTTTGCAACTATTTGTTCAGCCATTTGTAGATGTTTAGCAACTGCAGCACGAGTTTGCACAAGCATAGTTTTTAATTCAGAATTTTTGGCGTTTGGTATTAATTGCTTATCAATAATCATCAAAACTTCACGGTGTCCTTCAACTTGACTCGTCATATAGTCTTTATCGGTTGCTGATGATTGACCCAGCTTATTAACCACCTTATCACTATCATTTTGTAATGAGGTACTGAGGGTGCTCGCTTGTGGAGTTAACTTTAAACGACTTGCTAAGGCTTGGGCTTTTTTCTCATTCGATGAATGTTCATTAATCATTAACTGAGCATACTTACGGGCTTGATCCATTTTTAGCTTTGGTAACGCTGTTTTTGCCTGCTTAATCTCACCATTATTGGCTGTGCTTAACACCTTAATGACTTGATTGTCAGTTAAATTTTCACGATTATCATTCAATATTTTGGGTTGATTTTTGTTGTCGTTTATAGATTGCTGATCCGGAGCCGCCATAGTTAGAGAGGCGGCAAAACTCAATACGCTACTAACAGCAATACAGTTAATCATTTTCTTCATTGGAATAGTTTTCATAGTGGCATCCTTTAAAGTTTATTCATTAAATTCGCCTTTATAAGATAGGTTAAGGGGATTAAAAACAGTGTATCTTTTCCGTAGATTTGTTAGATAAATATATAAATTGGTTATTGATTTAAGTAAAGATGATGCATTATTGATTTATTTGAGGTCAGTACAGAAAAGAGAAAAAATAGGACCGTATAGTGCACTACCTGAATATGATAGGAATGAATAACATTTTGAGGATTTTTCAGTGTTCTTGATCTTGGCAGAGTAAAAGTATCCCCTAATCTTTGTATATAAGAATATGAATTTTTTTAGCCAAATGTGCATATATGATCACATCCATTACAGCCCTTTACGGCTACAAGATCTTGCTAAAATTCCTTAGGATGGATTCATCATGAACAGGAATTCCCACATAATAAAAGACTAGATCGCACAAGGCTTGCAAAGTACGACAGGAGTCATATCGAGCTAACCAATACGAAAAACCCCTGCAGAATGCCAGAGTTTTTTATTATCTGTCTTTAGCATTCATAAAGATTGGATGATTAGATTAACTAATATGTCAATTTGCATTACAGCAAGGATAAGTGGTGGTATAGCAGATCATTATTTTTGAAACGATTAATGTTTAATACGCTCTAAATTAGTGCAATAATATAATGCAATTTAGACTGAGCATTGAGTATCAATATGAATTTTTTAAAAAAGAAAAATAAAGCGAGTTTTGTATTTTTCATCATCACACTTTATTCATTCATTGGATTCGGTTTGGGATATGTCATTTGGGAATATTTTTTATAAATGGCCGGAACGTCATTAGTAGGGGGAACTCTGCATTGAGGTAGAGTTTCCCGCAAAAATATAAAATTCAATGTTGAGTAAAGACTGAATCTTTGGTTTTTTCTGTGAATTTTTATTTATAACATAATCATTATCAAAATATTTAAATATCTTTATTCAATCTTTAAATACAGATTTTATAACAGACTATCTTTTACCATAGCTACTCTTAAATGAAGCGGTTCAAAATTAATTAGATTACAAGATGAAGTACAGCCGCAATGATTTAAACCCAAATAGCCTAAGTATGCTAAACATTAACTTTAAAAAAGCTTATAATTTATTTATCCAGATTTTTTATATACTCGAAAAATGACACCTGCTTGCAAAGTTTTAAAATCAAATAAAATCGAATTTTCTATCCATGAATATGAACATAATGCCAATGCAAAAAGCTTTGGATTAGAAGCGGCTGAAAAATTAAATTTAGAAGTCAATGAAGTCTTTAAAACCTTATTGGTAACTGATGACAAGAATTATTATGTAGCCGTTTTGCCTGTTGCACATCAATTAAGTTTGAAAAAAATAGCTGCAGCAGTAGGGGCTAAAAAATTACATATGGCAGATCCAAAAGATGCCGAGCGCTTAACTGGCTATTTGGTGGGTGGAATCAGTCCAGTCGGGCAGAAAAAGCGTTTAAAAACGGTAGTAGATGCTTCTGCAGAATCATTAACCAAAATATATGTTAGTGGTGGCAAAAGAGGTTTAGATATTGGGGTAAAACCACAAGATTTAGTCAAAGTCTTGGGTGCACAGTTCGCAGATGTTTTAGATCAAGATTAAAACTGACCATTGTAACCAGAAAAGTTCTTATAACGTTGCATATAGTCTGGTTGCTATTATTTTTCACAAGTTTTTCCCGCTCAAAAAATTAAGCTATAAGTGGGCTGCAAATTTATCTTTAGGTGTAATGATCTGCGATCTGCGCCATTCTGCATATTTTTATCAAAAGAAAAATGATCACATTGGCTGATGGCTGATGGCTGATGGCTGATGGCTGATGGCTGATGGCTGATGGCTGATGGCTGATGGCTGATGGCTGAAATTATTAAAAATTTAGAAAAAAGAAAAATATGGTTTGAATATAAAATAGACAAAATTTATCAAACTGCTATTGTTGCATGTATAAAAATAAAATTTGGTTATATTGACTAATGAATCAAAACAATAAGATTTTGATTGCCGCAAGCTTGGCAAATGGTGCCTGTTTCTCGATGATTTTGCCCATACTTGCACCTCTGGTTCGTCAAATGAAAATGACAGAACTCCAAGGCGGAGCTTTAATTTCAGTAGGTGCACTATTGATGGCAATTGGGGCCATCTATATTTCTAAACAGCAAAATAAATACAGTATTTATGGTTTATTAAGTGTGGGTTTTATTGGGATGACCCTCACTTGGGGGATATTTACTGCGATTTTGGCATATGGACTTGAATATCATCTTGCGACGATATTTCTGTTTGCTTTGTTATTGTTGGCTCGGGCAAGTATGGGCATCTTTATGGCGATGCCACAAATTGCTTTACAAACCTACGTCATGACCAAATATACCCAAGAACAACAGCGTAGCCAGACCATGTCCAAGTTTGGCGCGTTAAATAGTGCAGGTTTAGTGCTTGGTCCATTTTTAACTACGCTTTTGTTGGCCTGGGGCATGCTTATGCCGTTATGGGTTGCCTTTATTATCTTTGCGTTCATTAGCCTTTATATTGTATTGAAATTTGATCGCCAAGAAGCTGGTTGTTCTCACACTCAAGAGCTGGCTATACCTACTGAAAATACGACATTTTCCGACAATGAAGCATTTTCTTTACGTAACAGTATAGGGTGGTTTGGATTAGGATTTAGTCTCTATATTGCGATTGTTACCGTAAATCTAACTGCGGGCTTTTATATTCAAGATCAATTTAAAATTTCGACGCAGCAGAGCGCAATTTATTTTGCCCAATGTTCTTTAGTTGCCGGAATATCATTAGTGATGATGCAAACAGCGATTTCCAGATTTCTACAATGGTCTGTACAGCGCCTATTGTGGGTTGGACTGGTATGTATGATGCTGGGCTTACTGACCTCTATTCGTACCACAGATATTCATATTTTTCAAAGCGCTTATATTTTATATGGCGTGGCTGTGGCTTGCCTTACTCCTGCATTTACCACAGGTGCGGCCCAATCTGCACCCCGGCATTTACAGACTAAAATTGCCAGTTTTTGTACGGCAACCCAGGCTTTGAGTTTTGTATTTGGCCCATTGGTCAGTACCGGTTTGTATCAGTGGCACAGTGATTACCCATTTTACTTGTTAATGATCATGTTTATACTTCTGGCTGTTTATTTCCTGCGTTATCAAAAGAATATGCAGCCCTCTTCTATGCCGGCGTGATTTTATGAAAAGTTGAATTTCCAGATTTGATTTTAGCGCTTTATGGAGGAAGCAATGATGTTGGCGAGATGCTTTAAATAGATGAAAGCTGAATATAATTCATTATTGGCTGAATATTCCTAAATCAACCCGGCAAGAAAATTAATATCATTCATGCTTTAATAAGCTGATTGAATTTAAAGTGATTTAATGTGTGTTCTTGAAGCCTTGTACGCCCGTTGTTCCTACACTTGCAGGGGATTATCCTGAATGGCATCGCGGACGCGAGCATTTTTCGTTATGGTATATCGAAATTGAACATCCAGAATTATTAGATTATTTAAATCAACTGCGTTCGGTTTTTTCAGATTTTTTATACATGCCCAATACCCGCCAATTTCACATCACTTTATTTATTTGTGGCTTCCTCACTAAACAAAACCCGGTTTGGGATGATGATTTTTGCATTGAAAAGATGCATCAACACATTCGTCATTTAACAGAGCATTCTCAGAATAAAATTCAGCTAAAAACAGGTCGTATCAACAGTTTTGAAAGTGCCTTATTTGTCGAAATTATTGATGAAAATGATGTGCTTTTAAAATTACGTCATCTGCTTGGGCAAAGTTGCGATGAAATTGCACCGCTCGACTATTGTCCACATCTGACTTTAGGTTTGTATGATCAAGCATTTAACAGCGATTTAATTTTTAAGCGTATCAACAGCATCGAACAAAAAAGCTTTGAATTTTCAGTCGACCAACTGACTTTTGGTACATATAACGCGAAAATATTGCAAGGTCAGCTCTCTCCATTTCATCAATTTCAACTGGGTGACGTATGATGCAACTCATTTTAGGTGGCGCACGTTCGGGTAAAAGTCGCCTTGCAGAACAAACTGCGCAAGATTCGGGTTTGGTGGTCACTTATATTGCCACCGCACAAGCGTTTGATGCCGAAATGCAAGATCGGATTCATCATCATCAAGCACAACGTCCAAAGCACTGGACTGTGATTGAAGAGCCATTATATCTGGCCAATTGTCTAATCGAGCTGGATCAACCTAATCAAGTGATTCTTGTCGATTGTTTAACCTTGTGGATGAGCAATTTGTTGATGCATGAAAATCCTGACTTACAGATGCAGCAATGCCAACAACTGCTGGATATCTTACCGATATTAGAGTCAGACGTTATTTTAGTCAGTAATGAAACCGGCTTAGGCGTGATCCCAATGGGTGAGATCAGCCGCAAGTTTGTCGATGAGTCAGGGCGTTTGCATCAGCAGTTGGGGCAGATTGCCGATAAAGTTGTGTTTTGTGTTGCGGGTTTTCCCATGATTTTAAAAGGAGCGAAAGAATGAATTGGTGGTTGGATGCGTGTAAAACGCCAAGTAAGGAAGTAAAAAAACTGGCGGAAGAACGTCAATTACAACTGACCAAACCAACAGGCTCATTATCTGAACTTGAAAATACTGCGGTGCAACTGGCAAGTTTGCAAGCAAATCCACATCCCAATATAGACCAGCCCTGGATCACGATTTTCGCTGGTGATCATGGTGTGATGGAAGAAAATATTTCTGCCTATCCACAAGCCGTGACGCGTCAAATGCTGCAAAATTTCACCACGGGTGGCGCTTGTATCAGCGTGATTGCCAAAGAATACAATGCCAAATTACAAGTCATTGACTGTGGTTCTGTGGGTGATGCCTATGATTATGCAGGCGTAGAATGTCATTGCATTATTCCCGGTACAGCCAACTTTGCCAAACAGGTCGCGATGACTGAAGCCGAGTGTATTGAAGCGATGAATCTGGGGCGTCAAAGTGTAGAAGATGCACTTGCTTATGGCGCGTCTATTTATGTCGCAGGGGAAATGGGCATTGGCAATACCTGTTCTGCCTCAGCAGTTGCCTGTTTTTTACTGAATGATCCTGCAGAACAGCTTACAGGGGTGGGTACAGGTATTCGTGAAGAACAATTGATTCATAAAAAAAATGTCATTAATCAAGCCATCGCTTTACATACAGATTATGTCGCTCAGGATGCTTTTAAAGCACTTTGCGCAGTTGGTGGTTTGGAAATTGCAGCAATGGTGGGTGCCTATATCCGTTGTGCACAGCTCGGTTTGCCTATGGTGGTTGATGGTTTTATTACCACAGTTTCAGCGCTTGTGGCGGTACGTTTAAATCCTGCAGTTCGTGAATGGATGTTGTTTGGCCATCAGTCGGCAGAATATGGACATCGCCGTTTATTGCAGGAACTGAATGCCAATCCTTTATTAAAGCTAAACTTGCGTTTAGGTGAAGGTAGTGGTGCAGGGGCAGCTTTAGGGGTGATTAAACTGGCATGTAATCTGCACAACAATATGGCAACTTTTGCCCAAGCTGCCGTCATTGGCGAAAAGGTTTAATCCTAAAAACATTCAACAGGATATTGAGCATGTTAAAGATTGATCTGCTTCGTCATGGTGAAACGACTTTAAGTCATACCTTGCGCGGTTCTACAGATGACGATTTGACCAAGTTGGGTTGGTTGCAGATGCAGCAAACCATAGATCAATCTGGGCATGCTGTTAAGCTCAATTCTATGCAAAAACCGGTGCAATGGGACGTCATCTTTACTTCGCCCTTAAAACGTTGTCGTTTATTTGCAGAAGCGATAGCTGAACAAAAGCAACGACCGATATTCTACGATGCAGGTTTGCAAGAAATGCATTTTGGCGATTGGGAAGGCGTATCTACCCGGATTATTTATGAAAATCAGCCTGAATTACTGGCGAATTTTTGGCAGCAACCCACTCAATTTACCCCCCCTAATGCAGAAAACATGCAGGATTTTTATCAACGCATTTTTAATACTCTTGAACACATACAGCAGCAAATGCAGGAAAATGGTTGGCAACATGCTTTAGTGGTGACACATGGCGGCGTGATTAAACTTTTAAAATGTATCGCTTTAAATCATTCACTGGATGATATTTTAAAAATGACTGCAGAATTAGGTCAACTCAATTCTTTTTTAATACATAAAGATGCTTCCATTCATTTGGTTCAGGAAAAACAGCAATGACACCATTTTTTATTGCCTTGCAGTTTTTGACCATATTTCCGATTCAGTTGAAAAAAATGCCGAGCAAACTGCAAAATGGTCAATCTCTACTGTTTTATCCACTGATTGGTTTGATGATCGGTGTAATTTTATTTGCCATCGCCACAGTCCTGCATGCATTGCCGGTAATCTTGCTGAGCAGTCTGATTTTAGTGGTCTGGATTTGGCTGACCGGTGGTTTACATCTGGATGGTTTAGCGGATACAGCCGATGCCTGGGTGGGTGGTTTTGGTGATAAAGAACGCACTTTAACAATCATGAAAGACCCGAGTTGCGGACCGATTGGGGTTTTAAGTTTAATTATTCTGTGCCTGATTAAATGGTCAGTACTGTATGTATTATTAGAAAACCAACTGTATTTAGCGCTGCTTTTATTTCCGGTATTGGGACGTTTAGCACCACTATTTTTATTTTTGACTACACAATATGTACGCGAAAAAGGTTTAGGAGCTTCAATCGCAGAATTTATCCCTAAAACAGGTGCAGTCATCATATTTGCCTTGTGTTTGGTTGCATCTGCATATTTTGCATGGGGAGGTATTTTAACTGCCCTAATATTTATAGGGACCTTAATCTATTTACGCTATAAATTTATCCAGCGGATTGGTGGCATTACTGGAGATACAGTCGGAGCAAGTATAGAGATTTGTGAAACGGTGAGTCTTTTAAGTCTGGTGATATTTAGTTTTTATTTCTCTCTAGCTTGGCTTTAAATATTCTTGCGTGATTTAGCGCTATAGAATCAAGCATATATAAGTTCAAACTCTATAATTATTAAAGATAAGTCACTACAAATCGAATAATCACAGGTCCAAATAACATCATAAATACCCCAGCAAGTACCATGGTTAAACAGGCAATCACACCTTCTTCACGATGACGAATAAAGGCTTTACTGGTGCCGAAACCGTGTGCTGAATTACCTAAAGCTGCTCCTTGCGCAAAGCGTGAGTTTAACTTTAAGGCAAGTAAAATCATATCGGCCATGGCAACCCCGGCAATACCGGTAATCATGGTGAATAAAATCACCAGTTCAACCGAACCGCCAATATTTGAAGTCAGTTCCATGGCAAATGGTGTAGAAATAGAACGCGCCATTAAGCTATACGTGGTTTCTTGATTAAAGCTGAATAACTTTGCCAAATAAAATGAACTCATCACGCCAGCAGTCATTCCGACAACAATACCTAAACTAATTGATAGCACATGTTTTTTAATGACTTTTCGATATTCATAAATAGGCATAGCAAAAGCAAGGGTTGCAGGGCCAAGCATCCAGATCAGCCACTGGTTTTCAATCATGTAGGTATCATAAGAAATATTAAAAATCACCATTAATAAAATAATAACAAAGGGCACAAAAATTCCAGGCGCTAAAAGCGTATAGGGATATTTTTGATACAGTTTTTTACCTAAGATATAGGCAATAAAAGTACCAATAAAGCAAAGAATAGCAATTAAGTTCATCTCACTATCCCTGCTTGAGCAGTTGGTCAGAATAAGGCTTATGTTTTTGCTTTAGACGTACTTCCAGTTTAAAACCGAAATACACGCTATATGCAGTTGCAAGCATCACACAAATTGTGCCGATAAATACAGCAAGGATCAGTTGCCAACCTTGGGTTAAAAAGAGAGCTTTATATTTAATGATTCCAACCACACAGGGAATAAATAATAAGACCAATTCTCCCAAAATAAAATCCGAACCCGTTTTGATCCATTGCAATTTAAATAGACCGCTCAGCAAAGCCAATAAAACCAGCAAAAGACCAATAACCCCGGCAGAGACAGGTAAATTGAATGTGTGCTGTATAATTGAAGCGACCCACCAAATAATGACCAGAAAACTCAATTGCAGAATAATTTGAGCAATATGAAGCAGCTTAAGTGAGAAGGATGACGTAGACATAATAAGGAGAAATAAAAGCGTAGGTGTATTCTAGATTTGACCGATGATCCATATTATGAATAATAAAAAAAAGATTATGCCTAAATGGAATGTTTTGTGGATATTAAAAGCTTGACGATGTTCGTTAAAATTGTACAACTGCAAAGTTTTACCCGCACGGCTGAAGAAATGTGTGTCACGCAACCCACCATTAGTAAGGCCATTCATGCTTTAGAACAAGAAATTGGCGTACCATTGTTTCATAAGGGTGAAGCAGGTCGAAAACGCGATGTGGTTCTGACTTATATGGGGCAGCAAATTTATCAACATGCTTTAGTGATATTGAAAGAGCAACAACGTATTTTTGCAACCGTTACTAAAGTACGGCATTTGAAACAGGGTAAATTAACCATCGGCCTTCCACCGGTCGGATCGGCATTATTGAGTAGCCTGATTGCCAAATTCCACAAGCAATATCCCGATATTGAATTAAGTTTTCTAGAAGTCGGTGCAACGGGCATTGAAGATGCCATTCTGGCTAAAAAAGTAGATGTAGGAATATTACTGGGGCATTTAAAGCCCATTTTAAGTGGCATTCCGATTATTGATTCGCCTTTATGCTTACTTTCACGTAAAAACACACAATGGAAAAATAGAGCAAAAGTTTCTTTAATCGAACTCAAAGAAGAGTCTTTTCTGCTTTATGCCGATACGTTCAGCTTAAATAATATGATTATACAAGCAGCCAATTATGTCGGATTTGAACCCAAGGTGGTGTGTAAAAGTAGCCAATGGGACTTTATTGCAAAAATGGTGGAATTAGGGGTTGGAATCGCCTTGCTACCCAAAACCTATTGTGAGCAACTGGATCAGGAAAAATATAATATCAGTATCTTGGACAATCCGAATATCAACTGGACATTGAGTATGGCCTGGAATAACACGGTTGCCATGAACCCTGCAACTCGAGCCTGGCTCAAAATCATTGAAGAAAATCAGGACGAAATTCATTTTTAATTATTCAATCAACGATAAGATAAGCGGGATTTGGGTATAAGGATAAGATTGTAATAGACACTTTTAAAAGACCAAATATAATCAAACCTTTAATCTAATATTTTCTAGCTTCACATTGCTAGCCTTTCACTATCAAAATGAATGCGCTCACTTTTCTGGGTTAAAGCTAAACCTATAGTTAATGTTTTTTCTTTATGAAATAGGATGATATTGGAGAACAACCATGTTCAATCGCCAGAACCTTATCGGTCATTGGTGAGCGTTGGATATTGCTGATTCTACGCAGTTCTTTTTTAGAAAAAAACCGTTTTGAGTCATTTCAACAAAATTTAGGTTCTAACATGTCGGGTGGTGCTATCTGAGCGTCTAAAACGTGTGATTGAAATGAGATGTTAGTTAAATTTCTTTATGTACCAGGACACTAGCGATATGAATATCAGTTTAACTGAAAAGGATTTGCGCTTTATTCAATTTATAATATCTATGGCAAATTGGGCAGATGAATAAATAAATGAGGGGGTCGGAAAGCCGACGCAATATGTATAAAAACTGCGGTCATAAAATCACACCACGACTGGTATGGTCCGAATGCAATGAACCCCTTCATGCTAAGCAAGTCAAACCGGAATTAACTCAAGATTATTTCAATTATTTAGAACAATATAAAATACAGTCTTAAAAATTAACTCATCACATTTATAGACAATTTGGTGGTTTTGGAATGCCTGCCAAACGGCTTAAATGGCGTGCCACCAAACCCGTATTAAATTTATCTTGTAACACTGCATTATTAATGTCGGAACTGACTGTTTTCATCAGAAATTTAATCAGCGGACGCGTCGCAGGCGAATGACCAAACTGTTGGTAGAACTGGCGTACTGCATGCAAGACTTCAAAATGCCATGCTGTAAGCTCTAAATCTAAAGTATTTGCCAATTCTTGTGCAACAGTTTCATTCCAAAGGGTGTAATCGACTAAGTGACCATCTTGATCGAGCTTTAAATTCATCATAAATCTCAAATTAGTTCAAACGGATACAGCGGGTGTGAGACAGGCAAATATCGGCAAACTCCACATAAGAAATAATTTTCATATTCTCTGTCTTTTGTCCTGCCAAGATTTCAGCATCGCGATCCAAAACATAAATACAATTCAATTGTTGCAAGAAAGGCTGTTGAAACTGCAGGACAGATTCACCCATTAAAATCACGGTATCTTCAGGACTGTAGAGTTGTTCTAGTTTTACCAGTACCGATGGTGTAGCGGAAAAATTACTTTGCACTAAATATAAGCTTTTATTCGCCATGATCATTTCACTCTTCATCTTTACCAATACAGCACAAAATCAAAAAATTGAATCAACTCATTGTTTAAATCAACAAGTTCAATAGCCTGCTGAGATTGAGTGACAAAATGAGTATGCTGGTTTTTATTTTCCACTAAAACAGGAGTAAGGTCGTAAAACTCAAAGCTATCGACCATATTGGATGCAATTTTAAAGGCATGTTTAAGCTGTTCAAATTGCAGTTCTGAGTTGAGTAAACTCAAGGCTGCATCTTGTAGCAAAACTTTGACTTCACAGCCAAAAGTCGCCAGCACCATCGTAGCGGACAAGCTTTCATGTATTTGTAAATTGGCAAGATTGGCTTGAGTTAAAATAACGAGTACAGATTTCACACAATTCACCTTTTAAAAGCAACAGATTCCAAAAAATAACGTCTTAGAATTGAATCAGACGTTGTGCTGATTGGACGGCATCTGCAAGTTCACCCAGTCCAACCAATTCAAAACCTTGTGCAAGATTATGTTGGCTGATTTGATGTCGTTTTGCATTTTCCAGATCGGTAATCCCACGTGCTAATGCAGCACTGACACAAACCGGTAAGCGAATGGCTAACTTTTGCCACTCTGCAGTTAAATGACGTTGATCATCAGGAACCCACTGCAAGGCATTCGCAACAGAAACACCGTCCTGATAGAAAAACACGCGAAATTCCTGACTCTTAGTGTGTAAGGCCTGTGCTAAACCCAGAGCATGCCAGGCATAGATCGAGGTTGGAGCGGAGGTAATTAGTAATAAGGTACTCATCGAAATTCACTTGAGGAATGCTCAATCCAATGTTGATACATCCAAACTTCATAAGAAAAAGGTAGTATACAATGATTTTAGTGACTGGTGGTTTAGGCTTTATAGGTTCTCATATTGCTTTAAGCCTCATGGCGCATGGGCAAGAAGTCATTATTGTCGATAATTTATCCAATGCAAATTTACAAACGTTAGAACGACTCGAATTTATTTCAGGCATGTATGTGCCATTTGTCAAAATCGATATCCGAAATACCCCGGCTTTAAACAAAGTTTTTGAACAATATTCTGTAGAAGCGGTCATTCATAACGCAGGCTTTAAATCAATTGAAGAATCGGTGCTTAAACCGCTGGAATACTATAATGATAATGTCAGTTGTATCATGAGTTTGCTACGTGCCATGCAGCGCACTGGTGTACGAAATTTAATTCATTTATCCAGTTTGGCGGTATATGGGCAGTCAAGTTTAACTCTGTCAGAAGACATGCCTTTTAACTATTCCTATCCGAATCCTTATATCAAGTCGCAACAAATGGCAGAAGAAATAATCAGAGATACTGCACTAACAGACAGTGAATGGAAAATTGCAATTTTGAGAGTATGTAATATTGCAGGTGCATTTGAACATGCTGTTTTAGGGGAGTTTGTTGCCCCCTTGCCTAAAAATATTATTCCACTGGCATTGCAAGCTGCAGCCAAGCAACGCGACTATATTGAGTTACGTCAACAAGCTCATACCTTAGATCGTACTGTCGAGCGCAGTTTTCTACATGTGTTAGATTGCTGTGATGCGATTATCGCGACTTTACAGTGGTTAAGAAATCAGCCTTATACTTGTGATGCTTTTAATATTGCAGGGCAGAATATGTCGATTCGTGCCCTACTGAGTGAAGTCGCCAAAGTGACCAAGAGCGAAATTAAAACTATCGATGCACCGTTTTATGCCTATGCTGAATTAGACCAGATTGGAGCAACTTCAGACAAAGCACGGAAAATTTTAAAATGGCAGCCCAAACGCACGATGACCCAAATCATAGAAGATTCTTGGCGGTTTTATCAGCAAACACTTAAAGGGCGTTAAATAAAATACATGTAAATAATAATCATTTACAATTTAATGATGTTTGATTAAGATTATTAAACAGGTCAAAACAGATGAAGCTCAATTTATAAAACTATATGGAAATGAGGTTGAGGATGCAGACACGTATTGAATACGACACTATGGGTGAGGTTGACGTTCCGAGTGAAGCAATGTGGGGTGCGCAAACACAGCGTAGTTTGCAAAACTTTAAAATTGGGCAAGAGCGCTTACCACGAGCGATGATTCGTGCGATGGGGCTGGTAAAAAAAGCAGCCGCGATTACCAATGCGGAGTTAGATCAAATTCCTTATGAATTATCACATTATATTGTGAATGCAGCTGAAGAAGTGATTGCGGGAAAATGGGATGGGGAGTTTCCATTGGTAGTGTGGCAAACCGGTTCAGGCACACAAAGTAATATGAACTGTAATGAAGTGATTGCCAATATTGCCAACCAAAAACTGGGCAATCCTTTAGGTTCGCAAAAACCGGTACACCCGAATGATCATGTAAACCGAGCACAATCAACCAATGACTCATTTCCAACCGCTATTCATGTGGCAGCGAGCTTACAAATCAATGAATTACTGATTCCTGCAGTACAACATTTACGCAATACCTTAGACGAAAAATCAAAACAATTTTCAAATATTGTAAAAATTGGACGTACCCATTTACAGGATGCCACGCCGTTAACGCTGGGACAAGAATTTAGTGGTTATGTGTCACAGCTTGATCACGGATTGAAACGCCTTTATCAAGCGCTTGAAGGCTTGTATGAGCTGCCTTTGGGTGGGACAGCAGTGGGAACGGGTTTAAATGCACATCCGGAATATGCCGAAAAAGCAGCGGCAAAATTGGCGATATTAACCAATTTGCCATTTGTTACGGCACCAAATAAATTTGAAGCTCTAGCAGGGCGTGATGCAGCAGTTTTTGCTTCGGGTGCATTAAAAACATTAGCTGTCAGTCTCAATAAAATTGCCAATGATATTCGCTGGTTAGCCAGTGGACCACGTTGCGGTCTGGGTGAAATTCGTATTCCTGAGAATGAACCTGGCTCCAGCATTATGCCGGGCAAGGTTAATCCCACCCAGAGTGAAGCCATGACCATGGTGGTGGCACAAGTATTGGGTAATGATACGACCATTAATGTCGCGGGGGCATCGGGTAACTTTGAATTAAATGTATTCATGCCTGTGATTGCCTTTAACTTATTGCAATCGATTCAATTATTGGGAGATGTATGTAATAGTTTTAATGATAATTGCGCAGTTGGCGTTGAGCCAAACCATGAAAAAATTGATTATTTCCTGCATAACTCACTCATGTTAGTCACGGCTTTAAATTCAGTAATTGGATACGAAAATGCTGCGAAAGTGGCAAAAACTGCTTATAAAGAAGGCAAGACCTTAAAACAGGTGGCAGTTGAATTAAACCTGGTGACAGCAGAACAGTTTGATGCCGTGGTGATTCCCGAAAATATGGTTTCACCTAACGCGAAATAGACATCTCAAGGCTTGAACACTGATCTATTGATCATCAGTGGTTTTTATCTGCTGCATATATGCGTACAATATAGAGAGAAAATAACTGCTGATGATTGATTATGCTTGATGTTTATTTAACGGATGTTCAGAAAAAGGTGCAATTCAAGGATTATCCTGGCGAGCATCCTGTTAAATTTATTTTGAATTTTAAAAAGATTTTTCCGAGCGTGATGGAGCTGCTGCTTCCTGTGCTTCCTAACGATGAAAATCTGGATGAAATAACCTGGGAATCGACTACAAAAGATTTTGAGTTGTTCAAATTATTGTTAAGTGGCTGGGGTGTAATTGAATTACGTTTAAATGCGATTACCCAATTTAAAAATAAGAACTATGCAGACCAATTGGTAAAAGCCGCGCAGCAAAAACGTCGCGAGTTTGCAAAAGCCAATAAAATGCTGAAAACAGTTGAACTGGATTACTTATTTATGCACGAAATTCATGCATTAATTGATGCTGAACTGGTTGAAATTGGTGAGAAATTCTATTTACCAACCTTACGTGATATCTGGAAGCATAAGGTATCGCAAAGTGTCTTGAATGCTAAATTCTGAAACACCCTGAAATATAATAAGAATCCTCCAAATATTGGGGGATTTTTTATGGCTGGTTTGTTTATGAAAGGCATGTTTAAATTGTATGCAAGTTTTTATATAAAAAATTAAAGATTTAATTATCAATAAAATGTACTAGATATTGGAATTATTATTGCATATGGTAGGGCAACAACAAATTTGCATCTGCATTGTTATAAAAGTTGATATTTCACATTTTATTAACAGTGCAGGCAGGTTGTTACAAATCTTCCCGAGGAAATATCAAAGGATTTCATTCAATGTCGAATCAGTTTTTAGATTTAATTAATAAACGCCGTACCATTTATGCCGTGGGTAAAAATGTAGAGCAAAGCCCAGAATACTTAACTGAATTGATTCAACATGCAATTAAGCAAAGCCCATCATCTTTTAACTCGCAATCTTCACGTGCTGTGATTTTATTTAATGATGAGCATGAAAAATTTTGGGGCTTTGTGAAAGAAAAACTCAAGTCTTATGCAAAAGATGAAGACGCTGCTGCAAAAACCAGTGCCAAAATGGACAGCTTTGCTGCAGGTGTCGGTACAGTTCTATTTTTTGAAGATATGGATGTGATTCAAGGCCTGCAACAACAGTTCCCATCTTATGCCGATAACTTCCCGATTTGGGCAGAACATTCAACCGCGATTGCGCAGTTCGCGACTTGGACGGCATTACATACCGATGGTCTAGGTGCCTCACTTCAGCATTACAACCCAATTGTAGATGAACAAGTTCAGGCAGAATGGAATATTCCTGCAAGCTGGAAACTGCGTGCCCAGTTGGTGTTTGGTTCCGTAGAAGGTGAAGCCAAAGCCAAAGGCTACATAGATGATGCAGTGCGTTTTAAAGTATTTAAGTAATTATTGATTTTAAAAGAAAGAAAATGAAAAGAGAGGTCATATTGACCTCTCTTTGTTTGAATCCCGTTTTATAAAAGGAGATTTTCAATTAACCCTATTTTTTAGATTTATTCTTAAGCTGAGGCATGGTAGTGTTTGCTTGCTTTGCGACCATGTAATAGATAGTAAATGACAATACAAACCAAAACGCACATGGCGCTGTAGAAATACAGTTGGGAATAGTCAATATAATCCAAGGCCTGACCAATAAAATAAGGACCAAAACCTAAACCTGCATCCAGAAAAATAAAGAAGGTTGAGGTCGCAAAACCCATTCGTTCAATACTGGCACTTTTTACTGCGACAGTTTGGCAAACCGACTGAATATTGCCATAACCTAAACCGAGTAAGCCTGCGCAAACCAGCAACATAAATGAACTTTGTACCTGGCTTAATAAAATCATGGCAATCGCCATAATAATAAAAGCAGGATACATAATGATATTTTCGCCCTTACGATCCATCAGTGGGCCGGTAAATGGACGAGAGATCAAGATTGCAATGGCATACATCAAAAAGAAAAAGGATGCAGTTTCTACCAGATCAATTTCTTTGGCATAAAAGTTGATGAACGACAATACACCTGAATAGCAAATAGAGGCCAATAACATAATGAATGAAATGGGTAGGGCTTTGTGTTCAATAAATTGCGAAACCCACTTGGGTTTTTCAGCGGGCACAGAAATATCAAGTGACTTGCTTTGTTGCGGAAGATTCGGAACCTTGATCAAAAAAGCAACCACAAGACAACTCACTGCGATAATGCTTGAAACAATGAAAATAGCATGATAACCAATATGCAGCATCATCCAGATAGCCAGGAAAGGGCCGATTGCTGTTCCCAAAGTACTGCTCATGCTGTAGTAACCAATGCCTTCGCCACGACGAGTGGGCGGCAATATTTGTGCAATAATGGTACCTAAAACCGTAGAGGCCATACCCATCATAAAACCGTGCATAAATCGCACAAGTAATAGCATGCCGACATCGAACTTCATAAAGTAGAAGCCGGAAAAAATCAGAAAACCTGTTAAACCTACAATAAGTGTGGTTTTACGTCCAAAGCGTTCCAGAAATTTACCGACAAACAAACGCCCAATCAGCGTACCCACAATAAATAAACCCGAGACCAGACCTGCTTGCGCCGTGGTGGCACCGAGCTCAGCTACGGCATAACCGACAATCACCACCACCAGCAGATAAAAGGTCAGGACCAGCTGAAAGTTAATGGAACTGACAAGAATAAAATTTCTTGACCATAAGGGAGCATTTTCATTCATGGTTGTGTACCTGATTTAAGGTCTTGCAGATGATCCATCAGTGCATGAAGGGTGTTCAAGGCGCAATTCTGCGAATTTTGATCCAGTGGCAAAAGCAGTTGTTGCTCAAACATATCCATTTTTTTAGAGCAGATTTGAAAAAGCTCTACACCTTTTTGACTCAGGATCAGTTTCTTTTGCCGTTTATCTTCAGTATCGACTTGTTCCAAAACTTCCAGTTGCATCAGTGTATGAATGCGTTTTGCAATCGATGGCTTGGACACATTGAGATATTCCGCAATGTCTATAGAGGTGCAGCCGTGTTTTAACTGAATCACATATAGCACTTGCCACAACGAGTAGTTCAATTGATGGGGTAATAAAATGATATTGATTTCATCGCTCATTAAACGCGCACAGCGTAATAATGAAGCACGAAATTTAAGTGGGTCCGGCATAATAGTTAGCTAGGGTAACTAAATTAATTGAACTTTACGCCTCTTTAAAGAGTTGTTCAAGTATTAAGCAGATTGAAAGTCGCTTTTCTAGACAAAAAACCAATCACATAAAGGAATTCAGACCAGTTTAAAAATACAGTTTTATAACTTGGAGAAGTAAATAAAAAGTGAATTGAGGTGTATGGAATTTAAAATATATCTTTAGATACGTTCACTGAATTGCCAGATACATATAAATGTAAGATTGAATTTTAATTCTACGTCGTGGGTTGTTACTTGCTCTTACAACAGTATTTTCAAAGATTGCGGTCTATTTACAGCCCTTGCTATTGGCAAGTACGAGGTTACTCTGATCTGTCCGTCCATAATCTATTATTTTATAAATATTTGTATTTAAAAACTAAAATAGCGCATTTCAAATGTCTTAGGGTGAAGCGTTACTTCTATCTCTATAAAAAATTAGACGTGATGTTTTAGGTATTGTTCTAACAAACTATTTTTATAGAGATCACTATGCATATATATTTTTTCAAGAGATGAGTAAACAGATGAAGTCTGTCCAGATTTTAAGTCTTTTTAAATGAGCTTGAAATAATAAATCAACATACTTTACTGAAGTTTCGAGAGTATTCTGACAGGACAAAACAACAATATAGCGCGATTGTGTATCAGCGTGCTCAATCACCACATCGACGAATTAAAAAAGGTGATGTTATGAATCTAGGTTTAACTGCACTTGAACTGGCACGAATTCAATTTGCATTTACAGTCTCATTCCATATTATTTTTCCTGCCATTTCCATTGGCCTTTCAAGCTTCCTTGCTGTTTTAGAGTGGCGCTGGCTCAGAACTCAAAATCCGGTCTATCAAGACCTGTTTAAGTTTTGGGTCAAAATATTTGCCATCGCATTTGGTATGGGGGTGGTTTCTGGTGTAGTCATGAGTTACCAGTTCGGAACCAATTGGAGTGAATTTTCACGCATCTCCGGCAGTGTAACCGGACCGCTTTTAGCTTATGAGGTACTGACTGCCTTTTTCCTGGAAGCCGGATTTTTGGGCATTATGCTGTTTGGCTGGGGGCGTGTGGGTCCTCTGGCACATTTCTTTGCCACGGTCATGGTGGCACTCGGTACCTGTATTTCCATGTTCTGGATTCTGTCTTCTAACAGTTGGATGCACACTCCACAAGGGTTTAGCATTGAAAATGGTATTATCGTTCCGCAGGACTGGCTGGCCATTATATTTAATCCTTCTTTCCCGTATCGCTTGGCACATATGGCAATGGCTGCATTTTTGGTGTCGGCCTTGATGGTTGCCAGCACGGCAGCATGGCATTTACTCAAAGGCCGCCGGGATGCGTTGGTCAAGAAATCTTTTTCTATGGCTTTATGGATGATTTTGGCGCTTACCCCTTTGCAGGTTCTGATTGGAGATCTGCATGGTATCAATACCTTGAAGTATCAGCCTGCTAAAATAGCGGCCATAGAAGGGCACTGGGACACCAATCAGGATGAAGGCATGCCGCTGTATCTGTTTGGGATTCCCGATATGAAGGCAGAAGAAACCAAATATGCAATTGGTATTCCAAATGCAGGAAGCCTGATTTTAACCCACTCCATGGATGGGAAAGTTCAGGGGTTGAAAGAGTTTGCTCCTGAAGACCGGCCGAATTCAACTATTGTATTTTGGAGCTTCCGAATCATGGTTGGTCTGGGTCTGTTGATGCTGTTATTAGCAATCATCGGTTTATGGTTAAGACGAATAGGTCGCTTTTATGAAAGTTCGGCCTTCCACCGTTTTGCTTTAATTATGGGACCTTCCGGCTTTATCGCAATGTTGGCTGGTTGGTTTACCACAGAGATTGGGCGTCAACCTTGGGTAGTCTATGGGGTAATGCGGACTAAAGATGCCTTATCGCCGGTATCGGCAGAACAAGTCGGATTAACCCTGATTATTTTTGTAGTGGTGTATTGCGTGGTCTTTGGTATTGGCATTTATTACATGTTGCGAATCATGCATAAAGGTCCGGAATTTGTTCATTCAGTACCGCATAGTGATGAAAGGGTCATTCAAGCTTCGCATCGTCCATTGGGAAGTACCGATGAAGAGCTGGATGGTCCTCCTCTCGACAATCACCAGGAGAATGACAAATGATTGATTTATCTTTTATCTGGATTGTAATTATTGCCGTTGGTGTACTGATTTATGTGGTACTAGATGGTTTTGACTTAGGTATTGGCATCTTGTTCCCTTTCTTTAAAGCGCAACAAGAACGTGATGTGATGATGAATACCGTGGCTCCAGTGTGGGATGGCAATGAAACCTGGATGGTATTAGGTGGAGCAGGCTTATTTGCTGCCTTTCCCTTGGTGTATTCAACGGTACTTTCTGCACTATATCTACCCATTATTCTGATGGTGGTTGCACTTATTTTCCGCGGCGTGGCTTTTGAATTCCGTTTTAAATCCAGACGTAACCGGCATCTTTGGGATCTGGCCTTTATTGCTGGCTCCATTTTAACCGGATTTTTTCAGGGCATCATTTTGGGTGCCTATATTCAAGGAATTAAAACTACAAACGGAATATATACCGGTGGAGGGTTGGACTGGTTAACGCCATTTTCAATCTTTACGGGCATAGCAGTAGTGGTCCTTTATGCCACGTTGGGTTGTGGCTGGCTGATTTTTAAAACTGATGCAGATTTGCAAAATCGAATGTATCAGCTCATGCCGAAGTTGATTATTGCATTATTTATTATTTTCGGCTGCGTCAGTATTTATACGCCTTTGGCCCATCCGGCAATTGCAGAGCGATGGTTCAGTCAACCGCAACTCACCTATTTCAGTCCTGTACCAATTCTGGTTCTGGTTTTTACTTTTCTGGCTTTACGCGCCTGTAAGCAGCGCAAAGAACTGAGTCCGTTTATCTATACGCTGGCTTTGGTAGTTTTGGCTTATACCGGTTTTCTCATTAGCTTGTGGCCTTATATTATTCCTCCATCTGTCACCATTTGGGATGCAGCCGCACCGCACAGTAGCCAGCTATTTACCTTGATTGGTGCGCTGCTTCTGATTCCAATTATTCTAATTTATACAGGAGTATCCTATTGGGTATTCCGCGATAAAGTACGAATTGGTGATAAAGGCTATCATTAAGGAGTAACTATGAAACTCTCACAAACCTTGTGGTTTATTGCTTTGTGGTTAGGTGGATTTTTTGCTTTAGCCTTGGTGGCTGGAGCATTTCGATTCCTAATCCAGTTGGCATATATTTAACCACCAAAGAAAATTCCTTAACAAGTGGTCTGAAAAACAGACCACTTTGTTTTTTTAGGGCAGACCACTTCATTGCAGTTTAAGCTCTATATTATGCTTATTCATTTTATAGCGCTTATTGTTCGAGGCGATCATGCTGCGAAGCCCGAGCTTCCATTTTATTTTAAATTTTTTTGAAGTTAATCAAATTGATTCTACAAAAATTTTGCAACGACTGGGAATTAAATCGATTGATGAATTTGATGATATTCTTCAGCACAGTTTGGCGCTTCGATCTGCACAGCAATCCACCTATACTTACATTATTCAAAGCTCGACTTTAGAAAATAGCCTAAGCTATTTATTCACGCCTTTTATTCACGCAGTCTTGAATCAAGAGACAATTTATGTCGCACCCAGACAAAATATTGTAGAGTAGGTCTATGCCCATTATTTCCGACTCGATGCTTTAGAATTAAAAAACCAGCAATCAGTTACTGAAATGAATCTATGTCTGGATTTGGTTTCTCCAGAATTTAATGCGGCTGAATTTAAAATGTATGCTTTAGCTAAAGCCTTGCTCGATCCTGCTAGTCAGCATCTGACGATGATTGGGCAAAGTGGACTGAATCCGTCTACCAAACAAAAATTAGAAACTGTATTCCAAGTTCACATAGATGAAGTTTTACCGGATCAAAAACAGTTTGCTTTGTCAAAAATTGATTTTAAAAAATTCTTGTGGAAAAGAAAGACAGCTGAATTGGCACAAGTCTGTCAAAGCATTGCACAAGAAAATGCAGTTCTAGTCAGCTGCCAGTTTCATATAAAATTAAATGATGCAGAACATTTGATTGATGACTTAATGTACAGCGAACATCTCTTTGAAAAATTATCTGTCTTTGGTGAATTTACCGAAACCATCTTTAAAAACAAGCTTGAATTGGAATCGAGAAAGGCTCAGGCAGGAAGTAAAAAACTTTCTCCTATCTAGTTGTAGGAATCAGGCTGCATGTTTCTGGGTTTTTCTTTTTAGCAGTAATCAATGAGCTAGTAATCCATTAACATCAGAAGAAACTGGCTGAAGTAGTCCGAGTACAGAAGTAAATAATTCGCTAAAGAAACTAGGATTTTTAGAAGATAATACCTTGTTGCGATAAAGAACTTTAAATTGTGGGAAAATATATGTCAGCTGGATGTATACCGGTTGCGAAATGAAACAGAATGAATTTATCCAATTATTAAGTCAGAATCTTGCACAAAATAATGAAAGTAAATTAAGAACCAAAATATATTTAGCTATTAAAGCAATTTTGCCCCAATTAAATCTACAGTCTGATTTTAAATGTCCGTCCACACGGTTTTTATCCGAACATTTAGGTATATCTCGTGACACGGTAGAAAAGGTGTATGGCCAATTAGAACAAGAAGGGATATTCGAACGAACCAAAGGGAAAGGCACTTTTATTAAAGCATTTCTAAAAATAGAGCTGCTAGCCTCTGAGACGGTGGAATACCGACTTCCGGAAAATACCGAGCAATTAGAGAATCTGTTCTTTGATCAAAACCTGAATTTTTTTACCGATGGCATGCCTGAAATTCGTAATTTTCCGTTTAAAAAATGGTATGAAACTGAAAAAAATGCGCTGAGTCAAAATGGTTTAAATATTTTTTTAAAAGATAATGTAGCGGGTGATGATTTATTGTGTCAGCAAATTGCACAACATATTAATTTAAACCGTAATACCCAAATATCTTCAGAGCAAGTACTTATTGTGAATAGCACACAGCAAGCTTTATATTTGTGTGGGCGGGTATTATTTAATCCAAATGATAAAATTATCATGGAAAATCTATATTATTCGAATGCGTATCAACTTTTTAAACATATGAGTCTGGATTTAAAATGTATTGGCCTGGATCATGAAGGTTTAAAAATACAGGCTTGTGCCGACATTCAGGATGCAAAAGCAATTTACGTCACGCCAGCCAGTCAGTATCCGAGTGGCATTCAAATGATCCCAAGACGAAAAAAGCAAATTATTGAATATGCAGAGAAAAATAACAGTTATATTGTGGAAGATGATTACGATGTGCTGTTACTGAACAAAACCCCAAATACCCCCGTTTTAGGTTTAGATCCTTACCAACGAACAATTTATCTGGGCTCTTTCAGTAAATATATTTTACCGAGTTTAAGACTGTCTTATCTGATTTTACTTAAAGCATTAATTGAGCCTTTTAAGCGCTATCGTAATTATATTGATGGCAGTGCGCCATCTCAGTATTCTCAAGTATTGCTTGGAAATTTTATGCAACGTGGCCATTACGCTGAATATTTAAGACAGATGCAACAACTCTATTTAAAATGTTATCAAATGTTTATGACGTGTTTTGAGCAGTATTTATCTGAATTCTGTTTTATGAAACAGCATCATCCGAGTATGCAGGTCGCATGTTATTTCAAGTCCGCGATTCCCCCTACATTTGAACAGGCTCTGATAAAGGGTGCAAAACTCAATAATATTAAAATAACTTATCTAAGCCAGTTTTATGAATATGATCCAGAATATGGGTTCGTACTGGGGTTTAGTTCGCTCAACGATACTGAAATTAAACTGTGTATGAAACAATTACGCCAGCTCATACAAAATGAATTGGGGCGTTGGATATAAGTATTTATTCTAAAAATTTAAGCGCATTTAAAAATTGACTTTAAATGCATCCCTCTTAATATTTAGCTTTATCTTATATTATTTGCCCTGTTTACGATAAACACTGGGGCGTACCGGACGTGAACTTTTCCATAAACCCTTTTTCTGTTTTTTGGCTTTATTTTGCAACTCCAACATATAGCGCAAATGGGTTTTATCCTTAATATATTCTTCATATACCCATGCAGCACCACGTTTAACAATCTCGTCATTAATATTCTTACGATAGCGATATACCACACCGACACAGCGTCCATAACGGTCAATATCGGTAATTTTCACACGAACCATTTTATTTTTTACCATACCTTGGACGAGGCGCTGAGATTCCTTGCCATAGCTTTGGCTAGATTCAGGTGCATCCACATAAGCAAAACGTAATTTGGTTTCAGAACGTCTTATATTGAAACGGTAGCAGGTAAGGGTATCACCGTCGCTTACTGCACTCACACGACACCAGTATTTTTTGCCTTTCTTGAAAGGACGAAATAAATCCTTCAGATAAACAGTGATTTTATGCAGTAAATAATAGGAAAAACAGAGGGCGAGTAGTCCCAGCACAATTTGCCAGGTCGTAGAGAGATGCAACAAAATTATGATCCAAATCCTTAAAAATGAGCCGTATAGAAACACAGCTAGGAGATGCATCATTGTAGGTGAAAGCCAGATTCTGTACGGCTTAAAAGCTAAACAGTCAGTGTTTCATTTTGTAGTGTCAGGAATAGCCTAAGCATTTTTATAAGCCCAAAAACTGTATACGATTGGATGAATAGCCTAAGCTAAATAAATTATCCTGAATAAAATAGCCTAAGCAAAAATTTTAGAAATTTCGCTTCGCAAAAAACTATGACGTAAATTTAATTGCAAATCCTTATGCCAATACATCCCCAAATCAATATTCGGCAGTTCCACAGGAACATCAAAAATATTCAGATCTTGTGCCAGTTGTAAATGAACCAATATATTTCTAGGAATGGTGAGAATGGCTTGAGGCTGCTGAGTTAAAATTTGCAGGGCGGTTGAATAATGCTGACAACGTAAAAAAATCTGACGAGAAAACTGCTTTCGGTTCAAGTAAATATCTTCAACCAAAACTCCGGTACGTCGTGATGAAACACCAATATGTGGCGAGGCCAGATAAATATCTTTGGTCATGCTCTGCTGTTGAGTACACACTACAAACTGGTCTTGCACCAGTTTTTCAAATTGAATTTTTTCCCCAAAGTTTTGTTCTAGATCAATCACAAAATCAATTTGCTGAGTGGCAAGATCGCTAACGATATTTTTACGGTCTAGCTTAATACTGGAAAATTGAATCGTTAAATTAAGTTGATGAAAATGTTCCACCAGTTTAGGAAAGATAATCGGTTCAATTTCATCATGCACTGCAATTTTTAAGCTCTGTACCATGCTTGGGTCAAAATTTTGTTTTTGGATTGAAATAGCTTGAATTGCAATCAAGGCATTTTTAATTTCAGGATAAATTTGCTCAGCGAAGGGCGTGGGAAGCATTTTGCTGCCTGTACGGACAAATAAATCATCCTGCAAATGTTGTCTTAAACGTTGTAGGGCATGACTGGCTGCGGATTGGCTAATACATAAAATTTGCGCAGCTTTTGAAATACTTCTTTGCTCATAAATCGCAATACAAAGTGGATATAAATTAATATCGATACGGTGGAAAATTGCCAGATCAACGCTACTACCTATCGGACTTTTATTATGAATACTGTTCATAGTGTTGTATTGAATTAAATCATTTTGTTCATAGTAGTTTTCAAGCTAAGGTGTTGTAAAGAGCAGTAATGACAATATTGAGAGGGAAGTTGCCATGTTTGAATTATCAACACGTGCACAAGATTTTGTAGAACGAACCAAAACCTTTATAAAAAATGAAATTGAACCGATTGAAACACAGTTTTGGAATGATGTTCATGCGCTGAATCAAGGGGGTGACTGGACAACATGGCAATGGCCAGCACAAATTGAAGTGCTTAAAGGTAAAGCCAAAGCAGCAGGGCTTTGGAACATGTTCCTACCTGATCCTGTATTAGGACAAGGGCTTTCGGTGCAGGAATATGCACATATTGCCGAACTGACAGGGCGCAGTCTAATTGCACCCACTTTATTCAACTGTAATGCACCTGACAGCGGCAACATGGAAGTATTATGGCGTTATGGTTCTGATGCGCAAAAACAACAGTGGTTAAGTCCTTTACTCGCAGGCAAAATCCGTTCTGTATTTTGTATGACTGAACCAGATGTGGCTTCTAGTGATGCAACCAATATGCAGGCGACGGCGGTCATTGACGGTGATGAAATTGTCTTGAATGGGCGTAAATGGTGGTCGTCTGGTTTAGGCGATCCTAATGCAAAAATCATTATTTTTATGGCACACACGCCAGATGAAAATAAAGACCGTCACCATCAACACTCCATGGTTTTAGTACCCATTGATACGGTAGGCGTGAAAATTGAACGAATGTTACCGGTGTTTGGTGATTACGATGCACCGCATGGTCACGGCGAAATCAGTTTTAATAATGTCCGTGTTCCAGTTGCCAATTTTATTGGTGGTGCGGGGCAAGGTTTCGAAATTGCTCAAGGTCGTTTGGGGCCGGGACGTATTCATCACTGCATGCGTTGTATTGGGGCAGCAGAAAAATCGTTAGAGTTGATGATTGACCGTGGTATGAGCCGAACTGCATTTGGTAAAGAAATTTTAAAACTGGGTGGTAACCTGGAACGTGTTGCCGAAGCACGGGTTGGCATAGATCAAGCCCGCCTTTTAACTTTGTATGCTGCCTATAAAATGGATACTTTAGGCAATATGGCGGCTTTGACTGAAATTTCTGCGATTAAATTGGTTGCGCCCAGGGTACTGGAAAAAGTGGTTGATATGGCAATCCAGATTCACGGCGGTGCAGGAGTTTCACGAGATACGCCATTAACGGGTTTCTTTGCCCAAGCGCGTAGCCTTCGTTTGGCCGATGGTCCCGATGAAGTGCATAAAGGCATAATTGCCAAACTTGAACTGGCAAAACGTGGTTACGGTTCACGTCGTAAATAAGATTTAAAATATAGCGTAGATTAGAGTTCTTACAACTTTATGCAAATTTTCCTATCAATGGAAAATGAAAAAGGTATAAATGAGTAGAGTAAGAAGTCTGTTTAAATTATTGATGATTTAGGGAAATAATCATGTCGGTGATTGATGTCAGTGGAAATGTCCGTGAAGGTGAAGAACTGGACGTTGTCGCGGTAGAAAATTGGCTTAAACAACAAGGTATTGATCTGCAAGGGCAAGTCGCTGTCACCCAATATTCAGGTGGGGCATCTAACTGGACTTACCGTTTGAAATATGACAACGCCGATTTAATTTTGCGTCGTCCACCTAAAGGTACCAAAGCCAAATCTGCCCATGACATGGCACGTGAATACAATGTGCAAAAAAATCTGGCACCGTTCTATCCTGTCTTGCCTGAAATGGTGGCACTGTGTCAGGATGAATCGATCATTGGCTGTGATTTTTATGTGATGCAGCGGATTGAGGGTATTATTCCTCGTGCCAATTTGCCCAAAGAACTGCATTTTAATGAAGTCCAAGTTCACGAACTGTGTATCAATGTTATTGATAAACTGATTGAGTTACATCAAGTACCTTATCAAGGGACAGAGCTGGAGAAACTGGGGAAAGGAGACGGATACTGTCGTCGTCAGGTGGAGGGTTGGGATGCACGGTATGAAAGAGCCAAAACCTTAAATGTACCTTCATTTAAATATGTACGTAACTGGCTCAAAGACAATATTCCTGCTGATTCGACCATCTGTATCATTCATAACGACTGGCGTTTTGATAATCTAATTTTAGATCCGCATAACCCAACTCAAGTCATTGGTGTGCTGGACTGGGAAATGGCAACCTTGGGCGATCCGCTGATGGATTTGGGTTCGGCTTTGGCATACTGGGTTGAAGAGACGGATCCCCAGATTTTTAAAGCGACACGTCGTCAGCCCACCCATTTAAAGGGCATGTTTAGCCGTAAAGAAGTGGTCGATTACTATTTAGAAAAAACGGGTTTGCAACCTGAAAACTGGACCTTTTATGAAGTGTTTGGCATTTTCCGTCTAGCCGTGATCGCCCAGCAAATTTATTACCGTTATCACCATAAACAAACCAATAATCCTGCATTTAAGGATTTTTGGATCGTGATTCATGCCTTACATATTCGTGCATTAAAATTGATTGGTGAACAAAAGCTCGAGGCCAATGACATTGCACAAAAATATAAAGCAAAATTTCAGGAAATTTTAGGAAAAGTAAAATGACTACGATTTATCTGATTCGTCACGGACAGGCGTCTTTTGGGGCAGAAAGTTATGACAAGCTTTCACCGAATGGGGAATTACAGGCAAAATTGTTGGGTCAGTATTTCAACCAAATTTTGAAAGAAGAACCTTATGTTATTGCAGGTTCGATGCAGCGCCATCAACAAACAGCCAATCTGGCTTTGGCTGAATGCTTTCCAGAAGCTGAGATTCGGATCGACAGCGCATGGAATGAATTCAACCATCAACAGGTTTTTGCCCATTATGAACCGCGCTTTAATGAGCCACATTTGCTAAAACAGGATGTCGAAAATGAAGCCAATCCACGTGCATATTTAGCCAAAATTTTTGAAGGTGCCATTGAACGCTGGACGGATGGCAACTATCACCATGAATATGACGAATCTTGGCCAAATTTTAAAAATCGTGTAGAAACAGCCCTACAAAATTTAAGTGATGAACTGGCAAAAACCAAATCTCGTTATGCTGTGGTGTTCACCTCGGGTGGTGTAATTTCAGTGGCTGCAGGAAAATTGCTTGAATTAAATGTGAATCGTACTTTTGCATTGAACTGGGCGATTACCAATACCAGTATCACCACATTACGTTTGGTTGGAAATGAACCGCAATTACTGAGTTTAAATGAACATCATTTTATTAAAGCTGTAGATCCTCAATTACTCACATGGATTTAATATTAGAAAAAAGGGAGGGCATAGATCATGGCAAGAACGATATTAATTACTGGGGCAAGTTCGGGAATTGGGGCAGGCATGGCACGTGAATTCGCACAAAAGGGCTATAACCTTGCGATTTGCGCACGTCGTCTGGAACGCCTTGAGATCTTAAAACAAGAACTGGAAAGCAAATATGGCATTAAGGTGATTGCAAAAACTTTGGACGTCACCAATTACGATCAAGTTTTTGAGGTATTTAAAGCATTTCAGGCGGAATTTGGCATGATTGACCGTGTGATCGTAAATGCAGGGGTTGGAGAGGGCCGTCGTATTGGTAAGGGGAATTTTGCAGTTAACCGTACTACGGTAGAAACAAACTTTATTTCTGCTTTAGCGCAATGTGAAGCCGCGGTTGAAATTTTCCGTGCGCAAAATTCAGGTCATCTGGTCATGATTTCATCCATGAGTGCAATGCGCGGTATGCCAAAACATTTAACTGCATATGCAGCAAGTAAAGCAGCAGTTGCACATTTGGCTGAAGGTATTCGTGCCGAACTGATTAATACCCCCATTAAAATCAGCACCATTTTCCCAGGCTATATCCGCACTGAACTGAATGAAGGTGCGAAAAAACTGCCTTTTGAAGTGGATGAAAAAACTGGTTCACATTTACTTGCCCAAGTGATTGAGAAAGAGCCAGTAAAAGCATATGTACCCCAATGGCCATGGTTACCCTTGGGCTTGGCGATGAAAGTATTGCCTTTAAAGTGGCTAAATAAGCTAAGTTAACCGTTAAATACTCAATTTAATAAAATAAGGGCTCAGTAATGAGCTTTTATTGTTTTGATTTTTGAATAATATTTTAAAAAATTATAATAATAAAAAATAATAGATGTACAAAGTGCTGATTTATATTGAGCAAATATGAAAAAATTTAAAAAACAGTTTTAAAATCGCTAATAGGGAAGCGATTCACTGTTATTTAATTAACTGTTATTTTTAGAAATCAGAATACCTAACATGATAATAAAGGTGCTCACTCCACCTATGACAAAACTCATGAGTCCCATTTCCATAGTCAATATTTCATTCCAAAGATTATTTTTGCTCCAAGGAATGTAAACGCCCTGTCTCCATAAAAAGCTAATAGCACATAAAATAAGAAAGCTGATAATTGTTGAAATAATAAGCGTAACAAAAAGATTTTTCCAGATTTTACAGCCGACAATTAAGGTAATAATGCTAAGGCCAACGATTGCAATTATTGATATGAATAAAACACTATTCCAATAGTCCATTTCGATTACTCTTGGCTAAGTCAATAATAAAATTATGCAAGTATGGTATTTAAATTCTATGGATTACTTTAATATGAATCGCGTATATAAAGTAGGCATTTTATTCCAGGAAATATTGTTATTTGACTTTTTTATAAATAAATTCTTATTAACTTACTGAAAAGCGGTTTTTTTTAATCTACTCAGATAAAACTGATTTCTTAAAAAAATTGAAAGAAGATATGTACTGGATAAACCTTCTGCTTTATCTGTCTAAGCACCTGGGAACGGTTATTGTTATTCTGCCAGGACCTGAAAATAGCTTGAATGGGAGATTTTCCCTGCACCAATAAATAAAATATCCAAAATTTTAGCAATGTTCAGCAATGGGTATAACAATATGCCCATTCAATTAATGATTTTATCAAGCTAAAATCGTATATTAATCAGGATGCTTTTCGCTCTTTGCTTATTTATGACGTATTTATGTTTTTAAAAATTTCAACCATCGCCCTTATTCCCTCCCTGATTATTCAAGGCAATGCAGTCAAAAAAAATACCTTACGCTTGCCAGAACCAGAAGGAAACCGTCAGGGAACGGCCGGAAAAGGAAAAGTACTGTCTATTTTAATTTTAGGCGATTCGGCAGCAGCAGGTGTGGGAGTCGGAATTCAAGAAGATGCTTTATTGGGCGCTGTGTTGAGCCAGTTGAAAGATCAATACCAAATCAGTTATATGCTGGAAGCAAAAACAGGATATGCCACTGGACAATTAATTAAAACCACCAAAAGGATGTCGGCTCGACATTTTGATGTGGTTATTACCTCGGTAGGGGTAAATGACATTACCAAACTGACCCCACCTAAAAACTGGATTAAAAAACAACAGCAACTTTATGCAGAAATTAATCAGAAATTCACACCTGAATTGATTATTGCTTCTGGTGTGCCGCCTATGAATATGTTTCCCGCTTTACCTAATCCATTAGCATGGTTATTTGGGCAATATGCCAAAGCCATGAATGAAGTGCTTGATAAATTTGTTCAAGGACAAATTAACATGCAATGGATTGAGTACGATCTAGAACAATTTAAAGTTCTTAATTTAGAAATGGCAGAAGATGGTTTTCATCCCAGCAAGGAAATTTATACACTTTGGGGACAACAAATGGCAGATAAAATCCGTCAAATGTTCTAAATTAAGCTAAAAGCTGATCAATGGGCTGTTATGACCACCGAACTGGAAATTGAAACTCATCCACTTAAACCCTTTTTACCAGAAAATGCCAAATTGCTCATGATGGGCAGTTTCCCACCCCCTAAAAGCCGTTGGAAAATGGAGTTTTACTATCCAAACTATCAAAATGATATGTGGAAGATTTTTGGTTTAGTCTTTTTTAAAGATAAAGAATACTTTTTAGATATCGCCAACAAGAATTTCAGGGAACAACTAATCCGGGATTTTTTAACTGAAAAAGGTATCGCGATTTTTGATACGGCGTATCAAATCGTTCGCTTAAAAGGCAATGCTTCGGATAAGTTCCTGCAAATTTCCAAACCAACTGATTTAGCCAAGCTGCTACAACAGATTCCAGAATGTCACAGCATTATGACCACAGGTGATAAAGCGACAGATACACTCATGCTTTCTATGCCAGAACATACTAAAAAACCGCAAATTGGACAGCCTTCAAAAGTACATTTTGCTGAACGTGACCTCACTTTATATCGCATGCCTTCATCTTCAAGAGCTTATCCTTTAGCGGTGGAAAAGAAAGCTGAAGCATATGCTCAGTTATTTAAAGAAATAGGCTTACTATGAGTAAGTCTATTTATTAAAAGGCATCATTTTAGGATATTTCACCCATCGAAAAGTCTGCACGCTAAAATCCCGTACATGGGTAAAATTAGATCAAATGAGTTTACTGCCTTTGGTCCATTTCAGGCTTTGAATACGCTGTGCAATTTGAGTTAACTCTTCATGACTGGCAGGACGTAGCTCGCCAATTTCCACCTAGAGCCGCACACCAGGATAATCACTGAATTCACCTTTCAATAGTAGAGATTTTAACCAAAATAACCGACTGCTATTAATCGCTTGAATACAGGCTTTGTTATTCTTTGGCAAATTTTCTTTAAAAGATTCTGCATAGGCATCAAAGAAAAATCCGGGTTGGTCTTCTTTAAGAAATACAGTACCTATAGGGGTGATCGCGGGTTGTAACTGGTTATCAACAGTGGCAATAGAGCAGTGCATGGCAGCTTTTTGAGCATCATTCACTACTTTACGAATATGCTGCCATTCTTGCTTATTCCCTGTTATTTTTCTTCTTATTATTTTTTAATAGTATTCAATAGGATGAAAGTAATTGGAATACAATTATATCTATCTGACTGGTCATCCGTAATAATACTTCATTGGAAAGTTAAGTATCTTGATCAGAAGCTTTTGATACTTTGCAAAGCTTACCGAAGCCGATTTAAATGAAAGGTTTTGAATCGGTTTGAATAACACCAAAATCTATCCGTCATATTCCACATAATCCCAAAGATTTAAACGGGATTTAATTTCACGGCGAATATCGGGCAGCATGGGTAACAATGTGCCATCAATCCATAGACTTAAAGCCTGAGCAGAAATTTTCTTTTGATCATCACCTACAATTTGAGCACCTTTCACCAAAAGCAAGGTTTCTTCATGGACTGTAGTTTCAATACCTTTAAATAAAACTTGTAATTCCGTACCGGTATCCTGAATTAGCCATTCTAGTTCCAGTTGAACATTTTCACTGGATTTCAAAACAGCTTGACCTTCAAGAATTTCAGCGTCAGTCGAGCAGTCATATTCCACACGAACTTTGGTTAAAAACCATTCTTGATGTTCAAGTTCATTTAGTGTTTGGTAGGGTATTAAAATATCACTTAAATTAAATTGACGACTTAAATCAAAAAATTGCATTGCAGAGGGTCACGATCGGGAGAGAGGGAATTAAAAACTCGAAAAGGGAATATTAAAGCAAATCAGGAAATGAGTAAAAGCATTGTGGTTACTCATCTAAAATATGTATAAATAGCATCTAATATCTTATTAGTCCTCATCATTTTAATTAAAGAAGTGCCAAGCCCTAGTCGATGGAAAACAATCGCTCGATAAAGTCCAGATTAAAAGCCCATGCATGATTTATAAAAATTAAGATAACTATGTCAATAAAAGCTTTATGTATTTTGAATGTCATTCAGTTGTCATTACATCATCCATTCAATCGGGAAATAAGACACTACTTTCATGGCAAATCTTTGGAATTTTGTGCTTTCAGGGTCATGGATATATTCAATGATAGATCCATCTTTCTGATGATCGAGCCAGATTACTTCCCCTTGTGGATTAAGCTTTAGCTGATAAGCAATTTGCGGTAAGTATTGATTAAGTGATGTTGAAATTTGGTTTTGAAGGATCGGGGATTCAATCACCAATCCTAATTCAGTATTTAAATTGGCTGAACGCGGGTCGAAGTTAAACGAACCAATAAATACCATGCCGTCACTATCAAAAAACTTGGCATGCAAGCGGGAAGCATTTTTATTTTTGGCAGGAATTACATTGCCTGTTACCACTTCATACCATGTACGCTTATTGCGCTCAATATAGGGCTTAAACTCATACAGTTTGACCCCGCTTTGCAATAAATCATGACGATATTTTTTATAAAATGCATGCACGAGAGGGACGTCATTGGCCATAAACGAATTAGTCAGCACTCGAACTTGAACATTATTTTTCACCAGTTGGGCTAAATAATCTGTACCTGGACGGGTCGGCACAAAATAGGCAGAAACCAGTTCAAGATGGTGTTTCGGTTCACCCATAATCAGTGACATCTGATGATACATCAGTTGATCACCTGATGCCTTTCCACGAACTTTATCCGGCGAGTCTGCAACAAAATGTGCTTTAGCCCAATTGATGGAACGGTCTTTCAAGTGTTGATTGATTTGTTTTTCGGCCAATTCAATCCGCCTTTTTAGCTGATCTTTTTGTAAAGCCGTCAGTTCGTAATATTTGCGCAATTTGGCAAGTTGGTCTTGAGTGGCATTGCCCAGCAGTTGCGGAACTGAATAGCTTAAATCATCATTCCAGAAGTCCTGAAAGACTTGATTGGCCTGATCGACTACATTTCCATAGAACAAAATATCCAGATCGCTAAACTGAAAATTTTCGCCAGCATCAAAGTATTCACGGCTGATGTTGCGTCCCCCCGTGACCGCTATCGCGCCATCTGCAATAATCAGCTTGTTATGCATACGATGGTTAATGGTCTTGAAGCGGAATACGTAATCCATTACACGTAGCTTTCTAAATCTATAAGGATTAAAGAGCCTGATTTCAAAATTTGGATGTTTTGCCAGATGTTTTAAGGTGAAATCCAGTTTGGTTCCGTTCTGGTCATCAATGAGTAACCGAACCTTGACTCCACGATCTGCGGCTTTTAACAGCTCTGCTAGCATCAGGTGTCCAATAGAATCGTCTTCCCAGATGTAATACTGTAAATCGAGATTGTATTGCGCTGTATTAATTAGATAAAGTCTTGAGGCAATGCTGATAAAGGCATCATCCAGAGTTAAATAAGCTGTTAGGCCTTGAGCCCTTTGTGTATGGGTATTGGAACCGTTTAACCAGTGCTCAGCATGAACTTGAATAGGAGATTGCTTTTTTGATTCATTCATCGACAAACTACATCCTGTCAAGGTGATGACTGCAAATGAAAGTAAGACAGCTTGAGTAGAGTGTCTGATTTGCATAATTATTATGAAGTCATAAAGTTATACGTACATATTATCATCATGTTAAAGGTTGAATCGGACAATAAAAAGCGGTTACTGTAGCTCATCTGTTAAAGAATCAAATAAAGGATGGTATTTCATGAAATCACGTGCTGCAGTCGCATTTGGTCCTGGTCAACCTCTTCAAATTGTTGAACTGGATGTTGCTCCACCAAAAGCAGGTGAAGTCCTGGTCAAAATAACCCATACCGGTGTATGTCATACCGATGCCTTTACTTTATCGGGTGATGATCCGGAAGGTGTTTTTCCGGCGGTATTGGGTCATGAAGGTGCCGGTATTGTTGTAGAAGTTGGAGAGGGCGTGACCAGTGTTCAACCGGGCGATCACGTAATTCCTCTTTATACTGCTGAATGCGGTGAATGTTTATTCTGTAAATCGGGTAAAACCAATCTTTGTGTAGCGGTACGTGCGACGCAAGGAAAAGGTCTAATGCCAGATGGCACAACCCGTTTTTCTTATAATGGTCAGCCGATTTACCATTACATGGGCTGTTCAACTTTTAGTGAATATACCGTGGTTGCTGAAGTCTCTTTGGCGAAAATTAACCCGGATGCAAACCCTGAACATGTATGTTTATTGGGGTGCGGCGTAACCACAGGTATTGGTGCGGTACATAACACGGCAAAAGTTCAGCCAGGCGACTCGGTTGCCGTATTTGGTTTGGGCGGTATTGGTCTTGCTGTTGTGCAAGGGGCTCGCCAAGCCAAAGCAGGCCGTATTATAGTGGTCGATACCAATCCAGAAAAATTTAAACTTGCTGAAGAATTCGGTGCGACAGATTTCTTAAATCCAAAAGATTATGACAAACCGATTCAGGAAGTGATTGTTGAAATGACTGGGTGGGGTGTAGATCATTCATTTGAATGTATTGGTAATGTCAATATCATGCGTTCTGCGCTTGAATGTGCCCACCGTGGCTGGGGGCAATCTATAATTATTGGGGTAGCGGGTGCAGGTCAGGAAATTTCGACCCGTCCATTCCAATTGGTAACCGGTCGTAAATGGATGGGTACAGCATTTGGTGGTGTGAAAGGCCGTTCACAACTTCCAGGCATGGTTGAAGATGCAATGAAAGGTGAGATTCAACTTGAACCTTTTGTCACGCATACCATGGGTCTAGACAAAATTAACGAAGCCTTTGACCTTATGCACGAAGGTAAATCAATTCGTACAGTGGTACATTTTAAAGATTAATCTTCTGCAAAATAAAAAAACGGGCATATCGCCCGTTTTTTATATCAGCGTGTTTAAGCAGTTGCTTTAATGACTTCTGCAATAGACTCCGCGACATAATCAATATTGCTTAAATTTAAGCCCGCAGCACACATACGACCACTACGAACGAGATAGATAGCGTATTGATCTTTTAAGATATCAACCTGTTCAGCCGTTAAACCGGTATAGCTAAACATACCTTGCTGTTTGACCAGATAACTAAAGTCACGTTCAGGTAGAGCTTGGCTTAATTTTTCATTCAACATTTGACGCATTTTAATAATACGTTCGCGCATTTCAGTCAGTTCAGCTTGCCATTGTGCAGTCAAATCAGCATCATTCAGCACATTATCCACCAACAAGGCTCCAGTCGTTGCCGGGCTTGAGTAAATACGGCGTACAGTGGCTTTTAATTGACCCAATACTTTTTGAGCAGTGGCTTGATCATCACATACAAATGTTAAGCCACCGATACGCTCTCCATAGAGCGAGAAAATTTTAGAAAATGAATTGCTGACAATAAAATTCATTCCTACCTCGTCTAAGGCACGAATGGCATAGGTATCTTGTTCTAAACCTTGACCAAATCCTTGATAAGCAATGTCTAAAAATGGAATCAGATCCTGTTTTTGCAAGACTTCAATCACTTGATCCCATTCAGCCGTTGTTAAATCGGCACCTGTCGGGTTATGGCAACAAGGGTGTAATAGCACAATACTTTTTGCCGGTAGCTGGCTCAATTTTTCAAGCATCGCGAGCACATTGACGCCATTGGTTGCTGCATCAAAATAAGGATAGAAATGCGTGTGAATACCAGCACCATTAAAGATAGCAATGTGATTTTCCCAAGTCGGTTGGCTGACCCAAACATCAGATTCAGGAAAATATTTTTTAAGAAAATCTGCACCGACTTTTAGTGCACCTGAACCGCCCAAAGTTTGAATGGTCACAGCACGTCCATCACGACATGCCTGGCTTTCTTGTCCCAAAACGAGAGCTTGAGTGGCTTGGTTATAAGACTTCAAACCATCCATCGGTAAATAGAGCTTGACCTGATCATTGCTCGCTTCAATATTTTTATAAGCCGCTTTAACGGCATTGAGTTGAGGAACAATATTGTCTTCATTGTAGTACAAGCCAATACTTAGATTAACTTTATGAGAGCGTTGGTCTTTTCCAAACTCTTCCATCAGAGAAAGAATCGGATCTCCTGCATAAGTATCAACATGTTGAAACATGAATACATCCTTCGTTATATGTAGTAAACAAATCAAGCCTTCTGAACAAATCGCATTTTATCTTTTAATGCCAATTGAGGGTCGGTTATTTTTTTATTTTTAAAATAATAGGCAATCGACAGAAAGCTAATCCAGATAGGAATCGTCATCACAGCACTGCGCATATCTGGAGTTTGGCTCATAATCAGAAAAATGCCGCACATAAAGATAATGTAGATATAATTTGTAAAAGGATAGGCAATACTTGGAAATTGCGTCGATGCATTTATCGCGATCTTATGTTTCTTAAATTTCAGATGCGTATATAAAATGATCACCAAGTTAATCACAATTGCTGCAATCATCAGGCTAAACGCTTTTTAAAGCTTAAAACCGTCGCGACGGTTTGACTGCCTAGCAAGTCAAAGATCAGCACAAAAGGACTCCATTTGATTCCATGGATAAAGCGACAAAATAATCACCAGACTTAATATATAAAATAACAGGACCCGATACACAATCTGGTTGATGGCTTTAGGTGAGGTTTTTTGCGGATTATCCGTTTCTGTAGCGGCAATGCCGACCAATTCAATGTTACCAAAAGCAAATATAATCATCACCATTGCCATGACCAATCCCATAACACCATTCAGGAAGAAGCCGCCTAATTCCCATAAATTTTGCAGACTCGATTGTATGTCACCACTTCCAGTTGCGAGTAAATAACTGCTAAAAGCAATCATGGCCAGTACTTTAATAATGGCGAGCCAAAACTCCATTTCACCAAATAATTTAACGTGTAAAAGATTAATCATATTGATGAAAATAAAGAATCCCAGTGCAGAAACCTAAGTCGGAATTCCCGGCCACCAGTAATGAATATAAAGACTAATCGCGCTGAGTTTCGCCATACAGACCAGAATATTCAAAACCCAGTAATTCCATCCAGATATCCGTAATTGTTTTTTTGTAACTGAGATTTTTTAAACATCAACCTGCGAAAACAAAAACTAATTTTATTTTATTTATTAATATTTTAAATCATTCGTTTTGAGAGAAGAGATGAAAATTATTAAATCAAAATTAACCTTGGTACATAATTGAAGCTAAATGATTAAGGCATCAATCTGTTATAAGGCGTTCTCGTCTACATATAAAAGTATAAAGCTCAATCTTCTAATATTTTTTAAACAATATATAAGTAAAAGTTGACTGATTTATGTATTTTTATTTTGTATAAAACGCTTGTCAAATGTATGAATACAGCGTATTTTAATTTTAAGACACATACTTTTTTGAAGAAATAAAGATGTTAAAGCAACCAGTCATCTCAAACGTACGTTATTATTTTTGGCAATTTAGATAGTTGCCTGAACGCGTTCGGGCAAGAAATGGTTGCCCACCAAGTTTTATAACCTGATCGGCAACCCTGATCAGGTTTTTTTATACTTTATTTTTTATACATTTTTGGAGTTACTTCATGAAAACATTAAATTACTCATATTTTAGCAACTCTTATTGGTTTTATTTTAGTCAAGTAATGACTTTTGCCTCGCAATCCATTAGACCCATAACGCTCAAATAAAAGATTGGACTGAAAAAAGTCCTCAGGAAAGACCAATGAATGCTTTAAATAATGCTTTACAACAAATGCAAACGACTGTAAACGAAACCATTTTAAGTTTGCCTCATCAATTGAAGGCACAATTGCCTTTATCAGCAAAATTAGCTCAACAAATTGCCGAGCAGCGTCAAACCATTCAAAACATTTTAGATGGCAAAGATCATCGTTTGATGGTGATAACAGGTCCATGTTCAATTCACGATCCTATCTCTGCACTTGAATATGCTGAAAAATTAAAACAATTACAATGCCAAGTCGCTGATCAAATTTTTCTGGTGATGCGAGCATATATCGAAAAACCACGTACCACCATTGGCTGGAAAGGTTTTCTGTATGACCCAAATTTAGATGGTTCATCAAATATGCAATTGGGCTTAGAAAAATCACGCGAGTTATATTTACAAATTATAGAAATGGGGTTGCCCATTGCCTCGGAAATTTTAAGCCCGATGGCGACTGCATATTTCGATGATTTACTGACTTGGGGCGCAATTGGTGCACGTACCAGTGAATCGCAAATTCACCGTGAAATTTCAAGCCATATGCCGTACAGCATTGGGTTCAAAAATGGCACAGATGGCTCTATTCAAATTGCACTTGATGCTATTCAATCGGCTACACATCCACATCAATTTTTAGGCATGAGTCAGTCAGGCTTACCATGTATTTTAGAATCTAAGGGCAATCGCAAAGCACATTTGATTTTACGCGGTGCAAATTCGGGGCCTAACTACGCATTGGCTGAAATTGAGAAAATTAAAGAAAAAGCCAAGGATGAATTGCCGGCTTTAGTGATTGACTGTAGCCATGGTAACAGCCACAAAAACCCATTATTACAACCCGAAGTTTTGCGTACCATTGTGGATGAACGCACACAAACCCATGTTCGTGGCGTGATGTTAGAAAGCCATCTGGTCGATGGTCAGCAAAAGATTTCTTGTGAAATGACCTATGGTCAATCTATAACAGATGGTTGTTTAGGTTGGGATAAAACACAACAAATTTTACTGGAGGTTACCAATTCTCTACGCGTTGCTCAATTAAAGCGTAGTGCTTAATATTTCAAAAAGCACGATTATTTAATGATGCAGCCCTGTTGATCTGGGCTGCATCATTGCGCATAAGCACATTTGTGTTATCTGTTTAAATTTAAAACAATAATTTATTGATGCTCTATACATTTTTTATAAATTGTTTTAACTAAGTGGGATTAACAAATTTGAGTCATATGGTTTCCTTAGGCACAATAATAAAAAATACTGCCAAGTACTAAATAATTGTTTAATAAATACAATTTACTGTATTTGTTACTGGGTAGTGGAAATAATTTTAAACGGGGAAAAATATGTATAGTGCCGAATTAGTGGAAGAAGCGCGCAAAATAATATTTCATATGCTGACCAAAGTGGTGGAATATGGTGGCTCGGACTTATTTATTTCAGCGGATTTTCCGCCTAGCATTAAACATCAAGGTCTGATGAAACCCATTGGTCAACAAGTATTGACAGCAGATAAAACTAAACTTTTTGCCCATAGCTTAATGAATGAAACACAGCGGCAGGAATTTGAAAAAGAACTTGAATGTAACTTTGCCATTAGCGTTCCCAACGTTTCGCGCTTTCGTATTAATGTGTTCCAACAGCAGCTACAAGTGGGTATGGTGATTCGTACCATTACCGCTGAAATTCCAAATTTTTCCAAGTTAAAGCTCCCTGAATCCCTCAAAGAGGTGATGATGGCAAAGCGGGGACTAGTGCTCGTGGTGGGTGCAACAGGTTCGGGTAAATCGACATCTTTAGCTGCCATGATTGATCATCGTAATGAAAATTCAGCCGGGCATATTATTACGGTTGAAGATCCGGTTGAATATGTACATAAACATAAGAAATCTATGATTACTCATCGTGAAGTCGGTGTAGACAGTCACTCATGGCACAATGCCTTGAAAAATACCTTACGCCAAGCACCCGATGTGATTTTGATTGGTGAAATCCGTGATACTGAAACCATGGAACATGCGATTGCTTTTGCGGAAACCGGGCATTTATGTTTGGGAACGCTGCATGCCAATAATGCCAATCAGGCGCTAGACCGGATCATTAACTTTTTCCCTGAAGAGCGGAAAAATCAGTTGTTGATGGATTTATCTTCCAACATGAAAGCGATTATTTCCCAGCGTTTGGTGCGTACTCAAGATGGTCGTGGACGTCGTGCTGCCATTGAAATTTTGCTCAATACCCCGCTGATTGGCGATAATATTCTCAAAGGTCAGCTTCATGAACTGAAAGAAATCATGAAGAAATCCCGTGAATTGGGCATGCAAACTTTCGATCAGGCATTATTTGATTTATACAATGAAGGGGCGATTGGTTATGAAGAAGCCTTGCGTAATGCGGATTCCATGAATGAATTACGTTTACAGATCAAATTAAAAAGTTCGAGAGAAGATCAATCTGTGCCCGGTTCAGCCTCATCCTTTAGCATGGTGCAGGAAAACAAGCCAGACGAAGGTGAAACCAAGGCAGATCAGGAAGCTTCCTGATTCTAAGAGTCTGATTTTTTATCTCATTGAGTAAATAAATGGGCATGATCCAAATATTGGTGAATGCCCATTTTTTTCTAAAGAATTATTTTTTTCTAGGCTTGAGCGGGACGATCTACAAATATCTTATAAAAAACCAGACTCAATGCCGTGATAAATGCACAGAGTAGATAGGCAAAGCTGTAACCCTGATGAGCAATCAGCACACCCAGCAAAATTGAACCTAGCGCAATACCAATGTCATAACAGGTAAAAAAGGTTGAGGTTGCATGTCCAATTCTGGCTTTCGGTGAACGCTGAATGGAAAGGGTTTGTAAGCATGGCTGTGCCGACCCAAAGCCCATACCGACAAATACCGCAGCAATCATCAAGCCCGTCACGGTATTGATCTGACTTAAAATAATCAGTCCAAGGGAAAATAGCGCAATAGCAGGGTAAACCACATAGTTTGGCCCTTTACGATCATAGATTTTCCCGGTAATCGGTCGCAAGCTCATCATTGAAATGGCAAAGACCACAAAGAATAAACTGGCATAGGCAAGCAAATTTTTTGATTCGGCAAATGTTGCAATGAACGACATAATGCTGGCATAAGAAAAAGAGATAATCATGGCCATAATAGAAACAGGCACGGCTTTCTTTTCGACAAAATCCTGAATGGATAATTTACGCTGAATGGTCTCAACTTGGGTTTTTAGAGTCTCTTGAACTGGAATCAGAAAACAAAATGCAAAACCCAGACAGATAATACCGGCTAAAATTGCGGTTACTGTCTGATAAGAAAATTGCTGAATAAAGCTCAGACCAATTAAAGGGCCCAGCACAATCCCCAGGTTGACCGACATGACAAAATATCCCATGCCTTCACCTCTACGGTTTGCAGGAATAAATTCATTGGCAATCGGAACGGTAACCGTGGTTAAAATACTAAACCAGATCCCATGAAACAGGCGGATGATTAAAAGAAAAGTTAAATTATCGGCAAAAATATAGGCAAATGAAAAAAGACAGAACAAGGTCTCTGAAATATACAGCGCTTTTTTGCGTCCAATTTTCTCGATAATCAAACCACTAAAGGGCCGAACTGCAATTGAGGATGCCATAAATAGCGTCATGGCTAAACCTGCTTGCGCCAGGGTTCCATGTAACTCGTTTACAATATAAATAGGTAAAATTGTGGTTTGGGCAAAATAAAACACAAACAAGAACAGATTATTAGCTAGACATAAAATAAAGGACTTATTCCATAACTGTTGTGTATTTACAGGAGACATAATTGACCTAGATTCGTAAGAAGTAGACGAGTCATCAGGCTTATCAATGCAATTATTTTTGTAAGTTAGGAAAATGCTTTTTTATAATGATTGAAGATAAGTCAGAACATCGTTAGATTGTACGAATTTTAGATGATTGTTGCTGAAAAGTATAGATTTATTAATAATAAAAGGTCTCTATTGGTTTTATATTTTGGTTTTGTTTGGCGTTAATCTCATATTATGATTTTTAGAGATAATCTTTCTGTGTCTGACATTTATTGGCTTAAAATAAAAAAATCAGCCATAACGACTGATTTTTTTATGGATATAAACAGGATTATAAGCCTGCTTCATATTCATTGCTTGAAAGTAACTTTTCGACATCCGCCATATTATTTGGCTTAATTTTATAAATCCAGCCCTTACCATACGGGTCATCATTGACAAAGTCCGGATCATCTTCAAGATCTGGATTCACTTCAACCACTTCGCCTGAAACAGGTGCATGAATATCAGAAGCTGTTTTAACCGACTCTACCACACCGGCTTGTTCACCGGCATTGATTTGCTGACCGACTTCTGGCGCTTCCACATAGACCAAATCCCCTAAAGCATCCTGTGCATGGTCGGAAATACCAGTAACGACCAGATCACCTTCAATTTTGACCCATTCGTGCGTACTGGCGTACTTTAATTCTGAAGGATGATTCATTGATGACTCCTTTAAAATATTCAAATCATTTTTGCCATGTTTTATACAGGTTTTTTGATCAAAACAAAAGTTTATAAATAAGGATCTTTACGCCAATTGCTTGGACTACGGCCACTCCAGCGTTTAAATGCCCGACTAAAATTGGCTACATCACTATAACCAAGTTTATCTGCAATCAGTTCTAAGGTGTAATCCGTTCGTGAAAGCAGCGATGTTGCATGACGATAACGCACTTCATCGACGAGGGTTGAAAATGACGTACCTTCGGCAGCCAATTGTCGTTTTAAAGTCCGGTCAGACATATGCAACCGATCTGCGACATTTTCGATACTTAAATAATGCTGTTCTGAATGGGTTAAAATATCACGAACCCGCATAGCCAAGCGGCGGCGTTCACCCAGTGCAGAGAGTTCAGCTTCACATTGGTTAATCGCAATCTGACTGGCAAGGGGGTCGGCATTAACCATTTTTAAGCTCAAATATTTTTTATCAAAACTTGAAAGTAAATGCGGTTGTTCAAAACGGAAATGATGCGATGGAAATTTTGCCATATAACGCTCAAAACCGGGCGGTTTTGGGAAATCAAAATCAATCTCGCCAGACAGATCATCACAGCCCGTCAAGGCTTTTGCCATGGTGACAATCCCAAAGGTCAGGGCAATGGCAATTTCAGTCCTGAGCGGCTCGATGTCAAAATCGCATTGCAATTGCAGCGTTGCTTTGTCACCAAAAGTGGAAAAATAAAGTTGTAGAAAGGGCAAACGTAGCTGAATAAAGCGGTTGGCCAAAACCAGGGCATCACTAATATCATGTGCCGTCATGATGGCATAGCCGATAAAACCATGAATGGAGATTCGCATTTGGGTACCCAAATGGAAACCTAGGGTCGGTTCACCGGTTAGACGTAATGCATGTTTAACCAGTTCATTTGCGACAGGGGTCGGAATGCGAAAGTTCGGCTCCGCCAGCTGTTCACTGTTTAAATGAAAGGGGGTAAACAAGGCTTCTGCATTGTAGCCCCAGCGTGACACCACATCGAGGAGCAATAAGCCGTAAACCCCCGGTATTCCCTGATCCTGTCTTGGAGAAATCGTTTTCATGCGCTATCCATTGCACTTAAGTCGTTTTTCTATTTGTTGGTTTTTCATATTGACATGAAAATAAGCAGTATCCTGTTAAAATTGTTAGACAATTTTCTAAAGCCCGTAAATTAAGCAGGTTTGAATTCTTTCTTAAAGACCACGATTTTCGTTGTAGAGATAAGCAGCACATCATAATTCTGATTCAATGCCTGAGTCACATAACTCACTATAGCGCGGTCCGTTTTGCTTTTTGATGGCGTAATCGCAACAATTTCAACTTCTACATGAACTTTATCGCCAGGACGGGTCGGTCGTGGCCAGCGCAAATTGGATTTTGAACCAATCAGGCCATAAGCAACAGGAAAACATTCTGTCCATAAACGCATGGTCACGGCACACGTATGCCAACCACTTGCAGCAATACCTTGAAAAATGGGATGCTCTCTGGCTTGATCTTCATCAGTATGGAAAACTTGTGGATCATATGCCTGCGCAAATTGCTTAATTTCTTCCAAGGTCATTTCATATTCACGGCTAGTGAAACGATCACCAATTTTTATATCTTCTAAATACAGCATTAATGGGCTTCCTTTTTCTTTAATGCTTGTTGTTCTATCAAGAAACTGCCAGTTTGTCTTTGCCACAACTGCGCATAAATACCATTTAGGGCCACAAGTTCATCATGCGTGCCTTGTTCCACTATTTTGCCTTCATCCAGTACAACCAGACGATCCATTTGAGCAATGGTCGACAGGCGATGAGCAATGGCAATAACGGTTTTACCTTCCATCAAGTCATCTAAACTGGATTGAATTGCAGCTTCAACTTCGGAATCTAGTGCACTGGTCGCTTCATCTAAAATAAGGATTGGGGCATCTTTTAAAAATACCCGTGCAATGGCTACGCGTTGACGTTGCCCCCCAGAAAGTTTGACACCACGTTCCCCTACATAAGCTTCGTAGCCAGATTTACCGCGTGAATCGGTTAGTTGGGGAATGAAATCTTCTGCTTTGGCTTTGCGGACGGCCTCAAACATTTCTTCATCAGTTGCATGCGGACGACCATATTTAATATTTTCAGCCACAGTACGGTGCAATAAAGAGGTATCTTGAGTCACCAATGCAATGCTTTTACGCAAACTGTCCTGAGTCACATCTGCAATGTTTTGACCGTCAATCAAAATACGACCTTGGTTGAGATGATAAAAATGCAATAACAATTGAATCAGGGTGGATTTACCTGCACCGGAACGGCCAACGATGCCAATTTTTTCACCCGGTTTGATGGTTAAATTTAAATGATCAATCACGTTTTTATTGTTATAGGCAAAGCAGACATCTTCAAACTTGATTTCACCTTGGTGTACCTGTAAAGGCTTGGCATCTTTCTTGTCTTGAATGCTGATCGGGCGGCCCATGGTTTTCATGCCGTCTTGAATGGTACCGACATTTTCAAATAAAGCAGAAGATTGCCACATCATAAATTCAGCAATGCTGTTAAGCTTTAATATCATGGCAGTCGTGGCTGCAATAATACCGAGTTGAGCCTGTCCATTGATCCAGAGCCAAAGAGCGGTTCCCAAAACACCCACATATAAAACTATACTGAGTAAATTAATGCTGATTTCATACTGCACACCTAAGCGCATTTGCTTATAAACGGTGATCATGAAGCCTTGCATGGATTCTTTGGCATATTGACTTTCACGCCCCGCATGGGCAAAGAGTTTCACGGTCTGGATATTGGTATAGGCATCCGTCACGCGACCGGTCATTACCGCACGTGCATCCGCCTGTTTATTGGAAATTTGGCTTAAACGTGGAATAAAATAGCAGGCTGCAACAATAAATAGCACTAACCACAGCATGAGTGGCAAAATCAGCAGCGGAGAGATCGCACCCAAAACAAAACTGATGGTCACAAAGTAAATCAGCACATATGCCAGCATGTCACCTAAAATCACCCAGAATTCACGTATCGCTAGTGAAGTTTGCATGACTTTGGCAGACAAACGGCCGGCAAAATCATTATGGAAAAAATCCAGACTTTGCAGCAGAAGCAAGTTGTGAAAGCGCCAGCGCAGACGCATGGGGAAGGTACTGTATAAAATTTGATGCTTGATAATGGATTGCATGCTCGCGAATAAAATATTGGCCAACAAAATACAGGTCAAAATAGTCAAATTTTGCGTATGTTCCGCTAAAAATGTTTCAGGCTGGCTCTTGCTCAACCAGTTTACTAAATCCCCAATTTTTGAATACAGTACGGCTTCAAAACTTGCCGCACCTGCAGTACATAACACCAGTAACAGTAAATAGCGGCGAACCCCCATTGCAGCTTGCCATACAAAAGGGAAAAAGCGCGTTGGAAGTGGCTCGTTTAAACCTTTGGATGGGTAAGGATCGACCAGTTTTTCAAACCACTGCAACATGGGTTACGCTCCATTTTATTTAAACGATTCAATATCAGTATTATGCAATTTTTACACTATAAACAATATTCTATATTAACGCTTAAAGCCTGATTTTTTAGCTGCAAAAAAAGCTCTCATGCAGGATAAACGTATTAAAACATTATGTAATCTTGAATTATTATGTGCTGTATTCCTTGAATGTTGTTATGTATTTGGTAATAAATGTTAATAAACTCACCATATATTTAATGAAAATCATATATATATATTTATCCGGCTTACATTGAATGAAATTGAAACAGATACAGGGTTGGTATAAGAAAGATAAAGAGTAGAGTTAAAAGAGTCGTAATGATTACGATCTATCCCTAACGATAGGAGGTAAATATAAATGATGACTCGAGAACGGGTTAGACAAAATCCGAGAAACAGATCAATTAACAACAACATCCGTATAAACAACAGAAATAAAACTTTGATCGACTCCTATCCTGAATATTAATGCCTATTCATGATTTTTTATCCTGTTCAAAGTTTTGCCAGATTTATAGTTTCATTATTTATATTTATCCTTATTGATCAAAAGGGAAGAATAATATGAACTCAAAAGACGTAAAAATCATAATCGCTGTCATAGTTGTCGTAATAATTGCAGTCATTCTTTATTCTCTATATGAAAGAAATAAAGATGAAAATATGGGAAATTTGAGAAATGACCAAAGTCTGGTTAGCCCTATGCACAAAATAGGCTCCAGCTCGGACCATCCGAAAGATGGATGATCTCTACAGTTAATTTACACAAAAAGCTTTTTGAAGGTAAGCAGCCTTGATGAGTGAAACTGGCTAGAACCAGCCACTTTCCCTAAACACCCTATTGTTATAAGGAGAAAAAAGATGGCCTATCCTGATGATGATCGTAATAAAAATACTCCAAATCAGACCAGAAAGGATTTAAATGATGATCCAGACATTAATGAACGAGATGCACATCCCGTGGGAACAGGTGTAGGTGCAGCTGGTGCCGCAGCAGCTGGTGCCGCAATTGGGAGTGCAGGTGGCCCGATCGGAGCCTTAGTCGGTGGAGCAGTGGGTGCCATCGTCGGTGGTGTAGCTGGTAGCGCAGCAGGTGAAGCAATGGATCCTACTGTGGAAGATACCTATTGGCGTGAAAACAGTGCCCATCAACCTTATTATAAATCCACACAAAATACCTATCCTGATTTGGATTATGATAGAGATTATCGGCATGCCTATCGGGTAGGTTATGAAGATTCATCTGCGTATGATTCATCCAAACGGTTTGAAGATGTAGAGCCAGATCTTCATTCTAAATGGGAACAATCAAAAGCAGAATCTCGCCTAAATTGGGAAGAAGCCAAGCATGCTTCACGTGATGCATGGAACCGTTTACGCCCCTAGTTTCACGCTTGAATAACCTCAATCACATTTAAACCAATCTTTTGATTTTAAAAGGTTGGTTTTTTGATCGTGTATTCAATTTGATCATGTATCCAAATAGAAGTTAAAGTATATTTTTATGTTGTTTGCTCATGGGTTTAATAGCCCTTAAATGAGGGCTGATTTTTGCTTTAATTAGGAAATGAAGTTACATATAAATTAAACAGTGAACCCAATTTAAGTGAAGGTAACGTATATTACGAATGGTCGGTACAGGGTTAAAGAAAAGTGAGCTGAAATAAGAATTGTTAATGTATCGAGTACAGTGCAATGATGAATCAACCATATGCAGTTCTCGTGTTTACAATGAAGGAAACTGACACAAACTGAGGCTGGAATAACGCAAGAGAAAGCGTAAATTGAAAGTGTCATGATCAAGGTGATTTAGATTTTAAATTTAAAGGAGGGATATATACATGACCAGTCAACTACGGATTCCACAGCCCGACCAGCCAAACCTGCATATCGAATCTCATCAACAACTTGATGAAGATAAAGAACCCAATCCTTCTAGTCCACAGCCTGATCAACCCAATCAGCATCTTCAACAATCAAATCGACAGAAGCAAGTCAAATAGTAATTTGAAAATTCTATCAAAATAAGAAAAATGAAAAAATTTCCTTAGAATGTTCAATTCAGATATTTAGTGCTTTTTTTAAATTAAAAATAAGAAATGGGAAAAATGAAAATCTTAAAAAACCCTCGATCGAGGGTTTTTTAAGATTTTCATAAGTGAGGGACTTAAAGCCAGTACAGAGGATTAACGCTTATAAAAAGGTAATTACTGACTGGTCTTTTAAAGATGGGCACTGCACTTACTCTTTATCCTCAAGCTTAAACCGATAGACGATTTGATTCTGCTACTGATGCTGAAACAGCCGCGAATTGTTTAAAATCGGCCCCAGAAGGAGCCTGATAAACCTTCAGGCCAAACTCTGGAATAATCGCAATCAGGTGGTCAAAAATGTCTGATTGTATTGCCTCATAATCCTTCCATACCGTGGTGTTTGTAAAAGCATAAATCTCCAGCGGTAAACCTTCACTGGTCGGCTGTAATTGGCGAATAATTAAAGACTGATTTTGCGCGATACCGGGATGCTGATTTAAATAAAATTCCACATAAGCTCGAAATGTCCCTAAATTGGTTAAACGTCGCTGATTATAGGATGCCTGATTCGACAATTGCTGATTAAAGCTTTCCAGTTCACTATGTTTGGTATTTAAGTACTGATCGAGCAATAGAAATTCTTTGAGTTTCTGCTGTTCTTTGTGGGTCATAAAATGCACGCTACTCTGGTCAATATAGAGCGATCGTTTAATACGGCGTACACCGGCAGTGGCCATGCCACGCCAGTTTTTGAAGGTATCTGTCACCAGTTTGTTGGTTGGAATGGTGGTAAACGTCTTATCAAAATTCTGCACGGTAATGGTATGTAATGACATGTCAATGACATCGCCATCTGCATTTAGGGTTGGCATTTCAATCCAGTCACCTATACGCACCATGTCATAAGATGAAATCTGGACTGAAGCGACCAAAGACAGAATAGTATTTTGGAACACCAACATCAGCACAGCTGCCATGGCACCAAAGCCTGCGAGCAAGGTAAAGACATCTTTTTTGAGGAAGGTGCCTAAGATCATCAAGCCACAAACAATAAAGATAATCAGCTTAACCAGTTGTAAGTAACCTTTAATCGGCTTATTTCTAGATTTCGGATTACGTTGATAAATCAGGTTGAAAATACTTAAAAATTCACTGATGGCCAGTGCCAGAGTCAGGAAAATAAAGGCTTGTGCACCCATTTGAACCAAGGTGACTACTCTTTCTGAAATGTGAGGAACAGTCACTATGCCGTTCATAATCACAATCGCAGGCACGATATTTGAAATACGGCGGATGACGCTATGTTCAGCGAAAACACTCGAATTAGCCCATTTCATCTTTGAAACGAGCTTGCGAATACCCCGAACCACCACTTGCTTGGCAATAAAGTTTGCGAGAACTGCCAGTAGAATTAGAATACTTAAGGAGGTCAGCATCTCTAACCACGGATATTGATCTGACCAATCCTGAATATTCTGGATAAATGAAAACTGTTGCAACTGATCTTTCTCTTTAATATAAGAATTTTATACAGTTTATAGGTTTATTGATTATTTATTAACCTTGGATAACGTATTAAAACATATCTATTTCAGCGCAGCATCCTAATCTTTAAATATTAGCCTTGTAAAAGATGCAGAAATAGTGAGAGCACTAGTTTCTGATTCTTAGAAATTTATTCATCTGGGCATACTGACTACTTATTTAAATCGTCAGAAATCTCTTAATGGGTAGTTATTACATCATCTAAATGAATTTTGACTTTTTGAGTGAAATCATTCATTTTAAAACCATAATTATTTTAAGTATTTAATACATTATTTTTAAATTAAAAAGTGGGGAATAAATATGACAATTTTTGTAGTGACAAGTCCGAAGCGAGGTTCAGGAAAAAGTACCTTGGCGATGAACCTGACAGAATATCTGCGTCTTCAAGGCATCACACTTTACATTGATACCGATGATAACAAACAAAATTTTGAATGGGTTGCCTTGCATCGCAAAGGTTTTGGCTTTGAACATATCTCTTTAAAAGACCATCCAGATGAGTTAGTGCATCGCGTTGAGAGAGCAAAAGCTCAATATGATGATATCGTCATTGATATTGCCGGGCATGATACTTATGCGTTGCGCTCGGTACTGATGCAGGCAGATAAACTGATTATTCCCATGTCAGTAGATTCTGAAGATCAGGATATGTATAGCGAGATGCTGCAGCTGGCAATCAGTGTTTCGCAGTTCAATACCCAGTTAAAAGTGTATGGAGTACTGACGCGTGTACCTCAGCAGATCGAAATAGAGCAGATTGCAGCGAATCAGAATTTGCTTAAAGACATTCCAGGCTCACATTTTCTGAATACCATTATTTATGAGGATGAAGCTTTTAATGAAGCTAAGGACTTGGGGCGCAGCATTTGGGAGCATTCGCCTGAACAGGGTAAGCGCTTTGATCAATTTATTCTTGAGTTGATGGCGAATACAGTGCAGCCAGCTTGATTTTCTGCCTCGCGAATAATTGTTTTAATTGATATTAAAAAGCTCCCGGTTTGGGAGCTTTTTTGTTTTAACTGATTACCACATCAAATCATCAGGGATCACATAAGCGGCATACGGATCTTCTTCATCGGTGATCTGCTCATTCTTTTCAGAATTATTGACAATAATAAAGCCTTCCATTTTGTCATTGATACGATCTGCCAGGGCTTTCGGCAAAACTGCATAAGCTTCGCCTTCTTTGGCAATTACCAATGAACCGGAAACCAGCGCATTATAAATTTGCTGATTGAGATAAATTTTTTTGATTTTACTCTCATCAATAAATTGATAAGACACTTCGCCGTCTATGTCATGAATTTTGTGCTGATTGATCATTTGAATAATGGCAGCTCTTAATTCTTTACCCTGCAATAGACGTTTTTTCTCTAAATCCAAAGCTTGATCTTTCGCGAGTTTTTCTTGTTTATCTTGCGCAATTTTCGCTTTTAATTCAGCTTCGTTGCTTTGTCCAGTACGTTGCTCATGAACTGCCTGTTTAGACAATTTTTTAGCCTTTTTATTATCGACTAAACCGGCTTTTAGCAATTGAGCCTGTAATGCATTTTTGACCATAATAAATTCCAAAATTACTCTTGAATACGTCGATAACGAAAATAAATAATCCAATATACGATGCTAAGCGTCCAACTCAACAGCGCAGGGATAAGGAATGAATTTAATTTTAAATAAGGATAAATCATGCTGGCAACTAAGCCACCCACGAAAAATCCAAAAAATATGGCTAAATGGAGAATAATCCGTCTACGATCTACATCTAAGCCACGTAAGCGATAACCTAACGCTAAACCTAAATCGGTCAAAACGCCAGACAAATGGGTGGTCCGAATAATTGCGCCTTTATAATGACTGACCATGGCATTTTGTACACCCATCGCCACAGATGCCCAAAGTAAGGCATAACGCGGGAAATAGGGCAACAGAACCCAGCACACGAGAATAAAAAAAGCCACCAGGCTTAAAGGCAAACCATAACGGCGCCCTAAGCTAAAGTGGCTATTTCCCAGTATCAATCCGCTATAACATGAACCGATTACATAACATAGGATAACCAGGCCTAAGTAGACGATCTGTTCAGGTTGCCAATGCAGAAAAGCCATGGCTAACATGCTGACATTACCGGTCATATGTGAAACGGACTGATGTAAAACGGTCACCAATCCGAGGACGTTAATCATTCCTGCATTCATTGCAAGAAAAAAGGCACCTAATTGAACCCAAAGCGGTAAAGTTTGAAAAGGCATAACGTCATAGAAACATTCTTAATAATGACTATCTTAATCTAAACTGCGGTCTACAGCAGTAGTAAATAGCACATCTGTAGAAGAATTTAATGCCGTTTCAGTTGAATCCTGTAATACGCTGATGACCATACCGATGGCAACGACCTGCATGGCAATATCTGAACTAATACCAAATAAGCCACACGCCACTGGAATAAGCAGTAAAGAACCACCGGCGACTCCAGATGCTCCACATGCTGAAATAGTCGCAAGAACCGATAAAACCAGCATGGTGGTGAAATCGACTGAAATGCCCAAGGTATGCACAGTAGCTAAGGTAAGAACGGTAATGGTCACTGAAGCACCTGCCATGTTAATTGCAGCACCGAGGGGAATAGCAACACTGGCAGTAGATTCGCTCACACCTAAACGTTTGGCTAAATCCAGGTTCACTGGAATATTTGCAGCAGAGCTTCGGGTGAAGAAGGCGGTAATCCCGCTTTCACGTAGACATTTAAACACCAGCGGATAGGGGTTAGCACGGGTAACAAAGGCGACCATAACTGGATTGACCACCAACGCCACAAAGAACATTGTACCAATCAACACAGCCAATAATTGAGCATAGCTTTCAAAGGTACTTAATCCGGCTTCTGCAACGGTGACCGCCACCAGACCAAAAATACCGACTGGGGCAAAATTAATCACCAGACGAATCACGGTATTTACCGCATTTGCAGCATCGGTGAGCAAGACTTTTGTGGTGTCATTGGCATGACGGAATGCAGCCCCCAAAGCAACAGCCCAGGCCAAAATACCAATAAAGTTCGCTTCACTAATCGCAACAAGCGGGTTGGCCACAAAACTTAAAAGAAGATTTTTTAAGATTTCAATCAGGCTACCTGGCGGTTGCAAATCCGCATTTGCGGGGATATCCAGAAACAAGGTGCTTGGAAAAATGATACTGGCAATCACTGCACTTAATGCAGCCAAGAACATCCCAACAGCATACATCATCATAATTGGTTTGATTTTAGCGCTATGGCCGACTTTAAAATTAGCTATAGACGATAGAACCAGCACAAAAACCAATATAGGGGCAACAGATTTAAGCGCTTTAATAAACAAGTCGCCCAACAAGCTTAAATAGGGAGCCTGATTAGGGAAAAAAACAGCAACACCAATACCTAAAATAATGGCGATAATAATTCGGGAGACTAAACTTAAACGCATTAAAGCAGAGAACATAAAGGTGCCTTGTGACAAATACGAGGACTAAAAAATTTACAAATATGCTCGCCATTTTATACCTAAAACAGTTGCTGCTAAAAATTAATTTTTATATAAAAACTAAATACTTATTTTTAAAGTTGATATTTTTGTTTTTAAATATTTTCACACTTAAAGAAATTAAATATTCTGCTCTTACCTATACTTCAAACCGTCCTTATTGGATCGAAATTTCCCCAAAAGTTTTCTATTCATTGCTCAGCATTGACTAGGTTCCATCCTGTCAATGGCGGTGAATGGATATTATTAATATAGGATGGAGTAAATCATCTCATTCATTTAAAAAAACTTCAGGTGAAAGTTCTTGCATGGCTTGAAAGTGAGAGAGATAAATCTGACCAGTTAACTGTTTTAACAGTTTTGAATGCTGTAATTTATCCATCACTGGACCCTTGATTTCTGAAAAATGCAATTTGATATTGAGTTTTCTAAATTCAGCATTGATATCTTCGAGCATTTCTAATGCACTCAGGTCAATTGCACTAATACTCGAACAATTGATTACCACATGTTCTAAATCCTTATGCTGACTCACCGTATTAATCAGGAAACCTTTTAAAGTATTGGCATTTAAGAAGGTAAGATTTTCATCAATACGTATGGAAATGACTTTTGAAGAGGTCAGTACCTGATGACGCTGCACATTTCTGAAATGCTGCGTGCCTTCAACCAAACCAATCACGGCAATATGGGGGCGGCTAATTCGCCACAATAGAAGGATAAAGGTGGACACAATACCAATGATTAAACCCGTAGTAATATCAATGCAGATCACGCCAAAAAAGGTAATCCACATGGCAATCCCATCAGCTTTTGAATAGTGCCAGGTTTCAATAAAAGGTTTGAAATCGACCAACTTCCAGATAGAAACAATAATCGTAGCGGCCAAAATCGACAAAGGTAAATCGCGGAAAAACCCGGTAAAATAAAGGCTAACCAAAACAATCAGCAGTGATGAAAAAACACCTGCCATTGGGGTTTTAGCACCCGAGTCCGCATTAACCACGGTGCGAGACAGGCTGCCGGTGACAGGAAAGGCAGAACTAAGACCGGCACTTAAATTGGCCAAACCTAAAGCTACCAGTTCCTGATTGCTGTTTAAGTTACTGCGTTGTTGTAATGCAGTCGCCTGCGCGATCGATAAAGACTCGACAAAGCTAATCATGGCAATCATCGCCGCACCCGGCAATAAGGTGATGACCAGGTCCATATTCCAAAATGGCATCATCAAAGGAGGAAATCCAGAAGGAATCTCTCCCACGGTCTTAATCCCAATTTCCTGCAAATCCAGAAAATAAACCGCAGTAATGGAAACCACGACCAGTACCAATGGCAATGCTTTAGAGATAAAAGCGGTAGGTCCGATACGACTTTTAACCGCATTGGAACTTAAAACTTTAGGCAAATAGATGAGAAAGAGTAAGGCCATCATCCCGAAAATGAACGTTTCAATACTGCTATAACGAATATAGTGCCAAAAACTGAGCAAAAATTGAGGAATATTATTGGATTCTAGTGGGACATCAACCAGAAATTTAAATTGACCCAGGGCAATCAGCAAAGCGGAGGCAATAATAAAACTTTTAATTACAGGGTGGCTAATCAGTTGAATCAAAAAGCCAAATCTAAAAATCCCGAGCAACAATGAAATGACCCCGACCATCACGGCAAGCAGGCAGGCAGCTTGTATATAAACCGGGGAACCCACTTCAAATAGCGGATTTAAAGTGGCAAAGGTCATCATGGATATAATCGCCACCGGACCAATCGATAGCGTTGGACTACCACCGACCATGGCGTAAATGATCATCGGCAGAATGCTGGCATACAGGCCCATCATTGGCGGCAAGCCTGCCAGCATGGCATAAGCCATACCTTGCGGAACCAGCATGGCAATCACAATCAGCGCAGATAGAAGATCTGATTTAAATTTAGCTTGGTTATATTTGCGTAGCCATTGCCAAGCGGGCCATAACGTTGTTAAGCGAGAATTTAAATCTGACATATCTAAAACTAAATCACTATTTTAGATATATTATGCATAAAAAGTGCTAAGAAGTCTTAATCTGATCAATTAATCTATCCAATCTACTGATATTTTTGGAATTAAATTAGATTTTTAGGACAGTAGACTTGATATAGCGTATTTAATACTTGAATGAGTTTTTTATCTTTGATGGAATAAAAAATCTGCTTGCCATCACGACGGGTCGAAACCACATCACTTTTGCGTAACATCATAAGCTGTTGTGATAAGGTCGGTTGATTAATCTGGGTCATTTCTTCAATTTGCGAAACATTGAGCTCTTGTTTGGCAAGATGACATAAAATAAACAGGCGATCTGTATTGGCAAGTGATTTTAATATCGTGACAACAATATCGATAGAATCATGCATAGATGCAATTTCAAGATCGGTGTTCATACAGCATTCCGTACCACGCAACAGTAATATACGCAGTATAAGGGCTGTATCCTTGAATACATTAATAAAAAACAATATTTTCAATGGTTTTTAATGAAGCTAAATATCAAATATTCTTATATAAATAAACCCAGGCATAGCATTTAAGTTCCATGCCTGGGTTTATTGCGAAAATATGTGACTCTTATTTTTTAACGGATTGTTTAAATTGTTTTAATTCTTTTTCATTAAACTGCAGTGCTTCGATTATAGCTTGATGAGTATCCGGGTCATACCAGTTGAAAATGGCTGACATTTTCTCTTCAAAATCATCACTGATCTCAAAATGATCAGCTTGAATATTTAATAAGCTATTTTGTTTCAATATAGAAATAAAACTTTTTAAGGTCGCATTGTCAAAATAATAACCTGATTGAATTTTTCGAGCCTGGAACAGTTTTTTCAATACTGCTTTACCCATTTTCTCCAGCTCTTTCATCGTCAGTGCTTGAATCGGAGCATACTGCTTGAGTAACTCTGAGATCAGTATCATGTTATTCAAGCTAGAGCTGGATAGATGTGCAAGTGATAACAGTTTGCTTTGCATCTGTTCATCTAATGCAACGGAAACAGTATTGTCTTGCTGAACAATCCAGCCCAAATGTTCTAGACTATTTAAAATCAATCTAATTTCATTTTCTAACTCATCCAGGTTCCATTTTAAGAAAAACTCTTCTTTAAAATAGGGATACAGATTTATAACGGTATCGATTAAATAATGACATGAGATCTTTTTATAAGATTGAATCAGCATGGCGATTAATGCAGGGATAATAAAGCAGTGCAGAATATTATTACTAAAATAGCTTAAAAGAATTTTTTGACTTTCAACCACGCGAATCCAGTTTTCATTGTTTTGATTAAAACTTTCAACCTGTTTTAATTTTTTTGCATAATGAATAATGTCCGCACTGGATAATTCCGTCATCATCATTCTCTGATCATATTTTGTGTCATTTAATAACTGACGATATTGATCAATTTGTGAGATTAAATCTTTCTCACTTAAAGCATGGTTTTTAACATTGAGCAAAATCAACGAAATCAGTGAAATAGGATTAACAACAACCGCTTTATTAATGTTCTCTAAAATTGAACTTGCAACCTGATCGACAGTCTGAACCACAGGTTGAGGTAATTCATCATCAATATTTAATTTAATTTGATCTGCGTGATTCGCATTTAAAATTTTATCCAGAAAAACAGGTTCGCCGAAATTAACATGCACCTGTCCAAAAACTTTTTCAATTTTACGCGCTGAACTTAAAATACCCCAGATTGATTCGGCTTCCTTGGGTTTACCATTCAGTTCATTTAAGTAAGACGTACCTTCCATCAGTTTTTCATAACCAAAATAGGTCGGAATAAAAGCAATCGGTTTGGTTGCGCCACGTAAATGACTTTGTACCGTCATCGACAGCATACCTTTTTTAGGCGGCAGCAATAATCCTGTACGTGAACGTCCACCTTCAATAAAGTATTCCAAAGGCGTGTTGCGCGATAAAAGGCTGTGTAAATATTCTTTGAAAACTGAAGTATATAGTTCATTGCCACTAAAGGTACGGCGAATAAAATAAGCACCCCCACCACGCATGATTTGACCCACAATAGGCAAGTTTAAATTAATTCCTGCGGCAATATGCGGAACCATGAGTCCACGGTTAAAAATCACGTAAGAGAGCAGTAAGTAATCGATGTGACTGCGATGACAGGGGGTATAGACAATTTCATAATCCTTGGCCAATTCACGCACCGTATCGAAATTATGCACTTCAATCCCGTCATAAAGTTGGGTCCATAACTTGGTCAGGGCAAGCTCGGCAAATCGTAAAGTTGAATAGGAAAAATCCGAAACTACTTCGGTTAAATAACCTTTGGCACGGTTTTCCGCTTCAAACATACTGATTTTATCATCAATACTTTCTTTGCGAATGGCATCCTGAACTGTTTCCGTCTTCATCAACTTATTAATAAGATTACGACGGTCGGATAAATCGGGGCCTAAAATCGCTTCTTTATGTTTATTGAAATTGATATTGAGTTCTTTGACAATCGAATGGGCGGGAGAAAAGTTGGGATGCTCAATTTTAGCTTTTTCAATGGCGGATTTAAGAGAAATTGGTTTATGAAACTCAATATAGTTTTCACGGCTATATAATGAAATATTTAAGGCCTGTTTTAATTTGGATGGGGTAGACCACGCATCGGCAAATAAGGCCTTAAGCCAGGAACCTTCATATTCAGGTGAACGTCCCCATAATACCGTCACTGGCACCAGTTCAATATCGTATTCAGGATATTTTTCTAAAACTTCAATCAGGCGAATGAGTTTGGCAGAATAATGATAAGCCTCATTTTTTGAACTGGGTACATTTAAAGCAAGAATCGAGTCGTCTTCTTTAAATTCCTGAATCATTAATGGCGCAAAAACTGAAGGCAGCTTGCGCGCTTTCGCTTCAGTGTCGATTAATACCGTATTGCTGAGTGAAGCATCTTGTAATACATAACAAATTAATTTTTTATCGAGTTTATCTTTTATATTTTTTTCTAATTCTTCAGTATTGCCTAAGACTTGAGGAGTCACGATTTTATCGAGGATTTTCTGCGTAAATTGTCGATAGAATCGGCTATAACCCTTATTAGACATTTGCTTCCCTAAAATCAGTTTTTCAGTTGAAAGATATTGTGTGCAATAACAAGAATAAATACAAATCTTATTGATGACAAATAAGTCAGTTAAGTTGTAACTATTTAAGAAAAACAAAGAGGATGTGATCTAAAAAAATCTTTATTTTTTAGACTGAAAGGGAAAGTTAAAACAAAAAAACTGGAATAGAAAAACTTATCTTCACGGTCTAAATGGCTTATGATGAACACAGAGCTTCAAAATCAAAAGATCACTCAAGGAGTTAAAATGAGTACAGATTCTGCATTTCCAACACCAAATAATTTAGGCATTGCGGTTTATAGTAATAATGCCGAATCGATCGGTAACACCCCATTAATTCGCATTAATCGTTCTATTTCTTCAGCTGCCACGGTACTGGGTAAAGTTGAAGGCCGTAATCCTTCATTTTCCGTGAAATGTCGTATTGGTGCCGCTCTAATTAAAGATGCTGAAGAAAAAGGTTTGCTTAAACCAGGTATGCATATTGTCGAGCCGACCAGTGGTAATACCGGGATTGCACTGGCATTCGTGGCTGCGGCAAAGGGCTATGACCTTACGTTAACCATGCCGGCAAGCATGAGTATTGAACGTCGTAAAGTGTTAAAAGCATTTGGTGCAAATCTGGTCTTGACTGAACCTGCTAAAGGCATGCAAGGTGCAGTCGATGAAGCTGTTCGGTTAGTCACAGAGCAACCAGAACTGTATTATTTACCGCAGCAATTTGAAAATCCGGCCAACCCTAAAATTCATGAGCAAACTACCGGTCCTGAAATTTGGGAAGCCACTGGCGGTCAGGTTGATATTCTAGTTGCGGGTGTAGGCACAGGCGGTACTATTTCCGGTATTTCACGTTATTTTGAGCAGGTAAAAAACCAGCCACTTTATTCGGTAGCCGTTGAACCGGCTGAATCTCCGATTATTGGACAAGCCAAACGTGGCGAAGCGCTAACACCCGGGCCACATAAAATCCAGGGTATTGGCGCAAACTTTATTCCAAAAAATCTAGACTTAGATTTGGTGGATGAAGTCATTGCGATTGACAGTTCAGCAGCCATTGAATGGGCACGTAAAACAGCGACTCATGAAGGTATTTTAGTGGGTATTTCAAGTGGTGCCGCAATGGCAGCAGCAGCGCAATTGGCTGCACGTCCTGAAAATGCCGGCAAAACCATTGTGGTGATTTTACCTGATGCAGGTGAACGTTATTTATCCTCGGTTTTGTTTGAAGATATTTCTGCCGATTAATCTGGCACAAATTTTTCTGATGAATAAAAAGGCTGAAGTTGATCTTCAGCCTTTTTAATGGATGGTATATGAGTCTGAAAATCCTTAACGAATAAACAGTTTTAAAATCAGTTTTTGAATAAAGCTACCATAAGGCGGATAGAATAAATACATCAAGCTAAATTTCGGGCGATTAAACACCGCTTTTGCATGACTAAAGGTGACAAATCCTTCATAGCCATGATAATTACCCATGCCTGATGTGCCCACGCCACCAAAAGGCAAATCTTCCTGTCCGACATGGACTAAGGTTTCATTGAGACACACACCGCCACTGTGAGTGTACATAAGTACTTTTTGCTGATCGTTCTGGTTATAACCAAAATAATATAAAGCCAAAGGGCGCGGTCTTTGATTAATATAGTCAATCGCTTCATCAAGTTGTTGGTAAGTCACAATCGGTAACAAGGGACCAAAAATTTCATTTTGCATCACCTGCATATCATCTGTGACATTGCTTAAAACATAATGCGCTAAACGCCGTCCTGAAGAAGGCTCGGTAATGACATTCACAGTCGCGTTTTTCGCAGTTGCATCTTCAATATAACCATTTAAGCGATTGAGCTGTCGTTGATTAATAATGGCGGTGTAATCAAGGTTATCGGCTAATTTCGGAAAAAATTCCTGAATGGCGGTCGAATATTCCTCAATAAATTGAGCCTGTAGTTGTGCAGGAATCAGCACATAGTCGGGCGCAACACAGGTTTGTCCGGCATTCATGGCTTTACCAAAGGCAATCCGCCGCGCACTCTCACGAATATTGGCATCGGCCAGAACCAGCGCTGGAGATTTTCCGCCAAGCTCCAAGGTCACTGGCGTGAGGTTGTTGGCAGCGGCACGCATGACATGTTTACCCACTTCACTGGCACCGGTAAATAAGAGGTGATTAAAAGGCAATTGGGTAAATTGCTGTGCAACTTCTGCATCGCCATTGACCACACAGACTAAATCTTCAGGAAAGGCCTGCGCAATCAGCTGTTTAAACAGGGCGGAAAATTCAGGCGTATATTCGCTCATTTTCAACATCACCCGATTGCCTGCCGCAAGGGCCTGACAAAGTGGGCCAATGGCTAGAAACAGTGGATAATTCCACGGGACAATAATGCCCACCACACCGACCGGTTGGTACAAGACATAACCTGTCGCAGGCTGGAAAAGAATGCCAATATGACGTTTGCTGGGACGCATCCATTTTTTTAAATTTTTTAACGCGTATTTAATGCCCAGTACGCTGGTCATGACCTCGAACATTTCAGTTTCAGAATGACTTCGGTTAGAAAAATCATGACTAATCGCCACATTAATCTCGGTCTTATTCTGCAGAATCAATTGCTGCAAGGTTTTAAGATGCTGCCTACGCTGTTCCAGACTTGGGTAACTGTTTTCAGTAAATGCCTGTTGCTGTTTCTCAAATAATTGTTGTAATTCAATCGAGAGACTTTGATCTGTATTTTGATCCATTTTGTGATTCAACATCCTACATATCCTTTGTCAGTAGTAAGAAAGTAACTTGAATTTTTCAATATGATTCCGTAATTCTCAATTTGTTATGTCTTTGAATATTTTAAAAATATTACATAACAGGTTCAAATATATCCTCAAGTCGATATAAGTGAACCAAGAATAAACCGAGCTTGCTGTTTGAATTAAGTGTGCAACTGCTTGGCGCGTATCATATCTACCGCTTTTTCAGCAATCATAATGGTTGGGGCATTGGTATTGCCATTGACTACATTCGGCATAATCGAGGCATCGACCACACGTAAATTTTCAATGCCATAGACACAAAGCTGTGGATCAACCACGGCCATATCATCAACGCCCATTTTACAGCTGCCGACCGGGTGATACACGGTATCTGCGCGTTGACGCAAAATGTGCCGAATTTCATCATCCGTTTTGACCAAATTACAAAACAGGTCTTTTTTATGCAGTATTTTCAATGCCGGTGAATGCATCAATTGTTGCGTTATTTTATAGGCATCAACCATATCCTCAATATCATCTTCATGATCAAAGAAATTCGGGTCAATCAGTAGCGGATCTTCAATGCTTGGACCACTGATTTGAATACTGCCGCGACTTTTTGGATTTAACAGGCAGACATGACAGGAAATGCCGTGACTGGCATGAAAAGTGCGGGCATGGTTATCGACCAGGGCGACCACAAAATGCAGCTGTAAATTCGGAATGTCTTTTTCCGGCTTACTTTTTAAAAAGCCGCCACATTCGGCAAAGTTGGTACTCAGCATGCCACGGCGCTCTTTACGGTAGCGCGAAATCTGCTTGATCAAGTCAACCGTACCGGCCAGTGACACGCCAAAGGTGCCGGCAATATCTGTGACGGTATAACTAAAAATAAAATCAGGATGGTCGTGGAAATTTTTACCTACACCGGGCAGGTGCTTGGTCACAGTAATACCATGCTCAAGCAGTTCTTGTTTATTGCCAATGCCGGAGAGCATTAAAATTTGCGGGGAATGCATCGCGCCTGCACTTAACAGCACTTCTTTATGGGCACGCAACTGTTTAATTTGTCCCGCATGTTTAACCTCAACGCCAACCGCTACCTGATTTTCAATTAAAATGCGCTGTGTCGATGCATGGGTAAAAATGGTCAGGTTTGGACGTTCCAGATGCGGGAATAAATATGCACGTGCCGCACTACAACGCTCACCATTAATATGCGTGACCTGATAAACCCCTAAACCTTCTTGTTCAGCGCCATTAAAGTCATCCAGAATTTTATAGCCTTGTTCTTTGGCTGCCCTAATATATCGCTTATGCCATGGACTGTCGGTACGTAAATTCGATACCGATAAGGGGCCATGATTCCCATGGTATTGATCTTGAATATCCTGATTGTTTTCCGAGCGAATGAAAAATGGCAGGATCTCCTGATAACTCCAGCCATGATTGCCGAGTTCTGCCCACTGGTCATAGTCTTTTTGATGGCCACGCACATAAATCATCGCGTTAATGGCAGAGGATCCACCCAGACATTTTCCTCGCGGCTGATAACCTTTACGACCGTTCAGGCCTTTTTGCGGCACGGTTTCAAAAGCCCAATTGTTGATTTTTCTGGGTATGCTGATCACGGCTGCGGCAGGGGTATTCACCGTCCAGGTATTACCATGACTGCCAGCCTCCAACAAACACACTGAAATGTCTGGATTTTCTGATAAACGCCCTGCCAATACACAGCCGGCACTACCGCCACCAATGATAATATAATCAAACGTCTGGTTTTCCATAGAAGACTTTGTTCCTATTATTTATTCTTAAAATGTCATTTTTGTTTTAAGTGATATTTCTATTGTTTTATCACCTATTGAAACTGATCTTACCGAAGCCTTAGACGAAAAGATATACCGTTTAAATCTTGATTCATAAAATATTTTTTTATTTATTCTTATTCCCCCTTATCCCATGAATCATCAATTCAATTACAATTCCATGCCATATTCGGTATAAATGAGCATTGGAAATAAGACTAAAAAAGCAGATGATAGTGCAGCTATAAAACAGAAAATCTGGGATTTTGATTCGTGTTTGAACTTGACTGTAAATTACTCAGTGTTTTCCTCTATATCTATAAATATAAAAGTGTTTCAGTTGCCGCCGAATATCTGTCGATGAGCCAGCCGACGGTCAGTAATATCCTGAATAAAATCCGACAACATTATAACGATCCACTTTTTTTAAGAATTGGTAATGAAATGGTGCCGACCGAACTGTCTAAGCAACTGTTTCCTCTGGTGAGCGAGGCGCTGAGCAAAGTCGAGATCATCAACAATTTCACCATTAATTTTGACCAGTCGACTTCGCAGCAGAAATTTACCATTGCCATGACTGATGTGTCGCATTTGGTGTTATTGCCTAAAATATCCCAGTATTTAAAACAACATGCTTCCCATATTCGCCTGAATGTCCGTGCGATTACCTCTGAAACCAGTTATCAAATGGCGAATGGTGAAATTGATTTGGCCATTGGTTTTTTACCGAATCTGGAAAATGGTTTTTATCAACAAAAATTATTTGAGCAATATTACGTGGTGATCGCTTCTAAGGATCATCCACGGCTCTGTGGAAACAGTTTAAGTACTGAGCAGTATATCAGTGAACCTCATATTGATATTGATGCAGGAATGGGACATTACCATATTGAAAATGAGTTATTAAATCTGGAATTAAAACGTAATATTCTGATGCGATTACCGAGTTATTTAGGGGTAGGACTTGTAGTTCAGGAAACAGACGCCATTGCGACGGTGCCTTATTATTTAAGTAAGGTTTTATTGTCCCGGGGCAATTTGCAAATTTTAGAAGCCCCGATCACCTTTCCAAGTTATGCGGTAAAACAGTATTGGCACATGTCTTGCCACCATAAAACCAGCCATCAATGGCTACGTCAGATGTGCCATGAATTATTCAGTCATATGAATGAATTAGATGGTTCAGCTCATAGTTTTATTCATCAATAATAGAAAATATAAACTCAATCATGAATTATGATTAATTAACCGAAGATATTTTATCAGGCGTCATCAGCGCCTGATTAATATACAGCTTGATTAAACGTTCACGCGAACCAATGGATTTTTGATAATGGGTTGAATTGAGTAATAACGATGCACCATAGGTTACTGTCCAGATATAAGATAAATAATCGCGAATCGACATGGCGCTATCTAAAGATTTTAAATAATCACCGGTCATGTCCTTGATTTCGATAATCCGTTCTTCACGCACCTGATATAGTTCTTCAAATAATTCTTTTAATTTTCTTTCGTTATTGGTTAATCGGTCTTCAATCACATGCAATAAAATGGTCCGGTTAGAATTTAACATGTTGTAAAGCATATATTGCGAAACATAGGTTTTAATATTATTTTTATATTTCTTTGAAATTTCTAACAGTCTTTTTTCATTTAAAATAATTAGTTCTAAATAGAGCTGATTCTTGCTTTTAAAATGTTTATAAATGGTGCCTTTGGCAATATCCAGTTCAGAGGCTAATTCTCCAAGCGTAATATCTTGATTGTTATCCAGCAACAGCGTTTCTGCCATGGCTAAAATTTTCTCTTTGCGTAATAGAAAATTTTGTTGGCGTACTGTATTCATTGCAATCGTCCCAAGCAGACATTAAAAAAAGCATCTTGAATATATACCGATAAAATCCTGATGACCATTCCACCATTGTCGGATATGAGGAGAATTAATATTTAACACCTATAATTTTATTTAACCCTATTTTGAATTTCATATTGCTCAATTGCATAGCAAAAATTAAAAGTCAATAAATGAGAACCTTAGAGGTCAATAATCGTTAATAAAATTCCAATTGGGGAATAATTATTTTATTGTCTTTTTGCGCTAAAAAGTGAAATCACCCATTAAACGCAAAAAATAATGTTCTGATTAAACAGTATTTCAAAGGTACATTTTTTAAAGACAAGATTTTAAGAGGGATCATTTAATTCAAAGTAAATTACAGAAAAGAGGTTTCATTCAGCCAGCATTAGAGTGAACATCAGATGAACACATTTTGATGCTTAGACCCTGATGGACAATCTTTCAAACTCAGTCCTGTGTTCAATCCTATTTCTCCTGATAGAGATTGAAAACTGATTTGAATGCCCAAATTATATTCAAATAGAAGTCGGTTGAAATACAGCTCGTTATTTCAGTTTAGGTTCTTAAAACTTAAAAAGCACTTCAACATTTAATGCGAATTCTTCACCCAAGGAAAGCAATATGCCTATTTATAACGCACCTCTTAAAGACATGGATTTTATTTTAAATGATGTATTTAAGGCTGAAGATTTTTGGCAAGGCAATGATGACTTAGCCCACCTTGATATGGCAACGGCAAATGCCATTTTAGAAGAAATGGCTAAATTTTCTAAAAATGTCATTCTGGATTTAAACCGCTCAAGTGATGAAGAGGGCGGTGCTCAATTTAGCAATGGTGTAGTCACCACGCCTAAAGGTTTTAAAGAAGCATTTAAGCAATACGCAGAAGGAGGTTGGATTGGCTTGGGTGCGGAAGAAGAATGGGGCGGTCAAGGCATGCCAAAAATGTTGACTGTTCTGGCTGATGAAATGATTTGGGCAACCAATCCATCATTTATGCTTTACCCGCTACTTTCTGTGGGCGCAGGCATGGCCTTGAACAACTATGCATCGCAAGAGCAAAAGCAAACCTATTTGCCTAAAATCTACACCGGTGAATGGTCGGGTACCATGTGCTTGACTGAGCCGCATGCAGGAACCGATTTAGGCATTATTAAAACCAAAGCTGAACGTAATGATGACGGTTCTTATGACATCACCGGAACCAAAATCTTTATTACCAGTGGTGAGCATGACCTGTCAGAAAATATTATTCACCTGGTCTTGGCGAAAACCCCAGATGCACCTGCAGGTTCACGCGGTATTTCCTTATTCATCGTGCCGAAATTTCTGGTCAATGAAGATGGTTCATTGGGCGAACGCAATAGCATGGGTGCGGGTTCTATTGAACACAAGATGGGTATTAAAGGTTCTTCAACCTGCGTATTGAACTTTGATGGCGCCAAAGGCTTCCTTGTGGGTAAAGAAAACGAAGGCCTGGCAGCCATGTTCGTGATGATGAACTACGAACGCCTATCGATGGGCATTCAAGGTTTGGGCGCATCTGAGTTTGCCTATCAGAATGCAGCGCAATATGCGACAGACCGTTTGCAAGGTCGCAGTGCCACAGGGGTGAAATCGCCAGAGAAGCCAGCCGATTCAATTTTGGTCCACGGTGATGTACGCCGTATGCTGCTTAACGGTCGTGCCAACAATGAAGCATCGCGTGCATTTGCGGTGTATGTAGGTCAGCAATTGGATATCACTAAATTCTCTACCGATGCGGAAGCCGTGAAAAAAGCCAATGACCGTGTGGCATTGTTAACGCCAATCGCCAAAGCATACTTAACGGATACCGCGTTGAATGCGGTACTTGATGCTCAAATGGTGTTTGGTGGGCATGGTTATATCCGTGAATGGGGCATGGAACAATGTGTGCGTGACCTGCGGATTTCACAAATTTATGAAGGTACCAACGGCGTACAAGCTCAGGATTTAATCGGTCGTAAAACCATTCGCAACAATGGCGCAAATATGGCGGAATATATCACTGAAATTCGTGAGTTTGTCGCTACACTGGATGATTCACTTGCCATTAAAGCCGCGACTTTAAACGCTTGTAGCGAAGTTGAAGCCATCACCCAGTTTATTTTGCAACAGGCGAAAGAAGCACCGGATTTTGCTAATGGTGTTGCGGTAGATTACTTGCATGCAGTGGGCTTGCTGAGCTTCAGCTATATGTTTGCAAGAATCGCGAAAGCGGCTCAAGCGAAAACAGAAGCGTTCTATCAAAATAAACTTATTTTGGCGCAGTACTTTGCCGAGAAAGTGTTACCAGGCATAACTGCACGTATTGCACAAATTAAAGCTGGTTCAAACTTAATGATGCAGTTGCCAGAAGATTACTTTACTGCTCAGTCTTAAGCACAGTACTTGGTTTGAATCTGGATTTAATATCGATGGAAATGAGATGGGTAGGGTCTTCTGCTTATCTCAAACAACAAAATTTATAAATTAGGATGGAAAAAATGATTGTTATTGTAAATGGTGTTCGTACGGCAATGGGTGGTTTCCAAGGCGCACTTTCTGCATGTACCGCACCCGATTTAGGTGCAGTGGCCATTAAAGAAGTCGTTGCACGTTCAGGTTTGCAGCCTGCAGATATTGATGAAGTGATTTTTGGCTGTGTGTTGCCTGCAGGTTTAAAGCAAGGGCCAGCACGTCAAGCCATGCGTCAGGCAGGCTTACCTGATTCGACCGGTGCAACCACGATCAATAAAATTTGCGGTTCGGGTATGAAAGCGGTGATGCAGGCTGCAGATGCAGTTAAAGCCGGTTCTGCACAAATTGTAGTTGCAGGTGGCATGGAATCGATGAGCAACGCACCCTACCTGCTTGAAAAAGCACGTACCGGTTACCGTATGGGGCATGGCAAAATTATAGACCACATGTTCCAGGAAGGCCTGGAAGATGCGGAAACCGGTCTGTCTATGGGCATACTTGCACAAGAGATGGCCGATAAAAAAGGTTATACCCGTGAGCAACAAGATGCTTTTGCAATTAGCTCTTTAAATAAAGCCGTAACGGCAATTAATAATGGTTATTTCAAGGCTGAAATTGCACCTGTAACCGTATCTAGCCGTAAAGGCGATGTGATTGTCGAGCAAGATGAGCAACCACTGAATGCCAAAGCAGACAAAATTCCAACGTTACGTCCTGCATTTAAAAAAGACGGGACCATTACAGCGGCAAATGCAAGCTCGATCAGTGATGGTGCATCTGCACTGGTGATCACTTCAGAAGAAATTGCAGCTGAACGTGGACTTGAAGCTGTAGCTAAAATTATCGCCTATGCAGGCCATTCACAACATCCTTCTGAATTTAGCATTGCTCCAGTGGGCGCAATTGAGAAAGTTTTGAAGAAAACCGGCTGGACGGCTGCTGAAGTGGATCTTTGGGAAATTAATGAAGCTTTCGCAATGGTGACCATGGCAGCCATGGATGCTTTCAATTTAGACGAAGCCAAAGTTAATGTGAACGGTGGTGCGTGTGCGCTTGGACATCCACTCGGTTCATCAGGTTCACGTATTATTGTGACCTTGATTCATGCCCTGCAACGTACCGGCGGCAAGAAAGGTATTGCAGCATTATGTATTGGTGGTGGTGAAGCAACTGCGGTTGCGATTGAGTTAATTTAAACCGGCACAATGAATACATCAGTAAGCACAACAAATGCCATGATTCTAGTGCGCTGGGATGATGGTAAAAATTATGTTTATGTTGAGAGTTTTTAAATGAAAAACGGTTTAGAGCGTATTCGCTTGGTCTCCCTTCGCGACAAAATAATGTCTGCTCAACAAGCGATTGAATTGATTCAAGACGGTGCTGTAGTAGGTTTAAGTGGGTTTGGTGGTGCAGGTGAAGCCAAAACTGTGCCTTTGGCGTTGGCTGATTATGCTCAACAACATCCTTTAAAAATCACCCTGGTTACCGGTGCAAGTCTGGGCAATAAAATTGATGGCCGCTTAAATGAGGCACATGCCATTCAACGTCGTTATCCTTATCAGGCTGATCCTGGCTTGCGTAAAGCCATTAATGCCGGTGAAGTAATGTATATCGATCAGCATTTGTCTGAAATGGCAGATAACATTCGTCATCATAATTTGCCGCGCATTAATGTGGCTGTTATCGCAGCGACCGCCATTACAGAAGATGGCCAGATTATTCCCACAGGATCATGCGGTAATTCGGCTAATTTTATTGAAATGGCAGATCATGTCATTATTGAAATTGATAATACAATCAATCCAGTACTTGAAGGTGTACATGATATTTATGTACCTAAAGCTCGTCCAAACCGTTCACCAATTCCCTTGATTCATGCCGGGGATCGTATTGGTACAGTCGGAATTCAGGTTAGTCCTGAAAAAATTTCCGCGATTGTACTGAATGATATTCCCGATACCTCTTTCCATATGGGTGAGCCGGATACCGATACCTTGTCCATTGCCAAACACCTGATTCAGTTCTTTGAAGGTGAAGTGGCAGCAGGACGCTTGCCGGAAAATCTGGGTCCGTTACAGTCGGGCGTAGGTTCTATTGCCAATGCCGTTTTTTCGGGCTTTGAACATTCAAACTTCCACCATCTGGAAATGTACTCTGAAGTTTTGCAGGATTGTACCTTCGAATTGATTGATTCTGGCAAAATGACCTTTGCTTCAGGTTGTTCAATGACCCTGTCTGACTCGTGTGCCAAGCGTGTCATGAGCAACTTTGAACAGTACAAAGACAAGATTGTGCTACGTCCGCAAGAAATTTCCAATAATCCTGAAGTGATCCGCCGTTTAGGGATTATTGCGATCAATACGGCACTTGAGTTTGATATTTACGGCAACGTAAATTCAACCCATGTCACGGGCACCAAAATGATGAATGGTATTGGCGGTTCGGGTGACTTTACCCGTCATGCGCATCTGGCGATTTTTGTGACCAAATCGATTGCCAAAGGGGGCGCAATTTCATCTGTAGTTCCAATGGTCAGTCATACCGATCATACCGAACATGACATTGATGTATTGGTGACAGAACAAGGTTTGGCAGATTTACGTGGTTTGGCACCGCGTGAACGTGCCCGCAAGATTATTGATTGCTGTGCACATCCAAGTTACCGCGATGCCTTAAATGACTATTTTGACCGTGCTTGTGCTAAAGGCGGACACACGCCGCATCTTTTGCAAGAAGCATTGTCTTGGCATGCAAAATTTGAAGAAACGGGTAGCATGCAGAAAACTGCCTAAGATCCAATCTGGCTAAAGTAAAAGAACCCATCAAATGATGGGTTCTTTTATAAATAAGATATGGGTATAAATTTCAAAAAATCACGCAAGCAAAACCGATGCAATACTGCTGAAACGTTTTGCCTACAAGAATCTGCTTAATCGAAAGGGCGTTCTTTTTATAATGACCGCTTCGCAATACTCAAGGTCAATATTTTTAAATACCTTGAATGTTTTTCAGCAATCATGTAATTACTTCTGTTAACTGCTTGTGCCAAAGCCTCGGATTATCAGGGCATTTGGAAAAACACTTTAGAAAATCCAAAACTTGAAAATTCACTCGGGATTGCAAAAAACGGTGACAATTACTTCATTACCAATATCTTAAAAGACAAAGCAGCTGGCAAAACTGAAAAGAAAAATCCTGTTCCTGCCTCAGTCAGCAAGAATGGTTTACTTGAGGTGAATGCCAGTGCCGGTATGGTGGATTTTGCGCTTGATGAGAAAACTGAAAATCTGGTGGATTCAGGTTCCATCTATAAAAAAGCAAACTAATTGAATGATTACATCGAATGCCAGGGTTTAGTTTAGTCACGGCATCTTTTTATTCCGTGGATAGAGTTTAATAACTCGGCATAATCCTGCACAAAATAATTTGCCTGAGCTGTAATTTCCTCTCGTTCATGCGCTGAATATTGATCATAAATGGCGATCACGTCAATGCCGGCTTGTTTAGCTGCCTCTACACCAATCAGTGAATCTTCAATAATTAAACATTCGTCAGCTTTAAAGCCAAAATGCTGAATTGCGGTTAAATAGACTTCAGGATGTGGCTTGATGTTTTGAACATTTTCTCGGGTTAAGATCAGTGAAAAATCGTTCTCAAAATCAATTTTGCTATTGATGAGGGTATTGTTGTTTTGATAACGCTGAATATTGTACAAACTGGTAGTGGTTGTTATCGCTAATTTAATATCCAGTTGTTTGAGTGTATGAATCAATTGGTTTGCTTGTGGTTTGAGTTGAACAACATGATCAAGAAAATAACGGGAAATGCAATAACGTTGTGATTTGACTTCTGTATTAGTTAATCCAAAAGCATAAAATTCGTTGAGATAGCCACAATATTTCAAATATGGATCAGGAGATTGTCTAAAAATTTTCAGCTGAATATCCCGCTGCTGCTGAATAATATTCAGATCTACTTCAATCTTTGATAATTGCTGAATCAGGGCTGCATCGACTTGATTCCAGATTCCCACCGAATCAAGCAGGGTTCCATCTAAATCAAAACAAATTAACTTTTTCCCTTGAAACATTTTCATCTTACATTTTGTTTGAATGAGTTGAATTATATCTCGTCTCAATATGTACAGTGAGGTAAATATAAAAAATTCTTATTTTAAATGTTGTTTGAAAATCGTTCTTTAAGCTGATCAAATAGCATTTGCATACCTTGAGTCGCGGTTTGTGGAATTAGATGATATTGTTGGGAAACCCGAAGATGATCGGCTTTAGGGTCAATATAATACGCTTCACAGCTTTCCGGTATTTCATGAATCAATCCGGCAACTGGATAAACCACCAAACTGGAACCGATCACAATAAAAATGTCGGCATCTTGAACCAGTTGCATGGCGTGTTCATAAGCCGGAACTGCTTCGCCAAACCAGACCACATGCGGACGCAGCGGATAACCTTGCGGACATTTATCACGTTCTAAATTTAATTCCCAACCTTGAATCGGATAAAAAGTCTCAGAATATTCGGCACCCGGTGCCGAGCTTTTGGCCAAGCGAATATTGCCATGTAAATGTAAAACATGTCGGCTGCCAGCGCGTTCATGCAAGTCATCTATATTTTGGGTAATCACATCACATTCTGCAAAGTCCTGGATTTTAGCGATCAGTGCATGGGCTAAATTTGGCTGCGCTTCTAAAATATTTTTGCGCCGTGCGTTATAAAAACGCTGCACCAGCTCTGGATTTCTTTGCCAGGCTTCCGGTGTCGCGACATCTTCAATCTTGTGATTTTGCCAGAGTCCCTCATGATCACGAAAAGTATTGATCCCGCTTTCTGCACTCATTCCTGCACCGGAAAAGATCACGATTTTTGGCATTTCTATCAATTCGTTGTCTTTAATTTAAATAAACGTACCATACATTATTGAGGTTTTTATAGGTTTTATTTAGCACTTTAATTTTACTTTTGATCAGCTTTAAAATAAAAGCTTCACAAAGTTGTGAGGGCTCATTCTGTTATTTTCTATCAAGCAATAAACTGCTGAATTGCCTGATTGAGGGCTTCAGGTTGCTCTACATTAGAAATATGCGAGGCATTGATTTGAAACAGCTGGCTATTGGTAATACTGGCTTGCATGGCTTGACCATCTACAACCGTTGTCACTGGGTCTTGTTGACCGGCCACAATCAGTACCGGCACAGAAATGGTTTTGATCTGTTCACGTAAATCCGCCTTAGCTAAAGCTTCGCAACAACTTGCATAACCTTCCGGGCTGCCAGCTCCAAGGTCGTTTGAAAGTTCTGCAACTGTCGCTGCGTTGCTCTGGATAAAGGGATCGGTAAACCAACGTGATGCCGCTGTCGATGCAATCGGTGCCAGACCCTGTTCACGCACCAGCGCGGCACGTTCCAGCCAGGCCTGTTCCTGACCAATCTTGGCAGCAGTATTGCAGACAATCACGTGGCTAAAACGTTCGGGTTTGTTCACCGCTAACCATTGACCGATTAAACCACCCATAGAGATACCACAGAAAGCCGCTTTCTGGATATTCAGGTGATCCAGCAGATGGACTACGTCCTGACCCAGCTGATCCAGGCTATACGGACCTTGTGGTGCAGATGAGCCGCCATGACCACGGGTGTCATAGCAGATGACAAAATAGTCTTGCTGGAAAAATTCAATTTGTGGTTGCCACATGCTGAATTTGGTGCCCAGTGAGTTAGAAAAAACCAAAGCAGGCTTGCTGGCATCACCAAAGGTCTGGTAATTGATTTGCGCATCGTTAGATGTAAATTTTGGCATTTTTTTTAAATCCTTAATCCTCCCTCGATCCCTCCTTTATGAAAGGAGGGAAGAAAGAGCATTTAATAATTAAACACGTTCAATAATCAAAGCAATACCTTGACCGACACCGATACACATTGAACGTATTGACCACCGGTTTGTTCCAGCTGGTTCAGGGCAGTTGTCACCAGACGTGCACCTGAAGCACCAAGGGGATGACCCAAGGCAATCACACCACCATTTGGATTGATTTTTTCCGAACCATCCTCAATGCCCAGATCAAGAGTACATGCCAATGCTTGTGCTGCAAAGGCTTCATTCAGCTCGATCACATCCATTTGATCCAGGGTTAAACCGGTTTGCGCAAGCAATTTTTTGATCGCTGGCGCAGGACCAAAGCCCATGATGCGAGGTTCAACACCGACCACGGTTGCGCCA
>NZ_JAZQPV010000118.1:0-34163 GCF_045628685.1 Acinetobacter sp.
CAGGTTTAATCAGTTGATGAAATACGGTATTCTGATGTGACAAAACCTGAATCCTGATCGTTAAAGTGTTTGTTTGCACTCATATTTTAACTGTTCGGACTCAGGTTTTTTTATTCAAATCAAACTATGGGACAGCAGTGCCGAGAGGATCGCTTTTTTTATGTCTAAAATTTGCTGAAAAGTACTATTATTCAGTTTTAAGCAAAGCCTGAAACTTGCTGCGTAATTTCATCAGTTTCGGTGGGATAGAAAAATTACAGTAGCCTTGAGACGGATTTCGGGCAAAGAAATTTTGATGATATTCTTCAGCCGGGTAGAACTTGGGTGCAGGGCTGAGCTCAGTCACAATATTCAGGCCTTCTGCTTTCAAATGATCAATGGCGTGTTGTGCCTGCTGTTGCTGTTCATCGTTAAAATAATAAATTACGGAACGATATTGAGTACCAACATCATTACCTTGGCGGTTTAATGTGGTGGGATCATGGGTAGTGAAAAATACATCCAAAAGCTGGGGAAAGCTAATTTGCGTTTCATCATAATCAATCAAAATTACTTCTGCGTGATTGGTGTCACCACGACAAATATCGTCATAACTTGGATTATCGGTATGGCCACCGGCATAACCACTGACCACTTTTTCTACACCTTTTAGCTGTAAAAATATGGCTTCAACACACCAAAAACATCCACCACCAAATAATGCCTGCTGCATGGTTTTATCCTGTATCTGTTTATTTTTTAATATATGGGCTTTTTATGAAGCTACAATGTATTTATTTATACATTTTAGATGCAAAAGTCGGAGATTTCAGGCTTGCTGCACGCGTTAACGTGGTTGAACCGCACTGGTAAACTGGATCAGAAGGTTACCATGGCGATCAAGCAGTTTGAGCGTCTTGCCAAAGACTTGATAGTTTGCCACTTTAGTCAGCGCTTCATTAAATTGCTGCGATACATTGTTGTCATCCAGACATGCCATCTTGGTGCCTGCCATTGGGCTAAGGACTAAAGTATCTCGTCCAGCTTCATAGCTGCCCATAATACGGTTGCAACCATCCGTACCGCTTACCCGTTTGGTGGCAGCATCAAACTCTAAGCTTGGAATATGATGTGCAGTTGGGGTGGTTTTTATTTCAGTATTGCCAATTTGTGTTGCAATCCAGGTGCGGTTTTGCAATTGTACTAAATTTGCAGTCTCAATCGTAGCAGAGGTATTAGGTATAGTTTCACAACCGCTAAAAGCAAGAGCAGTGCCCAGTATGCCAACAGCAAAGAATTTTTTTAACATATTGGAATTCTCATTTTTGATTTAACTTATGGTCTATATAAACAAAAAAACAGTCATTTAACTAGCTCTAAAAGTATGTTTTATATATTTTTACATTTTAAATTATGGCGATTTTTGTAGTGGGGGGTTAGGGATGCCTTCGCGAATCAAGGTTGAATATTGAGCGTTTGAAATGTTATTTAATCTACTCACACGTGGGTTTATATAGGCCACTTCATACCACTGTTTGATCGTTAAATCATGTGAAAGGGCATTTAAGTCATATAAATAATTGGGCAAATATCCTGACGCTAACAGGCGGTAATCGGTGGGCAAGTGCCTTTTAGACACAGCTTGCACCATATCAAAAACCAGTGTAGTACAGTTACTGGTCAGGCTGTTGTACCATTTGGGCTGATGTCTGAATTCATTGGCTTTGCGCAGGTATTCTTCAAACAAGGCACGTCTTTCGGTAGGTGACATATTGACCGGAAAGAAATAGACATGTTCGCCACGAATATTGCTGCGGGTATAAATCAGATCCTTTTCATCTGCTGCGATCAGACTAAGTTCGTATTTTCTAAAAAAACCACCATAAGTTGAGAATTCTTCATTTTTTTCTTTGCGAATTTCAATCGAGAAGGTCAGAGGTTGACTATCGGCAAAATCAAAGCTGACCAAGGTGTGAGCAATCTGGGGACCCATCCAATAGGAGGTAATAATATTCACACCGGTAATCTGGTTTAAATCAAAATTACGCGTTTCCCAACGTTCATCATAACTGCCATCTGCATGCCAATTAAAATTACGCACATTGTGCAAGGTGATCTTGTCGCCCTCTTGTTCATAGGACAGGACCTGCGCCACTTCCGGATTCCAGTCACGATCTTGTTTGGCTTCCAAACCAAAATACCAAAATAAGCCGAGCAGAAAACCCAGAATATAAATTAGTACATCTGTGTGACGGTTAAAGAAATGCTGGGTGATGTAAATACCGAGAATGCTTAAAGCAAAGACAATCCAGATACCAATAAGTAGGCGAGTGATGAGCCAGCCAAAAGGTTCCTGAAACCACAGGGCAAGACATAGCCAAATCGAGGACAAAATAACGAAAAGGCTGAACATAGAATGGAGTAAAGCCATGCCCAGCGCAGCGAAAAATTCCCTTTTCCCAATATTATGCATATTTGACTGTTATCGGTAATTATTACCTTTATTTTCGGTAGGTTGCGAACTCAAAAGCAATCCCCGTTTTGTCGTCAATATGTTGTTCAGACGCGACCTTTTTAAATTCAGCCGGGATCTCTGGATAATAGGCATTGCCTTGAACATCAAGCTCAACATGGGTCAATTCCAAACGGTCAGCAATGTCCATGGTCTGATTAAAGATTTCTCCGCCACCAATCACAAAGATTGAATCTGGTTTTTCTGAGACTTTGACATCACTAACGGCTTGAGCTAGGGCATCTTCAATAGAGTAGGCCACTTTAATCCCTTCAAATGACCAATTGCTGTCACGGGTAATCACCCAATTGACACGTTTCGGCAAGGTGCGTCCCATAGACTCTAAAGTTTTGCGACCCATGACCACGACACCACCTTGGGTGATTTCTTTAAAGTGCTTGAGGTCAGCAGAAATGTGCCAAGGCAAGTCATTATTTTTACCAATGCAGCGTTGTTGATCCATGGCTACAACATGAACAACTTCTAAATTTTGAAATGCCATTTATTTAATCCTTGTGAATAATCCCCAAATTCTTTCTACAATTTCCCTCTTGAATAAAGGAGGGAGAGGGATTTTATAGGTTTGATTTCTAATTCCTTTTTCCTTTGGGAGAAGTTTGGGGGGTATTAATTTACCTCTCCCTAACTCTCTCCTCTTGGGAGAGGGAACTCTAAAAAGGAAAATTAAACCGCAACCGGTGCTTTGATTCCTAGATGGGATTCATAACCGACAATTTCGATATCTTCAAATTTAAACGCGAAGATGTCTTTAATTTCTGGATTTAATTTTAATTGGCAAAGCGGCAACGGCTCACGGCTGAGTTGCAATTTTGCCTGTTCAAAATGATTGACATATAAATGGGTATCGCCGCCCGTCCAGACAAAGTCGCCTACCCCTAAACCGCAGACTTGCGCAATCATATGGGTGAGCAGGGCATAGCTGGCAATGTTAAATGGAACGCCCAAAAAAACGTCCGCACTGCGTTGATATAACTGGCAAGACAGTTTGCCGTTCTGTACAAAAAACTGGAACAGGGTGTGGCAAGGCGGCAGGGCGACATTTCCAGCTTCATTTGGATTCCAGCCTGACACGATTAAACGGCGTGAATTTGGATTGGTTTTGATTTCATTGATCAGCCACTGAATCTGGTCAAAACCATCTTGTTCATATAAGCCATCTTCTTTTTTTGTTGCGCCAAAGTTACGCCATTGATGGCCATAAACTGGACCCAATTCACCTTCAGGACGCCCAAAACGTGCAGTTTGTTCTGCAGTAGCCCATTCATCCCAAATTGAAACTTTGTTGTCCTGTAAATATTTGACGTTGGTATCACCTTTTAAAAACCATAATAGTTCAATCACGATTGAACGGAAATGAACTTTTTTGGTGGTGAGTAAAGGGAAGCCCTTGGAAAGATCAAAGCGCATTTGATGACCAAATACAGAACGTGTACCTGTTCCAGTACGATCGCCTTTGTCGCCACCGTTGTCGAGGATGTGTTGTAAAAGGTCTAAATACTGACGCATGTCTCTCTCATAATCTGGTGAATTTCTTGTGGCACATATTAGCCTTTTTTTTACCGTGATGAAACCATAGCTTACTTGGGGTAAAGAAATGTGATGAATCTGAATTGTAGATTTAAACATTTGAAAATATTGAAATTTAATGAGGTGATATTGCTGTTGACTGTATATGAAATTTTATTAGTTAAAGGTTTGAATCAAAAATTATCAGCAAGAATAAAATGGTTGATTTTTTCTTTTATATTTTTTGAGTTATAGATAATAAATTGTATATATCGGGAAATATAAAATATTCAAAAAGAAGTATAAATCCGGCGCTTATCTAATGAACATCCATTGAATTTATGCGATTCAAGCCATTATAAAAATTAACAAAAAATAATCATTTAACTTGATTTTAAGGAATTTATTTATATTTAATTACATTTATTACATGAAAAATCACATATTACACGGTACTATCTCTGCCGTCGAAATGAGTGAAAAGCCCGTATTATATGGGTTGGGAGTAGTAATAAAGAATGGCTTATGATCATAATGTAAACATGAGTGAGGTACATGCTCCTGTCCAGGCAAATATCGTAATTCGTTCCCAATCTGGTAAAAATTCTAAAAAAAATACAGAGTCCAATTCCGTTCAAACTCCTCAAAAAAAGAACATCATTGCAACAAATGGACAGCGAATAGATATTAATAAATTCACCAATTTCTTGCAGGGCGTTAGCTCATATCGCAGTTCACAAAAGTGTGCCAAAAGTATTCGACTTGCTTTAGAGTCAGCCGGGGCAAGATTCCAAAGTCATCCTGTTGCTGCGGCAGACTGGGGCAATACTTTAATGAAAATTGGTTATCGACAAATTAATCCTAAGTTTGATGCGCCAAAAGAAGGTGATATTTATATTATTGATCGAACGGGAAAACATGTTTATGGACATATTGCCGGGTTTAACGGCAAGCAATGGGTATCTGACTTTAAGCAAAAAAGTTATGACGTTTATAATGAAAAAGGGCTGACCTATAAATATTATCGCCCGAGTTTCTAAATTTTTATAAATCCACATAACCTAAATAAAAAAGCCTCCGTAGAGGCTTTTTTATTGCTGAGCTTAAGGCAATTGTTTGATTGGGCTACCACCTAAAGCCTGCATCAAGGTCACATAAGCATTGTATTGGCTTTGCTTGGTTTGGATCAAAGCCAGTCGTGCATTACGTGTGGTTTCTTGGGCATCTAACAGATTCTTCAGTGCAATTGCACCGTTACGGTAACGGACTTCAGTTAAGTGCTCAGCCTTTTCTGCCAGTTGTACATTGCGCTCTTGAAGCTGAACTTGTTTGTCTAATTCATTGCGAGCGGACAATGAATTTTCAACATCTGCAAAAGCCTGATACAGGGTTTGACGGTACTGAATAATCGACTTTTCATATTCCAGTTCATTGACTTGCAAGTCACGCTTCATATCGTTCCACTGTAAAAATGGAAGTGATAAACCCGCACCTAATATTGCAGCAGGATTGGACAGGACCTGACTCAAAGAAGTATTCGATCCCCCGCCTGTGGTTAGACTGCCTGTTAAACTCACAGAAGGATAATAACTGGCTTTATTGGCATCTTTGCTGGCCAAAGCTTTACGCAAACGTAATTCAGAGGCCCGTAAATCGGGACGACGTGACAGTAAGTCTGCGGGCAAGCCTGCTGCAATGTTCGGCAGAGCAATACGTGGCAAACGAGAAGGCTCCTGAATATTGAGTTGCTGTACCGGTTGTTGCATTAAAACAGCCAGTGCAGTGCGCGTTTCAACCTTCTGCTGTTCAATCTGGCTTAATGTTGCTCTTTGGCTTTGAACTGATTGTTCTGCAGAAGTGAGATCCAGACCAGAAACTGCCCCGGCACGATATTGGGTACGTACCAATTCATAAATCTTTTGCGTACTGGTGAGGTTTTGCTGTGCAACGGAAAAACGCTCATTTAAATAACCCAGCTGCCAATATAAATCCGCCGTTGTTGCTACTAAGCTTTGTGCCGTGGCTTGTAAATCCTGTTCGGTAGCCAGCGCTTCCCAACGGGAAGCTTGAGTTTGATTGGCGAGTTTTCCAAACAAATCCAGTTCATAACTCAAACCGGGATAATTCAGAGAGATGCCATTTGATGAATCACCATCTCCATCTAGACTGAACTGATGTCCTATTGAAGCACTAGCATTACCAATACGAATCCCTTGTTGACTCTGAGACTGTTTGGCTTGAATCCTCGCCTGTTGTAAATTGATACCCGCAACTGCCAAATCGGTATTGCTGGCCAAAACTTGATTGACCAATTGATTTAGCTGAGCATCGCCAAACAAGGTCCACCATTGATCTGCATAGACATCGGCATGTACTTGCTGACTCATGGCTTTGCTGTTTTGGAAGTTGTTTGGAATATTTACAGCAGGTTGCTCATACGGCGTTTTCACCACAGCAGCACAACCGACCAGCGATCCACTTAAAATAAGGGCAGTGGCAAGTTTGGTAAAATTCATTTGCATTCTAAGCATCCTTATTCACGAGAAAGTGCATCAACAGGATTGAGCTGTGCTGCATTACGGGCAGGGATAAAGCCGAAGACAATACCAATCATGCTGGAACAGACAAAGGCTGCAATAATTGAGGTAGTTGAATAGGCCATCTGGAAAACGCCGCCAGCAAAATGATCAATCAGCTGTCCAATGCCTAAAGACAGAAGTACCCCCAAGACACCGCCTAAAATACAGACCAGTACAGCTTCAATCAGGAACTGCTGCAAGATATCACTTTGACGTGCACCAACGGCCATGCGTACCCCAATTTCCTGAGTTCGTTCAGTCACCGATACCAGCATGATGTTCATTACTCCAATACCACCGACTACCAGCGAAATCACCGCAATTGCAGAAACCAGCAGGGTCATGGTTTGTGTAGTTTGCTGAATGGTTTCACGGATACTGTCTGAGTTTTGGGTGAAGACATCTTGTGCGCCATGGCGCTGAACCAACAGGTTCAGAATGGCATTTTCAGCAGCAGCACTTGGGTATTCATCCTTAACACGGACAATGATGTTACGCACATTGGATTGACCCAACATACGACTCATCACTGTAGAGTAGGGCAGGTAAACATTTAGACTGTCCGAGTTGCCCATCATCGATTTTTGCGCTTCAATTACGCCAATAATGCGACTCGGCAAGTTACCCAGAAGAATGACCTGACCCACAGGATTGGTGCCATCACTAAAGAAAGTATTCTTGGTGTTGTTATCAATGACTACATCCTGAACACGCTCATTCACCCCTTCTTTGTCAAAGGGTTGTCCCGATTCGAAGTTCATGCCTCGAACATAGAAGAAGTCTTCACTCACGCCGTTGACCGTTGCAGATGCTTCAGTATCTTTAAAACGTGCAGTTACACTGCTGGTAACCGAAGGTGATACTCCATCAACATAGGGCTGTTCAGCCAGAGCTTCGGCATCAGCGGGAACCAGGGTTTTGACCTGGGCTGTTTTGGAAGTGTCCCCAAAGCCACGGCCTTGCGATACCGTAATAGTGTTGGTGCCTAAACTGCTAATATTTTCTAGAATCTGCTTTTGTGAACCATTCCCGAGAGCAACCACCGAAACAACCGATGCAATACCAATAATGATCCCGAGCATGGTCAGGAAGGTTCGCATGCGGTGTGCATTCATGGCAAGGATGGCCATACGGAATGCTTCACCCAGCCGGTCAGCAGCAGAGCGCCAAGAAGGCGTTTTCTTTTGAGGTGTACGGTCGAGTTGATGCTTTTCCAGCACTTCGCCATCCGTTTCAGGCACGTTGGCCCGATCCGAAATAATATTCCCGTCACTAATTTCAATAATGCGTGAGGCATTTTTCGCTACATTATGATCATGCGTGACTAAAATAATGGTATGACCTTGGGCATTCAGTTCACGTAAAATACGCATTACCTCAATACCACTGTTTTTATCCAATGCACCAGTCGGTTCATCGGCCAGAATTACATCGCCTCCGTTCATCAGAGCACGCGCAATCGACACGCGTTGTTGCTGACCACCAGAAAGCTGGCTGGGACGGTTTTGGGTTTTTTCAGCCAGACCTAAGTCCGTGAGCAGTTGAGTTGAGCGCTGTTGACGTGCAGAGGAATCCACTCCTGCATAAATCGCCGGAACTTCGACATTGCCCGCAGCTGTTAAATCACCTAGCAAATGATAGCGCTGGAAAATAAAACCAAAATATTCACGGCGCAGTTGTGCCAGTTCATCTGCTTCTAATTTTCGGGTTTCACGCCCTTTAACCTGATAACTACCGGTAGTGGGCTGATCTAAACAGCCCAGGATGTTCATCAGGGTTGATTTGCCAGAACCGGATTGACCGACGATGGCCACCAGTTCTCCAGCGTAAATCTCTAAATTAATGCCCTTCAGAATCTGAATGGTGTTTTCCCCGGCGGGGAATTCACGAGTCAGATCTGTGACCTTGAGCAAAGGTTGTTGATCTTGACTCATCATTACATTCTCATTGGACCAGCACCACCGCCAGCACGACTATTACTACGCTTTGCAGAATCATTTGAAGTGTCAGATGCATCTGCAATCACCACTTTGTCACCTTGTTTCAAACCTTTTATCACTTGAGCGCTTACACGGTTATTTAAACCGATCAAAACAGGTTGGGGTTTTGCAGTACCATCGGCTTGAACCACACGAACCATCGACATAGAGGCTTTACCTTGTTTAATCAGTGATTTTTCTTCAGCAGACAGTTCCAGACGTTTTGGACGTTCAGTTTGAGCTTGATCGGTATCTGCCGGTTTTTGTGGTTTGGCTTGGTCTGCATTACGCTCACCACGTCTGCCTTGCGGGCGGTTTGAAGCTTGTAAGGCAGCAGCAGGGACAATTAAGGCATTTTTTACTTCATTGAGGATGATATAAACTTGTGCCGTCATATCAATACGTAACTTGCCATCTTCATTGGGTACATCGAATAGGGCGTTGTAATACACCGCAGTGCTTGAAGATGAAGTAGAGGAATTATTGGTTTCTGTATTAATTGAATTTGGAGCAGGTTCTACTTGGCGTAGTTTTGCATAGTGTTTTTTATCGTTATTTCCTAAAGTGGTGAAATAAACCGTTTGACCTTCTGCAACCTTCATTACATCGGCTTCAGAAATTTCAGCCTTAACGGTCATGTAGTCGAGTTTTGCCAGTTTAACAATGGTGGGCGCGCTTTGGTTGGCGTTTACGGTTTGACCTTCCTCAGTCACAATCGCCACAATGGTGCCGTCCATAGGTGCAACAATCTGGGTATAGCCCAAATCTTCTTTTGCGGTTGCCAGTGTTAAGCGAGATTGTTCAATTTGTGCATTAATAGCCAAAATCTCAGCCTGTGCTGTTTTATAGCTTGCCAATGCGGATTCCAATTCAGCACGTGAAGTTGCATCTTGTGCATACATCGCTTGTTGACGTTGATACTCAGCTTGAACTTTTGCCAAGTTTGCCTGTTTGACTGCCAGTTGTGCTTGTTGATTTTTAATGCTGGCTTCGGCAGTTTTAAGATCATTCTCCTGACGAATCGAATCAATCTGCGCAATCAGTTGACCTTGTTTCACTTGGTCGCCCAATTGCACATACATCTTCTTCACCTGACCGGAAACCTGGGCACCAACGCTGACCATTTTGGTGGCTTCAAGTACACCGGTTGCAAGCACGGAATCCTCAATATCACCACGAGTTACTTCACTGGTAATGTATTGAGGGGGTTGTTCTTTTGGCTTTAAGAAAAACCAAGCTGTGACTGCAATAGCGAGAATACAGACTATGGCAACAACTATTTTTGAGGGCTTTATTTTTGGCATAGTAAGCATATAAAACAATAAAATTGAATAGATTATAAAAGTTAAATGAGGATAAAGCATGAAGTTATAAAAACAAATGAGAATTATTTTCTCATTTTGCATCTCTTGAAAAAGTGACTAAAGAGATTGTGGACTGATGTTAAAGCAGCCTTTTACAGCGTAATTTGTAGGCGATTAGTAATTGATTGAATTTGGATTTAATGAAATTTCTGAAAAGTCATTTTTCTGCCTGATTGTTGGATTTCGTAGAAATACGGCTACGAGAATGCATTTTTTCCAACGGATCTCAGGCCTCCAGAATATATTAGATTTTAGTCGAATTATGCTGGATTTATTTCATGATTTTTATTTTAATTATTGTTTTATTTCATATTTTACCTCTCTGATATTTCAGCCTATATAACTCGGGAATTATTCTCATAATTTAAAAAAATCTTTGTTTTATCTATAGATTTAAATAAAAAAAGTTTGTAGTATTAAATCCATAAAATATATATGGGTTTAATAATAAGAGCATTAAGCCCTATAAATATGTGAAAAAAATCATGATTTTAATATGGAAAATCCGCAAGGGGTAACGAATGGAATGGAATGAAACCTATAATATTGGAATTGATGTGATTGATAATCAACATCGTCAGATATTGGATTACATTAATGCTCTAGAAAAAATTAGAGGGAGTGGGGATCGCCACCAAATTAAAGAAGTCTTGGATGATTTAATTGACTATACCCAGTCCCATTTTAGTTTTGAAGAAAACTTGCTTGAACAAGTGAGTTATCAGTATTTGCCTTCTCATAGAGGCATACACGAATTATTTGTTAAACGGCTGAATGATTATCGTCAAAAGTTTGAAAAGGGAGAATCGGTTGAAAATGATTTGTATCGATTACTGTCAAAGTGGTTGATCAATCATATTCAACATGATGATCAAGATTATGTGGATGCTGTGCGTGACAATATGCTGCACTATTTACGATCACAAGAACAGAAGAAAGGTAAAAGTTGGTTTTCGCGTTTTTTCAGCTAAGCAGTCGGTGATTCAAATAACATTTGACCACACATGCTGGCAATTGCTTGTAACACCAGATGTTCTGGGTTTTCTTTTCCCAGACCTTTAATGGATGCATCAATGCGTAACAGCAGCGAAGGCCAGGTTAGAAAGTTATTTGGATTCAGTCGTCTTAGCGCTTGTTGATATAGACTGACTTTATTTTTCCAAATCCCCAGTTGCAAGGCATTTTGCGGCTGTTCAAACAGTTGCATCAGCAAGCGCATTTCTTTGCTGATGCTCCATAAAATCAGGCTCATCGGTTCACCCGAGGCGATTAAATATTGGAAAATTTTAATTGCCTGAGCCAGATTTCCCGCAAGCAGGGTATCTGTTAAATCATAAGTGGTGTAGCGCGACTGATCCTGTAAACATGAATACAAATGATCAATCTGGATAAGATCCACATCTGCAAAAGTATCGCTGACGCGCATCAGACTGTTTTTTGCCGCAAGCAGGTTATGCTCATGATGTTGTTCCAGCCAAGCCCAAGCATCACTGGACAGTTTCATCCCAAGTTTTTCCGCTTCAATACTTAAAATCCGTTGCCGGTCTTGTGGGTAGTTTGCAGTCAGCAGCACAGTGACGCCATTGGCATCCACTACCTGAAAGAAACTGGATTTTAAACTGCTACTATCCTGTTTGGGCATGACTACAAGCAACAGGTTTTGCTCATTGTGCTGAATATAGCTTTTCAGTTGATTGATACCATTCGCATCAGGCTTGATATTGCCATGCACTTCAATGGCAAGTTGACTGGAAAAAAGTGATAAGCTATTTAAAGCATTAAAGACATTTTTCCAGTCACTAACATTGTTAATGTCATGACGCTGACGTTCAACTTCTTGTTTTTGCCAACTTTTCCGAAAAGCATCGAGTAAATTTTGTTCAAGCAATGGCTCTTGACCATACATAATCCAGGCACCGCGAGCTTCATCAACACGTTTCAGTGCTTGTGGATAGTCAAGTTTCATAGCGCTTAATTTCTATCTTTAAGGTTGAGTGGTTGAAGCTGCTGGTTTGCTCACGACTTTCGGTAAGCGATTGGATGAAATCTGGCGCACAATTTGCTGTGCAATGTCATCAACAAGGACGTGATCAAGATGCTTCTGTTCCTGATCATCGGTGTTTACGGTCGCGACATCATATTGATAGCTGCGTGAAGCGGTTAGAGTACGTGGTTCAGTCACCGGATTACCTTGCGCATCTTCAATACGGAAAGTTACGGTTAAGCGAAGCAAGGTTTCAACCAGTTTACCATTGAGTTCAAGACGTTGAGGCGTGTACTCAAGTACATGTAATACATAAGCATCAGGATTATTACTGAGTTGAATACCGGCCGCACCCAGATATATGGCAAGTTTTTCGTGTAATTCTTCTGTGTTATTTGGAAGCACCAATCTCATTTTAGAGTACTCAACAGGCGCTGTTGCTGGGCTGGTTCCCTTTAAATGAAAACCACAGCCGACTAAGCTGGCACTTAGACCCAAAGTTAATACAATCGCTGCAACACGTTGAACCAAATGCATGCTTATTCCTCTGTTTATCCCAAAGATGGGTAATTGACTTCCTGAGTTGATTGTAAAGTCAAAGCCCGTTGATTGACAACGGGCTTTGTGTTTTTTAAACCTCCCTTTCTCAAAGGGAGGTTTGGAGGGATTTTTCCTTTCCCATTCCTTCTTTTACGCCATATATGGCTCAGGGAGAAGGTCAGGATGAGGGGGGCTTTTATAATTTACCTCTCCCTAACCCTCTCCTATTAAGGAGAGGGAACTCAATAAGAAAATTAAACCACCAAGTTCACAAGCTTATTCGGAACAACAATTTCTTTCTTGGTTGGACCAGTCAAGAATTGTTGAACTTCTGGTAATGCTTTTGCCTGAGTCAAGAGGTCATCTTTTGAAGCATCGATTGAAACTTCCAATTTGCCGCGGAGTTTGCCATTCACTTGAACCACGATGGTTTGCGTATTACGGGTTAACGCTGACTCATCCACAGCAGGGAAGAGTGCTTCAGTAAGCTCAACACCAAATTCAGTCAATAAGGTTTGACTTAAATGCGGTGCAAATGGTGCTAATAAAGTCAGAAGGGTAGTGATGGATTCACGTGCTACAGCAGCATCATTATCATCTTTCGCTTCAAACTTGTTGTTGGCATTCAACAATTCCATCATCGCTGCAATAGCCGTATTAAATGCATGACGGCGTTCTAAGTCATCACTCACTTTTTGAATGGTTTCATGCGTTTTACGACGTAAATCTTGTGCATCTTTTGATAAATTTGCTTTATCAATAGTCGTAGCGCTATTGCCTTGTTCAAGGAAACCTGTAGCCAAACGCCATACACGTTTCAAGAAACGGTTTGCACCTTCAACACCCGCATCAGACCATTCTAATGATTGATCCGGTGGTGCGGCAAACATCATGAATACACGTGCAGTATCTGCGCCGTATTGATCAATAATCGCTTGTGGGTCGATACCGTTGTTTTTCGATTTCGACATTTTTTCCTGACCACCAACGACAACTTCTTGACCGTCGCCTTTATATTTAGCAGAAAGAACACGACCTTTTTCGTCTTTTTCTAGCTCAATATCCGCAGGGTTAAACCATGTTTTCTTGCCAGATTCTGCTTCACGGTAGAAGGTGTCAGCAAGTACCATCCCTTGAGTAAGAAGATTCGTGAATGGTTCATTGCCTTGTACCACACCTTCATCACGCATCAATTTATGGAAGAAACGTGCATAAAGTAAATGCAGAATCGCGTGTTCTACACCACCGATGTATTGGTTTACTGGAAGCCAAGATTGTGCAGCTTCAGGTTTAACCATACCGCCAGTGAAATCTGGAGATGCGTAACGTGCGTAGTACCAAGAAGACTCTACAAACGTATCCAAGGTATCTGTTTCACGACGAGCGTCTGCGCCACAGCAAGGACATTGAGTTTGAAAGAACTCAGGCATTTTGTTGAGTGGATTGCCTGAACCATCCGGCACCACGTCAGTCGGAAGAATCACTGGAAGTTGTTCTTCAGGTACAGGCACCTGACCACAAGTTTCACAGTTGATCATTGGAATTGGGCAACCCCAATAACGCTGACGAGAAACACCCCAGTCACGTAAACGGAACTGAACTTTGGTATTTGCCAGTTTCTGTGGTTCTAATTTCGCGATAAACGCATCAAAAGCACCTTGGAAATCTAAGCCGTCAAACTCACCCGAGTTAACCAGTTTACCTTCTTTCGAACCGTACCATTCTTGCCACTCAGTTGCAGAGAATTCAGCATCATCTGCACCTTTGGCATCAATCACTTGTTTGATGGTCAAGCCGTATTTATTGGCAAATTCGAAGTCGCGTTCATCGTGTGCTGGAACTGCCATCACCGCGCCTGAACCATAAGACATCAATACATAATTTGCGATCCAAACAGGAACCGCTTCGCCAGTCACCGGATGCTTCACAGAAAGACCTGTTGCCATGCCTTTCTTTTCAGCAGTCGCAAGATCCGCTTCCGCAACAGAACCCATACGGCATTCTTCTATAAATGCAGCCAATTCAGGATTGGTTTCAGCAGCTTTAAGCGCCATTGGATGTTCAGCAGCAACCGCAACATAAGTCACACCCATCAAGGTGTCACCACGTGTAGTATAAACCGTTAAATCATCGGCATACACTTCAGGGTTTGCTGAAGGGAAGGTGATTTCCATTCCTTGTGAACGACCGATCCAGTTACGTTGCATGGTCAACACTTGTTGAGGCCAGCCGTCTTTCAATGAATCTAAATCGTCTAATAATTCTTGTGCATAGTCGGTAATGCGGAAGTAATACATTGGAATATCACGTTTTTCAACCAATGCACCTGAACGCCAGCCGCGACCATTTTCAACTTGTTCATTGGCAAGAACAGTTTGATCGACTGGATCCCAGTTCACAGTTGAAAGTTTGCGATAAATCAAACCTTTCTTATAGAGCTGTACAAATAGCCATTGTTCCCAGTGGTAATACTCTGGTGTACAGGTTGCAAATTCACGATCCCAGTCCACTGAAAGACCGAGTTTCTTCAATTGATCACGCATGTATGCGATATTTTCAAAGGTCCATTTTGCAGGAGCAACCTGGTGGGCAATAGCTGCATTTTCTGCAGGAAGACCAAACGCATCCCAACCCATTGGTTGCATCACAGTTTCACCTTTTAGACGGTGGAAACGACTGATCACATCACCAATGGTGTAATTACGCACATGACCCATATGCAGCTTGCCACTTGGGTAAGGGAACATCGATAGGATATAACGATGTGGACCTTCTACAGTGTCGGCAACTTTAAAGGCTTTGCGAGTTTCCCAGTCTTGTTGGACAGAAGGTTCAATCGCACTGGCTTGATATTCAGGGTCAATGTGAGTAGTCATAAACGTAATTAAGAACAACGGTTAAAAGTTTGTTGCACAGCATAGCGCAAAATGTACCTAAAAGTGAATTTTGCAACTATGTATAAATAAGAAAATATCAAAGTTTTGGATAAATATCCGCAGTTGAATTTATATAGGTATCTTGGTTAACGCGCGGCCGGTGTTGAAGTATTATTATCCGGCTCTGCCTGGATCACGGGTGATACTGGAGGTGTCGGTACAACAATAATTTTTTCGCCAGACACGATGGTGGTGTTTTGATTCGGTTGTTCTATGGTCTTGATATTTTTAGGGGGTGATTGGTGAGGTGTTGAACTACGAGAGGTACCATAAGTATCCACTTTGCCTTTTTTCTTGGCAGATTTGGGTGGAGGGGTGGTGGTGTAATGCGTAGAACCTTTTGCATCGACCCATTTGTAATATTCTTTGGCAAAGCCAGTGGTGGAACTTAGACTGAAGGTAACGCATGCAGCCATGAATCCAGTTCTAATCAAAGATAATGACATAATGAATAAGTTCCTATAATAATCAGTCGGTTATATGTTTTGGAAGATATTTATATTCTCTGTCTCCTATTTTATATGATTTTCATTTATTTGCAGAAAAAAAAGATAAGCTGACGAATGATATTGATTGGATCATTTTGCACAAAAATGGTTCATTGTGGCGTACTTTTTAAAATCCAGGTTGTTCTGTTTTTGGATGGTTTGTGATCTTGCAAGTCGCACAGTTAAGATGAAAATAAAAGCAAAGTATGGGGAAATAAGAGTGTGATTTTAAATTTTTGGTGAAGGAAATAAATCTGAAAAGTAACAATACATTAAAATTATTTATTTAATTTATAGTATTTTTTTATGAGTGGATTGTTAAGTGTAATGAGATTATTAGTTTTTCTGGTGAAATCATTAAGAAAAAAATAAAGGGTAAAATGGATCAAAAAGCCTAAAAAACAGCCGGTCTGTAAATAATCAAGAAAAAGCTAATTTTTAAACTTGACTTTAATAGTCGAAACCACAAAAATGCTGACTGTAGTTTTATATGCGTTTATTTGATCACCCTTCGAATCAGCGTTATTTTAGCAATGGACTTCTTCTCTAGCCGAGAAGCTGAACAAAGCCAACAAAATATGTTTATCCCAACATGTTTTAGACCTCCTATTGCTCAAACAGCAGTCAGGTCAGATTTTTTACCTATTGCTATGAAAACTATGAAATTTGTGTGCTATAACAGTGCAGACAGTTAATGAATTAACCACTACAAATGCCCTCCATTTGTTAGTGAAAAGATTAGGGTGAATCACGTTGGAACTTTTATCTGGTGGTGAAATGCTCGTTCGCGCATTGGCGGACGAAGGCGTTGAACATTTATTTGGATACCCAGGCGGCGCAGTACTGCATATTTACGATGCGCTCTTTCAACAAGACAAAATCAATCATTACCTCGTGCGTCATGAGCAAGCTGCTGGTCATATGGCAGATGCTTATTCACGTGTAACAGGTAAAACTGGTGTGGTACTTGTCACATCAGGTCCAGGTGCAACCAATACAGTAACGCCTATTGCAACGGCATATATGGACTCAATCCCGATGGTGATTTTGTCTGGTCAGGTTGCAACACATTTAATTGGTGAAGATGCATTCCAAGAAACAGACATGGTTGGTGTTTCTCGTCCAATCGTGAAACATAGTTTTCAGGTGCGTCATGCCAGTGAAATTCCTGGAATTATTAAAAAAGCATTTTATATTGCCTCTTCAGGCCGTCCAGGTCCTGTAGTGGTTGATATTCCTAAAGATGTGACCAATCCTGCAGAAAAATTTGCTTACGAATATCCTGAAAAAGTGAAGATGCGCTCGTATCAACCGCCGCATCGTGGTCACTCAGGTCAAATCCGTAAAGCGATTGAAGAATTGATTGCTGCTGAACGTCCAGTCATCTATAGCGGTGGTGGTGTTGTTCAAGGCAATGCATCGGAATTATTGACAGAACTTGCGCATCTTTTAAATTTTCCGGTAACCAATACCCTTATGGGATTAGGTGCTTTCCCCGGGGATGATGAGCAGTTCATTGGTATGTTGGGCATGCACGGCACCTATGAAGCCAATATGACCATGCACCATGCAGACGTAATTTTGTGTATCGGCGCGCGTTTTGATGACCGTGTAACCAACAATCCAGCAAAATTCTGTCCGAATGCCAAAGTCATTCATATTGATATCGACCCGGCGACGATTTCAAAAACCATCATGGCGCATATTCCAATCGTGGGTGCAGTAGAACCTGTACTTCAAGAGATGCTGGTTCAATTAAAACAAATGAATGTTTCTAAGCCGAATCCGGAAGCAATTGCTGCGTGGTGGTCTCAGATCAATGAGTGGCGCAAAGTACATGGTTTGCGTTATGAAGCGGGTGTTGATGGTGTAATGAAACCACAACAGGTGGTTGAAGCACTTGATCGTATCACCAACAGTGAAGCCATCATTACTTCAGACGTAGGTCAGCATCAAATGTTTGCTGCAAACTACTATAAATATAAACGTCCACGTCAATGGATCAACTCTGGCGGTTTAGGAACAATGGGTGTGGGCTTACCATATGCCATGGCTGCGAAACTCGCATTTCCGGATCAGCAAGTGGTGTGTATTACTGGTGAAGCATCGATTCAAATGTGTATCCAGGAATTATCGACATGTAAGCAATATGGCTTAAATGTGAAAATTCTTTGCTTGAATAACCGTTCGCTAGGTATGGTTAAGCAATGGCAGGATATGAACTACGAAGGTCGTCATTCAAGCTCTTATGTCGATTCATTGCCAGATTTTGCCAAATTGATGGAAGCATATGGTCACGTCGGTATTCAAATTGACCATGCAGATGAGCTTGATTCTAAGCTTGCAGAAGCAATGGCAATCAATGATAAATGCGTATTCATTAATGTCATGGTAGATCGTTCAGAACACGTTTATCCAATGTTGGTTGCTGGTCAATCTATGAACGATATGTGGTTAAGAAAAGGAGAGCGCACAAAATGAGACACATAATTTCTGTACTCGTTGAAAATGAAGCTGGTGCGCTTTCTCGCTTGGTGGGGCTATTTTCTCAACGGGGTTATAACATTGAGACTTTAAATGTTGCACCCACTGAAGATCCAACCATGTCACGTCTGACTCTTACCACTTATGGTGATGATCATAAAATTGAACAAATCACCAAGCAGCTCAATAAATTGGTTGAGGTGGTAAAGGTTGTAGATTTGTCTGAAGGTGCACACATTGAGCGTGAACTGATGTTGATTAAAGTGAAGGCACTTGGATCAGCACGTGCCGAAATTAAACGGACTACAGACATTTTTCGTGCACAGGTTGTCGATGTAACACCAACCACCTATACCATTCAAATTGCGGGTACAACTGAAAAGCTAGATGGCTTTATTGATGCGCTGGCAGAAAATACCATTCTTGAAGTGGTGCGTTCAGGTGTATCGGGTATTGCGCGCGGCGAAAAAGTTTTAACTATCTAACTAACAGATTTTAATTTTATTCACACATTCTGCTCATCTTATAGATGAGCTTCCAAGCCAATGAATACCAATAACATCATTGGTTTGGATAAAAGGAAACAAAAGCATTTAAGCGGAGACAGCAATGCAAATTTTTTACGATAAAGACACTGACTTATCTATCATCCAAGGTAAAAAAGTAGCGATCATCGGTTATGGTTCACAAGGTCACGCACATGCGCTTAACCTTAAAGACTCTGGCGTTGATGTGACTGTAGGTTTACGTGCAAACTCTACTTCTTGGAAAAAAGCTGAGAATTCAGGTCTTAAAGTTGCTGAAGTTCCTGCTGCTGTAGCACAAGCTGACGTAGTCATGATCTTGACTCCGGATGAGTTCCAATCACAACTTTACCGTGATGTAATTGAGCCAAACATCAAGCAAGGCGCAACTTTAGCTTTTGCTCACGGTTTCTCGATTCTTTATAACCAAGTTGTGCCACGTGCGGACTTAGACGTAATCATGGTTGCCCCTAAAGCACCAGGTCACACTGTACGTTCTGAATACCAGCGTGGTTCAGGTGTTCCTGACTTAATCGCCATTCACCAAGATGCTTCTGGTAATGCACGTAACGTTGCGCTTTCTTACGCTTCAGGCGTAGGTGGTGGACGTACTGGTATTATCGAAACTTCATTCCGTGAAGAAACTGAAACTGACCTTTTTGGTGAGCAAGCAGTTCTTTGTGGTGGTGCTGTTGAATTGGTTAAAATGGGCTTCGAAACTTTGGTTGAAGCAGGTTATGCACCAGAAATGGCGTATTTCGAATGTCTACACGAACTTAAATTGATTGTTGACTTGATGTTCGAAGGCGGTATCGCGGACATGAACTACTCTGTATCGAATAATGCTGAATATGGCGAATACGTAACTGGTACTGAAGTTATCAACGAACAGTCTCGTGAAGCTATGCGTAATGCGCTTAAACGTATTCAATCTGGCGAATATGCGAAGATGTTCATTCAAGAAGGTGCGTTGAACTACCCATCTATGACTGCTCGTCGCCGTCAAAATGCTGCTCACGGTATCGAAGTAACTGGTAATAAACTTCGTTCTATGATGCCTTGGATTCAAGCAAATAAAATCGTAGACAAAGAGAAAAACTAAGTCTGCTTTTTGCTTTTATAATACAAAAAGGCCGCTCTATTGAGCGGTTTTTTTGTGATACAGTACTCATAATTTCTGCATTTATGAGTGTGCTGAACAATGAAAACCAAATTATTACTTTGTATTGTTGTGTTAACTTTTTCCAATCTAAGTAAGGCGGAAACAGTCTTAAATGCTCCAGAATATAAGCCACTCAATAATGTTCGCGTTTCTATGCAACGCATGTTGCGTTCCACTGAAGGAAGTTATTTCCTGAGCTTATATGCAGGGATTTTGAATCCACATGCTACCCTATATGATATTGATAAAGATAAGATAATTAATTTAAAAGGATTACAAAGAGGGACTCAGCTAAATTTAAAATCTGTTGACTCTGACGATGTAATAAACAAGACTTATCAATTATCAGGAATATTCGATGCTAATAGCGGTGATTTTAAGGGAATACTTACTGAAGGTGAGGATACTTTGGGAAAACCTATTCAGTTTGAGCCTGCAATAAAAGTTTCAGATAAACCTTATTTTATTTTAAAATTTTATGGCTTGGAAGATATTCAGCAGCCCTATGGTTCGGTACTTAAACGAGTAGACATTGTAAATAAAAATAATGTTACACAAGCTTTGACAGGATTTACAGCCTTTCCAAAAAGTATCGGTTATATGGATGTTAATTTTGATGGTTATTATGATATTATTTTGTCAGATATTTCAGAAAAACGAACGATTCAAGATAAGCGTTATATTTACTGGATATTTAATCCTCAAACTCGGCAGTTTCAGCGCTCACCACAACTTGAAAAGATCGTTGGATTTCCAAAGTTGCGTGGAGATAAACAACAAATTGATTTTGGAAATGGGCAGTTATATCAAGTGGAAAAGGGCTTGTTGAGTCGAACAGAGTAAATATGATTTTTTATAAAATAATTATGATGTATAAACTCAATCAAATAGCAATTTCAAATTTCTAATATAAAAATATAATTCAAAAATATGAGTGTATTAGGGTGTATTTCAAATATTTAACTTCTATATAAGGTAAGTTGACATATATTTTTTAATCATTAGGCCTCTTGCGAAAGTATGCTTTTACCTAATTTTTGAATTAGCTAAAACCTTATAAAATATAGCTTGTGTCTGTTTGAATTTTAACTAACGCAAGAGGTCTATTATATGGGATGACTATTAATTTAAATTTCACTCTCAATTATAAGTTTTAGTTAGATAGGTATTAATTCTGTAATTTAATAATTGATTTATATTGCACTATAAATTTTCGAAAAATAATAGATCTCTTTCATAAATCAAAAGATGATCTTCTTTTTGGTTGATATTTGTACTCCAGTTTTTTTTAGCATTCATGCATCATCTGCGGATGAAATATATCGATTCAAACAAGCTTTCTGATCCTCAGTTCAAGCGATACACCGGCATCTCATGGTCAACCTTCTATTTAATGGCTGGGCAATTGAAAATTGCATGTCCCTGCCAAGGGCAGACCGGCCAAGTTAAGCCTTGAGGATCAGGTTGTGCTCTGTCTGAGCTATTGGCGGGAATACCGAACCTTATTTCACGTTGCGACGAGTTACGGTGTTTCAGAGCCCACAGCCTCAAGAATTTCCGTCATGTTGAAGACTGTCTGATTCGGCCCAATCTTTTTAATTTATCCAAAAACTTACCCGAAGGTGAAGGCATTGACTGGAATGTGGTGATCGTGGATGCCACAGAAATTCCAATTCGGCCTAAAAAAACAGAAGAAAAGCTATAGTGACAAGAAAAAGACCCATACCTTTAAAGTACAGGCCATAATTCACCATAAAACTCAGCAAATTCTGAGTTTATGGAGCAGTCGCGGTGCAGTGCATGATTGAGTTGTTTAAACGAAATTTAAACCAGATTCCTTTTGGGGGCTTTTATCCTTGCAGATAAAGGCGATCAGGGGATTTATACTGTGTATCCCATAGCCTGTTGCCATTAAAAGCCAAAAGATGCTGTAAACTGGATCCTGAACTCAAAAGCTATAATCAGGAGATCAATTAAAGAAGAATCGGCATTGAGCATGTCTTTGGCAGCCTGAAAACCTTCAAGATCCTTGCCGAACGTTATCGAAATAGAGGTAAAAGACTCGGTTTGAGATTCAATTTAATCGCTGGAATCTATAACCTGGAGCTGAGTAAAAAATGATTTATGAAAGAAGTCTATTAAAACAGGATTCAGGTATTTGTTTTTTAAATTTATTGCTAACTTCATCAAAGCTGATTTCCGGATTCTGATCCATCAGTTCTTCAATCCATAAATAAATGGCCCGATAATTATTATTACCACTATCGTCTTTAAAGAAAATTCCAAGATCATACCCATCCAAAATCTGGAACTCATGAATTAACATGCTCAACATGTTATTGATCTTTTGTCTATTCAGCATCATCGTATCTCTTATTATCATTGATAGTTATTTTTAATATAGATTTCATGGGTTGTCTAACTCAAATATGTAACTGAAGTTTAAGGAAAAATGCTCATTTTTTAAATAAAGATATTCTGATTAAATGCAGATAAAATAATAAGGATGTACTTAAGAATACTGAGTGATTTATGGGTATTTTTTGATTTTAAATATACACGGAAAGATTTTTTATCATTTCCGACTATTATATTTTTTTGATCTATTTTACTAAGCCATGGACTTTGGATTAAAGCTTTGTTATTGATCATGTTGGGTATATAGCATGACCAATATTGAGGAGGAAATAGTGGATAGATCGCATCCAAAAATGTGCTGAACTGATTCAACTTCTTTATATTAAATATTAATCCTGATTCTGATCTATTGACCTTATGAATAAATATTTTTAATGCACTGATGAGTTTTTTATTTTCTTTGGAATAATCGCCGAGTTGTTTAAAAAAATAAGGAATCAGTTTCTTTTCCTCAAAGGTTTCAACGCAAGGCAAGATCCGAGCACTTTTTTGTGGATCAATGATGAAACGTGATTTGCCTTTCTGATTTTTGAGCATTTGCAATTTTGAGATATTGTCTTTGCATCCCTGAATCAATGCAGGGGGGAGATTCAATTTTTTGGCGATGTAATCGATGTCGTCAAAGCGTTCACAGTGTCTGATCACCTGGATGGCCCTATTGGCGGAGATGCTGGATTGGGCTGTGCCCGGATAACATGTCTCGTTACAGGGGGCCGGTTTGGTAACGGCAGATTTACTGGATGCTTTATATTTTTTCCTGGAAGAGGACCAATTTTTTATCTGTTCTGGCGCTAAACTTAGCCTAAGTTCATGGGTTAGGCTGCTCAGGTGAATGTCTTTTGATGTCGGTTTGATGCCTAAGCCAGGATGAATGGTTTGAATCGTCTGGGCGGGGATTGGCGGATCATTCTGGGTGAGATGATAGCCCGCCATGATAAAACAGAGGTGCAGATAGCTTTTAAAGGTCTCTTTCGGGGTGATATGACCCAGCAGATGGGCAAGGATATACCAGATGTCCTGAGCCGCATTGGAGCGTAACAGGTCGCTGCGGATACGATCATAATCTTGCTGGCTGTAATCGCTAAAGACCTTGACGAACGCGTAGGGCATATTCAGGACAAGGGCCAGATGATTCGCAGCAGAATGTCTGAGCGCATGAAAAGAATAATGAGCGCCGGGCAATACGCTATTGATCAGACTGGAAAAGACCTGGGTGACAAAATGGGCTGGCAAGCGTTCATTGCTATTCCACAGTGTAAACAGATAGTCATCTTTACTTGAGCTAATACGCCTGGATAAACAATAGTCTTTGAAGTCTTCATGTTCATTGGGACGTAAAAGTGTCTGCATGGGGAGGTTCCGTTCAGCACTATCTGTTTTTAGCGTATGTTCATGCTGACTGGAACGGTAGGGTCTGATCCAAATAGACGTACAGGATGGTCCTTCAATATCTTTAATTCTCAAACCTAGAATTTCATTAATCCGCATGCCGCTACGAAAGGCGATGCCGAAAATAATCTTGAGCATCCCGGCATCATGCTGGTTAAAACTGCCACGCTCCACGTGGAGAGGCAGAAGATCAAGTACAGCGCAAAATGTTCTGGCAGAGATGATTTGTGTCTTGGGATGGGAGGATGCATGGAGATCGCTGTCCACAGGAAAATCGTCTGTTTTAAACAGAATTTTTTGAAAATGATGGAATCGTCGCAAAAGATCCAGTTTCTGATGAGAGGACTTGGTCGTTTCTCCCAGAATCTTGCGGTAAATATCCTCCATATGCGCATTGAAATCCGGGTCTTCAATATAAGGGTGGGTGTGGAAAAGCCAGGCTTCTGCAAATTTGGCGTAATAACTATAAATTGATGACCTCTGTAATTTTTGCTGATAGCTTAAATATTTCAGCCAGGCTTCTGCATCCAGGTTAAAGAGCTGGCTTAAGTGCTGCACTTGCGCTGTACTGGGTTGGAACAGACTGATCAGCCACAGGCAGATCCGGATCGAGGCTTCAGACAGGACGGCTTGTTCCTGTTCCATATAATCGATGAGTTCTGTTAGACATTCTTTATTGTGTCGGATGGTCTTGAGCAGGTGTTTATGCAATTTTTTGATGCTGGCAACCGATTGTTCATTCATCACGACGGTTGAACATCTTGCTGAAACTTTTTTCGATTGGAGACCCTCATTCAATTGCGCTGAAAACAGTTGTGGATCGAGATAGTTTTTAAATGAATCCAGGCTTAAGCCACAAGTTTCATTTTTTTCTTCAAGACAGCGGCTTAAAGCGGTATCCAGTGCGACGTTATTGAACTGCATCCAGTGACAGCTTGCTGAAGCCAGGAGTTTGAAAATGTCAGAAGACTGACCGGTTAAGCCCATTTTCCTGAAGATCAGACTGAGATAGTCGAAGGCATCCATGCGCACAGTCGGGGACTGTGCAAGGTAACGTGCCAGCCACAGTTGGGTAATTCGGTCTAAAACCAGTGTGCGTGATTTTCTCAGCGGTGCTTCAGGATTGTAGATATCGCCATAACCTGGGGATAGGGGTTCAAGAAAGATCATCTGTAGATCTACAGCCTTGAGATGATGAATCGTCAGGTTTTCTTTTAGCTGTTCCAGCAAGGCATCTAAAGTATTGCTTGCTGATATACCGGCAAAGAGAATGCTCGAGATCAGGACATTGCCAATGACTTCTGCATCTGAAAATTGTTGTGCTGTGTTCCAGTATCGCCAAATCTTCTGATGAATCATGTGGGTGTACTTGGATCTTTCCAGCCATTCCCGGTCGAATTCCATCTTTTCCCGTTCAATGCTGAGAAATTGTCGCGACGGTAAATCGAGTTCCAGCTCATAGGTTTGGTTGAACAGCATGATCTGCTTGCGGTAACAGTGATAGAGCATTTTTTTATAACGGACAGAGGGGGCCTCATGTTCAATGGCATCCTCGAGTTTTTCCAAGAGCACGATGTGCTGATTGGTTCGATAAGCCTCAAAGAACTGTGCTAAAGGCAGATGCATGTGGATAAAGCTTTGCGCCCGTTGCATCTCTATCTGGATTGATTTTTTTCGTTCGGTGCTACGGCGCTCACTGGCGAATTTAGAGAGTTTAGGCATGGTTATATATCCAATCTATTGGATAGAGGCTTGTGCCTTGTACTATCTCTATCAAGGCAATCTTTTTCGCTTTAGATAACGCGAAGAGATGAGGCGCAGAAAGTATTTTTTTGTTCATAGAGGCTTCTTATTATTTTTATTCTTTCTCTATGATAAAAGTTAAATGTGCCTTATGACCGGATGATCAAAAACTTGGGAATAAAAGAACCGGTTTTTGTTGAAAAAATTGTGTTTATAAGGATGAAATAGAATGATTTAGAACAGTTGGTTTTAGATAATATTTTGAAAATCAATCATTTTTAATAGATGAAATCTCTTTGGTTTTTAACTATATTGTATTTTTAAATTGAATATTACGGGCGTTAAAAAGTACTTAAAGACTTGTCTAAAATAATGGATTCAGCACTCGTCATGATTGAGTTATGAATGTAGATAAAAATCAAAAGTAAAAACATTGTGACTATTTAATGAATATTGTCTATTGCATAAAAAATGCAATCTAAGTCATATTTTAATAATTCTGTTTTCTTCATATCCAAACCGGTTTTAATTATTTTTAACGCTAAAGCAAATGTCTCATAATGTGAAAATTCAAGTAAACAACCAAGCATAGAACTGCCGATATGACTCATCTAAATCAGCTTCCGACACTTGCTTCGATTATTCGAGCGCATGAATCTTTAAAGCAAATTAAGCCTTTAGTTCAGTGTTTAAGTAACAGTGTATCGGTGAACTTCATGGCAAATGTGTTGCTTAGCGCTGGGGCTTCTCCAGCCATGGTGGATAATCCTGAAGAAGCAGCAGAGTTTGTTCATTTTGCCAATAGCGTCGTGGTGAATTTAGGAACACCAACCAGTGCAATGGTTGAAGCAATGAAGCTTGCAATTACAGAGGCCAATAAAATCAACACGCCTTGGGTACTCGATCCAATTGCAGCTGGTGCGTTGTCTTGGCGGGGGCAGTTAGCAGCCGAGTTCTTAAAATCGAAGCCGACTGTGGTGCGTGGTAATGCTTCAGAAATTATTGGTCTGGCAGGTTTGGGATCCAATGCTAAAGGTTTCGATAGCTCCAATGATCCCGCACATGCAGTCGATGCCGCACTGTCGTTACTTGAGCATACACATGTTGTCTCGGCATCTGGTGAGGTCGATCATATTGTTGCGAAAACGCTTTTGGACGATGAAGAACACTATTGGGTGGCTAAAATCAAAGGCGGCAGTTTCTTCTTCCCATTGGTGACAGCATCTGGTTGTTCACTCGGAGCCTTGGTTGCAGCATATGCAGCAGTCACCAATCCATTTAATGCTGTGGTCAGCGCACATGCACATTATGCAGTTGCAGGTAAAAAAGCCCATTTAAAAACAGATGCACCAGGGGATTTCCAACGCGAATTTTTAAATGAATTATATAGAGTGACTGCGGAAGATTTTGCCATCTACTTGGAATTCAGTATCGATGAACTAGAAGTAGCATGAAAGATTTAATCAATCCTGAAGATCTCGTACAACAACTCAATGCTGTGCAGATTTTTGAAGTGGGTGCTAAAACCGCGCAGCCCATTCAGGCTAAACAGGCGAAGGCATGGTATGAAAATGCGCATATTCCGACAGCACAATATGTGGACTTAAACCAAGACTTTTGCAATTTAAGAACAGCACTTGAGTATCAATATCCAAATGAAACCGAGATGTTGCATTCACTCGAAAAGTTTCAAGTAGATTGGAACAAGCCCATCGTGATTTATGACCGAGAAAATCATATTTGGGCAGCCCGATTATTTTGGATTTTTAAAGCATTTGGGCATCAGCAGGTTCAGGTGTTACACGGTGGACTTAAGGCGTGGCAACAGCAGAACTTAAGTGTATCTGATCAGATTGAACAGCCATCACCATCTTTGAATGTAGCAGAGCTGAAGTTTGATTCTACTTGTTTTGCAGATATTGAAGATGTCAAAAAGGTTGTTGAAGGTCGTGTAAATAGTCAACTACTCAATGTACTGCGACCAGAAGTTTTCCGTGGTGATGAAGTTCGTTATTCACGTGCAGGGCATATCCCGAACAGTATTAATATTCCGTTTGCCGAATTTCTAGATGAAACTGGCAAATTTAAAGCGTCAATTTTCAATTTTGTCGCCCAATTTGGGCTCGATTTAAACCGAGAAATCATGATCTATTGTGGCAGTGGGATTACTGCAAGCGGAGCTGCATTGGCTTTGCGTCAAGCTCAAGTGACATCCATTAAAATTTATGATGGTTCGATGTCCGAGTGGAGTGCAGATCCCGATTTACCCCTTCAGATCATGGTGTAAAAAAGTAGGAACGTGTTATGGCGATTAAAGCATTATGGTATTTGAGCACTGCGGATGGACAATACCCGTGGATGTCTGAAGGATTTTATCCAGTTGATTTTCAGCGTTATAAGAAATTAGCTCAAACCATTGATCAAGGCGGATTTTATGGTGCTTTAGTGGCAACATGGCCGAACGATCCTTTAACGTCGGCATCGTCGGTGGCAGGTTTTACCGAAAATATGAAGTTTTTGGTGGCTGAATATGCAGGTTTAACGCCGGCTAAACTTTTAGCAGAACAAGCACTAACCTTTGAAAAATTCCATGGCAGCCGTTTGTTGTTTAATCACATCAATGGTACGCCACAACGTATTGGCACGTATGGTGTTGAACTCACCCCTGAAACCCGTTATGCCTTGGGTCAAAGCTATTGGGAAGAATTCCAAAGCCATTATAACAAAGGCAATAAGTCACTGTTCCCCAATACCGATTTTACCATCGAGCCAACCACGCCAAATGGCATTCCACTTTGGGGCACAGGCGATTCTGCCGCAGGGATTCAGCATGCAGGGCAAGTGGTGAATGTTTATTTATTGATGATTCGGGAATTGCATCGCGTCAAAGATCAATTTTCACGCGCCGTTGCCGCAGCCAAAGATAATGGTCGTACCTTTAGCGACTTAGGCGCCTTGACCAGTGTGACAGTGCGTACATCTCAAGCTGAAGCGGAACAACAGTTCTATCAAATTTTTGAAAAAACCGGCGCTGAACTGTTAAAGCAAAAACTGGATGTATCCATCAAACGTAAAACGGGTGGTGAACAAAGTATTGATAACTTTAAAGCACCGGATGCGCAGCGCCAAGAATGGGTTGATTACATTCGTAAAGGACAGTTGCCACCGCTTGAATCGCTACGTTTAGAGGGTAATCTCTTTGCTGGTATGAGTGCTTGGTCATCATTGGACATTTTTGGTTTTGCATCTTCAGCAGCATATTTGGTCGGTAGTCCTGAAAATATCGCAGCTCAAGTTGAAACCTATCATAAAGAAGCAGGCTTAAGTGCGTTGATTATGTCGGGCTGGCCTTTGATTGAAGAAGCTGAATATACCTCGAAGTTGCTATTGCCATTATTGAAAGATATTGGTGAATAATGCGGATTTCACTTAAAGATAAACCGTTTGAGGAGATTGATTTTCAAGCGGTATTGTTTGATTTAGATGGAACCTTGGTGGAATCGACTAGGCTTATTGGCGATATTTTAACGCAATGGGCTGTTGAGCAAGGTTTAGATGCTGAAGCTGTATTGATCTTTTCACATGGTAAGCGCACACAAGATATCGTGGCGCATTTTATTAGTGATAATTCTTTTGAATTACATTATCAGGCATTGACGCAAAAGTTCTTAGAGGCTTCGATTCATACGAAATCAATTGAGGCTGCAGCATCATTTATTCAAGCTTTAGATGACCGTCGTATACCTTGGGCAGTGGTCAGCTCATCTGAACGTGAACTGATCTATGCGCGAATGAATGCCGCTGGATTACCAAAGCCTACTCAGATTGTTGCAGCAGAAGATATCATTAAGGGAAAACCTGATCCTGAAGGATATTTAAAAGGTGCAAGCATTCTTAATGTGCCGATTGAACGTTGTCTAGTTTTTGAAGATTCGCCATCAGGGATACAAGCAGTTAACGCGGCAGGGGCACAACTGATAATCATTGATAAATCTAAAGTAGGGTTGAGTATCATAAAGAATTTTGCAGAGATAAAATTTGTATGAGAGGATTTAAGTTTGTAGGTTCTGATCGTATCTTGACTGGCACTGTTGCAAATAGCCATTGATGATAAGCTAAATAGTTTTTTAGCTAAAGGTTCAGTGTATGAATCCCTTCCATGGTCGGCATTTTCAGGGCGAAATTATTCTTTGGGCTGTACGCTGGTATTGTAAATATGGCATTAGCTATCGTGAACTTCAGGAAATGCTTTCCGAACGTGGTGTGAATGATAATCACACAACTATTTACCGTTGGGTTCAACGTTATGCTCCTGAAATAGAAAAACGCTTACGCTGGTATTGGCGTAATCCTACACATCTCGGCACATGGCATATTGATGAAACTTATGTAAAAGTGAATGGAAGATGGTCTTATCTGTATCGTGCAGTCGATCAACGTGGCTTTACCATTGATTTTTACCTTTCTTCTAGACGTAATACCCAATCAGCATAGTGTTTTCTTGGAAAAATTTTAAATAATGTGAAGAAGGGGCAAATTCCACAGGTGATCAATACGGATAAAGCACCCACATATGGAGGTGCTTTATCACGGTTAAAACGGGAAGGAAAATGTCCACCAGACCTTGAGCACAGGCAGGTTAAGTACAAAAATAACGTGATCGAATGTGATCATGGCAAGCTAAAGCGGATTATCAGGGCCACCTTAGGATTCAAATCTATGAAAACGGCTTATGCCACAATTAAAGGTATTGAAGTCATGCGTGCACTACGTAAAGGACAAGCTTCATCATTTTATTATGGTCAGCCTCAGGGTGAAGTGTATCTGGTGAATAGAGTTTTCGGTCTCTAAGCACTTTTTAAAGGGAACATCATCGACTCAGATCCCTATTTGCAACAGTGCCAGTTAAAGTCAGTCTGAATTCCTTGAATAGCCAAGATGGTTTTTTATATACATTATTTTTAGATAAAAATGGTAATGATACGCTGGATGCGAGTGATACATTGCTAACCGATATAGAGACAGAGTTAAGTAATATTATTGAGCCAAACAAATCCGTTACTTTATTGATAAAGGTTGAAGCACCTGCAACAGCGACTAATGGTATGAGCAGCCAGGTAAAATTGATTATCAAACCAGATAATACAGAGAAAGAAATATCATTAGTTGATTTGAGTAATACTGATTTAATTACGGTTAGCCCAAACCAATTAAGAATTCTTAAATCGCAGCTAAAAGTTGAAAATTGCAATATGACGGATGCATTGGCAGTCATTAGCGCGACCTACACAGTACAAAATGAAAACTTGAAACCAAATCAATGTTTAATTTATCGTATTATGGTGAAAAACACAGGCAGTGCAGTATTAAGTAATGTGGTGATTAATGATATGTATCCAGCTTATACCACGCAATGGGCACGTGTGGGCATATTACCAATCGTGGGAAGTGATGGTCAAAACATTACAGATAGTACAAATAATAAAATTGAAGACGACGGAACGGCTAAAATTAAGGCAATTTTAAAGGAACTTTTATCACAACAAGAAAAATCACTATACTTTGGAATTAAAATGAAATGATGTATTTATCTAATAAAATCTCTCGTCTTTTTTCAATTTTATTAACTTCTTTATGTCGGTGTTAGACTATGAGCCATTTACAGACCAATAAAAAGATTTTAAATAGAATCCGAAGATTACGAGGTCAGATGAATGCTGTTCATGATGCACTCACGAATGCTGATGTATCTTGCATAGCAACATTACAACAAGTAGCTGCTATTAAAGGAGCTATTAATGGCCTTATGAATGAGTTAGTACAAGAACACTTAAAGACTCATGTTTTAAAAGGTGAATATAATCAATAAGAATTAGAAATATTCTTGGAAACATTAAAAAAGTACGGCTAATTTTTTGAAAAATTAAACTCTATTTACATAATGGCCATTAATGCAGCAGGGCCTTGAGCTTTGTATCCTTGAATTAAGCGCCGGATCTGACGTTATGAGAGTCGTAAGAGCTGGGAGGCTTTAGATTACGTTATACGTCGATCACATTCTTGCAAGACTGACAATCATTTAAGTTCTTTATCCGACATAGTGATCAGCATCTATATTTATATCCAGCCCATGATGGTGAAAACCATCATAAACTAGACATTTTGAATGGGTTCTAACACCTTTTATGTTCCGTTTCTTAGCCCTAAGTAACGCTTTTATAAGACGCGGATTTAAAATTACACCTTGAGTTTACTGAAAGTGATTATAGGATATCAGCTATCTGAGGTAACTACTCTTATGTCTGTTTTAAGATCCAATTTGAATTGACGCTTATGCTCAAACATTTTTTTATCAGCCTGTTCAGCTGCAAAAGGTAGCCCACGGCCAGGATGACGCATAGAAAAACCAATCGCTATACTAATTGTTGTACGTGAAAAAGCATCTATAATTCTCTTTAAAAGTCTTTCTGCACCTGCCTTATTATTTTCTCTGCTTAGAATGACAAATTCATCACCGCCTAAGCGAGCCACAATATCATTGCTACGCACCGTATCCCTTAACACATGGGCCGCCTGCTGAATGAGTTGATCTCCTACAATATGCCCTAAGTTATCGTTTACTTCTTTTAGATTATTAATATCAATAAAAAACACCGCAGCAGGATGACCATAATGCTTACAACGCTCTTCCTCTTTACTCATTAACTCATCCCAGGCTCGACGGTTATATAATCCCGTTAATCCATCTCTAAAAGCTTTCGTCCTTAAATGCTTAAACTCACGAGCATGTTCATTTTGACGAAGCTCGGCTTGAAGAATTTTACTCAGTAAGTTTCCAAGCAATTCGATTATTTCAATATCTTGAACTATCGTTTCAGGTTTTGGATGAGGATCAATTGCACACAGTGTACCAAACAGGCTGCCATCTTCATTGAGGATGGGCTGACCTATGTAGGATTTAATAGTCACTTGTTGACTAATTGGTGCCGTGGCATATAAGGGAATATCTTCACAATGAGGTGCAATTTTCGGTGCATTTCCTTTAACCATATGAGAGCAGAAAGAATCTGCCCATTTAAATACCTGTCCAGGTTTCACATCATAACCATGATCTTCACTTTGCAGTACAATCCAGTCTTTGCCTTCTACCCGGGTGATCATCCATAAGTCGAATCCAAAACGTTTATGGAGAAACCGCAAAATGGCTTGGCCAGCTTCTTCAAAATTTTTGAACGTTATATTATTCATCGAATCAACCTGAGTTCTAAAATGTAATGTTCATTAGCGAGCTAATAAAATGAGTGCTTTAACGATATGAATAATTTATTTTATATCAAGAATATTGAATTATTAAAATTTGAACCTAAATAGAGCAAAAATAAATCAAAAACCTTTATTTAAAGATCAAAAATGTGAATTTTCTCCTAAAATCTGATTTTTTTAATAAAATGGTCGTTATTGTAAACGAATATGAATCTGCTATAGAAGCTAAGCCAGAAATGAGTTCAAAAGATTACACAGCCAAGGAAGGTAGGATTTCAAATGCATAATCGTTGTAGTTATCACGACACTTATCATATTTTTAACCTTATCGGTCAACATACAGATCTTACGCTTATTTTAAATGCCGTTAGCGAGTGGCTTGAATCACGTATTTCGAATGCACTGGTCACGATTATGCTCTGTTCAGAACAGGAGCAGACTTTAAAACTGGTCAGTGGGAAACGTCATTTTTCCGATCAATATTGCACGGCAATCGACGGTTTGAAAATTGGGCCAAATCAGGGAACCTGCGGAACAGCTGCATTTTTGCGTCGGCTGGTGATTAGTCCAGATTTGATGAAAGATGCCAATTGGGAACCCTATCGAGCCCTTATTCAGGCTGAGAAACTCTCTACCTGCTGGTCTACACCGATCATCAGCGCAACAGGCGTTCTATACGGAACTTTTGCAACTTATTACAGAACCCAAAGGAAAATTAGTCAATATAATCTCGACCTTTTACAACAGGCAGCCGCTTTAGTTGCATTAGCGATTGAACTCAATGATGAACGCCAGCGAAGACTGGGCATGAATGAGAAATATAGTTCTTATTATACTTACCATCCCGATGTAATTTTTGAACTTGATATGCAGGGTTATATTCTAAATACCAATATCGCTTGCCGGGAAATCACGGAGGATGAGTTTGATGGGTTTAGTGATTGAGTGGTGGGGTCGTCTGTATGAGTTTAATGTATGTGTTTCGTCGACGATACGCCGATCCATGCTTCCTTGTCCATGCTCTAAATACTATGGGGGGCTTTGTAGATTCATATACGTTTGTAGGGGGTTATGTAAAGTTATACCAGGTGTGAATACAAGCATAGTTATCCAAAAGGATCCTCACAAGCCTGAACTTAACAAAACACTGCCCAATCAGGCAAGTGTTAAAAAACTGTCAAATGTAGCAGTCTTTTCAGTCTAATATTCACAACCACTCCAGCAGGATTCAGAAAACGTTCTGATTCAACATACCCTTCCAAAAGGATCCTCAAAAGCTTGAATTCAACAAA
>NZ_JAZQPV010000119.1:0-5438 GCF_045628685.1 Acinetobacter sp.
TACTGTCTAAAACAGTAATCACAATGCGGCTGGTCAGTTCTTCGAGCACCAAATGATAATAAAAATTGGCGCGCTTATACCAACTGTCAGGAATGACTTTATAGCCATGTGCATACAAGTTGTAAGCGATTGAGCCGGCACGTAGTAAACGCAAAAAACGCAGCTGTGGAATAATCGACAGAATTTCATACCAATGAATAAAAGGAAAGAAAAACCAGCGTTTATGATGCTGTCCGATGATTGCAACTCCCCAGCGGATTAACAGTTCAATCACTAAAAAACTGGTGAACCAGCTTTCAGTAATAATTACCCAAGGACGTAATTCTGTTCGATAAAACTGCAAAATTTCCGGAAGATGGATGAAGCTAAATAACCAGCCACCAAAATCACTCATCAGGATGGCATTGGCACTTAAACAGAACAAATTGATGATGATGAGAACCATCATGAAAATGTCATAGCCCAGTGCAACTTTCCAGCCCCATGAGTCTTTTTTCACGAAATGAAAGGTTGGCTTGGCTATTGTGTCATCTTGCTTCATTTTCTTCCTTACAGGCTATTTATGCTTTTGCAGCCAAGTCTTGTTTCATGTGCTCAATGAGTTGATCTTTCTCAGTCCATAGCTCATGGACCCATTGCTGAAAGCGCTCACGATATTCAGCATCATCTTCATAATTACCGCCGAGTACCCAGCTGGGAATTTCAATTTTACGCAGATTGACTGCAATACAATTGACATCACCCAGCCAAAAATCGCCATAGCCAGGAGCACCATCTGGATAAACAATGGTCATGTCCACCAATGCATCAATTTTATCGCCTAAAATATTGAGGGCCAGTGCTAAACCACCTGCTTTCGGTTTGAGTAGATGTTTATAGGGTGAATGCTGTGCGGCATGTTTCTCTGGCGTAAAGCGCGTACCTTCTAAATAGTTTAGCAGGGTAAACGGTTGACTCAATAATTGTTCACAGGCTTTGCGTGATTCTTCCATATCACGTTTTTTAAGCCCCGGATTTTTAGCAATCTGTTCCTTGCTATGACGCTTCATCATGGGGAAACCTAAAATTTTAAAGGCTTGTCCAATAAACGGAATAAAGATCAGTTCCCACTTGGTAAAGAAACGGGTCAGGGGCATGCGGGTTAAACCAAAATACTGATTTACAGTGGTATCGACCCAACTTTGATGATTACAGGTCATCAGGTAACGACCCTGCATACTCAGATCTAAATCGTCATCGATACTAATATCCCATTTTAAATGCGGTAACACATGATCAATTAACCAATTATTCACACTGAGCCAACTGTTGGTAATCTGAATATTGGTTTCATCAACTTTACGTGATTTTTTGACGAGTTTAGTCAACCCCAGTGCAAGAACGGGTGGACCATGAAAAAAAGTACTTCCGCTCATTACTGATGCAACGGTTAATCCGCGAGATATTTTTTTTAGTATGGATTGTTTCTTGATTTGCGATGACATATACGAACGGTCCTAAGATGAAGTCGTCTAATGTTTTTTTCAACATTTAATAATAAATATAATTGTAGAATTTAAAATAAAAACATCTATTCATGCAACTATGTAGAAATTGTGTTCAAGATAACTGGATCATCAGCATAAAGTATTACAAGATGTAACGAAAGCTTGTATTATTTACAAAAAATCAATGGTATGCCCATTTTTTTTAATCCATCATTCCACTATACGATAAAACACAAAAAGGAGGCATGCTATGCGTGCACTAGCAATTTCAGCAGTAGTCGGGGCAATGGTATTAACGGGTTGTTCAACAACCGGTAATAACTTAGGCGGCGTGGAATATGACAAAACAGCACTTGGTGCACTTGTAGGTGCAGCTGCCGGTTATGGTATTTCTAAAGGTAGTGCAAATACTAGCGCACAAAACAACCGTGCAGCAGCAATTGGTGCAGTTCTAGGTGGTGCTACCGGTGTTTATCTTGATAACAAAGAGAAAAAATTACGTCAGCAAATGGCAGGTACTGGTGTAGAAGTTAACCGTAATCCAGATGGTTCAGTTGGCTTGATCATGCCTGGTAATATTACATTTGATACCAATAAATCTAATATCAAACCAAATTTCTACGCAACTTTGAACAAGGTTGCACAAACTCTAACTGAAGACAACAAGAGCGGTATCTTGGTGACTGGTTATACAGACAGCACTGGTAATGACTCAATCAACATCCCGTTGTCTCAAGCACGTGCACAGGCAGTTGCAAACTACCTGATTGCTCAAGGTGTTTCACCTTCACGCATTAATGCACAAGGACAGGGTTCAGCGAACCCGATCGCATCCAATGCGACTGCAGAAGGTCGTGAACAAAACCGTCGTGTAGAGCTAAGTATCTACGCAATCCAATAATTCTTATTGGATTCAATGCGGAATTAAAAAAACCACCTTCGGGTGGTTTTTTTATGAATGTCAAATCTGTATTTTAGGTTATGCAAGTTTGGCTGAGACGACTATAATCTAGCTCGAATCAAAATGAGGAAATACTATGTCGTCGGCAAGTCAACTCAATGACAAGCAACTTGAAGCCATGAAATACACTCAAGGACCCTTGTTAGTACTTGCAGGGGCAGGTTCAGGTAAAACTTCCGTTATTACGCGAAAAGTCGCACATTTGGTGCAGAACTGCGGTATTCCTGCACATCGTATTACGGCCATGACCTTTACCAATAAAGCCGCACGTGAAATGAAAGAACGTGTCGGAAAATTATTATCTCGTGAAGAAGCCAAAGGTCTCTCGGTTTCGACCTTCCATACCTTTGGTTTGAATTTGCTTCGTTTAGAAATAAAACATACTCCATTAAAAAATAATTTTTCAATTTTAGATGCCGATGACTGTAAACGCATTTTGATGGACTTGATGCATCGTGATAATTTGTCTGGTGCAGAAAGTAAAGAGCTGATTGCCAAAGCCATGAGAATGATTTCGGAGTGGAAAAATGACTTAATTCCACCCGAACAAGCACATACCACTTGCGAGACAGCAGAAGACGTGCAATTTGCGCATTTGTATCAACTGTATGAGCGCAATTTGCGTGCTTACAATGCAGTGGATTTTGATGACTTGATCGTGATGCCGACCCGTTTATTGCAAGAAAATGCCGAAGTTCGGGATAAATGGCAAAACCGTGTCCGTTATCTGTTGGTCGATGAATATCAGGATACCAATACTGCACAGTATATTTTGGTGAAACTGCTGGTTGGCGTGATGGGACAATTCACTGCGGTGGGTGATGATGACCAGTCGATCTATGCATGGCGTGGTGCAAAGCCTGAAAATATGGCTTTATTGAAAGAAGATTTTCCGAATCTAAAAGTCATTAAACTCGAGCAAAATTATCGTTCGACCAGCCGTATTTTAAAAGCAGCCAATACCGTCATTGGTAACAATCCCCATATTTTTGATAAAAAACTCTGGTCAGATAAAGGCCATGGTGACGTAATTCGGGTCATTACCTGCCGTAATGATGATGATGAAGCAGAACGCGTGGTCAAAGACGTCATCACGCATAAACTGATGAACGGTAAAAACTGGAAAGATTATGCGATTTTATATCGTGGTAATTTTCAGGCACGGGTTTTAGAAACCCAGTTACGCCAAATGCAAATTCCGTATAAATTATCGGGTGGTCAGTCGTTCTTTGGTCGTACTGAAATCAAAGACATCATGAGTTATTTACGTATCATCATTAATCCAGAAGATGACAGTGCATTCTTGCGGATTATTAATACGCCTAAACGTGCGATTGGTCCGGTGACATTAGAGAAGTTGGGCCTGTTTGCACAGGAAAATCATTTGTCGTTACTAACTGCGGCAGGTGATCAGCGTTTGACGATGGTGATGCCGAGAAAAGCCACGACACAATTGGCAGAATTTGCCGATTTTATTGGTAATTTTACCCGTAACTTACTCGAAGATGATGAGCCTGTACCAATCATTCGTCAAATGATGCTTGAGGCTGGCTATATCGATTACATCAAAGAGCAAGCGGCAACACCAGCGCAGGAAAAAACCAAGCTGGATAACATTGAAATCTTGTACAGCAGCATTCAAAGTTTGATTAATCGTGCTGAAGATGTCGATGAAAAAAGTATTGAAAGCGTGATTCGTAAAATGGTGTTGCTAGATATGCTCGAGCAGCAGAAGGAAGAAGAAGATACCGATAAAGTCAATTTACTGACCTTGCATGCTTCAAAAGGCCTTGAATTTCCTTATGTGTATTTGATTGGTTTGGAAGAAGAGTTATTACCGCATAAAAACTCCATTGCTGCCGAAACCGTTGAGGAAGAGCGCCGTTTAATGTACGTAGGAATCACGCGCGCACGCCAAGGCTTAACCATTACGCTTGCTGAACAGCGTAAAAATGGCGGACAAATGAAGCAAATGACCCCAAGTCGTTTCCTTGATGAATTGCCGCAAGATGATTTGGACTGGCTCGGGCGCAAGAAAAAATTGGCAGGTAATATTGATCCAAAATTGCAAGCACAGCATTATCTCGAAAATTTACGTGCGCTGATTAAGCGTTAATACACCATTAAACCATGCAATTAGGAAAGAACAGATGAAAGTTCAAGTGAAAGTACTCGATATACGTTTAGGCAGCCAGTGGCCTATGCCCACCTATGCGACTTCGGGTTCAGCAGGTTTAGACTTACGTGCTTGTGTAGAAGAAGCGACTGTCATTGAGCCAGGTCAAACGGTATTGGTTAAAACAGGTTTGGCGATTTATATTGAAGATACAAATTTCGCCGGTCTAATTTTACCGCGTTCTGGTCTAGGCCATAAACACGGGATTGTTCTAGGCAACCTTGTAGGTTTAATCGATTCAGATTATCAGGGCGAGTTGATGGTATCGGTTTGGAACCGCAGCCAAACTGCCTTTACTTTAGAGCCAGGTGAGCGTTTGGCACAATATGTGCTTGTTCCTGTCGTGCATGCTGAATTTGAACAAGTGGAAGAATTTGTAGCGACTGAACGTGGTGCAGGCGGTTTTGGTCATACAGGTAAAGGCTAAACTGTAGATTTAGTTTAAAGAATTTAAAACCTGATAAATTAACAATAACATTTGTTTTTATCAGGTTTTATTACTTATTTAAGGCGTGTCTCATAAAAGAATTCATAAATAGGGGTTTTTCACAAAATTAGAATGAGAATTATTGCTTTAAATAAGTTTTATTTTGTTAAATAATTTTTATTTTATAAATTATTTTTTTAAGTAAAAAATCAGCTTATTACTTGATAGTTGTAAAAACGAATAGAAGATTAGGGTCTGTTGACATTTCAAGTATAGAATTTACCCGATAAAGGTAGCCAAATAAATACACAAGCTAATGCAACTGCACCCTCATAGCTACACTTTAGCTTATCATATCGTGTTGCTATTCCTCTGAACTGCTTTAAC
>NZ_JAZQPV010000120.1:0-4075 GCF_045628685.1 Acinetobacter sp.
ACTTGAGAAGCAAAGGCTATAAAGACTGGCAGATATTGATGAATATGCAAAACTTCATGATTAATTACAAAGTACAAAATTTAGAAGGTAAAACATTCAACAGTGATATAGAACAGATTGAGTATTTGAAAAAGACATTTCATAAATATATGAATATGGATGAAAAAGATTGCTACGTGCAATTCCCACTAAAAGCTTTCCAATCGATAGAATTTGTGGATCAGTTTAATATCGGTATAATATCAGTACTCAATACCTACGGATTAGAATCTAAATTGATGACGCCTAATTTTAAGGCAATTAAAGAGTTCTTAGACATTAGGTTTAATTTAAGCAGTGATGATTATAATGAAAATAATCCTCTTCCCTAAACTTAAATGTTTATTACTTGGCAATAAGTTTGCCAGACATAAACACGTTCAATCATGATTTGCCCCCCTTAACTTTCCTCCAACAGAAACTTCTTGGAAAAAGCATCCATACGTTGTTTATGCGCTTCTAATTCAATTTGGAACCCAGCTACTTCACATTCTTTGTTTTCTGTAACTATCACAAGTTTTCTTTCTTGGAGGTCGCCATACTTGGTTAGTTGCAAAACTAGCTGCTCATGCTTGTTCTTTTTTGAAATAGGTGGTTTGAAAGAATTAAGCTTCAAAAGAAGCCCCTCAATATATTCGATCTGGCAATTACAATCCTTAATCATCAGCTGTCTTTTCCCATCATCATCAAGTCTATTAAATTCTTCGAAAGCGTAAACAGGCTTATATGCAACATGCATTGCATCTTGTATTTTCGATCTCCAATTTTCAATCATAAAAACCGGTAATACAGATGGGTATAATTGGCATATCTCAGAAAGCAAAAAATCAAATATTCTTTCCAAATCATCCAATTGCGGTCTTGAAATTTGTCTATTGTGGGCTTCCTCGCGTCTAATGGTATTGAGCTCTATCATAATGTCTTCAAACTCGTTTTTCTTCGCAAACAAGTGTTTGAAGGAACCCCAGTCAGCACTTATTATCTTCTTTATATCTAGCGTATAACTGTAATCAATAAGAATGTCTCCATCAATAATGGAAGCACCGAATTGATTCGAATATGTCCTTTCAATTGATGTAGCGATTTTACTATCAATAGCTAAGTGCCACCAATTCGCACCAAGCTTTGTTTTATAAATATCTTTAATAGTTTGTCTCACAGCGTTTTCAATATCCGAAATAATTGTTTTGGCTCTGGAAACCCTGTAGTCTGGAGTATTCTCGGTGAACATTGAGGTTCTTAACCATTCAATAGAATTGGTGCTAATTGAAGAAGCTGCCACCCTTGATGAAACAACATTCAACATTTCCTCATCCTGATCATTAAAAGCGGCTGCGGAAAAGTAAGAAATGGTAACGCACTCATAAGGATCTCCTTTGAATAGGCCGCTCAGGCACCCCATAATTCCAGCCATCTCCATTTTAATATCTAAGGATTTCGTATGGTCTGAGTAAAATTCACAAAGGATTGTGTCACCCCCATTCATCAGACGGATCTCTTTAACTTTTACACTTTTCACTCCATCCGATAGTATTCCAAGATTTTCGAGTGCAAATTTCACGACCCCCATCAGGGAAGGGATGGTCATTTGAATCGATATTTTCTCGGGTTCTAACTTTGATATACAGCACTTTTTAAATTTTAATCCACTTCCGCAGTAACATGTATCATTTCGCCCAATATTCATAGTGGTAAATATCCTGAAAAATATCTGCAACTGAAATTTTTGTATCGTTTGAATCCAGTTCATTATGTTTTTTAACAAAAACCGATTGAGAAGATACTTTTGCACAGAAAATTTCTCTAGATAGCATTCAGGTTAGGGCTAGAGAAATAGCACAAATTAAGAGCGAAAAAGTTCGTCTACAAGAATTACAGCGGCTATTTAAAAGTAAGTCGGAAGAGTCTCAGCTGATTGTTTATTGGTATTATAGAAATGACCAGAATGAGGCGAAAGTAGCTGAAATACAAACTTCAATTCTAAGAAAGTTCCCCAATGGGATATTGAATACACAACAACGTTTGCAAACTATTGGCCAGATGCCTGATGTATTTGTAAAAGACTCTCTTTATACTTCACTTCTAAAATCAAATAAGCAACTCAACCTTGGTGTGCATAACCTGACAATGGTGCTGGAATTTGCAAAAATTGGGAACAAGGAGAAAGTTGAGCAATATTTAAATCAAATTGAATATGCGAAAGATCCTAAAGGCAAAGCCATTCAAGCGATGCAAATTTATCCTATTATGATTCAAAATTTGATACGTCATGATACAAAAATCGCACTTCCGTACATAACAACTTATATTGAATATACGCGTGCACAATTACCAGAAAATAAAAAGATTTGGTCCGCTGCTGCAGGAAAATATTATAACGCATTACTAGCTTATTTTGATGTATTTATTCAAGATAAACAATATGAACAAGCGTATAATTATAATAATCTTTTGCAACTTGAATTGTCAAAATATGAAAATGTCGATCAAGGTCTTTATGCTAAACTTAAGCAAAATTATCTTGTCAGTCTTTTGAATACCAAAAGATATAAACAAGCGTTTCCTCTTTTAGAAGCATCTTTCCAAAATGAGAACCGTATTCCTGGCATAGTTAACCATTTAAAATTGGCCTACGCGGCAAATTACGATAGCTTAGAGGGTTATGAAGCGTATTTAAAAAAGCTGGAACAAAAGAAAAATGATTTTGTACTTAAGCAGACCTTAAATGCTGCGATCAAATTGCCCGCTCCTAATTTCACACTTGCTGATGTTGATGGTAAATTAGTACGCCTTAGTGACCTTAAAGGTAAGGTGGTTATTTTAGATTTTTGGGCAACCTGGTGTGAGCCATGTAAAGCCTCATTTCCAACAATGCAGAAAGCTGTAAACAAATATAAAGATGATAAAGATGTTAAATTTCTATTTCTGCATACATGGGAAAAAGGTGGCGTTGATGCCACTAAAGATGCTAAGCAGTATGTTGTAGACCATAACTACTCCTTTGAGGTACTGATGGATTTACGCAATGTTGATACTAAAAAATCTGCAGTAGCTGAAGCCTATAAAGTTTCAGGAATACCAACGAAAATTTTCATTGATCCTCAGGGTATGATGCGTTTTATTACAACGGGATTTTCTTCTGATGAGGGTAAAGCGCTTCAAGAGATATCGACCATGATTGATTTTGTAAAGAAGAGTAAATAATTACACTCATCTCTGCGAAAAAAACGTGGATGTTAAACAAGAGGTTGTATCATTTGAAAAATGAGCAACCTCTTGGTGTTTTATAGCTTTTATTAGATATTTAAAAGTGCACCCATCACTACAAGCACTAGACTAGTTACGATGTATAATAACTGAGATACATATAGACCCTAAATCTATAGCGCGTGGACACAAAAAAATATGGGCAAATTTTGCTGTAGCCGACCACGATGGTCATAAATTTAATGTATTTTATAGGTAAGTGATACGATCGCAAGAGTTTTGACTACAACAAAAATAGATTTGGCTACATCTGTTTTTTAACGACCATGCACCTTTGCATAGTTCAACAAAACAGAAAAAAATGAAAATTATACTTACAGGTTCATTAGGCCATATCGGCAAACCACTTGCAACCACATTGGTGCAAAAAGGCCATTCAGTAACAGTCATTACCAGTAAAGCTGAAAGAAAAAACGAAATAGAAAACATTGGTGCAAAGGCCGCAGTCGGCTGCATTGACAATGTAGACTTTTTAACGGAAACATTTATAGGTGCGGATATTGTGTATTTAATGGAACCACCTATTAATTTTCTTGATGCCAAGATCATCATGGATACCTATTGGCAAGCTATTGCCAAAAGTTACGTGGAAGCCATTTTGAACTCGGGCGTTACTAAAGTGATCCACCTGAGCAGCATCGGTGCACATACTGATAAAGGCGTTGGTATGCTGGCAGCGCATTATTGGGTAGAAAACATTTTAAAAGAATTGCCCCATACGGTGTCTATTAAAACCATGCGCCCTGTTGGTTTTTACTATAACATGTTC
>NZ_JAZQPV010000121.1:0-15186 GCF_045628685.1 Acinetobacter sp.
TGGTTTCAATCGTAGATAGAAAAACAGGCTATTTATGGTGAAAGAAGTGCAGCACTCGTAAGAGTCAGGAGATTTGAGAAGCCACGGTTCACTTACTAGATCCAATCAAAGAGAAATTACAGTCAATCACTGCCGTTAACGATAAAGAATTTAGCTTGCATGAACAAATCGCAGCTGGGTTAGGAATAGAATTCTACTTTGCCGATCCTTACAGTGCAGGGCAGAGAGAGGGACGAATGAGAATACCCATGGTTCGATCAGGCAATATATTAGAAAAGGGAGTGATTTAAAGGACGACTATATTACCGAGATTACTCACCGGCTAAATCATCGCCCAAGAAAAAGACTCGGATTTAAAAGCCCGAGTCAGGTATTATTCCAAGAACATGGTGTTGCAATTCAAATGCTAATCTAAGTTTATTAAAGTTTTAGTTGGCTAATAAGCCTTCTAAAATCTGTTCATAAATTTCAGCAAGCGGTTCTAAATCATCCACATTTACGTGTTCGTTAATTTGATGGATGCTGGCATTTAAAACACCTAACTCAAGTACTTGTGCACCGGTAGGAGCAATAAAACGGCCATCTGAAGTACCACCACTGGTTGAAAGTTCAGTTTCAATACCTGTTACATTGCGAATCGCATTTTTGGCAGCATTGACCAGTTCACCGACTGGGGTCAGGAACGGTAAGCCGGAGAGTGTCCAACTAATATCATAATCCACATTGTGACGGTCAAGAATTTCCAAGGTACGTGCCTTAAGCTCATCTGCTGTCACCTCAGTTGAATAGCGGAAGTTAAACAATAAATTCATTGTGCCCGGAACAACATTGGTCGCGCCTGTACCTGCATTAATATTTGAAATTTGGAAAGACGTTGCAGGGAAGTATTCATTGCCATTGTCCCAAACAGTTTCGCACAGTTCAGCCAATGCTTTAGAGGCTGTATGAATAGGGTTAATCGCAAGATGAGGGTAGGCCACATGCCCCTGTTTACCTTTAACGGTTAAGTTGGCATTTAATGAACCACGACGACCATTTTTTACAATATCGCCCAGTTGGTTGGTGCTTGATGGCTCACCCACCAGACACCAGGTTATTTTCTCATTACGTGCTTCTAAGGCTTCTACGACTTTTACCGTGCCATTAATCGATGGACCTTCTTCGTCAGAGGTAATCAGGAATGCGATAGAACCTTTATGATCTGGATGTCTTGCAACGAAGCGTTCAGATGCCACCACCATGGCAGCAAGTGCAGTTTTCATGTCGGCGCTACCACGACCGTAGAGCTTACCATCACGAATTTCCGGTACAAATGGGTCAGAGTTCCAGTCGTCTAAACTGCCTGTTGGAACAACATCGGTATGACCTGCAAAACATAAAATAGGCGCTTCTGTTCCTTTACGTGCCCATAAATTATTGACGTCTTCAAAACGCATCGGTTCAATGTTGAAGCCAATTTTTTCTAAACGTTTGGCCATGATGTTTTGGCAGCTATGATCGATTGGTGTGACAGAAGGCTGACGTAACAGTTGCAGGCTTAAATCTAGAGTAGCGGAAGAGGTCATGCGATTTTCATCAGTCGATAAATTTGTCCGCTATAATAGGCGAATATGCCCTTGAATGTGAATGACTGCTATAAAAAAACCCTATCTGGGATAGGGTTCCATGTTGTACTAAAGACCAACTATTTTTTGTGGATTTCTTCAGATGTTTTTTCAGCAGTATTGGTTACAGCATCTCCAGCTTTGGATACATCCTCACCCATACCTTTAACGGTATTACAACCAGTTAAAAAAAATGCCATAATAACGGAAGTTGCCAGAATTTTTTTCATCATAATCTCCAAGTAATTCATTATTTTGATGTGAGTTTAGGTTAAATAATACAAGATATAAAAAATATGAGTGTTTGATAGTAGAAAAGTAATAAATTGTTATGAAGGTAGACATTTCTCATAAAGTTAATGCGTGAAATTCAGAGAAAGCAGCGGTGCATGTCTGAACATATAGAAGTTGGGCGCATCTTTTTGCAAATATAAACCATTGACCCACCAATAGGCAGTTTCACTACTCATATGAGATGCCGGACAGATCCATTCTTGCCGATCCAGACGATAATATGCAGCCGTTTTTGGGGGGATTTCACTGCCCCAATAGCCTAAACGCCGCTTGAGATTTACCCAAGCCGGAATGACTTGCTGGGTATGTGCAACAGGAAGATAGAGTTGACCTTTCAATACTGCAAAACGACTTTTAATTTTGTATTCCAGCGCATCTTCAAACTGAAATTGTTTTTGGCTAAAGTGATTTAATTTTCGAATCAAGGTATCACTACGGTTTAAGCCATACCAACAGGCCAAAGAAAAGTCCCGTTCAGCCAGATAATATTTTAAAGCCACTTCCCAATGTTCGATTTGATTTGTTTCGGTATTGAGTAATAGGAAATCGAGTTCGCCCAAGGTCTTAGGTCCCGCAATTTTTTGAATGCTGTGACCAAGTAATTGATAAGGGTGATAGGCCTGATCAAGCAGCCAAAACCAGATAAACATTTCAAAGCGTAGACCTAAACGGGTACTTTTTAGCTGTTGTAAAAAGGTTTCCAGTTCTTGAGGATGTTGATCTAAATAAAGCAGTCTTGAATGATAACTCTGAAAATGCCTTGCCCAAGTTTCGTTGTCATGCAATTGAAAAGAATGCTTCAGTACCAGTTCTGCTGGAATAGCGGCTAAAATATTCGGACTGGCTATACAAAATGCCAATTGTCGAACCAGTAAATTTTTAAATTGAAGCCAAGGTTCATCAAGATCAGACCCTTGATTTAAAGCAAACATAGAAACACCCAGCGATAAATTAAAAAGTGCAGAATTACAACGGATCATATGCAAAAACACTTTATACTACCGCAATTAGTGGTGTGGGGCAGTGTTATGAAAATGTTGTTTTGGCGGAGTTTAGTGGTGATTTTCGTCATCCTGGGCTTTATCGGAGCAGTTATACCGGGTATGCCAACGACAGTATTTCTTATTTTAGCTGCTTGGTCCGCCTCAAAAGGTTGGCCACAAATGGATGCGTGGTTGCTCAATCATCCCAAATATGGTGCAACCTTGCGAGCATGGCGTGAAAACGGCACTGTACCGCGTAAAGCGAAATGGTTCGCCAGTATCATGATGCTGATCAGCGCTATCATTATGCTGTTCACCAATGCACCGTTGTTGGTCAAAATATTTACCGACTTGACCATGCTTTCGGTTGCAATCTGGCTGTGGTTACGTCCTGAACCTTCGGCTGAACCGATCAAAGAAGTAGAGTAATACCCCTCATGTCATATACCTTAGAACAAGCAGACGTCTGGATTGATTTGGCTGAACAAAGTTTAACTTTGCCAAAGCATAATAAGTTTTATCTGATTTCTTCGGGTAAGAATGGTATGGGTGAGCAGGAAAATTCAGGCAAGACACCTAGAGGCTGGCATAAAGTCGCGCTTAAATTTGGTCACAGCGCAGCTAAAAATGCGGTTTTCAAGGCGAGACAGGAAACTGGCGAAGTCTATAATGAAGTATTAGCGGCACAATTCCCGGAACGAGATTGGATTCTCTCGCGTATTCTCTGGTTAAGCGGTTTGGAAGACAATTTTAATCTGGGCGAGGGTTGCGACACATTTAAGCGTTATATCTATATACATGGCACTCCTGATAGCGAACCGATGGGTATTCCGATGTCACATGGCTGTATTCGTATGCGCAATGAAGATGTAGTTGAACTGTTCGACTTAATTCCTGAACAAGCCTTGGTTTTTATATCTGAACATAGTTTAAATGCAACTGCCTGTAAAACAGGCACAGTTTGCTAAAATAACATTTGAATAAATAAAAAGTGAAAATTCATTTATTGGAGTTGGCTAAAAAATAGCATTATTCCCCGATTGTTCAAAAAATATGAAAAATTTTGCATCAAAATGAGCGTCTGAAATTATAAATTTTTGCAGAAAATTCTAAATAAATGACAGAAATTGTTTGTTTTTATAGCAATTAACCTATTTTTTAATCACTCAAACGTAAAAAAAACAAAACAGGCTGAAAAGCGTTTGACAGGCTGCATAGATTCTCTATAATGCACCACACAAACGATGAAGTCGTAAAGGGCGCTTAGCTCAGTTGGTAGAGCGTCTGCCTTACAAGCAGAATGTCGGCGGTTCGATCCCGTCAGCGCCCACCAAGCCTTTACGTTAAATGACTTAAGTGCAGCGGTAGTTCAGTTGGTTAGAATACCGGCCTGTCACGCCGGGGGTCGCGGGTTCGAGTCCCGTCCGCTGCGCCACTTAATTCAGATAACAAGTTGTTTGTACCACAATAGCGACATTGTGTAGATGCAGCGGTAGTTCAGTTGGTTAGAATACCGGCCTGTCACGCCGGGGGTCGCGGGTTCGAGTCCCGTCCGCTGCGCCATTTACATGATAGACCTCTTGAGGGCGCTTAGCTCAGTTGGTAGAGCGTCTGCCTTACAAGCAGAATGTCGGCGGTTCGATCCCGTCAGCGCCCACCAGATTTTTTGCGATGCAGCGGTAGTTCAGTTGGTTAGAATACCGGCCTGTCACGCCGGGGGTCGCGGGTTCGAGTCCCGTCCGCTGCGCCATCCTTAAAATCGAAAATGTAACACCCTTAAAGGGCGCTTAGCTCAGTTGGTAGAGCGTCTGCCTTACAAGCAGAATGTCGGCGGTTCGATCCCGTCAGCGCCCACCATATCTTCGGATATGAAACTTATTTATAAGTTTGCCGTGCAGCGGTAGTTCAGTTGGTTAGAATACCGGCCTGTCACGCCGGGGGTCGCGGGTTCGTGTCCCGTCCGCTGCGCCATTTTCTAGATTCCTTGTTCTAGATCATGGTTACATCCAGCAAGATTTCTTTCTTGCCTCATAAAAATAGCCATGCTATTTTTATTCCTCAAGGGCGCTTAGCTCAGTTGGTAGAGCGTCTGCCTTACAAGCAGAATGTCGGCGGTTCGATCCCGTCAGCGCCCACCATATATTCTCCTTGCTCAAATCCTGTTTTTTTCATAGAATCTCAAGACTATAATAATTTTAAATATTGAAAAAACTATGAGAAATCCCTATCAACGCAAAGCTGCGTCAAAAAATCCAAATAATACCTATAATGCTCAAGATATTTACAAACAATTCATTGAAACTATTGTTGCTCAAGGTTCTATTAGTGCTTTATATGATGATGGGTGGGCTCTGTGTGCGACCCCTACAGGTCAGCGTGCTTTCGCCGTTTGGCAGCATAAAAGTATGGCAAAGTTGCTGATTAAAGATAATTGGGAACGCTATCAAATTCAGGATATTTCACTCAAAGATTTTGTTGAAAAAGTTATTCCTTTTTTACGCCAAGAAAATACCTGTGTCTCGATGGATTTAACCCCTGAAGGGCAGAATGTTCTGGTAGCGCCGGAAAAATTATTATTAGACATAAAAAATTATCTGTATCAGATTTATTTGCAAAAGCCAGAATTATTTAAAGACACCAAACTGCCTATACCACGCAGTATTCGTATAAATTAATACTTTTTATTTATTACCTAGATTTGCATTTAAAACCTACTTATCCAATTCAATATTCATTGAGCAACCACCCACTGATAAAAGCAAAGTATTCTCTTAACCAAGAGTTATAGCGAATATACAAAGGTGTCGGTGCACTTATAGTCAGAATCTGTTGATAGCCCTGATGCTGGGCAATAGCTTTGGCGCGTAAAATATGAAAATCACTGGTTGCAATGACAACCGGCTGATCGAGTGTAATGTGATGTTCTAAAAGAAATGGTTGAACATTCCGCAAATTTTGTTCCGTGCTGGTACTTTGATCTTCTAATAGAATGCGAGATTGCTCAATTTGATGATGTTTTTGCATGTATTCAGACATCACTTCTGCTTCAGTCACCCGCTCTTTAAAACCTAAACCTCCAGTCATCACCATGATCGCTTGAGGATATTGCTTAGCATATGTGGCAGCGACATCTAAACGCTCTTTTAAAGTTGGCGAAGGTTTGCCGTTTTCTATACCGCTACCGAGTACAATAATGGCGGCTGCCGGTTGTGCTGTCGTGTTCTGCTGAATCGTATATTGCAGATAAGCGAAAAAAATCAGCAATGTGCCAAGCCACAGAAAGAATCCTGCCCAAGCACAACGCCATAAAGTCAGCCGTAGTTTATTTTTACTGGTAAATAATTGAATAGCATTAAAAAATATGGAATACAGGATTAATCCGATACCGATAATAACAGGAAGAATGATCCCTAAGTGGATTTTATCGAGTGAAAGTAACCATATGCCATCAAGTGCCAATAAGCTGCCTATGATAAAACTGAAGCTGCGTTTTAGATGCTCGGACATTAAGCTGACTCTGGGTAAATGATGCTGTTAGTTTAAACAAATTAGATACTTTAAACATAAAAAAACCGAGCCTTAACGCTCGGTTTTTATTGTCTTTAATATTTAGTAAACATCACGACGGTAACGACCTTCTTGACGAAGCCGATCGACTGCTGCTTCACTTAGAATATCAATCAGGGCTTGATCAACATCACTCGCCATACCATTAATGCTGCCGCAAACATAGATCACCGCACCATTATCCACCCACACTTTAAGTTCATGGGCGTGCTCGCGTAGTTTATGGTGCACATAGATTTTTTCTTCTTGATCACGTGAGAAGGCTAAATCGAGACGTTGCAGCATGCCTGTCGTTTGCCAAGCTTCAATGGTACTTTGATAGAAGAAGTCATGTTTACGTTGACGTTCCCCAAAGATCAGCCAGTTTTGAGTGTAGTTCTGACGGGTACGTGCATGTAACAGGCTCATTAATCCGGCAAGACCTGTACCGTTACCAATACAAATGACTGGACGATTGTCATCAATCAAATGGAAGGATTCATTGGTACGAATGCGCAGCGCAATTTGACTATTTAATGCCGCATATCGAGTCAGCCAGCCCGAACCTAGACCCAATTTCCCTTGAGCATCCGATTTTTGACGTACCACTAAACGCAGCACTTGTTGTGATGGAATACTGGCAATTGAATATTCACGTGAAGGCAAGGTATTTAATTGTTCCAGTAAATGTTCCATATTGGCAAAAGGCTCAACCTCCATGGTTAAGTCCTTATCCCATAGCGCTTGCTCAATATTCACTTGCAATGAATCCACTTGCATCTTCGGCTGGATTTGATGCTTTTGCAAAAAGGCAGTAATACGTTCAGTACTGTTACCCGGTTGAATTTCTGCAATATCACCCGCTTGCCAACTCACTTCATGAGTCGGCTTCAATTCGATATTAAATGCAGGTGCACCTAAGCTGTTTGGATTGAGCAGATCACGTTTTGTGAGTGTCCAGGTATCGAATGTTTTTTCGATATTCATGGCTTGTAAGTCTAGTTTAGTCACTTTGGCTAAAGCGCTGTTCCATGCCTGAATCTGCTGATTATTGGCATTATCCACCTCAATGGGGGCAAATAATTGTTGTGCACCATTTTGCTTTAACCACGCATCAATTTCATGTCCAAAACTACAGAAGGTATCTGGATAATCACTAGAGCCCAAGGCCAAAACAGCATAGTGTAGATGACTTAAATCAACTTTTGAGGAAAGTATTTTCTTGACAAAACTTGAAGCTAAATCCGGCGCTTCACCCGTGCCGTAAGTACTGGCTACAAACAGGACTTGTTCGGTATTTTTTAGATCATCGAGACTTAAATGTTGTACGGATTTTACGCTTACAGGCTGATGAGCCTCTTGCAGACTTGTTGCTGTACGCCAAGCCAGTTGTTCAGAAATACCGGTTTGGGTGGCATAAGCAATCAGCCAAGGTTTAGCATTTGGATCAATACTGACAGCAGTTAAGCTATTGCGTGCTTCTTGAGTCAGTTTCTTCTGTTTACGGCGTTTAAGATATAACATCCAGCCGGTAACAAAGAACAATGGCATTGACAGAGCGGCCAGCATAGCCATAAATTGGTACACCGGACCAAAGAAGCTGCCACGGTGAACTGGCAACATACTGCTCATGATTTTTTCATTTAACTTTTTATCTTCATAAATTTCCATATTTTTAATAGATGAAGTTTTATAGTCAAATGTGGCTTTATTCCGCGCACGTTCATGTTGCGGCACAGCATCAACAAAAGTCAGCTCAACTTCGCCATTGGTTTTTTTCGGCACATTGAGGGTTAGGCTAGAATAATCACGACCAATTTGGGCATTAAATCCAGTCCATGTTTGGCTTAGAGCAAGATTGATTTGCGCAGGACTTAGACCAGATTTATCATCACCTTCTCCACGCGAACCTTTTTCAGCACCTTCTCGATCTTTGTTATTTGCTTGTGCCTGTTCAGCGCCTCGCGTATTTTGTACCCCACGCTCCATATTTCCACGGCCTTCAGTGCTTGAGACATTTCTGCCACGTTCACCACGACCTTGAGCTTCACCTTTTGATTCTTTTTGCTGTTCCACACCCAACACAGTATAGAAGCCACTACGCCACCAGCCATAAGACCAGGTTAAGCCAGTACATGCGATAATCAGGAAGAAAACAACCACCCAAGTACCGACCACCGCATGCAAGTCCCAAAGAAAATTACGGCCTTTAAGTTGCGGTTTAATCATGAACCATTGTTTGAAAGAGTGTTTTTTAGGCCAACGTAGGTATAAACCACTCAACACAAAGAACAGCAGCATGAGGGTACATGCGCCAGTAATTTGCTTGCCCACAGGGCCGATAGTTAGGTTGCGATGCAACTGTTGTATAAACTGGAAGAATTCTTGCCCTTTGATTTCGGGTAAAACTTCGGCAGTGTAGGGGTTGATCATCATGTTATAGCCCTTACGTGCACCTTCTTTGACAATATTCATGCTTGAAGATGCAGTGGGGTCTTTGGCAATAGTGATGCTATTAATTTTCATCTCTGGATGAGCAATATGGAAATGCTGATACAGTTCTGCAGGGCTTAATTTGTCACGATTTTCAGCTTGTACGGTATAACTATCTGGATTCAGCCATTTTTGAATCGGTTGTTCATATGAGTAAATGGCACCGGTAACCCCCATAATCGAGAGGATTAACCCCGCGGTAATTCCGAGGAACCAGTGGATCTGAAAAAAGATTTTTTTTAACATAGCTGAAAAAAATGCAGAGGTGGATGATATTAGTGCGAATTATAACTGAACTTTTGGCAGATAATAAGGATTTTGTAATTAATGTTTATTATCATTCTCATTTGTATTTATTGTAATTAAAAAACCCCCAGAAATTTGGAGGTTTTTTATGCAAATCTTTTTGATTAAAGCAGAGCTTAGATCTGTTTCGCTTCACCCACTGTTTCTGTCAGATGCTTACGAATGGTATTGAAGGAAAAATTTTTCGAATCCATACGTTTTGGCAAAATATAAGCACCTTGCTGGCCTTTAACTTTGAAATTAATCAACATGAAGTCAGGTGTGTTATACCATTCATAAATATCTTTCCAGCCGATTGCGCCAACACCTTCCTGCGCACCCATTTTTTGACGCATGATAAGCCCGTGTGGCTGGACACCTAAACGAATACCCTTGATTTCCTGCACAGGGAATTCATTCATTTTACGTTTCACGTACCATTCCAAACCGAATTTACGGATGAGGAAGTAGGCCACAACGCAAACCAGTGCAACCCAACAAAAAATGGTCGAATAGTTCTTTAACAAGATAATACCAACAATAGATAGTGCAGCTACGACAGCCATAATGATCCAAGTCTTGGTGCCGATTTTGTTGGTACTACGCCAAATAGCAAGTTGAGCTTGACGTTGTTCAGCCTCTGAAATTTCATAGTTCACAGGCTGTAGGGTATAAGCGTATAAATTTTTCGCGGTCATAATGAATTAACAAATTTAGAACTGTAAAAAGTTTAGCATTATTTATACCAATTCAGTGAGTATATTGTTCCAAAATCATTCGAATTATAATGAGGCCAATTCGGTAGCTTTCTCATCATGGTCATGACTCAAACTTTGCTTTAAACGGCTGAGTTGATTCAGAATACTTAACATTAAAGATAACTGCTGTAAAACAATCAGCGGTTTCTGATCATCTTCATTATTTTGGCTTAAGCGCTGACGAATCGTGTTCAGCAAATTTTGCGCGGTCAGATCGGGAACTTCATCTTTTAATAAAGAACCTTGGATATCCTCTAAGGTCAGGTCCAAAAGTTTTAATACTTCTTGATCCTGTATTTTTTCACGGTGCGCACCGAGCGCGGCAATATAGCTGAGCAGGGTGTGATTCAAACATAAGAATTCAAAGGCCAGGGCTTTTTGGGTTGGATCGAAATCAGGCTCGGTGGCTAAAGTTGAGATTAGCGATGCAACTTCAGCATCATTATTATGTGCAGCACGACGCACCACACGGTATTTCAAACCGTTATTACGACCTTGTTTATAGTGTTCAATCACTTCTGCCAAATAGTCGCATTGTGCCGTAAGAGAGCGATTGATGGTGCGCGACAGGCGCCGGAATTTCCAGTCCGGGAAAATAAAACTGACCCCAAACCATGCGAAGGCACAGCCAATTACGGTATCAATCATGCGGGGTAATGCTGCTTCAAAACCCATACCATCAAGATTAAAGTTAATCAGCGCAAGAATGGTAATAAATGCAGTAGCTTGAGCATATTGTTTACTGCGTAATTCAAAGAACAATACGCCACTTAAAATTAGCAGTAATAGTTGTCCCTCAATTGATGGGATAAAGTACAAAATGGCATAGCCCAGAATAATACCGACTAAAGTACCGACTATACGCAGGCGTAAACGACGTTTGGTTGCATTAAAATTGGGTTGGCTGACAAAAAGAGCTGTCAGTAAAATCCAGTAACCATATTCAATATTGGTCACTTGAACAAAAATATAGCCAATCAGCAAGACAATAGAGACCCGGATTGCATGTCTAAACAGCACAGATTCCGGAGTCAAATGCTGTTTGATGCGGATCACCATATCATCCCAGCCTTTTAGATCATCATCCTTTAACTGGTGTTCAATATGTTTCGCTTTATCAAATTTGATATGACGTTCTGTTTCGACATTGCGCAGTTGCGCATCAATCGACTTTAAATTTTGATACAGGGAATATAGTGCATTGATCCAGACCTGGTCATATTGTTGCTCAGCGCGTAATTTTTCTAAAGACAGTTTCAAATTGGCGAAAGCAGGCTTGAAACGCTTGTTATGCTGATAGGTTTCCCGGTGCAGGATACTATAACTTAAATCTTTACAGGCTTTGGCCTGAATGAACAGAATCCGTTGGAAGCGAAATAAAATATCGCTATGTTCAAAAATTTTAACCAGCTTTTGATAGTCAATGTGCGCTGAATCGGCGCGTTCATGAATATCCTGGGCGACAAAATAATATTGTAGGCTGCGACGGGTATCTTTTTGCCCACGGTCACCCTTTAAACGGGTTAACAGTGCAGTTTTCATTTCATTGAAAATGCCGACCAGCTTACCATTTTCCAAAGACAGTTCAATCATGCTTTGCTGATAGCTGCTTGGGGTCATGTCGACATCAAACAGGTTTGATTTTGCAAACAGAAAATCGCCTAAGGATGAATAACACTGCGACAATTTATCTTGTACCTGGCGAACTGGAAATAGCAAGAAACTGATGGTTGACATCAGGCCATACCATGCAGCGCCTGCAACCAACAGCAAGGGCTGCGTATACCAATTGTCAAATAGCTCAACCCCCAGCATCGAGTAAACTGAAATCACCAAACAGCCGTAGGAAATGGTGGCATAGCGGCGTCCCAAGGAGCCCAGCAGAATCCAGCCAATACAGGAAACAATCAAGCCCAAGGCAAATAAAATCGGATAAGGAAACAAGAAATAAACAGAGCAGGCTGTAATAAAGAAACCGATATAGGTATAAATCAGGTTCATGATACGGACCGAGAATCGGTCATCAATATCACTTAAACCTGCAGCCACGACGCCCAAGGTTAAAGGTATAGTCGCAATTTGATAACCCATAAAATAGGGCACAAAAGCCGTACCTGCAAATGCAATAATCATGCGCAGGTTATACATAAAGGTGGTGTTATACGTCGCTTGTTTAAGCCGCGTCAGCCAAGATTTCAAAGTTGGTTCCTACCGCAAGGTGATTTGTGCATTGTGGTGTTGAATTATGTGATTTTTCACTCTCAATTCTGGGAAATAATACTATGTACAGTGTAAGCTTGTCTTCAAAGCAGTCATTTAAAAATTAAATATCGATATGTCTGAACAACAGTCTACTCAACAATATTCTACGGCATGGATCATGCTGCTGGCCTTACTGACTTCATTGGGTCCACTTTCCATCGATATGTACTTGCCGGCATTGCCACAAATGGCCAATGACTTTGGAGTAAGTACCCAAATGGTGGCCAATACTTTACCTGCGTACTTTTTAGGTTTGGCATTGGGACAACTGGTTTATGGCCCGTTGAGCGATCGGATTGGCCGTAAACCCCCACTTTATTTTGGTTTGCTGCTGTACATTATGGCCAGTATGTTGTGTGTCTTTGCGACCAATGAATGGAGTCTAATTGCAGCACGTATTTTACAGGCTATTGGGGGTTGTGTCGGGGTCGTCATTGCCCGGGCTGCGATTCGTGACCGTCTAGACATGCAAGCTTCTGCGCAAGCCTTTGCCAGTATGATGATTGTGATGGGAATTGCACCGATTATTGCGCCAAGCCTGGGTGCAATGGTATTGAAATTCTTTTCGTGGCATGCGGTGTTTGTCTTTTTAACGCTAATAGGCGTGATTTGCTTGTTATGCGTACACTTTTTCTTTAAAGAAAGCCTGACGCCTGAACGCCGTTTAAAATTGAATATAAATCAGGTAGGCAGTTTATATGCTGTAATTTTTACTGATCATAGTTTTAGATGGCCAATGCTGGCCGGCTGTTTTTCGGGTGGCGTGTTGTTTTGTTATATCAGTTCATCGGCTTCGGTCTTGATGGATGATTATGGCCTGAATCAGCAGCAATTCGCTTATGCTTTCGGTATGAATGCCTTGGGTATTATGCTGTTCTCTACGTTAAATAAAAAACTGGCACATCAATTTTCAGTACTTGGCCGTTTGAAAATAGGCGGTATGCTTCAGCTAATTGGTGCATCTATTTTGTTCATTGCAGGTTTGATGGACCAGATTGCACTGTGGGTAGTGCTTTCAGGCATGTTTTTGGCGGTTGCAGGTATTGGCTTTACCGGACCAAATGCCATGGCTTTGGCGATGTCCGAACAAGGTTCGCGTGCAGGAACTGCCAGTGCCATTATGGGGAGCATGCAATTTGCCTGTGGTCTACTCGGTGGCGTGATCTTGAATTTCTTGATTTGGAATGCACTGTTGAACTTGGGTCTGGTGATGTTGATATTTGTAGGTGTAACTTTGCTGGCAATCAAACAGCTAAATTTGCCTGCACCTCATGAGCGAAAAAATACTTAATATTGAAACACTAAAGTAAAAATAGAAATAAAAAGAGACCGGTATTCAGGTCTCTTTTTTTAGGTTGAATAAATCTATTCATTTATCCAGGAACACGGTAAATTCTTCAACAGCTATACGCGGAGTAATAAAGGTATTTACAATATCATCTGGATCGGCATAACCCAATGCAATGGTACATACCAGTTCTTCATCTTCTGGGGCATTGAGTGCATTCAGTACAATGGCGTGAAAATGATTCCAGGCGGCTTGAGGACAGGTATCTAGCCCCCGTGCTTTGGCTGCGACCATAACATTTTGAATCATCATGGAAATATCCATTTTGGCACCAATGCCCATGACTTTATTCACGGTAAAATAGAGCGCAACAGGGGCATCAAATAACTGAAAGTTGCGCAGTTGCTGGCGTGCCATTTTTTCTTTTTCGCCTTTTTGTATGTTGAGTAAACCATATAAACCCCAGCCATTTTCACGGCGACGCTCAATAAAGGGTGAAATCCAGTTTTCCGGATAATAGGCAAAAGTTTCCTGATATTGGCCAGAAAGTTCTGGCTTGGTGAAGAGTTCGACTTGTGCTTTAGATACACGTTCCACCATTTCATCACGTTTTTTTCCTGTCACCACATAAACTTTCCAGGGTTGGGTATTGGTTCCTGAGGGTGCGCGACTCGCTACAGTTAAAATATCTTTAATGATTTGAGGATCTACTGTTTTATTCAAAAAAGCACGTACAGAATGGCGTGAAGTAATTGCCTCATCAACATGATGAACCTGTTGCAAATTCATAAAAATTCCTTTTGAAATGAGATTTTTAGCACTTATGATTATATACATTAGTCTGATATTTAAGCATGAGAGTGTGGATGATTTGTTTGCTAAGTTAAAGAATATATTCATTATTTTTAAAGAAAGATCTAATAACAAGATTATTATTTAATCATTACTCAAGAAAATTGATTTTAATCAAGCAGAGAACTTGATAGATTGTTGGCAACATATGGTTTACATATGTTGTACTTTTATAATACGTTATACTTTTTTCACTGTACTAATAAGCAGAAAATGCAATGATTTTTGAAGCTTTTTAAAATTTTAAATCGTGATTTTTTTTTCATTGATTTGTTGATTTTTTAAGGGTCACTTATGTACGGATGCGAAATATTTAAATTGGAGATTAGGATGAGTCGCTTACTCAAGGGTAAATTTATGGCTAAAAGTTTAGCGTTAGCAGTCACAGCTTTAATGGTAAGCACAGCACATGCAGGTAAAGCTGAGCAACAACAAATTCAAGAACTACGTCAAGAAGTTGAATCATTAAAATCTTTAATTCAACAGCAACATCAAGTTCAACAACAACAGCAAACTCAAATTGAGCAAGTGAAAGCCCAGCCTGTTCAGCTTGCGGCAGCGCCAGCAGCTAAACCTGAATCAACAACCGGCTTTAAAACTAAAGCCGGTTCAAGTGTAAATATGTATGGTTTCATTCGTGGCGATGCGAACTATATTATTGAAGGGGCGGATGATGACTTCAATAATGTTGCTAGAGTTGGTAATGGTACCGTTGGTTCCGTAAAAGATAAATTACGTGCAACTGCTAAAACTACCCGTATTGGTTTAGATTTTACCGCGCCAGTAGCAGATGCCAAAGTGGGTGGTAAAGTTGAAGTTGA
>NZ_JAZQPV010000122.1:0-9105 GCF_045628685.1 Acinetobacter sp.
TTGGATGAAGTACAAGATTATGCAACAAGTTGGCTGTGGCATTACAATCATGAAAGACCACATCAGGCTAACAAAGGAAAGCCACCTTTAATGGCTGCTTAACCTCTACTTTTAACTTCGGTTATTTATGGGAGGACTACCGGAAGAACCCATCAATCAGATTAAACTTTAAGAATGCTGTGCTTTATGATGGTTTGAGTCATCCCCTAATCACATCCATGATGAGGGTTTTACTTTGATCATTTGGAGCGATGATACTTAACGCTTTTTCGTTGATTTAAAGAAATAAACCATTAAAGTGATGGATTACATAAATTTATATCCTAACCATTTCTAAATATAAAATAATACCATTTCTAAAAAAAAGTAATTCTGCTTTTAACTATTTATAAATTTAAATTAGTTAATATTTCTATGCATTGAATATTAAATCAAAAATTTAGTTTTCTTCTTTACAGCCTAAAATAAAATCTGAAGCAGGCGTTTTGTTTTTAAAAACCCCGACTACGACAGGGAAATTTAGCTCGGTCGTTAACTATGAAGTTTATTTCAAATGATGTAGAAAACATGCGCTTTGAATAAAATACTGCCCCATTTCAAAGCATTACTCTTCATTTTTATTTAATTTATCTATATAAAATACATGATTAAATAGGATGTAAGAGTCTATCAAGTTGTCCGAGGTTATATCTTCACTTTTAAAATTCGCAACAGATACATAAAAATAAAGCCTTATAGTCTCTCCCAAAACTATAAGGCTTAGATCTGTAGCTTCCTCTGCACAACGTACCGTCCTATAAGGTGGCAGTCATGCATTTATAATTATTATTATGCGATTCCCATCTACATACGATGAAATTCATTAAATGAATAATTACAGATATTTAAGCTAAGTTATAGTAGTTAATTCCTTGTTCTCTTGTAAGCATTTGCCTACAAAAATAAAACACTTCAATATTTACCAAATCAAATTAACATGATGAGGCGAGTCTAATGGGACTGAATCAGAAACAAAAGTTGGGTATGAAAGAATTAATAACTCAACCTTAAATTTTAATTTATTTATCCTATTTATGCCAAATTGTCCCAATTTACCAAACAGAATATTTATAACCAGCTTACTATAGTTGTTTCATAATCAATTCTAATTATTAAGTTATAAAGATTTTATTTTTAAAAATTTATGTTAAGACAATACAGATTTAAGTAAGTTCAATTGCCTTTAAACGATCAGTTCGGTAGTATTTTTATCATGATACTTTGCCAGCATATTTATGTACGAATCCCAGCTTTCATTAAGTGAATACTTATCAGCAGTCAAGGAAGTTATCCGTATAACTTTTAATGAGCCGGTGTGGGTGAAAGCAGAGATTCGCAATCTTAGTATCAAAGGTGGTCATTACTATTTAGAGCTTGCGGAAAAAGAGAACGATACAGATAAAGTCATTGCAAGCTGTAAAGCAACCATCTGGAAATTTTCAGCAGCCAAAATGATTTTAAAGTTTGAGCGTGAAAGTGGGGTTGAGCTATCGAGAGATTTAAATGTCCTGTTAAAAGTTAAAGCCACTTTTAGTCCTCAGTATGGTTTTTCCGTCAATGTAGAAGATATTGATTCAAGCTATACCTTGGGGGATATTGCTAAACGTTATCAGCAGATATTAGAGCGTCTTCACTCAGAAGGTCTGGCCAATAAAAATAAATCACTTCCTCCACCCTTCGATATTCAAAATGTTTTGGTTCTGGCTCCTGAGAATGCTGCTGGTCTGGGCGATTTCAAGAAAGATGCCGATGCTTTAGCCCAGGTTGGCGTTTGTCACTTCGTCTATCACACGGCGACTTTTCAGGGAAATACTGCAGCGGTTAGTATGATTGAATCTCTGACAGATGGCTTAGCTCAGTGGGCAACAGATTTCAACTCTACGCCAGATTTGATTGTGATTATTCGTGGTGGTGGCGCCATGAATGATTTGGCGTATTTAAATGACTATCCTTTAGCAGCTTTCTTGTGTAAATGTTCAGTTCCAATATGGGTAGGTATTGGCCATGAAAAAGACCGTACTATTCTAGATGAAGTCGCCCATCGTTCTTTTGATACTCCAAGTAAAGTAATTGGAGGTATTCGAAACCTGATAGTTGAACGAACACAACAAGTACTGCAATCATTACAGGCCATTAAGCTTTCATCCCAACACCAAATCGCGGCCTATCAAAACCAAAATAATCAGTACATCAAAGTGATCAAGACGCTGGCTCAAAACCAGATTAATACAACTCAGCAAACGCTTGAACTAATAAAAGGTAATAGCCAATATTTCGCGCAACAGCAAATTAAATTGGCATCCACTCAAGTTGAATCATTAATGCGGGAAACCCTATTACAAAATCCAAGAAATGTAATGGCCAAAGGATATGCAATTGTACGCAACCAAGGAAAAGCCATTCGTTCAATTTACCAAATTCCATGCGATGACATTCAGGTGGAATTACAGGATGGCATCATCCATGCCAATGTTAAAGAGGTAATCCGCAATGGCTAAAAAAGAATTAAGCTTTAAAGAAGGTTATGCGATTCTTAAAAAGAATGCTGAACTGCTTGAGTCTCAGGAAGAGCCGGATATTGATAACTTAATGAAGATTGTTGAGGAGTCCATGACTGCATACAAAGCCTGCAAGACACGTATAGATGCAGTGCAACAGGCTCTGAATGAGACTTTTAAAGATTCATGAATCCGCTATTTTTAATACTTAAAAAAGGTATACAGGTCTTTTAAAAGCTTGGTAATTGTCTTTCTCTTAGCAATAGCCCAAGCAGCTATTTTCACTGGACAATCTGATCATCAGTGATGGGTAATTTTATTTTTAGCTCTGCAAATGTGAGCATATGGTTCTCTATCAAATAACTTTTCTGTGGTTCAGTTTGTTGTGGCTAATTCACGTTGTTTTCGGGATGATCTATTCATATGCGGAATTATAAAATCTCAAACTTTATTTAGACAATTAAACCACTATTTCCCAAATAGTAGAGGCCTCTTCGGCTTCACAAAAACCTATCACTTCATTTGCGTCATTCATTTGAGGAATAAAATGATTGTTACGCATATCATAATAACCAGCATGGTCTTGCGCCTTGGCTAAGGTAACTTCATCACCGAGAACTTTATTAATGGTTCTCTCTTCTCCAGAATTTGGATTTTTAATTTTAATCATATCTATTTAGCTCCTTATCTATGTTCCTATCATAAGGAATATAAGGTTAATGTATAACTTAATTTGTTAGCTTCAATGTAAATGTATAATTGATTTATGATGTTTATACTTGTGCAGTTACTAAAAATACGCTTATTGCTAATACATCACTTCTGAAATCAATTAAATTTTAAGTCATTATAGAGAAGAATAGAAAATCCGCTATTAAATTGAGATTATTATACTTATTATTCGTTAACCCCATAATTGATAAAAATTTATATCTGAAAACTACTTGATTACCCTGCTGCTCATTTCAAGCTGATGTAAAAAACTTGCAAACCCTTCTGGTGCACGGGCATTTAAACGACTACTCGTTTTTACCCGGACTAAATTACTCCAGATGATTTTTAAATCCAGACTCTGCATTTGTTTTATTAAATGAATATCTTCATGACAATTCAAGGGTTTAAATCCGCCCGCTTGAATATAGGCAGTTGAACTAAAACTCAAATTGGCACCATGAATATGGGCATGATTCATCGTATCTTGATAATGTGTCAGGTAGTTTTTACGTGTAAGAAAAGAAAAATTGCGCCAGCTATCAACTTCCACTACACCACAAATTGCATCTGCGGGTTGATGATGGAGCTGCTGTAAAAGCCATTGCGTATCTACACAAGTATCAGCATCAGTACATGCAATCCAGGTAGCACCTGACTTAATCATATGACGTACCCCTAAGTCGCGTGCTTTACCTACACAACAAAAATGGCACTGTAAATAGTCAACTCCTGCACGTTGGACAATTTCCAGAGACTGATCGGTGCAGCTGTCTAATACAACAAGTACTCGTACTTCCCTGCTCAAAGTAGGCAGGGCTTGTATTGCCAGGTGTATAGAATGCAAACACTCTTCCAGATATTGTTCTTCATTACACGCTGGAATTACAATTCCAATCATATTAAGCCCTCTTTAGAAGCCAAGGTGGTCGTTTCTTTACTCCATAAATCAATTATAAAATCAGGATCGTTGACGTTTAAATAATGTGGTAGATGAAATTGCTGCTTCAATACATGATGAACTTCCTCACCTGTCAATATAAACCCATCAATCGGATAACGCCAATGACAACATACCACCACACCCTCAAGAGTTAAGCTGTTTTCAACTTTTTCTATTAAATGTGCTAACTCTTCTGGCTGAAGATAATACAGAATTTCGTTGATAATAATCAGATCAAATGATCCAGCAGGAAATTGTTCAGGAATATGCTGCTGTATGACTTTTACATGAGATAAATGATCAAGACGTACTTGTGCCAATTGTACTGCTTTAGAATGAGCATCCAGACAAATTAATTGCTTCGAGCGTTGAGCCAGGTGTTGGCTAAAAACGCCGTTAGAACAGCCAATTTCCAATACCTTTGAATAAACAGGTTGTAAAAGTAAGGCTAAACAGATTTGTCGTTTACGCTCTTCATACCAACGTTGTTCATAATCCCAAGGGTCATCACTATTTTTATAAAGTTCATCAAAATAATCTGTCTGATTAATCACAAATATAAACCTCGTAAGGCAATAAAATTCGTTGAATGGTCTGCGGAGATAAAATAGGCGCTTGTCCTGTACTGGTATCCGTTTCCAGCTGACTTTTAAAACACAAAATTGCCTTATTTTTATCTTGTAATTGTTGCGGGGTAAGCTCTAATTTTAAGGCATTTTGCCATGGAATACGGCGATCATCAGGAGCTGCCCAATGCCATGCCCAGATCAGCACTTGATAGCAGATCAAGTGAGATTCACTGGCCAGTTGTTGGGCCACTTTTCCTGTCGCTTCATGATCAGGATGTCCATCTTTATCAAAGGTACAAACCAAAATATCATCGGAACTGATCAATTTTCTTAAAGCTTTATAGAGCCAGTCTTGCTGTGCAGTAATTTCGCCATCCATTAAATTTAAAGCAATACGTTTTACCGCATGACTTATACCTAATACATCAAGCGCAGCATGGGTTTCAGCGGGCCTTATCGTATTTAATTGATGCGGTGTATAAAGCTGTGAATCTGGATGACTTTGAGTCCCGTTGGTAACGGAAACCAGTACAATGTCACGTTTAAGCTCGGCAAGTTGCTGTAATAACCCTGCACAACCTAGAATTTCATCATCTGGATGTGGTGCGATTATAAGGACACGCCTTCCTTCGGGAAAGCAGGTGACTAGATCCAACTGTCTTAAAGACTGCAGTCCAGACCAGCCTCGCCATTCGTGATAGCTTGTCCCATCTCCAAAAATAATGCGATCTCCCACCCCATCATCTTTTATAACCTCCATGCACCACCTTCACTTTCCTGACTTACAAGCTCTCCAATTCTTTCCATATCAAAGGCTGCATGACTTTGTCTCAAAAATACAGGCAAGTCCGCGACCAAAGCGGCAAAAATCCTATTTTCACAGAAAGGTCTCGCACCCAGTGCCTTGCCGACCTGCTCTAAAACAGCCTGTGCAGTTTGCTCAACTTTGGCACGTAGTATCCGGATAATGAGTTCATGGCCTTGCGCAGGATATTGATCAATTTGATCTGCCACATAATGAAAATATTGTTTCGTTGTGAACAGTAAAGTACTGATATCCCCCAGATACATCAGACGATAAGCATTCGGCTTTGTTTTGCATTGCTGATATAAAAAATCGGCCAGACGTGTTGCAGCCCCAAACCAGCAGGCAGCTACTCCAGCTGCGCCGTGCCAAAATCCAGGCCTTTCTAAGTAGGCATTTGAACCACCGACCGCTTCAGCCTTTACTTGATTAAAAACTATTGATGCAGTACGGGTATACTGCATTCCAATGGCATGCCAACCCTCGTGATTGATGTGAATATTTGGCTGGCTCATATCGACAATGATTAATTGTGAATGATCATGCTCATTGCGGTATGTAAGTAAACCATAATCGACCAGTCCTGCACCTGAACACCAGTTTTTCTGTCCTGAACAGAGAGCCTGCTTAAAATGAATGGGATGTGTACTTCCTTCTGCCGCCCATACCGCCCAAAGTCCATTATTAGCTGGACTATAATTTAATTCATTTAAAATGCTCAGTGCATCCAGATGAGATTCAAACCATTTGGCTAAATTTAAATTAGTGGATCCAACTTTTGCCAGTATCTTCCATCGCGCTAATGTTTTCCCCTCTCCCGGATGAGGAATATCAGGTGCGAACATGATTAGTTTTTTAAGGGTGTTTTCTAAATTTTGATAAATATCAGTTTCATTCTCTTCAAATTCAAAAAAAATTTTATTTAAAATCAAGGATATTTCTCCTTTTATTTTATTGCTGCCCATATTCATACACCATGAATAGAAACCTATAAGTAAAGTTTATTTATCTTGTATTTCACTTCATCTTAAATCTGTTAATTATTTGAATTATAGTAATTTTGTATAGTAATGATAAAATAATATAAAATTCTTAAAGCAAAACAGTAGCGCTATTTAAACTACCGCTACTGTTTAAGATCATTTACTTTTATATAATTCATTTAAGAATATTAAAATACTTTTTAAGGCGTCAAGTTAAGGAGTCAAAATAACTTTACGACATTCCTGTTCACGTTTATCAAAAATACGATAACCTTCAGCTGCATCTGAAAGATTCATGCGATGAGTGATAATAGCTTCCGGAGATAAGTCTCCGTTTTCAATAAATTCTAAAAGTTTAGGCAAGAATTTATGCACATGCGTTTGCCCCATCTTAAATGTCAGACCTTTATCGAAGGCATCTCCAAACAGGAATCCATGAATGGGGCCTGCATATACCCCCGGTACACTGACCACACCACCGCGACGAACCGCGGCTATACATTGACGTAGCGCTGCCCCGCTTGAACCTTCAATTTTAAGATTGGTCATCACAGTTTCAATCATGCTTCCCTTGGCTTCAAAACCAATCGCATCAATAACCGCATCTACACCACGTTGACCGGCAGTGTTACTGATAATAAATTCAGCTGCATCGACCTTGTCAAAGTTTACAGGGATTGCCCCATAGGTGTTGCGAGCATACTCCAAGCGGTAATTATTATGATCGACCATAAAGATCTGTTCAGCACCTAACATTTTCGCACATGCAGCCGAGAGCAAGCCAACAGGACCCGCTCCATAAATGGCAATGCTTGAACCTTTACCAATATTTGCATTGGTTACCGCTTGCCAAGCTGTTGGTAAAATATCTGTCAGAAATAATACTTTTTCATCGGATAATGAACCTGGCACCTTAAAAGGTCCTACATTGCCCTTTGGAATCCGCACGTATTCCGCCTGTCCACCCGGTACGCCGCCATATAAATGACTATATCCAAACAGTGCTGCACCTGGTGGAATCTGTTTCTTATTTAAAATTGCGCCTCGTCCGGTATTGGTCTTTTCGCAGGCTGCAGTCAAATCATGTTCACAGAAAAAACAATGACCACAGGCAATTACAAAAGGAATAATGACGCGATCATCTTTTTTAACTTGAGTGACCTCTGACCCCACTTCTTCAACAATTCCCATAAATTCATGCCCAAAGATATCGCCTTCTTCGGTTGCAGGAATTTTACCGCGATAAAGATGAAGATCCGAACCGCAGATAGCAGTCGCAGTGACCCGTAAAATGACATCATCGGGTTCCTGAATCACTGGATCTGGGACAGACTCGACCCGAACATCTCGAGCGCCATGATAAGTAAGAGCACGCATAATGAATTTCCTCTACTATTTTACTATTTGAGTTTTAAATGCCACATTCATGATAAATAAATTTTTTAAATATTTACGCAGATAGCTTGATCTATAGTGAAAAGATGCTTCTTTAAACTTATGGTTAAATAGAGAATTGTTCATGTCCAAAATTGTATAAAAATACAAGGTTCTAGTTATTAAATGTGTGTTTGAGTTATCTATAAAAGATAATTTAATAATTCACTCCTTCATTGCACTTAGATTAAAATCTTATACGGGGAAATAATAATGCGGCAGTTTTGAATTGCGTTGTCACTCATGCATAGTTTTTTATCATAATCAAAAATAAAAGCCTGATAGTCTCTCCCAAAACTATAAGGCTTAATGGTGTAGCTTTTCCCTTTACGACTTACTTTCATGTAAGTTCTTAGTGATATTTCATAGTCTTTATGAGATTATTCCATTTATTTACAATAGAATTCTCTTGATAAATAGACTTCTTTCATAAATCATTTTTTACTCAGCTCCAGGTTATAGATTCCAGCAATTAAATTGAATCTCAAACCGAGTCTTTTGCCTCTATTTCGATAACGTTCGGCAAGGATCTTGAAGGTTTTCAGGCTGCCAAAACCATGCTCAATTCCCATTCTTCTTTTATTGATCTCCTGATTATAGATTTTGAGTTCAGGATCCAGTTTACAGCGTCTTTTGGCTTTTAAAGGTAGCAGACTATTCGGATGCAGAGTATAAATCCCCTGATCGCCTTGATCTGCAAGGATAAAAACTCCTGATGGAACAAGATGCAGGTTTATTTTGAATAGCTCGATCATGCACTGCACCGCGACTGCTACATAAACTCAGAATTTGCTAAGTCTTGTAGTGAATCATGGCTGTACTTTGAAGGTATGGGTCTTTTTCTGGCCACTATAGCTTTTCTTCTGTTTTTTTAGGCCTTTGTATTGGGATTTCTGTGGCATCCACGATCACCACATTCCAGTCGATGCCTTCACCTTCTGGTAAGTCTTTGGGTAAATTAAAAAGATTGGACCGAATCAGAAAGTCTTCAACATGACGGACAATTCTTGAGGCTGTGGCTTCTGAAACACCGCAACTCGTCGCAATGTGAAATAAGGTTCGGTATTCCCGCCAATAGCTCAGACAGAGCAGAACCTGATCCTCAAGGCTTAACTTGGCCGGT
>NZ_JAZQPV010000123.1:0-7641 GCF_045628685.1 Acinetobacter sp.
CAAAGCTGATGACCCAAATCCACGAGACCGGCATCGTCAGCGACCCGCACGTCATGTTCCACGCGATCGACGACGTCTTCGCACAAGGCCACGGCGCCCTGCAGGTTTCGTACTTCGAGCCAGACCTGAAGATCGTTGAGCAGCTGCGCCAGATGTGGCTGGTTGCCAACGGCGGCGGCAACGGTTCCGAGTCGTACGACCTGTCGTGGTACTTCGCCGCGAACTACACCTACCTCGAGTCGTTCGAGAAGCAAAACCGTAAAGGTTTCCTCTTCACCTTCGGCGACGAGCCGGCTCCATTTGCCACGGTTCGCAAGAGCGACCTGTCGACAATCTTCGGCCCAGGCGATTACGAAGACACCCCGCCGGCCACGAGCCTGAAGGGCGCACAAGCGAAGTACAACGTGTTCCACGTCGTCATCGAACGCGGCGGCCGCGCAAGCCGCAGTACCCGTGAAAGCTGGATCGACATGCTCGGCGCGAATGCGATCTTCGTCAAAGACACTTCGGTCCTCACCGAAGTCGTTCTCGCCACGATCGCGATCGCGCAAGGCGATGACATCTACGAAGTGATCTCCAAGTCGAAGGTGCCGGACGCATTGCGCTACGCCTTCAGCAGCGCTCTCGGCGAATAATCGACGAAAGCTGAAACACGAATGGGACCGCGCGGTCCCATTTTTATTTTTGTAAGCACAATCAGGAGTGTACAAAGAATTCAGGTTAGTGTATAATAGTTACATCAACCAACAAAGGACGCAAAAATGGACTTTGATCAAGCACAAGCAACGATCAAGACCCACGCGAAGCAGTTCATTGGCGAGGAAATCGTTTCTGCTATTGCAAGTGATTACGGTGGCAGCGACAAGGACAACGACGTGTGCCTCAGCCTCGAGGCCATCTCGAAGCCGCTCAAGCCGGCGAAGGTCGAAAAGATAAAGTTCATCGAAGAAGGTGAAGCTGGCGTCTTCGAGCTGCGATTGTATGAGTACCTCGGTATCAAATTTGGCATCGAGTATCTCGACGATGAAGCCCCAACCCAGGGCGGCGGCACCTGCTACATCGCAAAGCGTGACTACGAAACCCTCACTAACAAAGGACAGCCATGACACGTGCAATCGCAGTTATCGGAGCAAACTACGGCGACGAAGGGAAGGGTCTCGCGACCGACTTCTTCGTTCGCAAATACAAGGCGCCCTTCGTCGCTCGTGGCAACGGTGGCGCGCAGGCCGGCCATACAGTCGTGGACGGCGAGGACCGTTACGTGTTCGGCCATATCAGCTCGGGCACATTCGCCGGCGCACATACCTACCTCAGCGCGGCCTTCTTGCTCAACCCGCTAGTCCTCGCCGAGGAACGTGAAGAGCTCGAACGGATGGGCTACACGCCCCGAGTCTACGCGCATGGTGACTGCCGTGTGACGACCGTCTACGACATGGCCATCAACTCCCTGGCCGAGCTCTCGCGCGGTGTCAATCGCCACGGTTCCTGTGGCATGGGCATCAACGAGACGGTGACCCGCCACCAAGCCGGTTTCTATCTCGACTTCAACACGCTCCACAACTACACCGAGACCATCGAGGTGATGGAGCGCATCCGCCTGGAGTGGGTGCCAGCTCGACTCGAGAAACTCGGGATTCGCCGTGACATGTTCGACCAGTCGTCGGATGACATCAAGGCCCAGGCAGAAGTGATCTTCGGCACGTTCGGTATCCCCTCGCGCAGCGTCGCTTCTGACCTCTGCATGAAGGCGATGCAGAACCTGTCGCTCAACGACCCGAAACGCAAGATGAACCACGATGACACCGTCGTGATCGAGGGTGCTCAAGGCCTGATGCTCGACGAGTACCTGGGCGAGTTCCCTCACGTCACGCGCTCGGTCACCGGCCTCGCCTCCTCGGTTCGCGCAGCTGCGGAACTTGGGAAGACAGTCGTAACTCCAGTCTATATGACGCGGGCCTACTGCACCCGTCACGGCGCTGGTCCCCTCCTTTACTCGGGCGCGGGGATCACTGACAAGGAGCTGACGGACTCGACGAACCTCAAGAATGACTGGCAAGGGTCCATCCGCTATGCGCCGCTGGACCTTGCGTCTCTGAAGGCCTTCATCAAGGAGGACTTCACACGTGGCAAGCTGGTCGCGCAGACCTTCGGGGTCGAGGTGGATCAGCCGCAAATGATCGTCACCTGCATGGACCAACTCGGCTCGTACGTGAACGTGGTTTCGAGCCGTGGCAAGATCGTCGAGCTGAAGCCTGAAGAACTGCTGAGCTTCATCGCAAACGCGGTTGACATGGAGATCATCGGCGCCTCGTATGGACCTACCGCGAAGGATGTTCGTGAGCTGACGGACGTGGTATAATTAAAGGGTATGACCCACTCAGCTGGGTCCTTCCTTCAGAAAAACCATGTCAAAACAGCTGATCACGATAAGCACGGTGCAGGCGGCACTGCTTCGCGCCATTGAGTCTGACCAATGGGCTCAGCAACACGATGATGCTGAGGCCCTAGGCCATTTACGGGACTTCCTCGAGTCACAGAACACGAAGAACATGTTCTACATTCACCTGCTCGCTTCGCAACAGGGTTGTTCACCTAATGTCAAACGCGATGACAACGAGAACCTAGATGTCAAAACGGTTGCACAGCTGTATTCCATGGCAATTGATGGAGGCCCTGCTGCCTCCATCTCATCTGCAATTTTTCGCATCTGCACGCTACGCGGCAGCGCAATGTACGAGCTCAACTACAATTCGTCCCGGGCGCAGCGCCTGTACGTGAGGCGCTGCCGTGGTGAACTCCGCGGTGAGGTTAATGAGGACAACTTCAGTATAAACCGCAATGTCACTGGCGTCACCCGGGAGCCTCGCAGCGTCACTAGTTTTCTTAAAAAAGTCTGGAACAAAATATGAGCGAAAAATTATACCTGAGCCGTCGGAACCTTTTGACGCTGCTGTCGAAGCTGGACCGCAAGAAGGTAGGCGATGAAACGTCATGCACCATCGTGAAGTTTCAGAATCCTACTGACGGTTTCGTAAACACGATGGACACGATCTCGGTTACGGCAGTGGAAGACGAGGACCTCTACGTGAACCGCACTCCTGGCGTCATGCACCCAGCCGATGGCCCAGATGTGGGGGCGCGCGGCGCGCCCCCACCAAACCAGGTGACCATAGATTTTACAGAGCTTCACACACAACTTTTTATCGGCTATAAGGCGGGTCAGGAAGTGCGTCTTCTATTCAAGCTTGATGACTATGATGCAGAAGAATGCGTCGTGACCGTCATCATCCCTGATTCAACCTACTCGATCTCGCGTTCCTTCTTCCGTGGAATGTTCGAGCAAAGTATGAAGTCGCTCGGAGAGGGATTCCATGAGAAGTACCTCTTTCAGATGAAGCGCCAGTTCCATGACATTCTCACCAGCGTTGTGTATAATCTATGGCTGCTGAAGGACTGAATCACATAAATAGGTGATCGCCATCATAGATCACCATCATGCCAAACGCAGTTGTAAAGAAGTACGCCAAAGAGACCGGCAAGTCGCCCGAACACATTGAAAAATGGTGGAAAGAAGCTGAGGAGCAGGCACTCAAGAAGTTTCCAAAGAAGGGTCCTCACTATTGGGCGTATGTGAATGGAATCGTAGAGAGACGAGGCAAGCTCGTTCATGGTAAGAGAAAAGGCCGCAAGAAGACCAACGAGAGCTTCGTGTTTGAGAACCTGAAGATGACCTTTAAGCAGTTTATTTCTGAAGCACGTGATCCTCTACCAACCGATGACGAGGATGTCAATGACATGCTGCAAAGCTTCATTGATGATGCAATTGACCAAGAGCTTCATGATGATGCACGCGACAAGGGTTCTCCCGAAGATAGCGCAGAGTTTCTCCTGGGCAAGCTTGAAGAGTGGTTGAATCAGCGTGGATATTCCGCCAAGGAGATCGACGACTGGATGGAAGACCATGCCGATGATGCTCATGACTTCCTCTACCAGGGTCTGACCTAATTATAATTTCGGTGTGCGACTTGGCACCGATGTATAATAGTTCCATTACATCAAAGCGCGGCTTTTAACTTAGGCACATAACCGCACCACCAGGACAGACGATGATCGTCGCTAAAATTCTACCTTATGTGCTTATTGCCGCCAGCGTTGCGACTCTAGCCTTCGCTGCTCCAAAACGCCTTACACCTGCTCAACCAATCCCAAAGGCCTGGGACATTATCATGGACACCCCTGAAATAGAAGTTGGTCTAGATCCAGCGTCCTTAAAAGTCGCTGCACGGAACCAGGGATTTGAGGTCTCCTCTAACTTCCGCATTAATTTCCATCAACCGATCAATGTTGGTGGGAAGAAGGAGAAGGACTCCTATTACGTCAACCACATGACGACAGTATGCAACACCGGCGAGATGCACGTGGACTCCTCAGATGTATACACGGCTGACGGCACGCTCGTCGCAACAGGAAAGAACCTCGGCGTTCTACACGATCCCAAGGACCCTAAAAGCTTCATCACTCAGTGGGTGTTCCTCGTGTGCAAGGACCTTAAGGATAAAAGGCCACCACCAGAGGCATAAAATAGTGTACTTTTTTGGCCAGTAGTGTATAATAACTCTATCGAAACAGTAAACACTGAATCGATAAAAGGTCCCTTAGCTCAATTGGTAGAGCGTACGTCTCTAAAACGTCAAGGTTATGGGTTCGAGCCCCATAGGGATCACCACCTGATATAAATAGATGATGGAACATATCATCTATAAAACAACCAACATTCTCAATGGCCGCTTTTACATTGGAATGCACTCAACTGAGAACATCGACGATGGATACTTGGGAAGCGGTAGACGAGTAAAAGCAGAAGTAAAGAAATACGGCAAGAAAAATTTTGTGCGAGAAGTTCTTGAATATTTGCCATCACGTGAAGCACTATGCGCACGAGAGACAGAAATTGTTTGTGAAGAGCTGCTGTCAAATCCACTTTGCTTAAACCTGAAAAATGGTGGTGAGGGCGGTGGGAAATTTAGCAGTGTTGAACATCAAAGAAAATGTTCGCTTGCTGGTGTAAAGGCCACAAAAGAAAAATGGAAAAGTGACCCTCAATTTAGAAAAGCAGGATGCCAGAGAGCAAGCGCTGAAATGAAGAAGAAACATACTGAAGGTAAAATTCGGTATGACACCTTCAAAAACAAACACTTGGGTGATAATCATCGTAGCAAAATTGGAAAGAAGAGTTCAGAACATCAAACTGGAGAAGGCAACAGCCAGTTTGGAACCTGCTGGGTAACCGATGGTGTAAAACCTGTCAAGATCAAGAAAGAACAACTCGATGAATACCTCGTGAAGGGATTCAGAAGAGGAAGATAAAGTTGTACAAAGTTTGATGTTTATTGTATAATGTCTTTATCGAAACAAAGTTTGGAGAGTTTGTATGAAGGGTTGGGGAGCACAGGACGATTTTCAGGAACAGATTGAACAGACGGTGAAAGATCGTCGCGCAATTCTGGCATCGCAGATGTTGGGTGCTGGCAAGAAAGTTTGTGAAGACTGTGATGAACCAATCCCACTCGCGCGACGTGAAGCATATCCGTCATGCACCAAGTGTGTGCAATGCCAGGCTGAGGCTGAAGGCGGTTTCTTTATACGTCGGTAAGGATTGAAATGGCAAGTAACCGCCCGCACAAGCTGATTGACAGCCTCAATCAAAAGCTTGGTCTTACACGGGATGACATGCTGGCCAAGCGTTTAGGTGTAACAAATTCGATGTTAAGCAAGGTTCGAGCCCAGGTTACAGGTGTCTCGCCGAACTTGATTCTTCGAATTTATGATGTATCAGGTTGGTCGATCGAAGAAATTCGATCACTGATAAATGAGTCGTAACTCGAGGTAGCTCAGCGGGAGAGCGGCGTGGCGATCCACGTGATACCGAAACCAAGTAGCATGACCTGCCTCGGCTGGTCGCGTTGACTGTGGTTAGCGTCGTTGGTTCGAATCCAATCCTCGAGACCAGTATATATTTTGTAGTTCAACCACTGAAAGGAAGCATCATGACCCAGCTTTAGATTCTCAAGCCGCAAAAGACGTACCTCTACTCCATCAGCCGCCGCGACATCCCACTCGCGCAACAGGCAATTCAAGCCGGCCATGCAGCCGTTGAACATGCCTACACGTATGGCCGACCGGAAGATTTTCATCCGTCGTACATTCACCTCACCATCAAGAACAAATCGCAGCTCGAGACGCTTCGCCAGAATCTGAACGACGCAGGCATTCCCACGGCCGAGTTCCATGAACCGTATTTCAATAATGAATTAACCGCAATAGCGTGTCTTCTAACTGAAGATCAGCGTTATATTTTATCCCATCTTCAGCTATGGCGCTTGCCAACCCAAAACTTAACATCTGGGGTGCCTGTTGACACGTAAATTTTCGAGTGTGGTGTAAGTTTTATAAACTAAAGAGAAATCTTTTTCTGTGACAACTTTAAATTTTTCACCAAAAATATTTTTTGCAGCATTGAATTTACAAATATTATCGGGATCATTTAATTTGCTAAATGGTTTAATTTCATATACTATTTGCGTATTTGGGTCGTAAAAATCTGGAAAGTAATTTTTACCAGTTGGGAGTGGGATTTTAAATTCAGCAGTTTCAGCAGTTTGCGGAAGATACCCATGAGTCTGCTTAAACCAAACTAAAAAAGATAATTCATAAAAGCTACGAAAATAAAGATCAAACCAATAACCATTACAGCCTTGACTGACAACAGGAGTCTGTTTCGGTGGTTTGCCAAACTGTGGATTTTTAATACCCGTAAAAGCTGCTGATCTTTTTTGTTTAAAATTTGTTATTTTTAGTTTAGCTTCATGTTCTGGTAAAGTTTTAATCCAATGTTCAGTAAAGGTTGTGTCTTTTAGAGGATGACCATTTTGCTTATTGTATTCAACTAATTTACTGTGCTTTCGGGCTGAACATCTTTTACAAAATGTAACTGTTTTCATTTTAGCGTACAATGATATTTCGTTACAAGTTCCACAAGTAATAGGAATTGTTTTAGGCTTACGGCTTGATTTACTAATTGTTTGGCCCTTTAATTTTGACGGTTGGCCTTTTCGTAAGGAATTAGATATTTTTCGAGAACAAGCTGGACAATTTGTATTTGATAAATTAGCTTTATTAAAAGCAGCTTTTGTTTTATAATGTATTTCACCATTACATTTAGGACATTTGCGAAGTAATATTTCCATTATAACCCCCTCAGTTAAGATAAGACTCATGAAAATTATTTATATCCAAGGAGAAGCAGCATGAACCTCAACCAAGCTGAGGCAATTGCCTCATTGTACCAGGAACTTATCGAGTCGATCGACAAGACAAAAATCCAGCTGCCGCACAAGGACTACCCAAGTCAAAACTGGTCTCTCTCAAACCTCGATAACATTCAGCTCGAAGATGGACAGCTCAAATTTTCCTGGTCCTATTACTCGTGTGGTTCGATCGATCGCGAGGATACGTATCAAAGCCTGAGTGACTTTTTCGAGTAAGTTAAACGCAGCGCACGGATACAGCATTAGTTAGCAAATAAGAATCACCCACCCTATTAGCTTACAAATAAGGAATTTAAAAATGAATACTCAACAC